>NZ_FCOK02000035.1 GCF_001544555.2 Caballeronia udeis | reverse complement strand
TTTGCTTCGTTTCTTTGTCGCTAAGGACCAAGAAATGACGTGCCGCCACGCACAGTGGCTAATAGTGATAAAGAGAATATCTCACTCTCGCAGACCGCTAAGGCCAAAAGCAGCAACCCGGCATAGACTCCGACCGCTACCCTTGGAACCTACAACCCGGCATTGACCCCAACCGCTAACCCCAAAACCTGTCACGTCCAAAACCAAACCCCTAGTGCGAACGAAAAAACGTGATTGACTACCTCATTCTCGGCGGTGGATCGGCAGGATGCGTGCTCGCCGCACGCCTGTCCGAAGACGCCGGCAAGACCGTTTGCCTGATTGAAGCCGGCCGCCCTATTTCGGCAACCAGCATGCCCGCCGCCATTCGCAGCCGCTATCCAGGCCGTGCGTATCTCGACACCGGCAACATCTGGCAGCGCCTTACCGCGAGGATGAGCGGCGGCGCGCAGCCGCGCCGCTATGAGCAGGCCCGCATCCTCGGCGGCGGCTCGGCCATCAACGCGCTGATGGCGAATCGCGGCGCTCCTGCCGACTACGACGAATGGGACACGCTCGGAGCGCAAGGCTGGAACTGGGCCACGTGCCTGCCCTACTTTCGCAAGCTCGAAACGGATGTGGACTTCAGTGGCGAATTGCACGGCGGGACCGGCCCGCTGCGCATCAAACGCACTGAGTGGCCACGTATCTCGCCGTTCGTGCGCGCCGTGCTTGCGACCCTGGACGCGCGCGGCCATCCCCGGCTCGATGATCAAAACGGCCCGTGGCAAGACGGAACCTTCGCCGGCGCGATTGCAGTCAGCGCGGCGGGTGAACGCATTCCGACCTCCATCTGTTATCTCACCGACGCCGTACGTCAGCGTCCCAACCTGACAATCAGGACCGGCGAGACTGTGGACCGCGTGCTGTTCGACGGCACTCGCGCAATCGGAGCACTACTCGGCTCAGGCGAGACCGTGCAAGCCGCCCAGGTGATCGTGTGCGCGGGCGCAATCCATAGTCCGGCGATCCTGCTGCGCAGCGGTATTGGTCCAGCAGATAGCCTCGCTGCACTGCACATTCCCCGGGTTGCGGATCGACCCGGGGTTGGCGGCAACCTGATGGAGCATCCGTCCATCGCCGTGTCGGCCTTCCTGCCCAAGTCTGCCCGTACGCGCTTCCCCGATGAACACCACGAGCAGGCTATCGTGCGCTTTTCGTCGGGGCTCCCGGGGACAGTTCAAGGCGACATGCATGGCGCGATCTTGTCGCGTTCAGGCTGGCATTCGATTGGTTATCGGTTGGGGACGATCTTTTTCTGGGTCAACAAATCGTACTCGCGTGGCCGGGTCACGCTGACATCGGCGAACCCGCTCGATGAACCTGCTGTCGAGTTCAACATGCTCTCCGATCCACGCGACCTCGACCGCCTGAAGCTCGCCGTTCGCTTCGGTGCAGAGACGTTGGCGGACCCTTCCATGGCAGCGCACCAGAGCGCGATCTTCCCGTCGAGTTATTCGCCGAGAGTCGCGAAAGTAGCGTTACCCGGAGCCGCCAACGCGATTCAGCGCGGTGTATTGAGCGGGCTGCTGGATTGGGCCGGGCCTTGGCGAAAGGACCTGATTCACCGGCTGGTGACTCAAGGTGTGTCCATCGCCGGGCTGCTCGCCGACGACCACGCCATGACGCAGTTCGTCACACGTTCGGTTAGTGGTACATGGCACCCTTCGGGGACTTGCAGGATGGGCGCCGCCGATGATCCGGCGGCCGTCACGGACGCATCGGGCGCCGTCTATGGCGTGCAGAACCTGCGCGTCTGCGATGCGTCGCTGATGCCCTCCATTCCGTGCGCGAACACTAACGTACCGACCATCATGATCGCCGAGCGGATTGCCGACATGATCCGCTCGGAAGCGCTTCAGGCCCCGTAACCGACAATGCCCTTGACCTCGAGAAACGCCTCGAGGCCCCATTCACCGTACTCGCGGCCGTTGCCCGATTGCTTGTAGCCGCCGAACGGCGCCCCTGCATCCCACGCGGGATAGTTGAGATGGACACTGCCCGCGCGCAAGCGGAACGCGACGCGCCGGGCGTGTTCGAGATCCCCGGATTGCACATACGCTGCCAGGCCGAATACGCTGTCGTTCGCCATTGCGATGGCGTCTTCCTCATCGCGATACGGCAGGATAGCGAGCACCGGGCCAAAGATTTCATCGCGAGCGATGGTCATGTCCGGAGTCACACCGGCGAATACCGTAGGGCGGACGAAGTAGCCGCGTGTCAATCCTTCAGGCCGGCCGGTTCCGCCGGTCACCACGCGCGCGCCCTCGTCCACTCCGGTTTGAATCAGTCGCTGGATGCGCTCGAACTGCAACTCGCTGACCACGGGTCCCAGCGTTGTGCCGGGTGTATCGGCGGGACCGACCACATGGGCTTCCGCTGCGCGGCGCGCGAACGTTATTGCTTCTTCATGACGGGCGGCGGGCACGAACATGCGCGTGGGCGCGTTGCACGACTGACCGCTATTGCCAAAACACGCATTGACGCCAGCAGTCACCGCGGCGTCGAGATCGGCGTCATCGAGAATCAGGTTCGCCGATTTGCCGCCCAGTTCCTGATGCACGCGCTTGACCGTCGGTGCGGCCAGCGCGGCAATCTGGATACCGGCACGCGTCGATCCGGTGAACGACACCATGTCCACGTCGGGATGACTGCACAACGCCGCACCGACTGTCGGACCACCGCCGTTCACGAGATTGAACACACCCGGAGGCACACCCGCCGCGTCGAGTATCTCGGCGAACAGAAGCGCGTTCAACGGCGACACTTCGCTAGGCTTGAGCACCATCGTGCAGCCCGCGGCAATGGCCGGTGCGACTTTGCAAACGATCTGGTTCATCGGCCAGTTCCATGGCGTGATCAACGCGACCACGCCAATAGGCTCGTGTGTAATGAGCGTCGTGCCCTTGCTTCTTTGCCAGGTGAACGTCTCGCAGGTTCGGATCAGTTCCTTCAGATGCCGCGTGCCGAGTCCGGCTTGCCAACCCTGCGCCAATGCACGCGGCGCGCCCATTTCACGCGAGATGAGCTGCGCCATCTCGTCATAACGTTCACCGTACGCTTCCAGTATCTTGCGGATCAGTGCAAGCCGTTCGTCGGGCGTGGTCAACGAAAACGACGCGAACGCGCGGCGCGCCGAGGCGACTGCGCGGTCGACATCAACAGGTGTGCCCATCGCGATCTCGGTGAAGGCTTCCCCGGTTGAGGGATCGATCACGGGCAGTCGCGCGTGGCCCGCAGGCGCGACCCACTCGCCGCCTATATAGAACTGCAGTTCATGGCTCATTGCTGGTATCCGTCAGGGATCGGTTAGGCATCGGTTAGGCATCGGTTAGGTAGCGACGAAGCATCGATTACGCAAAGTTCAGGCGCGTGCCGATGATTTTCGGCTCACCACCACGATCATCACAAGGCACAGCGTCAGGGCGGTCAGCATGGTGCTGATCGCGGCAATGGTCGGATCGATCTCGTCGCGCAGGGTGACGAACATGCGGCGCGTGAGGGTCTGGTTCGGGCCGCCGGAAACAAACAGCGCGACCACCGTTTCATCCAGCGCCTGGATGAATACAAACACCGCACCCGAGATCACGCTCGACTTGATTTGCGGCAGCGTGACCGTCATGAAGCTGCGCAAGCGGTTCATGCCGAGGCTGCGCGCGACCATCTCCTGGGTGGGATCGAAGGTCCGCAGGTCCGCGCCCACCGAGATAAGCACGTAAGGCAAGCCGAGCATGGTGTCCGCAACAATCAAACCACCAAGGGTATTCACGTATCCCATCTGCGAGTACACGAAAAACACGCCCACCGCGACAATGATGACAGGCACCATCAGCGGCAACATGAGCACGGTGCGCAGATAACGCATGCTGCGGTGCGTGCCGTTCTGGATCGCATAAGCAGCGGCCACGCCGAGCGGCGTGGCAATCAGGGCAGCACTGGTCGATGCAATCAGCGTGGTCCGCGCCGCATCGATCCAGGCCGGATTGCTGAAGAACGCGTGATACCAGCGCAAGGAGTAGCCGGGTGGCGGGAAGGTCATGAAGCGCGTGTCCGAGAACGACAACGGCACGACGATCAGGATAGGCACCATCAGGAACACGAGGATCAGCAGCACTGCGAAGCCAAGCACAATGCGGCCGAACGAAAAGGGTTTCATGTCGTTCATGTGGGTCATTCCGCTCATTTCGCACCCAGGGTTTTTTCGAGCGGAACCACGCGGCTCGCCGCATAGAAGATCGCGAACACACAGACCAGCAACACGACGCTGACCGCACTCGCCGCACCCCAGCTATTGTAGATTTCGACATTGCGGCTCACGACCATGGACACCATGACCGACTTGCCGCCACCCATCAGCTCCGGCGTAATGTAGAAGCCGAGACACAAGATGAAGACGAGCGTGACGCCTGCTACCACCCCGCTCATCGATAACGGCAGGAACACGCGCGCAAAGACATGCAGCGGCGAGCCGCCAAGACTTGCGCCGGCTTGCGAGAGGTTCTGCGGAATTTTCTGCATGGCCGAATAGAGCGGCAGCACCATGAACGGCAACAGGATATGCACCATCGCGACCACCGTGCCGAACTGGTTATAGGCGAGTTGCAACGGATGGTCGATGACCCCGCTCGCCATCAGCGCCTTGTTGACCACGCCGGTGCGCTGCAGCAAGACGAGCCAGGCGTAAGTGCGTACCAGCACGCTCGTCCAGAACGGCAGGATGACCATGCCCAGTATCAGCGCGCTGAATTTCGGCGGCACGGACGCCGCCAGGTACGCCACCGGATAACCGAGCAACAAGGTGACGGCCGTCACGATCACGCTGAGTTTGAAGGTGAGCAGGAACGTGTCGAGATACACGCCCGTGAACATGCGCCGGTAGTTCTCGAACGTGAAACCGTGATTCCAGATGGACTGCCACGAGAGCCATGCAAGCGGCACGACCAGCAGTAATACGATCACCAGTAGCGCCGGCGTCATCAGCAGCAGCATCGCGCGGTCTTCGCGGCGTTGATAAAGAATGGAAGGCTCGGCCGGCGTTGCGTGCATTGCAGTCTGTCCTTGAAAGGTCCGGGTAGCGCTTCGCATCATGCACCTTCTCATGCGCCTCATCACACACCCAAGGCATCGAGGAATTGATACCACCCGGCCACCAGGCGAACACCCGGCGCACGCAGCGAATGGAAGGGCACCGGGTTCAAGCCGGGCGCCGCAAGCAGCGAGAGCTCCGGTTTCTCCCCAAGAGCGAGCGCCGCCGCATGCTGCCCGAGCAAACTGGCCATGGCGACCCCCGCCCCGTTATACCCGAGACAAAAAGTCGTGGCGCCGTCACTGCGGCCCACATGCGGCAGCGAGTTGAACGTCATGCCGACATACCCCGACCATTGGTACTCCACGCGCACGCCTGCCAGGTCTGGAAACAGCTCGACCATCGCACGCTGCAACGCGTCGAAGCCGGTCGTCTGCCCTTCCTTGCCAAACGCGTCGCGACCGCCGAACAGCATGCGGCCATCGACCTTGCGAAACCACTTCATCATGCGCCGCGTTTCGGCATAGCTGCGACGCTCGACCATCAGGCGGTCATCGAGTCCGGCAGGCAAGCGTTCCGTCGCGATCATCGCGCTGCGGAATGGCACCAGTTCGCGTTGATACGCCGCGGTTGCGGGCGTCAGGTTCGAATACGCATTGGTCCCGACAATCACCTGCTTCGCGCGGACTGTGCCGTTCGGCGTGCGCAAGGTCACGCCGCCACTGCCGTCTGAGCGGATCATCTCAAGCACTGGCGTCGATTCATAGATATCCACGTTGCGCCGCGTCAGGCCGGCGGCGAGTCCACGCACGTATTCAAGCGGCAGGATCGTGCCTGCGTCCGAGCTCAGCACGCCGCCGACAAACGCCTTCGATCCCGTTTCATGCTCGACCTCGGCGCGCGATTGAACCGTCATCGTGGTGTCGCCGAGTTTTTGCTTCACCCACTCTGCCTCGGCACGAATGGACGTGAATGCGCGTTCGGTGTGCGCGCAGCGCAGGCTGCCGGTGTGTTCGAAACGGGCGCGGCCAAGCTTGAATTCATCGATGAACTGTTCAACCACGCGCACGCCGTCGTGGGCGAGGCGATGCATGATCTTCGCGGTTTCAAGGCCGTGCAGGCGCTCGATTGCGGGGAACGACAAACGGAATTTCGACGACACCACGCCGCCGTTACGACCGCTCGCGCCCCAGCCGACCGGATTGGCATCGAGCACCGCCGTTTGCACGCCACGCTTTTGCAATGCATACGCCGCTGACAAGCCCGAGTAGCCCGCGCCGATCACGGCCACCTCCACCGAGAGATCGCGCTCGAGCGGCGCACCCGTGCTGACGGGCGCATCCGCTTGCGGTGCAGCACCCGCCATGTCGATCCATAACGAGGGCGCGCCCGGCCGGGTCAGCGGTTGCTTCATGCTGCGCGTGCTTCGGCTTCCACGGCATCGGCAAGCGCGGCGAGCGTCGGGAAATTGAATGTGGGCGTGGTGACAGCGCCTGGCGTCGGGGTTGCACCGAAGCCCTTCATGCCCTGGCGCCGCTCGATCCAGCAGGTCGCATAACCCAGCCCGGTCGCAACACCAATGTCGTGGTACTGGCTTTGCGCCGTATGCAGGATCTCGCTGAACTTGTATCCGAACGCTGCCTGACGGCCCCGGTTATAAGCAAAGAATTGCGGGTCCGGTTTGGCGACCCCGGTTTCATCGGCACATACGGTGTCGTCGAACGGATCGTCCAGCGTGTGGGCATAGGCCGATAACGCCACGCGGTCCGCATTGGTCATGGCAACCAGCCGATAGTGCTTGCGCAGCCGCTTGAGCGCCGCCACCGAGTCTTCAAACGCAGGCCAGTCAAGCACGTCGCGCTGGAACGCGGCAGCGGTCTCGTCATCCGCGGGCAGGCCGAGTTCGTTGGCGAGCGACTGATAGACACTTGCCATCGCCTGGCTCGAGCGGCCCGGAAACGCCGCACGGCCGCGCATGTAGGGTTCGAAGATCTGGTCGTCGGTGAGATCCTTGGCCGCCGCACCACCCAGACGGCGTACCGAGGCCAGCACACCGCGTTCGAAGTCGATGAGCGTGCCGACCACGTCGAACGTCAGTACCTTGAAATCCTTCAGCTTCATGATTCGTAATCCTCTATAGTTTGATTGATATCCAGGCTTTGATGCCTGTCTTCACGGACGTATAAAAATTCAGGCCGGTACGACGATGGTGTCCTGCGGATCGAGCAGGACTGTCATCTCGGTCCCGGGCGCGGGAATGCGTTGTCGCGCGTCGTGGCTGCCGGGCTGCCTGAGGCTGAGCGGCGTGCCATCGGCGAGCGTGGCGAACACCCGCAAGCTCTCGCCCTGATACAGCACCTCGCTGACACGGCACACCAGCCGGTTCACGCCGGGCCTTTCATACCCGCCGTCAATCACCAGCTTTTCGGTCTGCACGGCCAGCAAAAGCTTGTCGCCGGCCGGCAGCGGATAGGCAGTTCGCAGGACAACGTTGCCGAGCTTTACGGCGTCATCGCCGGCACGGGTTAC
This sequence comes from Caballeronia udeis, assembly GCF_001544555.2. Lineage (GTDB taxonomy): Bacteria > Pseudomonadota > Gammaproteobacteria > Burkholderiales > Burkholderiaceae > Caballeronia > Caballeronia udeis. The sequence goes on along the minus strand of NZ_FCOK02000035.1, from coordinate 82,367 downwards.
GTCTAGCAGCGTCGCCTCGCCAATGAAACTCGCCACGAACGCGTCGCACGGGCGGTCGTAAAGGCGTTCCGGCGTATCGATCTGGACCAGCCGGCCATTACGCAGCACGGCCACACGGTCGCTCATGGTGAGCGCCTCACGCTGGTCGTGGGTCACGTAGACAATCGTCGCTTCCAGCTTCCGGTGCAAGCGGCGCAATTCAATCTGCATGGTCTCGCGCAATTGCTTGTCGAGCGCCGAAAGCGGTTCGTCCATCAGGATCAGTTGCGGCTCGAAGACCATTGCCCGAGCCAGCGCCACGCGCTGACGCTGGCCGCCCGACAACTGGGCCACGCCGCGGCTTTCATAGCCACCCAACTCGACCATCGCGAGCGCATCCGAGACCTTGCGGGCCCAGCCGGCTTTCGGCTGACGCCGGGCACGCAACGGGAACGCAACGTTCTCGCCGACCGTCATATGCGGGAACAGCGCGTAGTTCTGGAACACGATGCCGATGTCGCGCTTGTGCGGCGGCGCGTATGTAATATCCCGCTCGCCCACCCACACCGCGCCGGAGGTCGGCTGCACGAAGCCGCCCAGAATGCCGAGCAAGGTGGTCTTGCCCGAGCCCGAAGGCCCCAGCAACGAGACAAATTCGCCGGGTGCAATATCAAGCGACACGCCGTCCAGGGCGACCACGGAGCCGTAGCGCTTCGTGGCTGACCGGATCGATACACCTGCTTTCGCCCTTGCATCCATACCCTGTTTTCTCGCCATGTAAGTCTTCGGTTGCTCAAAATATACGGTGCGATGTTTTTGGCCGCAATTCCCGAATTGTTGGATCAGGCATAACATGAGGTCATGCCTAATCTACGCAAGAAACTGCCGAGCGCGAACGCGCTGTTCGTCTTTGAAGCCGCCGCGCGCTGCGGCAACTTTACCCGCGCGGCGCAGGAGCTTTACGTGAGCCAACCCGCCGTCAGCCGGATGCTGGCGCGCATGGAAGACCATCTGGGCGTGCGTTTGTTCGAGCGCGTGCGAGGCGGTATCGAACTGACCGAGAACGGCCGGATCCTTTACCGGAAAATCTCGGAGGGCTTCAGCGGGATTGAAGGCGCGATCCGCGAGATAGAGGCGCGCGCAACGGGTGTGGAGTCTGTGACGTTATCGGTGTCCACTGCTTTCACCACACACTGGCTGATGCCGCGCATGAACCGGCTCAACCAGGCATTCCCTTCCGTCGACCTGCGCTTTCAACTGATTTCCGGGCGCATTGGCGGGCCGCTTGTCGACGTCGATCTTGGCATGCGTTTCATGACGCAGGACGAGATAGGCGCGAACAGCGTGCTTGTGATGCCTGAAGTGCTGCTGCCGGTGTGTAACCGCCGGTATCACGAACAGGCGCTGCTGGACGAGGCCGGCGCGCATGGAGACACCATCATCGTGATGGACGACGGCGAGCGTGGCTGGCATGACCGCTTCAGCGCGTTTGGCCAGCACAAGCGGCGTGCGGTCAACATGCTGAGCTTCAACGACTACGCCATCGTCGTGCAGGCCGCGTTGCTCGGGCAAGGGATTGCGCTTGGCTGGCTCAACGTCGTATCGCACTGGCTGGCGGAAGGCGCGTTGCTGCCGGCCGAGCAGGAGTTGCTCGTGACCAGCAGGCGGTGTTGTCTGGTATCGCCGGAAAACCGGCCGATGCGTCCGGTGGTCGAAGCGATCCGCGACTGGATTGTCGAGGAGACTCGTGTCGACATGCGCACCGTCGACCAGGCCTATCCGGCGCTTGGCATTCGCGATGCACTCAAAGGCGCTGGGTTGGTGCTGGGATGAAGCTGGAGACCCGATAGACCTGATATGAGCCTGAACCTCTCTGCGCCCGGGTTTTAATGTTCATACAAATAACCAGGCTAGCGCTATTTTTGGCCAGGACCAGTATTTGCGTCCGTTACGGATCACGAAGATCGCTAACCGACGCCTGATTCAAACTCGCCGGACGTGTTGCTTTCTCAAAACAATTGAACCCGGTAGATACCCGCAATGGGTGAACGTCAAATTACGTGAAATAATTAGTAACGGTACCAAAAAGCAAGCAAACCGGACACGCGCGCAGATAACATATGCTAATAAGGGCTATAAAAGCGTATTACGGCAAACAATGCTTGGCCGGTGAGGACATGAAAGCTGTTACCTGGCGCTTGGTTGATGCTCGCCCGAAGAGGGAATGCGAACTTCCAACAAGGCTTAACAAGACTTGACGGGGCTTTACGGCATGACCAAGAGACAGCCGGCCAATCTTCGATTCCTTCAAGTTTGCGCGTATTGAGTCGATATAACTAAAGCGTGTGCAGTTTTCGTGAGGGCGACAACTGCAACTTTCGCGACGTGTCCAAAATGTGCTGACCCCGCAGCGTGCTGATAGCGGTGTTCGCTATAACTAACCGGTATGATTTTCATGGCTGCTTCTCCGCTTCCCAGGCATCTGTTTTACGTAGGCGATCCTTTGACGCTCGAACTTCGCTCGCTCCTGGATACGCGTGGCTGGACAGTCAAATCTCTGGAACTGGACCGGGAGCCGGGGAATTTTTCATCAAAACCCAGTGGCGGTTTACTCGATTTCTCGGCGCGAAACGTTCTCGCCAATCTGCGGCTGGCCGAAACCTGGCTATCGGTAAAGACAGTGGGCTGGTTAGCGCTCTTGACGCCGGCGCAACTTGAAGATTCGACTATCCGGCGTCTCGTCCGGGATTTTTGCTTTGATTATGTAACGCTCCCCGCATCGGGCGAACGCATTTTGAATGCGCTTGGCCATGCTTATGGCATCGCCGCGCTGCATGACGGAGGGTCACGCGACGCGGTCGACGCCAAGAACGACAGCAACGCCGAAGGCGACATGATCGGCTCATGCGACGCCATGCTCGCGCTCTTCCGCGCGATCCGCAAGGTGGCCATGACCGACGCGCCCGTGTTTATCTCGGGTGAGTCGGGCACGGGCAAGGAGCTGACCGCGGTAGCCATTCACGCGCGCTCAGTGCGGCGCAACGAACCGTTTGTCGCAATCAATTGCGGGGCCATTCCCGCGCATCTGTTGCAGTCCGAGTTATTCGGTTATGAACGCGGCGCGTTCACCGGCGCGAACCAACGCAAGATCGGGCGTGTGGAAGCAGCGAACGGCGGCACGCTGTTCCTCGATGAAATCGGCGACCTGCCGCTCGAAAGCCAGGCGAGCCTGCTGCGCTTTCTTCAGGAGCGCAAGATCGAGCGCCTGGGCGGCCATGAGTCCACGCCCGTTGATGTGCGCATTGTCTCGGCTACGCACGTCGACATGCAGACGGCCATGGTTGAAGGCCGGTTCCGCTCTGACCTTTATCACCGGTTGTGTGTGCTGCAGATCGAGGAGCCGCCGCTGCGGGCACGCGGCAAGGACATTGAATTGCTGGCCCGGCACATGCTGGATCGATTCGAGAAAGACGCCAGCCGGCGTCTGCGCGGTTTCGCCCCTGACGCCATCGCCGCGATCCATAACTATGGCTGGCCCGGTAACGTGCGAGAGCTGATCAACCGCGTGCGGCGCGCGATCGTGATGGCCGAAGGCCGGTTGATCGGCGCGAATGATCTCGAACTCGGCGAGTTTGCGGAATGCGTGCCCATGTCGCTTGCGCAGGCGCGCGAGGTGGGAGAACGGCAGGCTATCGAAATGGCCTTGCTGAGAAATCGCGGACGCGTGGGCGACGCGGCACGCGAACTCGGCGTGTCCCGTGTCACGCTGTACCGGATCTTGTCCGCCTACAACATGCGCGATGCGGAGACACCGTCGGGTCTTGGCCTGGACTAGTTCCTGCCTGCGCCAACGGCCGTTGGAAAGGGCACGTCCTGTACGGCGCCGGTGGGGGGACTTCTCGCAGAGTGGCGGAGTACCACCCGCACCTTGGCGCTCTTAGCGCGGCACAAAGCGGCCCAAGAGCATGGCGCGTTTCCAGCCAAAGCCTGCCACCTTCCGATATTCAAACCCTGCTTGCAGCAGCGCGCGTTTCACATCGCCGGCGCTGGTGTAGGTGGAAAACGTGGTGTCGTCACCGGCCAGGGCGGCGAGCGACTTGAAGATCGTGGGCGTCCAGAGTTCAGGATTTTTAGCCGGCGCAAAACCGTCGAGATAGAACGCGTCGGCGCGCAACCGCAGTGTGGGCAATATCTCCACCGCGTCGCCGAATATAAGCGTCAGCGTGACGTGGCAATCGTCGAAATCCAACTGGTGCGTGCCGGGTTCCAGCGGCGGCCACGCGGCGGCGAGCGTGTCGGCCAGCGCAAGAACGGATTCATCGTCCACGGTCACTGCGTAGGCACGCCGCAGATCGTCCGTCGAAAACGGGTGCTTTTCGATCGACACAAAATGCAGCCGTTCGCTGCGCGCGGGATCGGCGCGCCATGCGGCCCACGTCGTCAGGAAATTGATGCCCATGCCAAAACCGGTTTCAAGCACGGTAAACGTTTGACGCCCCTGCCATCGTCCGGGCAAACCGTTGCCCTGCAAAAATACATGGTGCGACTGGGCAAGACTGCCCACGATGCTGTGATAGATATCGCCGTATTCGGGCGAATACGGCGACCCATTGGGGCGCAAAGCAAGCGTGGCGGGAATCAGCGGATCGGTCATGCGGGTCGGGTGTCAGGCAGGGACTGCGGGCAGCCATGTTTGATGGGCCACGGACGCGTCGTGGTCGCGCGGTCCGGTGAAGGTTCAGCACGTTAGCAAAAATGGCTTGTCTCTGGCGAAAAATGCGCTGAAGAAGAACCTCCCCTTGGCGCAATGCTTAAACTGCTCAAACACGATTTATCCGGCAAGCGGCAAAGTATCCTCGTTCTGCCATGAAGACAAGCTAAGATAAATCGAATGGTTCCGGTTTGGCCGGGCCACATTAGCGCGTGATTTTCTTTGACAGGGGAACAGCATGGCAGCCAAGAAGATCTTATTTCTGACCGGCGACTTCGCGGAAGATTATGAAACCATGGTGCCTTTCCAGGCGCTCCAGATGGTCGGCCACACGGTGCATGCCGTGTGCCCTGGAAAGAAGAGCGGAGACAAGATCAAGACCGCGATCCACGACTTCGAAGGTGACCAGACCTACACTGAAAAGCCGGGGCATCTGTTTGCGCTGAACGCGAATTTCGATGACGTCGATGTCGCCGGTTACGACGCGTTGATGATCGCCGGCGGCCGTGCGCCGGAATACCTGCGGCTGAACAAACGGGTGATTGAAATCGTACGGCAGTTCGCAGCCGCCGGAAAACCGATTGCCGCCGTCTGTCACGGCGCGCAGTTGCTGGCGGCAGCCGACGTGATTCGCGGCAAGCGGATCTCCGCCTATCCCGCTTGCGCACCGGAAGTCCGGTTGGCTGGCGCAGACTATGCGGAAATTGAAGTGGACAGCGCGGTCACTGACGGCAATTTCGTGACAGCCCCCGCGTGGCCCGCTCACCCGCAATGGCTGGGTCAGTTCCTCGCACGGCTTGGAACCGAAATTTCGCTTTGAGTGAATACGGCGGATGCGTCGGTTGATGCTTTCAGGGCTCGTTTAGAGAACTTTCAGAGCGTTCCCGGAGGGCAGATGCCTTGGTGCTCCGCCCGGTTGTCCATCAGCGGCCGGAGGCTGTTTTAGAACGATTGCCGGCGTCGACAGATGCCGCAATTGACTGATGATTATCCCGTCCGCCCGAGGCTGCAGAACGCCGGGTGCGGCGGGCTGCTAGAATCCGTGTTTTACTTGCCTGGTCATGTGCTATGGGCTTTGAACAGCTCGCTGTATTGAAACAACAACTCGAGAAAGAGAAGCAGGAGAAGCGCGCGCAGTCGAAGCCCGCGGCGAAGCCTGCTGCCTCTAAGCCCGGCTCCAAGCCCGCTTTGTCCAAGCCCGCTTTGTCCAAGCCCGGCGCAAGGCCCGCGTCCGCGCCAGTCTCGAAGCAGGTCGCCAAGCCGCCGCGTCCTCCCCGGCCTGCGGCCCGGCCTGCTGCTCCTGTCGCGGTCAGGTCGAAACCCGTGGACCCCGTGGTGTTGACGATCGGGAAGCTGCAAAAACGGTTTCCGAAGGCGTTCCCGAAAAACCCGTCGCCCAAGGTGCCGCTGAAGATCGGCATTTTCGAAGATCTTCTCGCGCACGCTACGGAATTGGCGCTGAGCGAGACTGAATTGCGCGCCGCGATCAAGATCTGGTGCCGCGGCAGCCGCTATTGGACAGCCATGGTCGAAGGCGCGGTGAGGGTTGACCTCGCGGGTGAGGAAGCCGGCCGTGTATCGCCTGAAGACGGCGTCCGCGCGACAAAGCTGGAAGAAGGCCGCCTGGCCAGGGTAGCGTCGAAGGCGGCTGCTCCTGAGAAGGTGGCGGTTGCCGAAAATGCAGCCGTTCCGGATCCGGAGAAGGTTGCCGGATAAAAGAAGCGGGCTGGGACAGGAGGTTTGCGGCGGTTCCGCAGCCTCCCCCCGCGCGCTCTGCGCTGCAATTCGGTGGCCTACACGGCACGAACACTTCGGCCGGTTCTGCGCGGCAACAGAAGCATTGCCTCAACGCCAGGCAATATTGTTGCGTCCCCGCCTTTCCCCGTATTTTCCAGATCCCCAGGTCAGGATGGCTCGAACCCCCGCTGCTCGGCTAGATCTAGCGCGACGCTGGGGATAGCTTCTGGACCCCGCCCAACTCCCGTCCCTACTCCGCCAAGCCCGTATCGGACCGAATTCGCACGATCACGGGTTCTGGTAAGGCGGCAATGCCGGTCCGTTCCCGCTTCCGCCGTCACGCAAATCCCGACCACCGCTTCCGCGCACGGTCACAGCTGATAGCTGTCAGGACCCGACGCACCCTCAGGCAGTTCTCGTCAATTTCGTCGCAACCATAACGATTCACCGCGGGTGTTGAACGCACGATCCTCTGCGTTCGCGAGCACTTCGCGGGTCACCGAAAATACCTCCACCCGACGTTTCGCAAAGTCTTGACATCCTTATTTTGTTGAACAACATTACGCACATTGTTCAACAATGCGGGTCGCCAAGAGCGATCCTTTCCACAGAAAGGGAACGTCCATGCATGCTTATCGTCCGTCCTTCTCCCCGCGCCGCGCCCTGGTTGCCGGGCTCGCTGGTTTGATGCTGCTGGTCCTTCAGGGTGCGGCCAACGCCGCTACGCCGGCGCCGCCCACCATCGCCGCAGGCACGCTCACCATTGGCTCCGACCTGACCTATCCGCCGTACGCGTTCATGGATGGCGACACGCCCGCCGGACTCGATCCTGATTTCATGACCTCGCTCGCGTCGCGCCTGCAACTCAAACCGCAATTCGTCGACACGCGTTTCGCCAACCTGATCCTGGGGGTCAACGCGAAACGCATCGACATCATTGCGTCCGCGCTCTATGTCACGCCCGAGCGCGCGAAACAGATTGATTTCGTGCCCTACTTCAAGACCGGCGGCTCGCTCCTCGCGTTGACCGGCAGCGGTTTCAAGCCCGCAACGCCCGAAGCCCTGTGCGGCAAGCGCGTCAGTTCGATCAAGGGCGCTTCGTGGATCCCCAAACTGGCGAAGGTCAGTCAGGATTCCTGTGCATCGAAGGGCTTGGCGCCTATCGATGTACGCGAGTTCGAGACCTCGCCGCAAGCCTCCCAGGCGCTGCTGGCTCATGCTGTCGATGCGCAGTTCGAGGACTCGGCCGTGGCGAAGATGACTGTCGACAAGATGAGCGGGAGGCTTGCCATCACGTCGACTACGCCGCTGTTCCCGGTGGTGGTCGGGCTGGGTGTCGCGAAGAGCGATCCCGCGTTGCTCGCGGCGGTGAAAGGCGCGCTCGACACGATGAAGCATGACGGCGAGTACGCCGCTCTGCTCAAGCGCTACAACGTCGCCGAACCGACCGGCGCAGAGATCGCGCAAGCACTCGGCGCGGCTAACTGAACGTCTCGCATAAGCAACCCGTATCGGCCTCACCCCACCAGCCCCCAGTCACGGGCGACGCGACGCGTTCGAACGGCCACGTCGCCTTGCGGAGAAGATGAATGATTTTTGACTGGCACTACGCCCTGTCACTGCTCGCCGACAAGGCATTCTGGAGCGCATCCTGGCGCGTGGTCGAACTCAGCATAGCGACGTGGATGATCGGTATCGTCGCCGGGTTCCTCCTGGCGCTCGGCAAGCAGTCACGCATTGCACCATTGCGCGTGGCGTGTTCTGCGTACATCTGGCTGTTTCGCAGCCTGCCGTTGCTCGTGCTGCTGATCTTCGTGTACAACCTGCCGCAAGTGTTTCCCGCGTCGAGCGTGGTGCTCGCGGATCCCTTCTGGGCAGGCCTGATTGCGCTGTCGATCAGCGAAGCCGCTTATATAGCGGAGATTCACCGGGGCGGCCTGCTTTCCATCGGCAAGGGTCAGTTCGAGGCGGGTCGCGCGCTCGGGTTGCGGTACCTCGGCCTGCAGAGGCTGGTGGTGGTGCCGCAGGCGTTTCGCGTAGCCTTGCCATCGCTTGTCAACGAATACATCACGATCGTCAAGCTCACGTCGCTTGTGTCCGTGATCTCGCTCGCGGAAATATTACTGGTGGGTGAGCGCCTCTATACGCAAAACTTCAAGGTCCTCGAGACCATGCTCGCGGTGTCGTTCTACTACGTGTTGATCGTGACGGTGGTTGGCTACGCACTTAAGCTGCTCGAGCAGCGCCTGGACGTCGCGCGCAGGGAGCCTGCGGCTTTCAGCCCGGCAGCGCCGGCCGCATCCGCTGCCGAGACGGCGGCACAGGTAGAAAAGACCGGCCGCGTGGCGCTTGAAGCGGCCGGTCTGCGCAAGCGTTATGGCGAGCATGAAGTGCTGAAGGGCGTCGACCTGAAGGTGCAGGCGGGTGAAGTCATCTCGGTGATCGGGCCGTCGGGTTCGGGCAAGACTTCGCTGATTCGCACGCTCAACGGTCTGGAACCGCTCGACGACGGCGAGATCGTGCTGCACGGCAAGCTGTTCCAATGGGGCGCAAGCAAGGCGCGGCGGGCCGTGTCGCATCGCGAGCACATGCGTGGCATTGTCGATATCGGCATGGTATTCCAGAGCTTCAACCTGTTTCCGCATCGCAGCGTGCTCGACAACGTGACCCTGGCGCCGCGCTATCACGATCGTGGCTCGAAGGCTGCGTTGCGCGCGCTCGGCATGGAAATGCTTTCAAAGGTAGGAATGGGCGCTCATGCGCACAAGTATCCCCACCAGCTCTCCGGCGGGCAGCAACAGCGGGTGGCGATTGCGCGGGCGCTGGCCATGAAACCGTCAATCGTCCTCTTCGATGAACCGACCTCCGCGCTCGACCCCGAACTGGTAGCCGAAGTCCTGAAAGTCATCGAGCAGCTTGCGCGTGAAGGAATGACCATGGTGATCGTCACGCACGAGATCAATTTCGCATTCCGCATCTCGGATCGGATAATCTTCCTGGAAAATGGCACGATCGTGGCGGACGCCGCCCCTCGCGTCATGACCGCGTTCGACAAGGATTCCCGCGTCGCGCACTTTCTTAAAGACCTCCAGCTTGCATGACCCGAACCGTTTCCATGCCTGTTTCTGACTTAGCCGTGACCAAAAACAAGACCGTAACCGAGCACATTGAAGAAGAGTCCGTAACCGAACGCATCGTCACGCAGATCCGCGACAAGATCATCTGCGGTGACCTGGCTCCGGGAACGCCACTGACCGAAGCCGATCTCACGAAGGCGTTCGACGTCTCGCGCAATACGCTTCGCGAGGCGCTGCGGCAGATTTGCCGGGAAGGTCTGGCGGTGCACTACCGGCATCGCGGCGTGGTGGTGCGCACGCTCACACGCACCGACGTGCGCGATATTTTCCGGGTCCGCCGAACGCTGGAACTGCAGGCGCTTGCACTGCCGGGAAAAACCGACTCGCCCGACCCGGCTGTGCTGCACGCCATGGCCGCCGCGTGCGACGCCACGGCGCAAGCCGCGTTGCAGGAAGACTGGCGCAGCGTGGGCACGCATAGCCTCCGCTTTCATCAGTACATTGTGGAGATGATCGGCAGCGCGCTGCTGGACCAGTTCTTCCGCACGATTCTCGCGCAGCTGCGTTTGCTGTTCTCCGCCGCTCCCGACGAACGGCGGTTCCAGTTGCCGTGGATCGAACGCGACCGCGAACTCTACGACCTGATCGTGGCTCGCGAATACAAGCGGGCAAGCAAGAAACTTTCCGACTACCTGGACCGCTCGGAAGAAGCGCTGATCGATCTTCTCTGAACCGCTTCTTTGCAGGGTCCTTTTATCGAGTGAGGCTGGCGCCTCGCATCGACTCATTCAGGAGATCCAAAGCCATGTTGAACTATCCGGCCGCTTATCAGGTAACCCAGGGTTCCGCGCTCGAAGTCGATCGCGACTTTTATACGCGTGTCGCCTCCGCACATGAAACGCGCACGCTGGTTGATTCGGCGGTGGTGCCGATCCGCTCCGGCTACGCGTGGAAGGTCCCCGCCGGACACGTGTTCCGGATCGTGACCATTGAAGGGCCGCAGGTCGCGGACCTCAACATCTGGAATCAGCATAATCCGCGCGAGCGCTTCTGGGCGTCCCGCACGCGCCAGTTGCAGCAGGCGCATGTCAGCACGTTCGACCGGCTGTGGTCGACCCTGCCCTATCTCCGGCCGCTCGTGACGATCACCGACGACAGCCTGGCCGGCTACGGAATCGACGAACATGGCGGTCGCGTTCACGACCTGCTGGGCACGCGCTGCGATCCGTATGTGAACCGGATGCTGACCGGCGAAGATTTCGATTTCCATTGCCATTCGAACCTGACACGCGCGATCGCACCGTACGGCCTCACCGAATTCGATGTGCACGATGTACTGAATGTGTTCCAGTGCACCGGGCTCAACCTGAACGATCAGTACTTCATGAAGGCGTGTCCGGCGAAGAAGGGTGACTACCTGGAGTTCTTCGCGGAAATCGATCTGCTGTGCGCGCTGTCGACTTGTCCCGGCGGAGATTTGTCCTTGCCGATGTGGGGTCCGGACGCGCGCGATCCGCTCGAAGTTTGCCGGCCGCTGGGTGTCGAGGTATACCGGCTTGAACCCCGGCTGCTCGATGGATGGAGTTCACCGGAGGTACCGCCTTATCGCGGTCTGCACGGAATGCGGCTGGATACGTCGGGCCGCGGTGGCTGTTGCTGAGAATGTTGCTGAGCTTATTGCCGAGAAGCGCGTAGCGGACGTCTTCCTGTTGATATGGCGTCATCGGGCAACACGCTCGATGGCGCCGTTCATCGTCTGAATCGCGACCGCTTGGTGCTGCATTGCACTATTCACGATGATGCGACGTGCGGCGCAGCTTGTCGCAGCCAATCGCCATTGCGAACGAAATCGCCCAGAAGGCGATGATTGCCCCGATAAAAAGCAGGTCCATGATTTGTCTCCTGACGGATTATTTGGTCTTTGTTCTTAAGACTAGGCAAGGACCCGACAATGCCGCGTGAAGAGAGTGCAAGGACTCGTCAACAAACCGTAAAAGCGGCGTGAATACTTGGTCTGACGGCTTCTTTTCATTCCCTTATTCACTGCCGGATTCCGTTTTTGTACTGCTTGGGATGCCGCCCGGTCCGGCAGGATCGGGATTGCCGAAGCGCGGAAGCGCCCCATTCGCACGCGCACGATACAGTTCCGAACGCACCTGTTCGCGCGTCTTTGGAGTTTGATCGGATTGCACTGGAAGCGGCTTGGAATTCACAGGCTGGACAGGCCGCAGAGCTTCTTCAACCGGAGGCGTTGCGCGTGCCGATGTGGGTCGTGCGGGCGTACTGGCTACCGTTGGTGCGGCCTCCAGCGAAGTCGAATCCGTCACGCCGATTTCTGGAGCCGGGCTATTTGCGTCGACACTTACACCGTTGTCCGATGGCGTCTTGACTTGAGGTCTGCCCGTGACCCTTGAGTGACGAGACATGCCGGCCGTATGTTCGCGAGCCGGTGATGCGCTGTCACGCGTACGATCGGATTTCGCAGACGGCCGCGATGCAAACCGAGTCGGCTTCGATGTATTGCGCGGCTTGTCCGGAACCATGGCAGGAGGCCCAATCTCGACTTTTCCCTCACGCGCCTGCAACTCCTTCTCGAGGGTTAACGCTCGACTATCGTCTTTGTGAAGCGTTTGCACAGCGCCTAACAGCACCTTGGCAGAAGCAAGATCATTGCGTTTCAGGCTGTCCCGGACTGCCTGCAGAATGTGCGCGACATCATCGGAATGGCCGCTAGTAGTATCCGGGTTTGTTCCCCGGGCTTCGGTCGAGTTATTGTCCAGTTCACCGGAAACAGACGCGCCATCACGCTCTGAAAGAGTGCCCTCACCTGACCGCATTACAGATGCACCAATCACCAGTGCACCAACAAGGAGGCCCGCGATAACTGTCCTCTTGGGGGTGCTCAACATGACGTCTATCCCGTAGCTTGAGATGCGCATCCGACCGCATACGTAACATCGACCTGACCATTCTTCACCCGGCGAAGGATGAGTGGCACGCATCAATGCAGCATAAAAAGGGCCGCGCAAGAAATGCGGCTTCGCCTTGAGTAATCTACGAGGCCAGACGCAAGATTGGATGCGCCAATCGCTAGCGGATATCCGCCAAAGTTGAGACCTTTGCCCACTTCCCAACGGTACCGTTCGTTGAGTTGTCTGGTAGGACGATTGAAATTTCTCAGCGCTCACATTCCGGAGAGGGGAGCGACTCGCCCGCCGTCATACCCCCCGTCTGCGCGCTGCTACACTTGCCGCAGTTTCGAGTCCGCACCGCCCGTCACCATGCCAATCACAACCTGCGTGACCGTCGCGCGGCCGATCTTCTTCTGACAAAGTCTGCAACCCATGCTTCGATTCGAGAACCTTTGCAAACGTTACGACGAGCGTTCTGTCTTTCAGGGACTACGCTATAGCACCGGCGCGGGCTGCGTGGCGCTGAACGATGAAAGCGGCAGCGGCAAATCCACCTTGCTCGGCATCCTCGCCGGTGCAATCACACCCGACCAGGGCGAGGTTTGGATCGACCAGTACTCGCTGCTGACTTCTCCGCTTGAGGCGCAGTCCGTGCTCACTTACGTGCCCGAGGACTGCATGCCCTACTCGCTCCAGACCGGGCGGGAATATCTGGAACTTGTGGCATCGAAGAGAAATACAGCCGTCGACAGTCAGGCTCTCGACCTCGCCGACCGCTTCGGCCTGACGCCCCATCTGGACAAGCGTTTCGAGCAAATGTCGTTTGGCACACGCAAGAAAATATTCCTGACGTCGGCCGCGGTAGGCGACGTCAAGGTCGTTATCGCGGATGAACCGGGCGCCGGGCTCGACGCTTCTGCGCACGCCGTCCTGATCGATTTGTTCACCACGTTGGCTGAGGACCGGACGGTTTTCTTTTCGAGTTATGACACGGCGTTCACAGAGGCTTGTGGCGCGAAAACGATCAGCTTTGCCGACCTTGGCGTGGGTGTCTAAGAGGCTGCTTGCTGCGATATAGAGCCGATGGATTCAGTGCGCTGCGCAGCGCCGGACAAGCCCGCTATCTTGAAGCTTGAACCTGTACGGGAGCCATCAAAGGGCACTCATCCATCTGCCCGGTCATCACGGTGAGCTCACGCACCATGACATCGGACGATTTCCCATCGCGTCTTGCCAGTTTCGCAAGATCCAACATCTCCGCATACTGCGCCGCACAGTGCTGCGAGGATTCGTTCCCTCGATACCCGGCCAACGCTTCGACGTTCGTCATACGGCCACCCACGCCAATCGCTAACGCCATCGCCACGATCAGCATGGCCAACGCGCCCGCTTTGCCTGACAGTTTGCGCCGCGATTCAACGCCTGGACGCCCGAGCATCACGCTGTCTTGCTCTCCGATTCGGGTCACCATGCCACCGGTCGTGCTTCGTGCATCCTCTCTCATGACCAGTGCGCCGGTACCCAGATGTTCCCGACCCAGTGGGCCGGCACCCACACTACCGTGCGCGGCACAGGCGCCATATAGACAACCCGCGGAGCAACATACACGGCTATCGGCGGCGGCGGGGGCGGTACGTAGACAACCGGCGGCGGCGGCACATAGACGACTGGAGGAGCAACCACCACCGGCTTCGGCGCGACGACAACCGTGGTACTGCCCGTGGCGACAACACCCGTTGTGACAACGCCCGTGGTGGTGACCGTGCCACTCGTTGTCACGGTGTTGCCGTGGGTACCCGTGGCACTGGTCGACGTCGTGACAACACCCGGCGCCACTTGCGTCGCCGTACCGGAGTGATAGACGCTCCCGCCGTCGGAGCCGGTCACCGTGCCCGAACGGTTGCACGTTTCACCCGCACAATTCGTCGATGCCGAATGGTCGACCGTGTTGCCGTTCGAGCCCGTGATCGACCCGGACGACGAATATTGGCCCGGCGCGGTCCTGGTCACGTCGCCGGATGTGGAGGCCGTTTTGCCGTCGGGTCCGGTGAGGGTTCCGTTGTGCGAACACGTGCCGCCCGCGCAGTTGGTGTCACCGGCGTGCTGCACCGAATTACCGTAGCGTCCGGTCGCGGTACCCGAGTTCGAAAACTGGCCCGGCGCGTTGCGGGTGACTGTCCCGGTGTTGCTCGCGAAGCCGCCGTAAGGGCCGGCGACACCCCCTGCATGCGAGCAGCTACCGCCGCCGCACGAGCCATATCGAGCGCCGTTGTAGGTGCCACGTGATGTGTATGCGGTGCCGTGTTGCGACCAGGCGAAAGCTGAAGCACTGCTGAGGGCAAGCATGGCGATGGTTGCTGCGAGCACAAGCTTGCGCAGGGCGCCACGCACCGACGCAGTGGTCGCAGGAAAAGCGGCTGTTATCGACAGGACGAACGAGCGAATGTTCACGGTATCTCCTTGTTGGTTCCGGGCCACTTTCCGCACTGCGTCGTGGCGATGGGCGGACTATAGGAGTACCCGCGGATTTAATCAGTAACGAAGATATGTCACGCGGTTTCACCGCGACGGAGGGCTGCCAGACGGGCGTTTGCGGGCGGGGGAAGCGCGCCGTGACATATTTCGACATGAATTGTTGCGAGTCGAAATGCGATACGGCTGCGGTCGTAAAGAGCCAACCTGAGCGAGAGGTCCCTGCCCGGCCATTTGCCGCCCTTCAATGAAAT
Organism: Caballeronia udeis; assembly: GCF_001544555.2. Classification (GTDB taxonomy): domain Bacteria; phylum Pseudomonadota; class Gammaproteobacteria; order Burkholderiales; family Burkholderiaceae; genus Caballeronia; species Caballeronia udeis. Next base: position 67,225 of record NZ_FCOK02000035.1, on the reverse strand, counting down.
TCGGCGAACCTCCCGAGTCCATAGATGGTGCACGGTTTTTGCTTGACGAAGCTGCATGTCGCAACAGCGATATGCAGGCTGCCGATAGGGCCGCCCCGACCCGCGGTGGAGGAATTATGCAAGGAAGTAATGACAAGGTTCGTGCTGCAATTCTTGCCGGAGCGATCTCGCTGTTTACCGCATGCGGCGGGGGTGGAAGCGGATCGAGTGGCGCGCCCAACCCGCCAGGCGGTATCGATCTGCAAGTTGTTTCGTTCGGCGACAGCCTGTCCGACGTGGGGACCTACGCGCCGATCGCCAGCGCGGTCGGCGGGGGGCGGTTCACAACCAATCCGGGACAAGTGTGGACTCAGGATGTTGCGCAATACTACGGAGACACGCTTACCGCGGCGTTCACGATCGACATCGCTCATGAGTTAAGACCGCAAGGTGGCCTCGGTTATGCGGAGGGCGGCTCCACGGTGGCAACGCCGGCAAACCTGTACGACTTTCTTACCAACGTGATCGGCAACGTGGAAATGCCCGTTAATCAGCAAGTGTCGAGCTATCTGTCCGCTCACGGCAGCTTCAACTCCGGTCAACTGGTGCTGGTCTGGGCCGGCGCGAACGACGTGCTTCGCGCCGGACCGCTGCCGGCCGCGGCGACGACCGTGCAGACGGCGGCAACGACGCTGGCTCAAGTTATTGGACAGATCATCCAGAGCGGCGCCACGCATGTTGTAGTGGTCAATGTCCCGAATGTCGGACTGACGCCCAAGGGGCTCGCCGCGTCCGACGGCGGGGCAAACCTGACCCAGTTATCGCAAATGTTCAACAGTGACTTGAACGCTGCCTTGCAGGCCAATGGCCTGCAAGGCAAGGTGATCCAGATCGATTCTTACACCTGGGCCGATCAGATCATCGCGAACTTTCAGGCGAATGGCTTCGCCGTGTCAAACACTGGCGAAGCCTGCAACCCTGCAACAACGCCCGATGACACGTCATTGCTGTGCTCGCCGGCTACCTACGTGAAGTCCAATGCCGATCAGACGTACATGTTTGCCGACGACCTTCATCCGACAACGCATCTGCATACCCTGTTTGCCCAGTACGTGGAGCAGCAGATTGCCGCGACCGGTCTCGGTCATTGATCCTGGGAAATGATGACCCGGTCACCCTGACCCCGCTGCTCGCGCGATCAGCACCAACCCTGTAACAACCACGATCGCGCCGATAGCTCGCGCCACGCGCTCACCCGCCGGCGCGAGACGTTCGACGGTAATGGCCGCCGTCACGGCAGCCATTACGCGCAGATCCATGAGCCCGATAACGAGGAGGATTGCCGTCAGGCCGGCACAGCAGGTGCTGCAGTGAAGACCAAGGCGCAGGCCATGTCGCCAGGCGGTGCCGGCGTCCGCCCGCAACGGCCGGCCACACCCCGAAGCGTCCCGGCAGCAGGCAAGGTGATGTGCCTTCCACGCGGTGAACTGGAGTGCGCCGGAAAGCAGGACGATCGCATCGGCCGCGACCGGAACGACGCGCGCCAGCCCCGGCAGTTGCATCGCAAGCGCGGCGAACGCATTGCCCAGCAGGAAAACGGCTATCCCGAACGCGGTCCACACGAAGAAGTACCCCACGCCCACCAGTACAGTCAGCCAGCCCAGGCGCCTCTCGCCTGTCCTGCCGACCGCCTGGCGGTAGCGCCACAGCATGGGTGTGAAGGATGGCAGCATCATCGCTGCCATCATCACGACCCACATGCCGATGAACGACGCCGCAGCGCCCCGCCACGTCTGTCCGCACATCCGCATCCACGCCATCGACATCGTCCAGCCGCCAGGCATGGGCATCTCTCCCATCGCCGACATGGACGTGCACCAGACGATCGTCACCGCCACGCAGGCAGCGAAGAGCAGCGCCGTGACGGCGAAGAAAGCTCGCTCGCCAGCCATGCGTCGCGAGACCTCCTGCCTCCAGGGTGCGCCAAGGTGGGCCATGACCTGCCTCAGCGTTGGTCGTACTCATCGTGGCGCTTCCACCAGACGCCGGTCTCGTTGCGTCCCTTGGGGGCGCGGTCGAGCCACTGGTACATGCCCCAGATGCCGTCCACCCCGCGTGCGTAGGTGGAATACGTGTGATAGACAATGCCGTCCTCGAGTACAAACGTGCTCAAGCCCGGCCTGTCGCGCGTGTATGTCGCCGCGTCGGTTCCGCATGTGGCCGCGAACTGGGCGACGGGCTCCGGAATCTGCGCCGCGTCCATCGCGTAGCCGCCGCGCTCGTAGTTGTATTCGATGTTCCCTTCGCGCTGCTGCTCCTCGGTGAACGCGATATTGAAGTCGAAGTTGAAATCGCTGCCAAATGAGGACGCCCAGGGAAACGTCCATCCCATCCTGTGTTTATACGTCTGCAGCTTCGCAAGTGGCGCCCGTGATACCGCCGAAAGCGTGACGTCGTGGTTCGCCAGATGGACCGCACTGCCATTGAAACCATCCGCGATCGACGAGCACGACGGGCACCCCGCCTTGTAGTCGGGCCCGAACATGAAGTGGTAGACAAGGAGCTGCGAGCGCCCTCTGAAAAGGTCCGCCAGCGAAGCGCTCCCTTCATCGGTCTCGAACCGGTAGTCCTTGTCGATTCGAACCCACGGCAGCGCCTGACGTTGCTGTGCAAGCTCGTCGCCGCGCCGCGTGAACTCCTTCTCCGTCTTGAGCAGTTCAAGCCGCGCCGCCATCCATTCTTTACGTGTTCCGGTCATGTGTGTCGTCATCATCTCTCCTTCCGTTGAGTGTTCTTCGCCGTTCGTTCCGTGCTCGATACGACGTGCGGGTTGGTGATAGATTAGTGCCGGGCATCGAACGGTGGGAGTGACAAGTGTGTCGGGATTCAAATAGACCATGGACTGGCTGATTGAGATCGCAGCGCGTGCGCTCGCGGCGGGTGACCCGCTCGGCGCACTGAACCAGGTGGCCTTGCGCGACGACGCGCCTGCGCTCGCACTGCGCGGCATCGCGATGGCGCAACTCGGCGATCTCGCTCGGGCGAAAGCGCTCGTGCGAAGAGCGGCCCGCGCCTTCGGTCCGAAAGACGCCGTCGCCCGCGCGAGGTGTGTCGTCGCCGAGGCCGAGATCGCGCTCGCCTCGAGGGACCTGGGCTGGCCCGCGAAGACGCTCGATGCCGCGCGAGCGACACTCGAAGCACACGGCGACCGCGTAAACGCCGCACACGCGCGGTATCTCACGGTCCGGCGCCTCCTCCTGATCGGGCAGATCGACGAGGCTGAGCGTGCGCTCGCCGGACTCGACCCCACGCCCTTCCCGCCTGCGTTGAAGGCTGTCCACGAGTTGGTCGTTGCGGGGATCGCGCTGCGGCGCCTCCGGACAAAGACGGCACGCGCTGCGCTTGCCCGGGCCGGACACGCCGCGCGCGAGGCGGGTATCCCCGCGCTGACGGCCGAGGTCGAAAGCGCATTCCTCGTCCTGACCATGCCCTCTGCGCGTCTGATTGCGTGCGGCGAGGAGCGGCTTCTCCTGCTCGAGGACGTTGAAGGGTTGCTGGCGTCGAAGGCGCTTGTAGTGGATGCGTGCCGTCATGTCGTATGCGACGCAGGCACGGTGGTCTCGCTCGCCAAGCGTCCGGTATTGTTCGCGCTCGCACGCGCGCTGGGTGAAGCCTGGCCCGAAGACGTGCCGAGGGACACGCTCGTCGCCCGGGCGTTCCGTGCAAAACATGCCGACGAATCCCACCGCGCGCGGTTGCGAGTTGAAGTCGGGCGGCTTCGCACCGTGCTTGCGACGCTGGCCGGCGTCAGCGCGACGAAGCGAGGGTTTGCGCTGGTGCCGCACGGTGCACCCGAGGTCGTCGTGCTGGCGCGGCCTGTGGAAGACAAGCATGCGGCGGTGCTTGTGTTCCTTGCCGACGGCGAGTCGTGGACAAGTTCGGCCCTGGCGCTTGTGCTTGGAGCCAGCCAGCGCACGGTGCAGCGCGCACTCGACACGCTTGCGGCTGCAGGCAAGGTGCAGTCGTTTGGCCGCGGGCGGGCGCGACGCTGGCTGACCCCGCCCGTGCCCGGATTCGCGACGGCCTTGTTACTCCCCACTCCACTGACAAATGATTAGGATGACACCATGAAGCGATCCGCAGCCGAAATCATCCGTGAATATGGTCCCTTTCCGGGTGTCGATCACGTGGCCGGGGTCACGTATGACGGCCAGCACGTCTGGTTTGCATCGGGGGACAAGCTAAACGCGCTTGATCCGGCGAGCGGACAGCCGCTGCGCTCGCTCGATGTCGCGGCGGATGCAGGAACAGCGTTCGATGGCCAGCACCTGTTCCAGCTTGCCGGGGATCGCATCCAGAAAGTCGATCCGCAGACCGGCCACGTGCTCACCACGATCCCGGCGCCCGGCGGCAGCGCGTGCTCCGGGCTCACCTGGGCTGAAGGGTCGCTTTGGGTGGCGCAGTACCGGGACCGGAAGATCAATCAAATCGATCCACAAACAGGGGCGATTCTCCGCACCATTGAATCCAACCGATTCGTCACCGGTGTCACGTGGGTCGACGGAGAACTCTGGCACGGCACCTGGCAAGATGACGCGAGCGAGTTGAGGCATATCGATGCTCAAACGGGAGAGGTCCTGGAGAGCCTCGAGATGCCATCTGGAACAGGTGTGTCGGGGCTCGAGTCCGATGGCGGCGAGCAGTTCTTCTGCGGCGGTGGAAACAGCGGAAAGCTCAGAGCCGTCCGCCGTCCTCCACGAGGCGCCAAGGTCCCCGTGGACTCCACCAGCGAGTAATTCGAAGCCTGCCTGCACGCTGCCCGGAGGGCGAACTCAGGGAACGTCGCCCGTCGCCGGCGCGTGCAAACGTTGACAAGGCCATATATTGATCATGATGCAGTTCGGGCATGGAGCCGGGCTGCTACCAGTCGCGCCATCCGCTGACCTCCTGGCCATGCCTTCATGGCCGCGTCGGGCCGTGCGGCAACTTCAGAGGACAAGCAAGTGGAAGTTCGGACGTTACAAGTAGCGTGTCGGGCAGGCTGAGAATCCTCCCTCGGCCGCCCGATAGATCAACAGGCTGCGGCCACCCTCCCGACTGCGTGTAAACTAGCGAACTTTTTCTCTCCGGTGGTATGGTGCAAGCCCCACAGCGCACAGCTTTCAGCGGCCCGACGCTCATTCGCTTACTTGCGCGCCTGGCGGAGGTCGAAGTGACCGAATCCAGGCAACCGCTTTCGGACCGGCTAAGCCAATGGGTTCACTGGACAGATGCCATCGCGCTGTCCACTGCGCTCAACGGCAATCCGCCTGCCGTGCCCTCTGGCGCGCGAGCCCTCAGCAGCGCTGAGGAGAACGAGTGCGCCCGTGTACGCATCACGCTGACAAACGCCATCGTCGGCAATCAGGTGTTTGCCACCAGGAAGCGGCGTGGGCCCGCGCATGCACCTGCTTCTGAAGCCCCCATGGATACGGCTATCGACTACCCGGCTTTTCGTCAGACCTATCTGTCCATCCAGCAGTCGATGGAGACGGGCATCGGCAACCTGCGCGGCCGCCTGCGGGCCATGCTGGCCGCCAGGACGCCCGGCATGAGCCGGCTCGCGGAGGTGGACGCTGTCATGGAGCGGGCCCTGGGCGTGCGCGAGCGGAGTCTGCTGGCGAGCGTGCCCGCGTTGCTCGGCGGCCACTTCGACCGTTTGCGCAAGGCCGGGCAAGAGACGCCGGCCGACGACCCGGCGTCGGGAGACGCTCCCGCGCTCACGCCGGGCGCATGGCTGGACGTATTCCGCAAAGATATGCAGAGCGTGTTGCTCGCTGAACTGGATCTTCGTTTTCAACCGGTCGAAGGGTTGCTCGCGGCCCTTCGCACCAGCTAACTGGGACACTATGTCCAGAAATCTGCTTAATCTCGCTGTTTTTTTGGTAGGTCTGGCCGCCGTATGCTGGATCGGCGCCGGCTACGTCGGCTCGAACCCGCTGGCGCTGGCCGTCACGATGTTGATTGGCGCCTGCTACCTGGCGGGCGCGTTTGAGCTGCGACGCTACAGCCAGGCCACGTCCTCCCTGACGCTTGCCGTCACAGGCCTGTCCGGCCCCCCGCCCAGCCTGGGCGCCTGGCTCGAGCCCCTGCACCCCAGCCTGCGCAATCCGGTTCGCCTGCGGGTCGAGGGCGAACGCGTGGCCTTGGCCGGCCCGGCGCTGGCGCCCTATCTGGTCGGCCTGCTCGTGCTGCTGGGCATGCTGGGCACGCTCCTGGGCATGGTGGCGACCTTGAGAGGCACCGGGCTGGCGCTGGACAGCGCGACCGACATCGAGGCTATCCGCGCGTCGCTGGCCGCACCGGTGAAGGGGCTGGGATTTGCGTTCGGCACTTCGATCGCGGGCGTGGCCACCTCCGCCATGCTGGGGCTGCTCTCCGCGTTATGCCGGCGTGAACGGATCCAGGCAGCGCACATGCTCGACGTGAAGATCGGGACGACACTGCGCATTTACTCGCAGGCCCATCAGCGCGAGGAAACCTTCAGGCTCTTGCAGCGGCAGACCGAAGTGATGCCCACCCTCGTCGACCGGCTGCAAACGATGATGGCGACCATCGAGCAACAGAACCTGGCTTTAAACGCGCGCCAGATCGCCAGCCAGGACGCTTTCCACGGCAAGACCGAAGGAATCTACGCCCGCCTGGCTTCATCGGTTGAGCGGTCGATGAAGGAAAGCATTGCCGAAAGCGCCCGCACGGCGGGCGCGGCGCTTCAGCCGGTTGTCGAAGCGACGATGGCGGGTCTCGCACGCGAGACGGCTTCGTTGCACGGCACGGTCACGAACGCGGTGCAACGGCAACTGGATGGACTGACGACCGGTTTCGCGGCAACGACCACGACCGTGGCGGATATCTGGAATCAGGCACTCGTGGAGCACCGGCAATCGAGCGAAGCGCTCACCCGACACCTGCGCACTTCGCTGGATCAATTCACCGAGACCTTTGAGCAACGCTCGGCCGGCCTGCTCGAAGGCGTCTCCGCGCGCCTGGAAACGACGGCAGGCCGCGTATCGGAAGCGTGGAACGCGGCGCTGTCGCAGCAGACAAGCGTCGGCGAGAAGCTGGCGAGCCACAACCAGCAGGCCCTGGCAGCGGCCGCAGCGACCTTCGGGCAACACGCGGCATCACTGCTGCGCACGGTGGACCAGTCGCATGCGGGCTTGCAGGCGGAATTGGCATCGCGGGACGAAGAGCGGCTGGCGGTCTGGACCGGGACCCTCGGTTCAATGGCCGCTTCGCTGAGCCGCCAGTGGGAACAGGCGGGCACGCTGGCCGCGAGCCGGCAGCAGCAGATGTGCGACACGCTGGCGCAAACCGCGCGCGACATATCGGCCCAGACGCAGGCGCACACCAGCAGCACGATCGCCGAGATCGACAGGATCGCGGAAGTTGCAGCGCAAGCGCCCAAGGCCGCGGCAGACTTGCAGGCGGAACTGGCGTCGCGGGACCAGCAACGGCTGACAGCCTGGACGGAAGCGCTCGGTTCCATGGCCGCCACGTTGAGCCGCGAGTGGGAGCAAACGGGCACGCGCACGGCAAGCCGGCAGCAGGAAATTTGCGACACGCTGGAGCGGACCGCACGCGAGATATCGGCTCAGACACAGGCACACGCCAGCGACACGATTGCTGAAATAGAGCGGCTCGTGCAAGCCGCGTCGGAAGCCCCGAAGGCTGCGGCAGAAGTCGTTGCCGAACTGCGCCAGAAGCTCTCCGACAGCATGGTCCGCGACACCGCCATGCTGGAAGAGCGCAGCCGTCTGCTGGCCACGCTGGAGACCCTGCTCGATGCCGTAAACCACGCCTCCACCGAGCAACGCACTGCTGTCGACGCGCTGGTCTCGACGTCGGCGGGGCTGCTGGATCGTGTCGGCACCCAGTTCGCTGACAAGGTCGAAGCGGAAACCGCGAAGCTCGGCGCCGTTGCCGCGCAGGTCACGGGGAGCGCGGTCGAAGTGGCAAGCCTGGGTGAAGCATTCGGGGCCGCCGTACAGGTGTTCGGCGAGTCCAACGACAAGCTGGTGACCCACTTGCAGCGGATCGAGGCGGCGCTGGACAAATCCCTCGCGCGCAGCGACGAACAGCTTGCCTACTATGTGGCGCAGGCTCGGGAAGTCATCGACTTGAGCATGATGTCGCAGAAGCAGATTGTTGAAGACCTGCAACAGCTCGCCGGGCGGCGTGCGTCGGCCGGAGCCGCAGCGGCATGAGCGAGGAAATCGATGGCGGCGTAGAGCCGGCAGCGCCGATATGGCCCGCCTTCGCCGACCTGATGTCGGTGCTGCTGGGCGCCTTCATGCTGATCATGGTGGGTGTCATTGGCGTGCAGCTGGAACTCTCGTCCAGGCTGGACCAGGAGGTCAAGCAGCGGCAGATGGAAACCCAGCGCCGCAAGACCCTGGAGCAGGCGCTGGCAGGGCCGTTGGCAGCAGGCCGGGTGACGCTGGTCAACGGGCGCATTGGCATCAACGGCAGCGTTTTGTTCGCGCTGAACTCCGATCAACTGCAGCCCGAAGGCCGCGAGGTACTGAAGAGCCTGGCGGGGCCGCTGTCCGCTTATCTCCAGGCCAATGACCAGATCCTGATGGTGAGCGGTTTTACCGATGACCGGCAGGTGCGGGAGGCTAACCGTCGCTTTGCGGACAACTGGGAGCTGTCGGCCCAGCGTGCGCTGACGGTGACCCGCGCGTTGATCGATAACGGCGTCCCCTCCTCCTCGGTATTCGCGGCCGCGTTCGGCTCCCAACAGCCTGTGAGTTCGAATGCCGACAACGAGGGACGGGCGAAGAACCGCCGCGTTGAAATAGCGCCTGTCCCAAGGCCGTCGGCAACAACGGTGAAGCCCCGTGGGTAGCGTTGGTGATCACGTCCGTGATGACGTTAACGATGGCGATAGCGATGACGTCAATGATGTGACGAGCCAGGCCCGTCTGGTGCTCGACGCATGGCGCGCGAGCGGCGCTGATCGACTGGATCCTGTTCGCTTTTATTTCATCGAAGCGTTGGACCGGAGGGCGGCCGGTCACAGCGGCGAAGCACGTCGCATCCTGGATGAAAGGCTGTCCAAACTGATTGAGGCTTATGCTGACGACCTCGAAAGGGCCGCAGCGAAAGCTGCCGATGTCGATGTCGATGCAAACCGCGCAGCGCCGCCCGGCGAGCCCGCTCCCCGAACGCTCGCTGGATTGATCGATTACATCGCCAGCCAAGCGCTTTCACCTTCAGATAACGACGGGCTCGCCTCGCAGCGGACGCCCTCCTATCCAGAACTGGAGGTGCTCGATTACTTCAGGGAAACCTGGACCAAGGTCAGTACCGAGAAACAGTTTCGCCAGTCGCTCGCGCAAGTGCCCGGGAATGCCGGTCCACTCAACTCGAGTAGTCTCGTGCACAGGTCGCTGTCTCTGATGCGCCAGTTGTCGCCTGGGTATCTGCAGCAGTTCTTGTCGTATGTCGACGCGTTGTCCTGGATGGAACAGATGACCGGCGGCAGCACCCCGACCGATAAAGAAGCGCCCCGCTCCGCGAGCGCCCGGAAAAGTGCCCGGGGTAAACCGCGTTAACGCTGGGACCTTTCACCAGCATCCGGTTGGTCAGGTGCGAGATCCCCGGCGCTACCAGCGCCGTGTCAACAGCGACCGACAAGCCATGACCCGCGGATGACCGGAACATGGCAAACCTGCCATCCTGGGTCCCCTGACTATCGCGTTGCACCCCCGCGTCACAAACAATGAAAAATGCCGCCAAAATTCATACACTTGTGATTAACCGGTCCTGATTCAGGCGTGCTTGCCCTCGGCAAGATTCGGCTCGGTGAGCCAACCTGAATTGGTGCGGACAGTCGAGGTGATCATCATGAATGGGCGAAGAGCAGGCCAGCTATTGCTGGTGTTGGCGATCCTCCTGGGAGCCAGCGGCGCAGCCGTGGCCGGCAGGGGTGGCTGGGGCGGTGGCACTTATTATCATGGCGGCGGTGGCGGCTATTACCACGGTGGTGGCTACTACCACGGTGGTGGCTACTACCACGGCGGGCACTGCTGCGGCGGCGGGTCCATCGGTGTCTATTTTGGTCCGGGATTTGCCTACGGGTATCCCTATGGCTACCCGTACGGCTACCCCTACTACGATCCCGGTTACTACTCTGGTTACTATCCTTACGCGCCGGTGCCGGTGGTCGATTCCTCGGCGCCGACTCAATATATGGAGCAGGGGCAGACGGGCGCGCAAGCAGACGTGGCCGGCGGCGGCGCGCCGCAATCCTCCTACTGGTATTACTGCGGGAAGCCCGAGGGTTACTACCCGTATGTCAAGGCATGCCCCGGCGGCTGGCAGAGGGTGGCGCCCCAACCTCCCGGCAGTTAGTTGATCCGGCAGCGCGCCGGGCTTCGGTAGACACTGCATGAGCCAGCGCGCCGTGCAGGGGGGAAAACGTGCCACGGATTGCACGGAGGCTCGCCGTCGATGGCGCTCGCCCGGTGGTCGCTCGCGAGCCCGAAGCGTCTTACGCCCGGGATGTCCCGTACGACCCGTTCGGGCAACACTGGATTAATAGCAACGTTGAGCCTGATCTCAGTAATTCCTGGCGAAAAGCGCAACGGTGCTTCTGGGTTTGCCGCGGACGACACATCCCAAGCCGACGTCGTCGTGCGGCTGATCGAACGGAAGGCATCGGATGGTCACGTTCAAAGCCTCCTTCACCCAACTCTCGCATCTGGCGCGTCATCCCGAAGTCAGCGTCGAACTGACGCTGGACAACCGGGTACCCGACTTGATTGGCGAAGGCTACGAGCTGGGCATCCATATTGGTGACATGGACGACACCGGGTTGGTCGCGCGGCCGCTGCAGCCGTACCGCAGGATACTGGCCGCCGCGCCTTCCTACCTGGCGAAGCATGGGCAGCCCGAACACCCGGAGCAGTTGAATGCGCATGCTTGCCTGGGCCTGTTGTACTGGCCCCGGCATGATCGCTGGCACCTGCTTGGACCGGGTGGCGAAGCTTGCGAAGTGTTGGTGAAAGGCCGGTTCACCTCAAACCAGGGCAGTGCGTTGCGGATCGCAGCATTGTGTGGCGCAGGCATTGTGCTTCAGCCCGAAGTGTCATTGGCCGATGATCTTGCCGAAGGCCGTTTAGTGCCGGTTTTGCCGTCCTGGTTGTATAAGCCCTCGCCCATGCATCTGATTTACGCGCAGGATCGCCGGCCTACGGCTAAGCTGCGCAGTGTGATCGATTTCCTGCTGGAACATTTCAGCGCAGCAGGATCCTGAGCCACGGCCAAACGGAACATGCCGTGCGTGCGTCGAGTAGTTCAATCATCGACTCCCTCGTGTTAGTCGAATTCGTCGTACTGCGGTAATTGGTCGGTGATGGAATGCCACGCTGCTTTCGAGCCGACAAAAATGTGTGCGGTCGGGCGAACGGTCGGGGTGTCGCTAAGCGTTCCCAAAGTAACGTGCACCCGTCCTTCACCGACTACCGAAAACATAAGGCTTCCGCATAGCTTGCAATGAACATCGTGTGCTGCATTTTCGTCGCCGAAAATCAACAGGTTGCCCTGCCCTTGGGTGATGCTCAGCTTGTCGCGCTCGATTCCGGCGAATGGCTTGAACGCCGAACCCGTCGCCCGGCGACAGTTTGAGCAATGGCAGTTCAACGCATAGATGAACTCGTCCTTCACTGCGTAATGGACTGCGCCGCAAAGGCATCTACCGGCAAGCAACGGATTCACTTTGGTCTCTATGAAGGCAGTCATGCTAACGAACTGAAGTAGTTTCGCTTACCCTTGAAGGAAATAAGCGCGGTCAGTTATTTTAGTGCGTTTTGCATGATGCGCATGGTGCTAGGGAAAGCTCGCTAACCCGACCCGCTAGAGCGCGATCTGCTGCGTGCGACGGGTCCAATAACCGGCCCTTGGAGCTCGGTAAAGTACCAGCCCCACTCTGCGCACGCAGGCAGCGAAAAATGGCGTGCATCCACGTCGGCTAGCTGAAACAAGCAGTCCCCAGGTCGCACGGCCAAGGCCAGAAGTCACAACGCGAATTCCTGATTGCTTCTCAACCGCCGCATCGCTTGCTGCGCTACCTGCATGGTACGATCGTGCGCGTCTCGCAGTAGCGTGAAGTTGGCCTCTGGAACTCGGCGGCGGTGGTTGATTAACCGCCACGATTGCCGGCATGTCGCCGGGATGGTTTTACCGCCGCTTACGCCCAAGTAGCGGCACATCTAACCGGGATGGGCACAGCAGATCCTGCGCCAACGCTCACCCGTCAGTGACACCGACGCCCGAGGCCATCCGCGCGGTTTGACATCTCCCCATCTCGACGATTACTGCGCATTACGGCACGTCATCGTGTCGAGCGATAGCGGCAGTATCATCTGGTTTGAATGGAGAATGAAAGCGCTGGACGACGGTTGCAGATGGACCGGCAGGACTTCGCCTATGACAGACACCGGAATGACCCCGCGGCTTCCTGCTCAGCGTACTCCGCCTGTGACACAATCATTGCGTGCCGGTCAGCTCATCGCAACCTGCCGCAATGACACGTTCCAACTGAAACCCCCGAATGTAACCGGCCTCATCTCCGAATTCGGTCGCCCCTCACCTAGCTGCGCCATGCCAGAAAATAAAGAAAAATCTGAACCGAACACTTCGCCGAATGCGGAGCAGCCCGGTGCCGCCCCGCGCAAACCGAAGCGCTGGCAGCCGTCCATCGCGCTGCGCAGCATCCTGATGGTGCTCGTCGGCTTCGTTGCGTTCGTTATCGTCTCGGGCATCGTGCTATACAAGCCGATCATGTACGGTGACATGATCGAGAACTTCGGCATAGTGATGATGCTGACCGTTCCGGTGATCGTGGCCGTCGCGTTCCGTGTTGGCCTCGATTCGTGGCTTGATTCGGAGTGAAACGAGTCAGTCATCCTCATTCGCGTCCTGCCGTTTGAATCGCGCCGTACTCAAGCCGGTTCGTCCGCCTCCATGCCACTCAGAACCGGGCGCAGGTGTGGCAGTTCATGACTCACATGCCGCGCCGTCTCGAACAGTTCCGCGAGCCAGTTGACGAACGCACGCACGCGCGGCGGAACACGGCGATGACGCAAATACGCGACGGATACCGGCATGGGTGCAGGCCGGTAGTGTGGCAACACCTCACGCAGGCGCCCGGAGTCAAGATACGGCTGCGCGAGCGCACGCGGCGGCTGGATCAGACCCAGCCCACGCAGTCCGCATTCCAGATACGCGTGCTCGTCGCTGACCTGTACGAAGCCTCCAAGCGGCACGTTGACCGTGCCGCCATCGACCTGAAAATCGAAGTCCGCCGCGCGCCCGGTCTGCGCGCACAGGCAATTCACCGCGACGTGGTCAGTCAGTTCGTCGAGCCGCACGGGCGTTCCTTGCCGCGTGAGATAGAGCGGGCTCGCACAGGTCACATGCTCAAGCGCACCGAGCCTGCGGACCGACAGGCCCGAGAGGCCCGAATCCGGCAACGCTCCAATCAGAATGCAGCAATCGATCGCTTCACCGACCAGGTCGACGTGCCGGTTGCTGACGCCGAACGTGAGCACGATATCCTCGTAGCGCGCGTGAAAGTCCGCGAGCGCGGGAAGCACGATCGCATTGGCGACCGCCGCCGGTATCTCGACGCGTAGCCGCCCGCGCGGCCGGTCGTCTAACCGCCTCAGGCTCGCCTCGATGTCGTCGATATCCGCGAGGATCTGCACGCAACGCTCGTAATAGGCAGCGCCCTCGGAGGTCAGGTTGAGCCGGCGCGTGGTGCGCACGAGCAGCGAGATGCCAAGCATTGCCTCGAGGCTCTGCAGGAGCGTGGTCGCGCTTGCGCGCGGAATGCCGAGCGAACTCGCGGCCCGGGTAAAGCTGTTGGTGTCGACAATGCGCACGAACGTCCGCATCGCCATGATGCGGTCCATCACGGGCGCTTCTCCTCTGGATTTTTAAGCACCGCGCACGCTATGGGCGCACGGTGCCGATGCCTGCTTGCAGCGTTCGCCGCGTTCAACTAGTGGCAGCAGTCCCCGGTTTCCTGGTGGGGAGCCGGGCCGCTACCTGCGCCGTTACGCACTTCGTCATAACGATCGTGATGACGCAACCAGTCGCCCATGTTGTGCTGTTCGTCGCGGCCTTTCGGCGTGAGATCGAGCAGGTTGTAGGTACCGATGAGCGGCTCGCCGCCGCGTCCATACGCCGAGAACGTATGGAACACATCGCCGGCATCATCCTTGTAGAACACGCTGATCCCAGGCAATTCGTCGCCGTCGAAGCCACCTGCCGTGACGTCGTTCATCTCGAAGTTGTAGTACACCTTACCTTTTTCCCGCTGTTCAGGCGTGAACGACACGTGATAGTCGTAGTTGAAGTCGCTGCCAAACGACGACACCCAGCGGAAATGCCAGCCCATGCGCTTTTTGAACACCTCTATTTTCTCAAGCGGCGCACGCGACACCGCCACGTACGCGACATCTCGTTGCTCGACATGAAGCAGCGCACCGTCGATATGATCGGACAGGAATGAGCAGCCCGGGCACCCCTCCTCCCAGTCCGGCCCTAACATGAAGTGATAGACAATCAACTGGCTGCGTCCGTTGAACAGGTCAGCGAGCGTCTTGCGGCCATGTGGAGTGTCGAACGTATATGTAGTCTCGACCGTCTCCCAGGGCAACGCACGGCGCTTTTTGGCCAACGCGTCGCGCGCACGCGTCAACGCCTTTTCCTCCGCCAGATGCGCCTTGTGCGCCGCGAGCCATTCTTCCCTCGAAACAATTCGATGCGGTTCCATGTGCGTTTCCTCCTGTCATGAAGTGATCAGGCAAACTGCCGTGCAAGTTCATCGAGAACCTGGTTCCAGCCACCCTCGTGACTCTCGCGTGCTGCTTCATCCGCAAACTGCTCATGCTTCAGCGTGAGTAACGTGCGCTCGCCGTCACCCTCACCTTCTCTGCGCAGCGTGAACGTAACGAGGGACTCCCGCTCCGGCGTGCTGCGCCACACCCACGTGTAGACGAGTTTTTCGTCTGGAACGACCTCCTGGTACACGCCGCTTACGTCGTGCTCCTCGCCCTCGGGCGTGCGCATGACAATCCGGAAGCGCCCGCCGACCCGCACGTCCATCTCCGCGTGAATCACTTCGTTATTGTACGGATGCATCCACTTCACGATTTGCGACGGTTCCGTCCAGGCGGCGTAGATTTTGGCGGGTTTTGCGTTGATTCTGCGCTGGAGCGTGAGACTGGGTTGGGTGGGCATGGGTCCTCCTCCACAAAGGCGACAAGGCGGTCAAGGGCATCGGTCCAGAAGCGCTGATAGCGGTTGAGCCATTCCATCGCCTCCTCCATCGGTCCGGCGGCAAGCCGGCACGCGACGGTGCGGCCTGTCTTGGCGCGCGTGATCAGACCAGCATCCGACAACACATCCAGATGTTTCATAACGGCCGGCAACGACATCGCAAACGGCTCTGCGAGTTCGCTCACCGACAGGTCCGCGTGCGCGGACAAGCGTGCAAGGAGCGCACGCCGCGTTGGGTCGGCCAACGCGGCGAAAGTGCGGTCCAATGCGTTTTCCTGAAACTTAACCATGAAGTTAACTATAGAGACTCGATCCGCCATGTCAAGTAGGTTGTGGAGATTTTTTTCAGGGGTTGTGGCGGATCATTAATGAATCTCGCTCATATGCGTTTGCCGATTCTGCCGTCTAGTCACATGCCGTTGCGGCCGATAAATTAAGCGCTGTGGACAATCGAATCGTCGAAGGTCGCGAGGTTTGATTCGTCGTGCGTCAACACCCGGCTACACCGATCCCGGATACCCGATCGAAGGACGACGAGTCGCTTGAGGCGCCGGGTGGGCTCCGCACGGTGTTGATCCACGCTGGAGTCCTCGCTCGCCATGACTCATCGCCACGCGCAGACATCACCGGTCGCAAGCTGTTGCTGCCCGAGCACGAACGTCGCGTTGACCGGTGCAGGAGCCTGCACTTGCTGCTCGCTAAAATTGAACGCGAAGGTCAGGTCACCGCGCCGGCGAATGCGCAAACCGTCGGCCAGCAGTTGAGTCTCGATCCCTGCCTCCTTCGCCGCCTGCTCCAATACCGCGCGATGCAATCCGTGCGACAGCCACGCCGCTATATACCGAACGTTTCTGTGGCTGAGCACAGCCGGCCATGCGTCGTCGAACTGCGCATCGACGCGCGTCTCGCCATTGGCTCGAACATGCTCACGCCAATGCATCGCATGACCCTGGTGGTCACCGAAAGAAAGTACGGGCGTAAGCGTTGGACGCAGCGTCTCGACTTCCAGCACCTGCATTGGCAATACCTTTTGCAGCGGGCCGGGCGGGAGGCTGGAAGGGATCGCGAATGCGGTCGTCTTCGAGCCGCTTCTCGGACCGAAGACCCATTGCGCGGAACTCCTTTCTATCTGGCCGACAAGCGTTTGATCGATTACAGCAATGCTCGGAACAACCACTAGCCGGTACGGTGACAAATCAGCCTTGCTCGAAACAATATCGACGTCCAGGCCGAGTTCACGCAGCGCCTCATAGTAGTCGAACACCAACGTCTGGTAGTCGAAGGTTTTGCCGTGACGCTGGATCTCGAACATCCATTGCGTCTCGTAGTCGAACACAATCGCGGTGGTTGCACGCGTCGGCGCGCCGAGTCCTGAGAGCGCCGCCGATGCCGCGATCTCGCGGGCCGCCTGCTGCACTTCCAGACCACCGGGTGACAGTTCGTTATTCGGCAGATTGAGCCCGGAGTGCATCTGCTCCTGTGCAAACGGACACTGGCGCCAGCGAAAATACGACACCAGTTCCGCGCCGTGCGCGAACGCTTCATACGCCCACAGCCTGACCATGCCCTTCGCCGGAACCGGATTCCATGCAGCCCAGTTCACCGGTCCCGCCTGCTGCTCCATCACCCAGAAACGTCCGCCGCCTATCGCCCGATAACGATCATGATCGAACGCGGATACATCGGGATGCGCGGTCCGTGCGTAACGTGCTTTCTGTTCTTCAGGCAGCGCGATCGATTCGGTACGTGCGATTGGATAGCTGTCCCACGCAGCCACATCGATCGCGTTGTCTTCAGAGAAGCGGTAATGATCAAAGGTCGTAAAAAAGCCCATGAAGTTATGCAGCAGGTCAGCCGTGGGTGCATGCCGTCGCAGCACCTCGATCTGTTCACGATGAAAACTCGCCACTTCGTCGGACATGAAACGGCGGAAGTCGAGCAGATGAATCGGATTGGCGTCGGTAGGCGTCAGGTTCGGCAAGCCGATTGCATCGAACGCCGAATACTCCATGCTCCAGAACACATTGCCCCAGGCTTCGTTCAGCGCATTCACGCTTTCATAGCGAAGCTGCAGCCACGCGTGAAAGCGCTTCAGCGCGGCGGCCGAATAACTCGGCACGGAGTCGTGGCAACCGAGTTCGTTATCGGTCTGCCAGGCGACAATAGACGGATGCCGCCCGTAGCGCTCAGCCATCACGGTGACGAAACGCACGCACTCACGCCTGTAAATTTCGCTGGAAATATCGTAGTGGCGACGCGAGCCGAAGTTCCAGCGCACGCCATCCGCACGCACCGGCAGCACCTCCGGATACTCGTCAATCAGCCATTTCGGCGGCGACGCAGTGGGTGTGCCCAGCACGAGCTTCAGCCCCGCAGCCGCCAGCGTCTCAATGGCTTCGTCAAGCCACTCCCAGACGAATTTGCCGGCGCGCGGCTCCATCCGGCTCCACGCGAATTCCGCAATCCTCACATGCGTGATGCCGAGTTCGGCCATACGCTTTGCATCGTCGGCCCACATCGAACGGGGCCACTGTTCCGGGTAATAGCAAACACCAAGTTGCATGAGAAAGTCTCGTTAATGAATGATGGCGATGACGGTGAATAAGCGCCTAGCCCTTGCTTGCACCAAAAGTCAGACCGGCGACGAAATGCTTTTGCATCGCGAAGAACATCAGCACGGAGGGCAACGCGGCCAGCACCGAACCGGCGGCGACGAGATTCCACGCGGTCGTCCATTGCCCTTTGAGCGCGGCGACGCCCACGGTGATTGGCGCAGCCTCGTCGCCTTGCGTGAGGCATAGCGCCCAGAAGTAGTCGTTCCAGACGAACGTGAACACGAGGATCCCGAGCGCCGCGAGCGCAGGCCGGATCAGCGGCAGCACGATGCGCAGGTAGATGGTCCATTCACTGGCCCCTTCCACGCGCGCGGCCTCGATCAACTCGAAGGGCAACTGCTTGATGAAGTTGCGCAGGAACAGCGTGCAAAAGCCGGTTTGAAACGACACATGGAAAATCACCAGCGCCCACACGGTATTGAACAGGCCCACTTTCAGCGCCATGTCGCGTACCGGGATCATCAGGATCTGGATAGGCACGAAGTTGCCGGCGACGAACGCGAACAGCACGGCGGTATTGCCCGGGAACCGGTAGGTCGCCAACGCAAAACCCGCCATCGAAGCCAGCACGATCGCCCCGATCACCGACGGCACGGTGATCAGCACGCTATTGGCGAAGTAATGCAGCATCGGCGTTTGCGTAAGCGCCGTGCCGTAGTTCTCGATCAACGCAAAATGCTTCGGCCAGCCCCAGTAGTCGCCTTGCGACAACTCCTCCGAAGAGCGTATCGATGTAACGAGCACGGCCAGCATAGGCAACAGCCAGATCAGCAGCGCAAGCGGCAGCGACGCTTTGTAGAGCCTGCGGTTAAGCGGTTTCCAGCGTTCAACGGGAAGCGGATACATGGCACGTGACTCCTGGAAATCAGCGTTCTTCGCGCAGCATGCGGCGCAGATGGAACACGATATAAACGAGCATGATCGCGAACAGCACGACAGCGATTGCTGCGGAATATCCTTCGCGGTAATACTTGATTGCCTGGTCGTACATGTAATAGGCGAGCACGGTGGAGCTGTCGAACGGTCCCCCGCCGCTCATCACCGCGATCAGGTCGAAACTGCGCAGCGCGCCGATCACGGTGAGCACCACGGCCATGAACGTGGCAGGCCGCAACTGAGGAAGAATCACGTGCCACAGCAGCGCCACGCCCTTCGCACCTTCCATGCGCGCCGCCTCGACCACCTCCGGATTGATGGCCGTCAGACCCGTGAGATACAGCACCATGCAGAAGGGCGTCTGAGGCCACAACGCGGCGAAGATGATCCCCAGCGTCACCGTGTGCGGATCGCCGAGCACAGGAATGCCGTGGCCAACAATCAGCCTTAGCAAACCAAAGCCAGGATCATAAAACCAGCTGAACACGAGGCCCACCACCACGCCCGAGAGCACGAACGGCGCAAAGAACAGCGACTTCACCATGCGCATGCCACGCACATGCTGGTTCAGGTACAACGCGAACAGCAAGCCGAGCGGCGGCGCCAGCAGGAACAGCGCGAGCCAGATCAGGTTGTTCTTGAGCGCCGTGTAGAACGTGTCCGAGTGGAACAGCTCGATGTAGTTATCGAAGCCGGCGAAGGTCTTCGGCGTCATTCCGTCCCAGTTATAAAAGCTGAGGAAAATGCTGCTGATGATCGGGTACACCACGCACAGGCAAAACAACGCACAACCCGGCAGCAGGAAGAAAAATGCGGCACGGTGCTGATGACGGCGTGTACTCGAGACGTGCCGGCGCCGAACCGCGGGTAAGCGGTGCGCTGCGGAATGAGACATGATCGGGCCTCGTCGGGGATCGTTGGCGAGCGCCAGCCGTTGTGCAACACGCAACCGCTGGCGCCGCCGGGTTTGCTTCTGGTTACTTCTTGTAGATACGCTTGCGGGTCGCTTCGAGGCGGACGAGCACGGCGTCGAGTTGCGACGGATCGCTATAGAACTGCTGCATCGCCTTCATTCCTTCGTCGGCCATTTCCTTCGTCATGTCGCGGTCGTAGAACTGTGCAATGCCGCCTTTCGTGTTCGCAAGCGTCTGGAAGCCGACCTTCGAAATCTCGTCTTCAGGTTCAGCGGACTGGCTGTTCGACGGCAGTTGCCCCCAGCCCCTCGCAAGATCGGCATTGATCTGCGGCTGCTCCATGAAAGCCAGCAGCTTGTGGGCATCAGCCTTGTTTTTTGCCTTCGCCGGAATCAGCAGGACATTGACGGGGCCGTCTTCGGCCAGCGGCACATTGGGGTCGATCACCGGGAAACGGAAGAAGCCGGTCTGAGGCCGGATGGAGGCCGGAATGCTCGCCGAGAAGAATGTGCCCATCAGCATCATCGAAGCCTTGCCGTTGGCGAGAAATGGCGCAATGGAATCGAGATCGTAGGACAGCGCGTCGTCAATGTAGTAGTGGTTGTCGATCAGCGTTTTCCACGCGATATAGACTTTCTTCACGCGCGGATCGGTGTACGGAATTTCGCCTGCCATCAATTGCTGATGGAACGCATTGCCGTTGATACGCAGGTCGAGATAGTCGAACCATGCGGCAAGCGTCCAGCTGTCGCGCGCGGCTACCGCGATTGGCGCAACGCCGCTTGCCTTTAGCTTCTTGCAGGCGTCGAGAAATTCATCCCAGGTTTTGGGCTCACCCTTGATGCCGGCCTTCTCGAACAGATCCTTCCGGTAGAAGAATCCGTAAGCGTCGTAACCGAGCGGCGCCGCGTACTGCTTGCCCTGGTACGTCGACGCTTCTTTAACCGACGCGTATTGCTGCGACCAGCCATTCTTGCTCCAGTCGGGCGACAGGTCTTCCAGCAGGCCACGCTGTGCGTAATACGCCATCCGCTCACCGTCGTGCCACGACACCACGTCAGGCGGATCGGTGGCGAGCCAGCCGCCCATCTGCACCTTGTACGCCTCTTCGGTGATATAGGTCACCTTTAGGTCGACGTCGGGGTTAGCTTTCTTGAATTTGTCGAACGCGTCCTGCCAGGTCGAGCGCTGGTTACCGCGCGCCGATACGTTGACCGTCAGCGTGGCGGCGTCAGCCACGGCGCAGCAGAGCAAGCCTGCTGCGAGCGCGGCTGCCACTGATGCGTGAGCCAGACTGCGAAGGCGATGAGCAATCATCTTTGTCTCCTTGACTACCTTGTTGGCTGACAGAAAATCACTGTCAGACGATGTAACCCGCTCTACGGCGGAATTGGGTTTTGAAGCTATGCGTGCGTGCTTTAAGCCTTAAGCTGCGATTCGTTCTGGCTCGAACGCGTGGCGCCGAAGCGCAAGTCCATCCGCGTCGAACAAGTGGCACGCCGACGCGGGCACATGAATGCGGATGCGCTCGCCTGAACTGATCGGCGTATCGCCGGGCGCTTTCGCGACGAGCGTGCCGGCCGCGTGATCCGCGTGAATGTAGCTGTGCTCGCCAAGCCGTTCCGACAACACAGTGACGCACTGAATGGACTGCTCGTCTCCATCGAGCCGCAGGTGTTCCGGGCGCACGCCAAGCGTGACCGGCTGGCCGCGCTGCAAGCGCTGGCCATCGACATGGATAACTAAGCATTCGCCGCTTTTCGCGAGCGTCACCGTCACACTGCCCGGGCCAATCGATTCGACAACCGCTTCGATGAAATTCATTCTCGGTGAGCCGATGAACCCCGCGACGAAGCTCGACTTCGGATGGTGATACAGCTCGAGCGGCGCGCCGGTCTGCGCAACGCTGCCGAAGCGCTCCGCGTCCGCGCCCGCGTGCAGCAGCACGATCCGGTCGGCAAGCGTCATGGCCTCGACCTGATCGTGGGTCACATAGACCACGCTTGCATTTGCGAAGCGCTGGTGCAGCCGGGCGATTTCCACACGCGTCTGGCCGCGCAACGCGGCATCGAGATTCGAGAGTGGTTCATCGAACAGGAACACGCCGGGTTCGCGCACGATGGCCCGGCCGATTGCGACACGCTGCCTTTGGCCGCCCGAGAGGGCTTTTGGGAATCGATCGAGGTAACTGTCCAGTTGCAGGATGCGCGCGGCTTCACGCACCTTCCGGTCGATCACGTCCCTCGGCTGCTTCGCGAGCTTCAGGCCGAATGCCATGTTGTCGAACACGGTCATGTGCGGAAACAACGCGTAGCTCTGGAACACCATGGCGACGCCGCGCGCGGCTGCAGGCACATCGTTCACAAGACGTCCGCCAATATGCAGCTCTCCTTCGCTCAGGTCTTCGAGACCGGCAATCATTCTCAGCAGGGTCGACTTACCGCATCCCGATGGCCCCAGGAAAACGCAGAACTCGTGCTGCGCGATCTCCAGGTTCACGCGCCTGATTACCGGCGGATGGTCACCGTATGACTTCTGCACGTTCGCAAGACAAATTGTTGCCATGCCGCCTCCTGATTTAACCGCTTAAATTTTTGCGTAAAATAAACGGCCCATCGTTGTGCCGCGTGCATTTAATCGCTTAAATTCAGGTACGATCGAATCAGTCATGATGCGTGTCTCCGTTGTGTTTTCAGAAAGTTATCAACGTCACCCATCGCTTGCAACATTTGAATAGCATTCCCTGAATGTGGGAAAAATAGAAAATGGTCACTCTGTCTGAAGTTGCGAAGCGCGCGCATGTCACCGCGGCGACCGTGTCCAACGTGCTGCGCAATCGCGAAAAGGTCCGCCCGGAAACGGCCGACCGCGTGCTGAAGGCAATTGCCGATCTCGGCTATCGGCCCAATTTGAACGCGCGTGCACTGGCCGAAGGCCGTTCGTCGACTCTCGCGTTGATGCTCTCGAACATCTCGAACCCGTTCTATCCCGAGTTCGTGCTGGCGGCCGAACGGGCCGCGCGCAAGGCAGGCCACTTCCTGATGGTGTGCAACACCGACGACGACGCGGAGATCGGCCGCGCTTACCTTAACCAGATTGCGGGAACGCTGGCGGACGGTGTGCTCGTGATGAACACCGATATTGCCATTAACGACCTGTGCGCGTCGGCCATGCACAGCGCGCCAATCCTGCTGGCCATGTGGGAGCATCCGGAAACACCGCCCGCACTCCCCTGCATTGCCGTGGATTTTGCGCACGCGGGGGCGCTGGCCGCCGGGCATCTGCTCGAACTCGGGCACCGCGAGATCGGCCTGCTGATAGGAGACGGTTGCGGCGGTTTGCAGGATGCCCGGTCCAATGGGTTTCGCGCCGCCATGCGCAAGGCCGGAATTGAAGCGGATGCCGCGGCGGTGCTGCAGATCCGCGACTCGATCGACGCCGGTTACGCCGCATGCATGCAGTTGATGGCGAACCGCCCTCATCTCACCGCGATTTTCGCGACCAACGACCTGCTGGCAATCGGCGCGGCGCAAGCGTTGATCACGCTTGGGCGCAAGGTGCCGGACGATGTCTCAGTGATCGGCATCACGGACATCCAGCTCGCGCATCAGGTGCACCCCGCTTTGACGACGGTCGCGATCCAGACCGCGGCCATTGCCGAGTTGTCCGTCGATCGGCTGATCCAGCTCATTGAAACACCAGCAATGCTGCCGACCATGGTGCTCGCTCCGCCATCTGCACTCGTCGTGCGGGCATCCACCGGGCCGCGGCGAGCAGCATCAACCTAAGCGCGAATGAGCGATAACGGCCAATCCTGACGGCGCATCGCGTGACTATTTAGTTAGTAATCCCCAAGCAATTTGTAATCTACTTTTCTCCACACCAGACATCCACGCACAGCCTCCTATTGCTTGCCTCACCATTAGCTTTCTTTTTTCTTTCTGTAACCTGACAATAATCGATAGCACCCCATATCGATGATATTTACGATATTTTCTTAGGAAAATCCACCGTCGTATTACAAGACGTTACGCACGCTCATATCGTAATGGTTCGGAATGCATCGCCCAACACGATCGGTCAAAAATCGCCCTCCAGTTCGATACACTGCGATACCGTCTTATTCATTCGTTGCAGGAGCCATTGCATCCAGCCCGATGAACTTGCATGCCCTCCTTGGATCACTTAGGGGCTAAGTACTTTCGATGGCATGCCAGGTCTTGCCCAGGGGCGTCTCCGCTAATGAATAAAACGGCAGCAATGCCTGGCTGATTCAGCAAGCTTGTTTGCAGATCATGACGGATTCCGTCAAACGCCGGCTAAGCCGGTGATGAGAGACATGTGGCATTTGCCGGGCTGGGTTCCTGATCGGCCCCCCGGTTATCCAGGGCAGTGTTTGTTTTCGGAGGGCGTAGGTATGAGCGGTATGAGCGACACCGGTTCCACGCAGGTAAAGCGCTCCAGGCGCGGGCGTGCCTTGCTCTTGTTGGTGGTGCTGGTGCTGATTGCGGCGGTGGTCGTACATTTGCTGCGGGCCAAGAAACCGGAGCGTCCGGTCGCACCGCAAGTCGTGACGGTCGCCACCGCGACGCTCGGGTCGATGCCGGAAATCCTGAGTGAGCTGGGCACCGTGACCCCCACCGCCACCGTGACTGTCTTGCCGCAACTGAGCGGATACCTCACAGCGGTCGGCTATAAGGAAGGCCAGGACGTGCAGAAAGGGCAGTTCCTTGCCCAGATCGATTCGCGCCAGTATGAAATCTCCAAGCAGCAGGCCGAGGCGACACTCGCCAAGGACCGGGCTGCACTCGCACAGGCGCGCGCCGACCTCGTCCGCTTTACGCAACTGAACGAACGCAAGTCCATTGCCGAGCAGACTTTTGCCGACCAGCAATTCCTCGTGCAGCAGGACGAGGCCGCGGTGAAGGTCGACCTGGCCAACATTGCGCAGTTCGACCTTGACCTGGCTTATTGCCACATCACAGCACCGGTTTCCGGGCGCGTCGGCCTGCGCCTTGTCGATCCGGGCAACTATGTGACCGCGTCGTCATCGCCCGGTATCGTGGTCATCACCTCGATGAAACCCACCACCGTGCAATTCACGGTGCCGCAAGACTCGCTTGCAGGCGTGCTGCAGCGCATGAGCACGGGCGCGAGCCTGCCGGTCACCGCCTACAGCAGCGACAACTCGCGGGAGATCGCCACCGGCACGCTGTACGCGGTCAGCAACCAGATGGCAACCAGCACGGGCACGGTAACGCTTCGGGCGACATTCCCCAACGACGACGAGGCACTGTTCCCGAGCGAGTTCGTCAACGTCAAGCTGCTCGTCGATACGCTGCAAAATGCCGTGCTGGTGCCGACCCCGGCGGTGCAAACCGGCGCACCGGGCGATTATGTCTACCTCGTGAACACCAACAACACCGTGTCCGTGCACAAGGTCACCCTCGGCCCGAGCGACGGCAAGAATACGGTCATTACGTCCGGGCTTGCGGCCGGCAACATCGTGGTGACCGACGGTACCGACCGGTTGAGCGACGGCGCGAAGATCCAGGCGGCTCCGGCACGGCCCGCATCGGGCGCCAGCGCCGAAGCGCCGGCGAGCGCCGAAGCGCCAGCAAGCGGCGCTCAGGGTCAGCATAAGCACGCCCGCGGCGGCGCTTCCGCCGCAGTCGACGCAGCCTCGTAGAAGCCGAGCCCACGCGCCGATGAATATCTCCCGCCTGTTTATTCTTAGACCGGTAGCCACGCTGCTGCTGATGATCGCCCTGGTATTGGTGGGCCTCGTCGCGGTGCGCATCCTGCCGGTTTCCTCGCTGCCCAACGTCGACTATCCGACCATCCAGGTGCAGACCTTCTATCCGGGCGCGAGCCCGGACGTGATGGCCACCACGGTGACTGCGCCGCTCGAAGTGCAACTGGGCGAAATTCCCGGCTTGCAGCAGATGACCTCGTACAGTTCGGACGGCGCCTCGGTCATCACATTGCAGTTCGACCTGTCGCTGAACCTCGACATCGCCGAGCAGAATGTCCAGCAGGCCATCAACGCGGCCAACAGCTTCCTGCCGACCGGCCTGCCCGCGCCGCCGACCTATGCGAAGGTGAATCCGGCCGACCAGCCGATCCTGACGCTGGCGGTCACCTCCACGTCCATGTCGCTCACGCAGCTGGAAGACGTCGCCAACAACCGCCTCGGGACCAAGATTTCCGAAGTCTCGGGCGTGGGTGTCGTCACCACCAGCGGCGGCAATGTGCCCGCCATCCGGGTTGAAGCGGACCCGCATAAGCTGGCCGCTTACGGCCTGAATATCGACGACCTGCGCACGCTGCTCAGTTTCGTCAACGTCAGCCAGCCGAAGGGCAACTTCGACGGCCCGGACCTTGACTACACCATCAACGGCAACGACCAGATCACCGATCCGAAGGACTACCTGAACACGGTGATCGCCTACCAGAACGGCGCACCGGTATTCATGCGAGACGTGGCCGACGTGAGCCAGGCGCCCCAGGACGTCGAACGCGGCGCCTGGTACAACGGCACCCCGGCTATCGTGCTGAACGTCCAGCGCCAGCCGGGCGCGAACGTGATCGCCACCGTGAACCAGATCATGAAGCAGTTGCCGGTGCTCGAATCAACGCTGCCGGCGGGCATGAAGGTCACCGTGGTCTCGGACAGCACGGGCGTGATCCGCTCGTCGGTCTCCGACGCGGCGCTCGAACTCGTGCTGGCCATCGTGCTGGTGGTGGCGGTGATCTTCGTGTTCCTGCGCAACGTGCCGGCCACGATCATCCCGAGCATCTCCGTGCCGGTATCGTTGATCGGCACGCTGGCCGTGATGTACCAGCTGAACTACTCGATCGACAACCTCTCGCTGATGGCGCTGATCATTGCCACCGGCTTCGTGGTCGACGACTCGATCGTGATGATCGAGAACATCGTGCGTTATCTCGAGGAGGGCAAGACGCCGCTCGAGGCGGCGCTCGAAGGCGCCGGGCAGATCGGCTTTACGATTCTTTCGCTGACCATCTCGCTGATCGCGGTGCTGATCCCGCTGCTCTTCATGGGCGGCGTGATCGGGCGCCTGTTCAGCGAATTCGCGGTGACGCTCGCGGTCACCATCGTGCTGTCCGCGGTGGTCTCGCTGACCGTGGTGCCCATGCTTTGCGCGCGCCTGCTGCGTGCCCGGGCCGACCGCCATCCGAGCCGCTTCGAGCGCATCAGCGAGGGCATCTTCGACAAGACGCTCGCCGGCTACGAACGAGGCCTCGTCTGGGTGCTGGATCATCAGGTGCTGACCCTGATCGTGGCGGTAGGCACCGTGGTGCTGACGGGTCTCCTGTATGTCGTGATTCCGAAGGGGCTGTTCCCGGTGCAGGACGTGGGTGTGATCCAGGGTATCAGCGTGGCTGACAACTCGGTGTCCTACAAGGCGATGGTGGCGCGCCAGCGTGCGCTCGCCGACGCGATCCTGAAAGATCCCGATGTCGTCTCGCTCACCTCCTACGTGGGGATCGACGGCACCAACTCCACGCTGAACAACGGCCGCTTCCTGATCAACCTGCGCGACCACGACAAACGTTCGGACACGGCGCAGGAAATCGCCCGGCGCCTGCAGGGCGAAGTGGCCAATGTGTCCGGGATCAAGCTCTTCATGCAGCCGGAGCAGGATCTCACGCTCGACACCACGGTCTCGCCGAACCAGTACAGCTTCGTGTTGCGCGGGCCCAGCCAGCAGGCGTTCCAGAAGTACGTGCCGGAACTGGTGGCGCGCCTGAAGGCGATTCCGTCGCTCGCCGATGTGCAAAGCGATATGAATACCGACGGCCTGAGCGTGAACGTCGAGGTCAACCGGCAACTGGCCGCGCGTTTCGGCATCACCGCG
The DNA here is from genome assembly GCF_001544555.2 of Caballeronia udeis. Lineage (GTDB taxonomy): Bacteria > Pseudomonadota > Gammaproteobacteria > Burkholderiales > Burkholderiaceae > Caballeronia > Caballeronia udeis. The sequence goes on along the minus strand of NZ_FCOK02000035.1, from coordinate 39,625 downwards.
GCCACCATCGACAACGCGCTCTATGACTCGCTGGGCCAGCGGATTGTCTCGACCATCTTCCAGCAGTCGGACCAGTACCGGGTGATCCTCGTCGCCAAGCCCGAGTCGCTGCCCAACGTGGAGTCGATCGGCAATATCTATCTGCCGAGCCAGACGAGCAGCACAGGCCAGGTGCCGCTGTCGGGCATCGCCAAGATCCAGATCGTCAAGTCGCCGCTCGTGATCAGCCATCTGGCGCAGTTCCCGGCCGTCACTATCTCGTTCAACCTCGCGAAGGGCGCGTCGTTGAGCACCGCGGTCAAGGACGTCCAGAAAGCTGAGCAGGCGGTGAATCTGCCGCCCTCGATCACCTCCTCGCTGCAGGGCGCGGCGCAGGCGTTCCAGGACTCGCTCTCGAGCGAGGTGTACCTGCTGATCGCCGCGCTGGTGGCGGTGTATATCGTGCTGGGCGTGCTGTATGAGAGTTTCATCCATCCGGTGACGATTCTCTCCACGCTGCCATCGGCGGGGATCGGCGCCCTGCTCGCGCTGATGATTGCGGGAAGCGACCTGGACGTGATCGGCATCATCGGGATCGTGCTGCTGATCGGTATCGTGAAGAAGAACGCCATCATGATGGTGGACTTCGCACTCGATGCCGAGCGTAACCACGGCAAGCCGCCGCGCGAGGCGATCTTCCAGGCGTCGCTCCTGCGTTTCCGGCCGATCCTGATGACGACCCTCGCGGCCATGCTCGGCGCGCTGCCCATGCTGGTCGGTACCGGCACGGGTTCCGAACTGCGCCGCCCGCTGGGTCTCGCGATCATCGGCGGCCTGGCCCTGAGCCAGATCCTCACGCTCTTCACCACCCCGGTCATCTATCTGTTCTTCGACCGGATGGCAGAGCGCACGAGACGCTGGCGCAACCGTAACAAGCCTGACACGCCAGCAGTTCCGGAGGAGGGTACGCCGTGAACATTTCGGCGTTATTCATCCGGCGCCCGGTCGCGACCACCCTTCTGGCAATCGCGATCCTCATCTCGGGCGCACTGGCCTATTTCCAGCTCCCTGTCGCGCCGCTGCCGAATATCGCCTTTCCGGTGATCGTGGTGCAGGCCAACATGGCGGGCGCGAGCCCGGACATCATGGCGTCCACCGTGGCCGAACCGCTCGAGCGGCGGCTCGGCACGATTGCCAACGTGGAAGAGCTGACCTCGATCAGCTACGTCGGCTCGTCGATGATCGTGGTCGAGTTCGGATTGAACCGCGACATCAACGGCGCCGCCCGCGACGTCGAGGCGGCCATCCAGGCAGCGCGCGCAGACTTGCCGACCACCCTGCGCAGCAATCCGACCTATCGCCAGTACAACCCGGCGGATTCGCCGATCATGGTGCTCTCGCTGACCTCGGACACGCTCACCAAGGCACAGCTCTACGACTCCGCGGACTCGGTGATCCAGCAGCAACTCTCCCAGGTGAACGGCGTGGGCCAGATCACGCTGGGCGGCGGCGCGTTGCCCTCGGTGCGCGTCGAGTTGCAGCCGGGCAAGCTGAACAGTTACGGCCTCGGCCTCGAGGACGTGCGCGCGGCGATCGCCGCGGCCAACGCCAACAGCGCGAAGGGTCACCTCGACCAGGGCAACCAGCGCTACGTGATCTTGTCCAACGACCAGATCAACAAGGCGGCGCCCTACCGCGACCTGGTGGTCGCCTACCGCAACGGTGCGCCGGTGCTGCTGCGCGATATCGCCCAGGTCAGGGACTCCAACGAAAATATCCGTAACGCCGGGCTCTACAACGGCAAGTCCGCGGTGCTGGTGATTGTCTATCCCATGCCCGGCAGTAATGTGGTGAGTACGGTTGCGCAGATCAGGAACGTCCTGCCGGCGATCGAGGCGACCTTGCCGCACAGCGTCCGTGTCAACGTGGCAATCGACCGGTCAGAGTCGGTCCGCTCGTCGGTGGCCGATACCGAGCGCACGCTCTTTATCGCCGTGCTGCTGGTGGTCGGCGTGGTGTTCGTCTTCCTGCAGTCGCCGCGTGCCGTGCTGGTGCCGGCGGTGGCGTTGCCGCTGTCAATCGTCGGCACCTTCGGACCGATGTACCTGCTTGGCTACAGCATCGACAACCTCTCGCTGATGGCGCTCACCATCGGCACCGGCTTCGTGGTGGACGATGCGGTGGTGGTGCTGGAGAACATCACGCGCCACCTCGAAATGGGCCTGAGTCCGAAAGAAGCTGCGCTCAAAGGCAGCGGCGAAGTGGGCTTCACGGTGATCTCGATGAGCCTCTCGCTGATCGCGGTGTTCCTGCCCATTTTGCTCATGCCGGGCATTGTCGGCCTGCTGTTCCACGAGTTCGCGGTGACGCTGTCGATTGCCATCCTGATCTCGCTCGTGATCTCGCTGACAGTGACACCCGCCATGTGCGCGTACGTGCTGAGCCGCGAGCACGCCGGCCATTCGCGGGCTCGCTGGGCGATCTGGGTCGAAGCGCAATTCGAGCGGTTCAAGAACGCCTACGCGCGTTCGCTCACCGCCGTGCTGGACCATTCGCTGCTGGTGATCCTGCTGCTGATCGCGCTGCTGGTGGGCAACGTCTTCCTGTTCAAGCTGCTGCCCGCGACCTTCTTCCCGGAACAGGACACGGGCATCGTGATCGGGCAGATCATTGCCGACCAGAGCATCTCCTTCACGGCGATGGAAAAGAAGCTCGCCCAGTTGCAGGCGATCGTGCAGAAAGATCCTGCGGTCCAGTCAGTGGCAGGCTTTACGGGCGGCCGTGCGCTGAACACCGCGAACGTGTTCATTGAACTCAAGCCGCTGGCACAGCGCCATGCGACCGCGACCGAAGTGGTCAACCGCCTGCGGCCCAAGCTGAACCAGGTCTCCGGCGCGCGGCTTTTCATGCAGGCGCAGCAGGATCTGCGGATCGGCGGACGGCAGTCGGCCGCTGAATACCAGTACACGCTGACAAGCGATGATTCCGCCGCGCTGTTCGCCTGGACGCCCAAGCTCGTGGCCGCGCTCAACAAGGACCATGCCGATGTGCTCGACGTCAACTCGGACCTGCAGCAAAACGGCCTGCAGACCTACCTCAATTTCAACCGCGCCACGGCGGCTCGCTACGGTTTTGCGCCGAACCAGATCGACAACGTGCTCTATGACGCGTTCGGCCAGCGCACCGTATCGACCATCTACAACGCGCTCAACCAGTACTTCGTGGTGATGGAGGTGGCGCCGGAGTACTGGCAATACCCGCAGACGCTCAACCAGATTTTCCTGAGCACGGCGGCGGGCAATCCGTCCGGCACCCAGCAGACGCAAATGCCGGGCGGCACGGTCACGGGCGTGACCGGTGCGAGCGCAGTCAGCACGGCGACGAGTGCGTCGACGAGTACCAACTCGCTGAACTCGAACGCGCAAGCCAACGCGACCAACAACAGCATCTCCAACAGCAAGGGCGGCACGTCGAGCGGCAGTGCGGACAGCACGTCGGCCGAGACCATGGTGCCGCTGCCGGCGCTTGCCAGCTACGTCAGCAACCATACGTCGACGCAGGTCAACCACCAGAGCGGGCTGGTGGCCGCGACGATCTCCTTCAACCTCCCCGCCGGCGGGTCGCTCAGCAAGGCCCAGGTGGCGCTCGAAAAGGCGCAGCGCGACATCGGCATGCCGGCCAGCATCCACGGTGCGTTCGCGGGCGCGGCGCAAGCCTACGCGCAGTCGATGGGCACCATTCCGCTGCTGATCCTTGCCGCGCTGGGTGTGGTCTACATCGTGCTCGGGGTGCTCTATGAGAGTTCGATTCACCCGCTCACCATCTTGTCGACGCTCCCGTCGGCCGGTATTGGCGCCACCCTCGCGCTGCTGATCTTCGGCACGCCGTTCTCGGTGATCGCGCTGATCGGGATCATCTTGCTGATTGGTATTGTCAAGAAGAACGGGATCATGATGGTGGATGTGGCGATCCAGTTGCAGCGCAACGAAGGCATGGCGGCCAAGGACGCGATTCATGCCGCCGCCGTCGTGCGTCTGCGCCCGATCATGATGACCACCTTCGCCGCCGTGCTCGGCGCCGTGCCGCTCGCGATCGGTATCGGCCAGGGCGCTTCACTGCGCCAGCCGCTGGGTATCACCGTGATGGGCGGCCTGATCCTGAGCCAGGTCTTTACGCTGTACACCACACCGGTGATCTACCTGTACCTGGACCGGTTGCGCTTCAAGCTCGTCAAGTGGTCTTCCGGATTGCCGTGGAACCGGCAGGACGAACAAATGGGGCCGCCGGCGCAATCGGGGCAAACGGATACGAAGGCATGAAGATGAAGATTTCCACCAAACCCCTGGCCGCAGCAGCAGCCCTGCTGCTCGGCGGCTGCATGGTCGGCCCGGACTACCACCGGCCTCAAGTCAGCGTGCCCGCAACCTTCCACGAGCTGCCCGGCTGGACCCAGGCCGAGCCGGCCGCCGCCGGCCCCAAGGGCGCGTGGTGGACCGGCTTCAACGATCCATTGCTCGACGAGCTCGAACCACAGGTCGTGGTCTCCAACCAGACCGTGGCCCAGGACTATGCGAACTACCAGCAGGCGCTCGCCGAGGTGAAGATCGCACGGGCCAGCCTGTTCCCGACCATTGGCGTGACCGGTTCGGGCACCCGGCAGCGCAGCACGACGAGCTCGAGCTTCAGCAGTTTCAGCAAGGCCCAGACGGTGACCAACTCGGGGTCGCTCGAAGGCAATGTGAGCTGGGCGCCTGACCTGTGGGGCTCGGTGCGCCGCACGATCGAACAGAATTCCGCGACCGCGCAGGCCAGTGAAGCGACACTCGCGAATGCGACGCTCTCCGAACAGATTGCGCTCGCGAATGCCGTGATCCAATTGCGGACCAGCGACGCCAATATCGACCTGCTGAAGCAAACGGTGCAGGCGTTCCAGCACTTTCTGAACGTGGTGGCCGACCAGGACAAGTTCGGCACCATCCCGCCTTCCGACGTGATCACCGCACGCACCCAGCTCGAAACTGCGCAGGCGAGCCTGATCGCACTCGGCATCGCACGCGCGCAAGACGCGCATGCGATTGCGGTGCTGGTCGGCAAAAACCCGGAGGACCTGGACATCCCGCATAGCACCGCCATGCCCACCCTGCCGACCATTCCGGTAGGCGTTCCGTCAACCCTGCTGCAGCGCCGGCCCGATATTGCGACGGCCGAACGCCAGATGGCGGCTGAGAACGCCGCGATCGGCGTGGCGGTCGCGGCGTACTACCCGACCATATCGCTGTCCGCGCTGGACGGCTTCACGCAGTCGCCGTTGGGCGGCCTGCTGCACGTGGCCAATTACGTCTGGTCGCTGGGCGGCAGCGCCACCGAAACAATTTTCGATGGCGGCCTGCGCGGCGGCGAAGTCGCGGCAGCCAAGGCGGCCTATCAGGCAGCCGTCGCGAATTACCGCGGCACCGTGCTGACCGCGTTCGAGGATGTGGAGAACGATCTATCCGGTTTGCGCATCCTGGCCGAGCAGTCCGACGCGCTGGACGCCGCCGTGCGCGATGCAATCCGCGGCGCCGAGATTGCCTTCAACGAGTACCAGGCCGGCACTGTGGACTACACGACCGTGGCGACGGCCCAGGCGACCCAGTTGAGCAATCAGCAAACGGCGTTGAACGTGCAGGAGTCGCGGCTGCTCGATGCCGCTTCGCTGATCGGCGACCTGGGCGGCGGCTGGTCGGATAGCGCGCTGCACGATCCGCGGCATCCGGAGAGCGCGGCAAGCGCAGCCAGCGCGGCGAGTCAGGCGAGTGCGTCGAGTGCAGTGAGTCAGTGAGGCGTCAAGCGGCTTGACCGCAATAAGCCTCGAGCCGGTAGCCATCAGGGTCGATAACGTAAGCCGCGTAATAGTTGGCGCCGTAACTGGCGCGCAATCCGGGCTTGCCGTTGTCGAAGCCGCCCGCGCCGAGCGCAGCTGCGTGAAAAGCATTGACGTCCTCACGCGCCAGAGCGGTGAAGCATAGGTGCAGTCCTGACCCGGCGTCTGGCGGAACAGGACGGTCTGCTGCATTGATCCAGAGTGCAATGGTGTCCAGGCCATATCCCAGCGAATCCTCTGCTTCACTCAAGCAGGTATAGCCGAGTGCGTTGAGCGTTGCGTCATAGAATTTCTTGGCCCGGGCGATGTTGCGGACGCCAATCGAGATGTGGTCAATCATGGAAATTCTCCTTGAGGATTGAGCCCCCATCGTAGGATGGCCGCGAGCTTTCCGGCTTGGGGAAAATTGCTATTCGCCTGGCGTCTGGTTGTAAGCGCAAGGTCATCGTTTCAAGCTCGCTACGCCGACAAGATAGAAATCGAAAACCCATCCCATCCCTTCGCACCGACCGTCTGCACCGCCGTCGAATCAAGCTTCGGATGACCGCCGAGCAACTTGAAATATTTCCGCAATCTGATCACATCAGGATCTGTGCTGACGAAGTCGGCCAGTCACCTCACTGGCCTCGCCCATCGATTCAATCCGGCGCAAACAAGCAGCAAAAACGCCGTCACGAAAAACACCGCGCGCAAACCGATGTGCGCACCGATCTGCCCGCCGATCAGCGGGCCGATAACCTGCCCGCTGAACTGGGCGGACTGCAGATAGCCGAGTGTCTTGCCGGAATTGTGATCGGCGACCGAGTGCCGGATCTCCTTGGCTATTGATGGAAGCAGTCCCGCGAGCGTCATGCCCATCAAGCCGCGAAGAATGGCCAACTGCCACCATTCGGTGACGAACGCCTGCGGCACCAACACCACGCCGGTCGCAATCAAACACCCGATGATGACTTTCGAACTGCCGATGCGATCCGCAAGCGCGCCAAAACGCGCGGCAGTCAGCATGCTGCCGAACGCCGATGCCGCCATCACGATCCCGGCCATGCGCGCGACATGATCGACCGGCACCCCGAGTTGCCCGATATAAACGGTGATGATCGGCTCGATCGACATGTTGGCGAGCAACACCATCATTGCCGTCACCAGCAGCGCGAGGATGACATTGCGGTTAACCGCCGGAGGCAACGCGGCGCCAGCGTCAATACGCTTCTTCGCGTCGGTCGCAGGATCGAAGTCTTCACGCACCACCACGATGGTCAGCAGCGCAGCCACCGCGATGATCGCCCCGCCGACGAAGAATGTGCCGCGGATACCAACCCATGTCGGCAGGAAGCCGCCCACCAGCGGTCCCACGAGATTACCCGCGAGCGCGCCCGTCGATAACATGCCCAGCGCCCATCCTGAACGCTCGCGCGGCGCCTGCGTCCCGACCATCACAATGGAAGCGGATGCATAACCGCCGATCAACCCCGCAATCAGCCGCAGCACCACCAGTTCGGTCAGGTTATGCGCGAGTCCGATCAACGACATCACGACGGCCATGCCGACCGCCGCACGAATCAACATGGGCTTGCGGCCATAACGGTCCGCCAGACGTCCCCAGAGCGGCGCGGTAATCGCGGTGCCGAAGAACGTTGCCCCGAACGCGACACCCGACCACTGCACGACCGCCGACGGCGAACTCACGCCCAACTGCTGCACGTACAGCGGCAGGAACGGCAGCAGCATGCTGAGACTGAGCAGCGTCGTAAAGGACCCGAATACGCAGACAAATAAATTGCGCCGCCAGTATGGTGCGTTGCGTTCTGCATAGCTGAGCCTCTGGACCTGGCCGTCCGGCGGTATGAGCGAACTGCTTGCTTGCGGATTCATGAGAGCCTCGAAACGTTCTGTCAGGCGTTGAACGATGGCCGGGCGCATGAGCGTCGATCCGGGTCACCATCGCAAAAGGAGTAGACCGCTTGCATATTATCTCAATTTGGGAATATGATGTTTATATCGTTCTCTAATTGAGATTTTCATGGATCACACCAGTCTCGACATTTTTCGCGTCGTCGCCGCCGAACTCAGCGTGACCCGGGCGGCCAAGCGGCTCGGCCGCGTGCAGTCGAACGTGACCACGCGAATCCAGCAGCTCGAAGAGGAACTGGGGGTGGCACTGTTCCGGCGCGACGGCAACCGTCTCACGCTGAGCGTGGAAGGCGAACGTTTTCTCGGCTACGCCAACCGCATGCTCGCCCTGGCTGACGAAGCGCGACAGGTGCTGAGTCCTCAGGCGCCTTCGGGCACGCTCAGGATCGGCACCATGGAAAGCACGGCTGCGGCTCGTCTGCCTGGACCGCTTGCAGCCCTTCATGTGCAGTACCCCGACGTCCAGCTCAGGATTTCCACCGCGCCCTCGCGGCAACTGCTCGAGCAGGTTCGCAGCGGTTTGGTCGATTGCGCGTTCGCAGCGCTGCCGCCGTGCGGCGACATGGCGTCGGCATCGGATCTCGAGGCAGTTGGACTTATTGGCGAACCGGTCTTTCGAGAGGAGATCCTGCTCGTGCTGCCGCCGGGCCACGCTGCCGTCCGCCAGGGCTCGGATATCACCGTGCGTTCGCTTGCCGCGTTTGCAGATGGCTGCAGCTACCGCGTGCTCGCCGAAGAATGGTTTGGCCATGACAGAACGCCGCTCGACATCCAGGAGGTCGGGTCGTATCACAGCATGCTGGCCTGCGTTGCGGCAGGCGGCTGCGTATCGCTCGTGCCGCGCAGCGTGCTCGACCTGCTGCGCGAACCGCCGGCGTTGCGCACTCATGCGGTGGCGAAGGTGGATACCTGGCTCGTTCATCGAAACGGATATGAGACGGCAGCGTTCAATGCGCTGCGCGAAGCACTTGCGCCGTTCATCTCGAAGCAACCCGCAGCCAAGAGGAAATCATCATGAGCACGACTCGACAGGCTTCGTCGACAGCAAGCCAGGGCATGGCGGCACTGGTTGCCGCGCTGGTCATGGCGGTCGGCATGGGGTTCGGACGTTTTGCGTTCACGGGCATCTACCCGGTCATGGTCAGCGACGCCGTGCTGACCGTGCATCAGGGCACGCTCGCCGCATCGGCCAACTATGCGGGTTATCTGCTTGGGGCCCTGCTGACTGCCGCCGTGCATCCGCGGCACTCGCGCAGGCTATGCGTGCTTGCGCTCGGGGGCATCGTGTTGTGTCTCGGGGTAACGGCGCTGTTGAATGCGCCCTGGCTGATCATCGCGATGCGCGGCATCACAGGCGCCGTCAGCGCGGTCACCATGGTCGCTGCTTCCCTCTGGCTGCTGCAACATCGCGGCCACACGAGCGGTGCGCCCGTGCTTTATGCGGGTGTCGGCATGGGCATTGTGCTGTCTTCTGAAATGCTGGTCGCAGGACGCACGTTTGACCTGCACAGCGCGGGGCTTTGGTGGGTGCTCGCAGCAGGCTCACTGATCCTTGCCGTCATCGCGCTGCCGGGTCTCGATGCCCGCCCTGTCGAGGATACCGGCACGCGTCCAGCGTTACACGGACACGAGTCCTTTCCTGCGCTCGGCGCGGGACGGCTGATCGCGCTCTACGGGCTTGCCGGCTTCGGCTACATCATCACCGCGACCTACCTGCCGTTCTTCGTCAGGAACGCGCTTGGTTCAATCGATCCTATCCAGGTCTGGGCGTTGTTTGGCCTGGGCGCGGTTCCGTCGTGTTTCATCTGGCATGCGGTGCATATGCGCCTTGGCACACGACGCGCGCTGTTCGTGAATCTCGCGCTGCAAGCGTTCGGCGTGATCTTGCCCGTGGTGGCGCCGAACCCGGCCGGATACCTCGGCAGCGCGTTGATCGTAGGCGGTACCTTCATGGGCACCACGACAATTTCGATGCTCGCAGGACGTCGGGTCGCACACACCTTGTGGGTGAGCATCCTTGCCGTGATGACGGCATGCTTCGGCATCGGGCAAATCGTGGGACCGCTCGTGGCCAATGCGATGTATGCACCGCATCATTCGTTCTCGGGATCCTTGAGTGTGGCTGCAGCAGCGCTGGCCGTGGCGGCGCTGCTGTGCGTACGTTTCACATCGCCGAAGTCATAGGGTGCATTTGAATCTGTCTATCTGACCTCTTTCAGTCTCGACGTCAGAAGCGTGTATTTGTCCTGCGAGGTATCCGCCAACGCAGCCTCGCGCGTGGATGGCGTGTCGTCATACGGCACGGGTTCGGCGAACTGACTCACCGTCAGGTCCCATTTTTTTCCGTCGACCAGATTGTAGAAGTGCGTCCCGCCTGAGGTCCGCGTTGAAAGAATCTCACCGCCGAAATGATCGTGCACAACGAGCGAGGTGATGCTGCAATGATTCTGCGCCGGATTCGACTGCGACCAGGCGTTAGTCGGACTTGACGTGTCTCCCGACCATACGCGTGAGATCGCCCTGTACAGATCGAGGGGAGTTGCGAAGGTCGTCGATACGGGAGTGATCTGATCTTCCTGGGTCATTGCAAAAATCCCTTGTCCAGTTTGAAAGTGGTGTACCGATTTTATCGCACGGGCAAGACGGCGCGCCGCATCCCGCATGTTGAAACCTCCGTCGCCTTGCGGCGCAGGGATCGAGAAGATAAAGTTGCTGCGCATCTATTGAGTCTTAGCCGGCTCAAGTGCCAAGCCTGTCGATAAAAACGGCCATAACCTATCTCGATGACTACCTACGCCGCTCTCTTGCGGGCCGTGAATGTTGGCGGCACCGGCAAGCTTCCCATGACCGAACTTCGCGCAATGTGCACCTCCGTTGGTTTTTCGAATGTGCGCACGTATATTGCCAGCGGCAACGTCGTATTCGAAAGCAAGCTTGCGGAAGCGTCCGTGAAGGCCAAGCTGGAACGTAGCCTCGAGTCCTACGCCGGTAAACCGGTCGGCGTTCTGGTCCGGACCGGTGCTGAACTGGTGGGGGTGCTTGCCGCAAATCCCTTCAGGTCGGAAGCTCCGAATCTGACCGTCGCCATCTTTCTCGATGCACCGCCTCCGGCCGATTTCCTGGATAGCGTGAGTGGCCGTCAGACAGAAGAAATCGCACTCGGGACGCGTGAGATCTACGTGCACTACAAAGACGGAATAGCCCGTTCAAAACTGAAAATCCCGGCCGCGAAAACTGGAACCGCTCGCAACATGAATACCGTGGCCAAGCTCGTCGAGTTGACGGCAGCGTAGTCAGCTTCAGGCCTTTACGGTGCCCAGGCACGCTTGCCAACAGCGTCGCGCGGGCGGCGCTGCGGCTCCGTTTTCCCGAAACTGTTACTCTTCCCACTCCCGACCGCAGCCTGGTCGCACGTGACGGGGCCGAGTGCCTTGCGTCAAGCAAGACAGGATTTTGAATGTTCGGTTTTCTGCGCAGTTATTTTTCCAACGACCTGGCGATTGATCTCGGTACCTCGAATACGCTGATCTACATGCGTGGCAAGGGTATTGTCCTTGACGAGCCGTCGGTGGTCTCCATTCGTCAGGAAGGCGGCCCGAATGGCAAAAAAACCATTCTGGCCGTGGGCAAGGAAGCCAAGCAGATGCTCGGCAAGGTACCAGGCAACATTGAAGCCATCCGCCCGATGAAGGACGGCGTAATCGCCGACTTCAGCATTACCGAGCAAATGATCAAACGCTTTATCCGGATGGCGCACGAAACCCGCCTGTTGGCGCCATCGCCGCGGATCGTTGTCTGCGTGCCCTGCGGATCCACCCAGGTCGAACGACGTGCGATCAAGGAAGCCGCGCATAGCGCCGGAGCGTCGCAGGTCTACCTGATCGAAGAACCCATGGCGGCCGCAACCGGTGCCGGTCTGCCCGTGTCCGAGCCGACCGGCTCGATGGTGGTCGACATCGGCGGCGGCACGACCGAAGTAGGCGTCATTTCACTCGGAGGCATCGTGTACAAGGGTTCCGTGCGTGTCGGCGGCGACAAGTTCGACGACGCGATCGTCAACTATATCCGTCGCAACTACGGCATGCTGATTGGTGAGCAGACCGCTGAAGCCATCAAGAAGGAGATAGGTTCCGCCTTCCCTGGTTCGGAAGTGATGGAAATGGAAGTGAGGGGCCGCAACATGTCCGAGGGTATACCGCGTAGCTTCACGGTATCCAGCAATGAGATCCTCGAAGCGCTCTCCGATCCGCTGAACCAGATAATTTCCGCGGTCAAGATCGCGCTCGAAAACACGCCGCCTGAACTCGGCGCCGACATTGCCGAACGCGGGATCATGCTCGCGGGCGGCGGTGCGCTGCTGCGAGATCTCGACCGCCTGCTTGCCGAGGAGACGGGCCTGCCCGTGCTTGTCGCCGAAGCCCCCCTGACGTGCGTCGTGCGCGGCTCGGGCATGGCGCTCGAACATATGGACAAATTCGGTAGCGTCTTCTCCTATGATTGAAAACTGCGGGCGGTCGCTCTTACGGTCACTGCTTGCGAATCTTCAGGTGGTTCCGTGAAGGTTGCCATTCGTCCTGTCCATCCCCTTCGTTTCGGGCACATGGGCCGCCGCCAGCATCAGTAGTCAGCAGCGCGTTGAAAACAATAGACAGGTATCCGAAATATAAATGCCACAAATCCTTCACTGAGCATTTTGAAGGCTGGTTGTAGGATGGCAGTCCAGTAGCCACGGGAAATGATCATGCCAGATCTCATGTTTCCTCAGACAAGTGCTGTCAGCGAGCGTACCCGCAACCTGAGTCTGGCAATCTTCCTGCTGATCCTCGCCATAGGCGTCGCCTTCGTCGCCGTCCATCTGGTCATAGACCTCGAGCCGGTACAACAAAGCTCGGCATTCCCCTACGTCCTCCTCGGCTTCGCGATGCTGATCGCGCTTGGCTTCGAGTTCGTCAATGGTTTTCACGACACGGCGAACGCCGTGGCCACCGTTATCTACACTCACTCGCTGACGCCCAATCTCGCGGTGCTCTGGTCGGGTGCGTGGAATTTTGTGGGCGTCATGGTTTCCAGCGGCGCGGTGGCGTTTGGTATTGTCCAGTTGCTCCCCGTCGAGCTGATTTTGCAGGTGGGTGGCCACGCGGGTTTCGCCATGGTATTTGCGCTGTTGATTGCCGCAATTGTCTGGAACCTGGCAACCTGGTACTTCGGACTACCCTCCTCCAGCTCGCATACGTTGATTGGTTCGATCATTGGCGTCGGCCTGATGAACCAACTGATGCGTGGCCCATCCGGTACCAGCGGCGTCGACTGGACGCAAGCGGTCGGGGTTGGAAAATCACTGCTGTTCTCGCCAATTATCGGCTTTTTGCTCTCCGGCCTGCTCTTGCTGATACTCAAAGCCGTGGTGCGTGTTCCCGCGCTCTACGCCGAACCGGTCGGCAACAAACCACCGCCGTTCTGGATTCGCAGCCTGCTGGTCCTGACCTGCACGGGGGTCTCCTTTGCTCATGGTTCGAACGATGGGCAGAAGGGCATGGGCCTGATCATGCTGATTCTCATTGGCACGGTGCCGACAGCCTATGCACTGAACAAAGCAGTAACGCCCGGAGAAACGCAGACCTTCGTGGCGGTCGCCCATCAGGCATCGGCCGTGTTCGCCAAATATTCGGCTCCCGGCTCACCCGCTTCCGCGAACCCTCGCGCGGATGTTGAAACGTACGTGCGGACCCGTCAGATGACGTCTGCAACGCTGCCGGCGGTAACGCAACTCACTGATACCGTGGCCCAGCAGATCACGACAGCGGGGTCGATCAGTACGGTGCCGCCAAGCCTGGTCGACAACGTCCGCAACAGCATGTATGTGATATCGGAAGCGATCCGTCTGATGGAAGCGTCACAGCAGCCCGCTTTCACCGCCGACGATCGGGCCGTTATTGACAACTACAAGCAGCAACTCAATCACGCGACCAAGTTCATCCCGACATGGGTCAAGGTCGCGGTTGCGATAGCACTGGGACTTGGCACGATGGTCGGCTGGAAGCGGATCGTGGTGACGGTCGGGGAAAAGATCGGAAAGCAACACCTGACCTACGGCCAGGGCGCATCGGCAGAGATGGTCGCGGCGCTGACCATCGGGGCAGCGGATCTATACGGGCTCCCGGTATCGACCACGCACATACTGACGTCCGGCGTCGCCGGCACAATGGCAGCGAATGGATCGGGCCTCCAATGGAACACCCTGCGAAGCCTGGTGCTGGCCTGGGTGCTTACCTTGCCGGCGTCCATTGCGTTGGCCGGCGCGCTCTATTGGGTTTTTCGGGTAGTCGCCTGAGCGCCGCCCCTAAGGTGCAACCGCCTCTTTCCCGCACGACGGACAATAGTGTGCAAACGCGTTCTTCCGCGTTTGGCAAAAAGCGCATGCGTTAAACAAGCTGATTCCGCAGTGCATGCAGAAGTCGAGTTTCGGATCGCTCAGGTCGGCCTTGCGTTCGCATCCGGGGCAGATGCCCTTCGCGAAGCGGCTTTGAGCAACGTCATAACTCAACGCCTGGCGACGCTGGTCATCGGGTAACGTCTCCGCGGATTTCTGATTTTGCAGATAGCGCTGCAACGCGTTGATGGAATACCGTCCAACCAGAATGGTCACGACCACGCCCACGATGTACCGGACATAACCGCCGTAGTCGGGAAGGTACGGAACCAGTTCGACAAAAAACGCGAACAGCGCGAAAAATATGAAGCCCCAGACGAAGGGCCAGTAGCGGTTCTTGCGATGCTTCGCAAACAGCCATCCGCCAATCACCAGCAAGGGCAAGGTGATCGCCAGCCGGATGAGGAAATTCTTCATCTCGATGCCGCGCTGAAGCGCATCGAATTTTTCCTCGGCCTGGGTACGAAGCGCCGCTTCCGCCCTTCGTTGCTTCGCCAGCACTTGCCGGGTCCGCGCGTTGTCTTGCTCTACTTGGTCCAGCGCCTTTTGTGCGCTGCGGATATTGTCATTGAGCGTCTCCAGCGAACGCGTACGGCTGACAAGCTCCTTGTTTTGATCGGCCTGCTCGGTCGCCGTGCGGGTGGCAAGCCAGTTCGAAAATGTTTCGTGCGCGCTCGTGTACTCGGCTGTCGCGGCTTGCAGCTTGAGCCGCGCGGACTCCTCGGCTATCGCGCCGTCGCGGGCATTGGCTTGCGCTTGCTTAATCGATGTTTCTATCGCCGCGCTGGCGCCCGGATCGATCAGCGAGTCCAGCGTAGGCGGCGCCTCGACACCCGGCAAATTCCCCACCACAAGCCCACCCAGGCCAATCAGGAAACCCGCGAACGCGAAAGCGATCAACCACAGCGCACGGTGAAACCATTTTTCTGACACTCGCATGGGTTGCATCGATCTATCCCCGTATTGATTTGCTGCATGGCGGACCGCCGGTTCATGCGTGCTTCGATCGTCGGACGCACGATCAAGTCCGATCAGGATTGCGATGAAGCAAGGCAATGAACCAGAGCTTTGGTCTGCAGAATAATAGCGCCAGCGCCCCGGAAGGACGTGCTTGACGGGGGCGGGGGGCAGGTGTATCGCTTGGGAGGAGAAGCTCGGAGTGGCGGTTCAGGCGGAGTCGCTGATCAAGTCAGTCGTCGCGCCGGACGCAACCATCATCTGCACGAGCTCGGATCTTGCGACTTGCAGGGCCGACTCAAGTGGTTATGCTGGTAATATCGACTTACGGCATTATTTCTTTAGCCTTTCCGGTCATTTAATTAAACGCCACCCTCACGCAATTTCCTCGCAGAGCGTTCGCTGGTCCGCTGACTCATTTTCAGTAGCGGCGCCGCGCGACAACACACTGCTGCCCTGCGCTGAACATCGGGCGCGCGAGCGCTTCAGATACATGCTCGGCGTCATTCCGCAGAAACGCTTGAAGTGCCGGGCGAAATGGCTCTGGTCGAAGAACCCGACTTCAGCTGCAACCACCGATCCCGGTACGCCCGCCAGCAGCAAGGCCTGCGCGCGCTCAATCCGTAGTCCGCATAAATACCGGTAAGGCGAGGAACCAAACTGCTGCCGGAACGCGGTCGCGAACCGCGACACGCTAAGCGCGGAGAGCTCGGCCAGTTGTGCAAGCGTCACGGGTTCATCGAAGTGAGCCTCGATAAACGCACGCGCTTCGGTCAGCGGCATGGACTGTTTCATGACGTGGCCACCACGGGTTGAGCCGGCGGTGAAGCGGCAAACGCCGCAAACCGGCTGACCGAAAACGCATCGAGCGGAATCGGTGTCGTACCGGTATCGATCAACTCGGCCAGCGTCTCACCCACGCCCGGGCCAATCTGGAACCCCGAGCCGCTGAAGCCGAACGCATAGAACAGACCGTCGGTTGTCGAGCTGCGGCCGATCACCGGCTCGCCATCGGGCAAGTACCCTTCCACGCCGCTCCAGACCCGGATCACATGCAGCGGCGCCATTGCGGGAACCAGCCGGCGAAGCTGCGCGATCTGACGCACGGTATTCACCGGCAGCACAGACGCGCGTCGCGTGAGGGTATCGGCGGGACCGGGTGGCCCGCCGCCTATGATGATGTTGCCGCGCGGAATCTGGCGGAAGTAGATGCCCTCCTGCTTGATCGATGTGAACACCCCAATGGACGACTTGAAGACGTAAGGCACGGGTTCAGTGACGGACATTTGCGGTCCGCTTGCACGCAGCGGCACCGGCTCGCCGAACTGCTCGCTGAGCCGGGCTGCCCAGGCGCCCGCGCAAATCACGAGCTGCGCGGCGCGATACACAACGCCTGCCGCAGTTTCCACGCGAAAACCATCGCCGTCCTTCTCCACCTGCGCGATCTCCGTGTTCTCCACCACTTGCGCGCCAAGCCGCGCCGCCGCCCGACCGAAGGCCGGCGCGGCGAGGCGCGGATTCGCATGGCCGTCGAGCGGCGAGATGGACGCCGCCAGTACTTCGCGGCCAAGAAAAGGGAAACGCTCGAACATCGCCTGGCCGTGCAGCACTTCCAGTTCAAGGCCATAGGCGCGGGCATCGGCGGCATAGCGATCGAAGGTGTCCGCATCGTGCGCGTGATAACAGACCCGGGTATGGCTCGACGGCAGGAATTCGACGTCCTCGCCCAGCAGTTCCTTCGAACGCTGCCACGTGTTGAGCGCGCGGTTCGCCATCGCGAGTTGCGGCAGTGCACGGCCCTGCCTGCGGATACCGCCGAAGTTGACGCCGCTCGCTTGCTGGCCTGTCAGGCCGCGCTCGAGGAGGATCACGGAACAAGCGGGGTTGCGGCGGCGCAGGAAGAACGCGGTGGTCGTGCCCATGATGCCGCCGCCGATCACGATCACATCGGCCCGGCGATCGGTTAGCTGAGCAGTCCTCTTGGCGCCCCGGGAATTCGCGGTCATTCACTCGCCTCCGCTTCCTCTTCCTCCACCAGCCTGACCGGCAACGGCTTGACGGGCGCTTGCCCACGTAGCCGTCCAACGGCCGCCAGCGGCACGGAAGCCGCCGCCGCGATCACTTCCGCTCCCGCGTGAGCGCAAAAGCGGCCCTGGCACCGGCCCATGCCCACGCGCGAAAATGCCTTCGCGCGATTCGCTTCCTGCGCACCCGTTTCGCGGACCACGCGGCGCAACTCGCCCGCGGTAATGGCTTCGCAACGGCACACAATAGTCTCGTCCGGCAACATGCTCGCGAAGCGTGCCGGCCAGGGAAAGGCCTTGCGCAAACCGGCGGCGAAGCGGCTGAAGACCCGCAGTTGTTCGCGCAGGGCCGCCAGATCTTCAACCTTCAGGCCAGCGTCCTGCATCGCAGCGAGGGCAGCGAGACGACCGGAGCGTTCGGCCGCATCGGCGCCACGGATGCGCACGCCGTCACCCGCCAGATAGACCCTTTTGACGCTGCTGCGACCGTCTTCATCGGTAGCGGGAAGCCACTGCTGCGCGGCTTCATCGAAGGAAAATCCGCAGCCGGCCAGATCGGCGAGCTGCGTCTCCGGACGCAAGTGATAACCGAGCGCGACCGCGTCGCAAGCCACCTTGAAAGGCATACCGCTTTGCAGCGCGACTTCGACGTGGCTCACGCCGTGCTCGGGCGAACCGCTTATTTCAAGCGGCCGCACGCCGCGATACACCCGCACCTGCGCACGCCTCAGCACGCCCATCAAAGCGATGCCTTTCTTCAACGCGGCGGGAATGGCGAGCAGCTTCGGCAACGCACTGAACCGTTGCAAAAGCGTGGAGGTGTCGAAGACGGCGGACACTGCTGCGCCTGCTTTCACATACTGCGCAGCGACGAGGTAAAGCAGCGGTCCGGTGCCCATCAGCACGACTCGCGAACCGATCGAACACCCTTGCGACTTCAGCGCGACTTGCGCCCCCCCCAGGCTATAGGTGCCGGCGTAGTGCCAGCCCTTGACTGGCATCAACCGGTCCGTTGCGCCGCTGCAAATGATCAGCGCATCGAATTCGAGCGTCCTGTACGAGTCGCCGCTGACAAGATGCACGGCGTTCGCCGAGATGTTCCAGACAAGCGTCTCAGGCAGGTAGTCGATGCGGTTCCTGAGCGCATCGAAGCTCTGATGCAAGGCAGCCGCACGTGTGCTTTCGGTGCCGTAGAGCGTCTCATAGGAGCGCATAAAACCCTCCGGCTGCCGTCGATAAATCTGCCCGCCATCCCTTCGCCCTTCATCGATCACCGTAGGCCGCAGACCTGCTTCGACCAGCGCTTCCGCCGCCCGCACACCGGCCGGTCCCGCGCCGATCACGATCACTCGCGCGGCCATATGCCCTCCCCGGCGGTGGCAAGTTGCGTAACGATCGACATGCCCGCAACCGCCGGCGTGGTGCATGCGCGCAACCGGTCACCGTCAGCGGTCCAGACCCAGCAATCCTGGCACGCGCCCATCAGGCAAAAACCCGCGCGCCGGCCATCGCCGAATTCGGAGTCGCGCAAGGTCCTCATGCCGGTCAGCAAGGCGACCATCAGCGTGTCGCCATCGGCGGCCTGCCGCGCCACGCCGTCGACTGTTATCACAAACGTCTTGCGCTCCGTTTCCGCCAGCCGCACGAACCGTCCGCTCATGCTTCAACTACCTCTATGGTCTGCATCCGGCTCAGCTCGGCCGTTGAATGATGGCAAAGAATTTCCGCGCCCGAGGGCAGCTTCTTCACGGAGGGTGGCGTGGCGTTGCATTTACCGTCGATCCGCACCGGACAGCGCGCCCTGAAGCTGCACAGTTCAGGTATGTCGGCGCTCTCGCCCATCTGCGGCAACGCAGCGCTGCCGACCAGGCGGCGTGCGTCCAGCCAGCCGGGTTTCAGCGCCGGCACGGAGTCGACCAGCAAGCCTGTGTACGGGTGATACGGCGGCGCCGCGAGTACCTCGCGCTCGCCCGCCTCCACGCGATGTCCCGCGTACAGCACGATCACTTCATCGCAGATGGAACGCACTGTCGAAATGTCGTGGCTGATGAACATGTAGGACACGCCCAGCTCGCGGCGCAGTTCGGCAAGCAGGTCGAGGATCGCCGCACCCACCACGGTGTCGAGCGCGGAGGTGACTTCATCGCAGAGGATCAGCGCGGGATCGGCCGCGAGCGCGCGCGCCAGGTTGACACGCTGCTTCTGTCCACCCGACAAACCCGCCGGCGTGCGCTGCGCAATGGAAGCCGGCAGCTTGACGAGATCGAGCAGTTCCAGCATCCGCTTGCGCGCCGCCGCCCCGCGCAGCCGATGATAAAAAGCGAGCGGCCGGCTGAGGATATCGGCAATGGTATGGCTCGGGTTCAACGCGGTATCGGCGTTCTGGAACACGATCTGGATCTGGCGGTATTGCTCAGGAGTACGTTTTGACAGCTGGGCAGGCAGCGGCTTGCCGTCGAAGAAAACTTCACCGCGCGCCCGGTCGACCAGACCCGCCACCACGCGCGCCAGCGTCGTCTTGCCCGACCCTGATTCCCCGATCACCCCCAGCGTGCAGCCGCGCGCAATGGAGAGGCTTACGTCGTCGAGCACGCGCACGGCCGGCGCACCATGACGGTCGATACGGCCATAACCCGCCGCCAGGCCGCGGATTTCGAGCAGGGGCGGCGCGAGTTTCTGCGCCGCGGTCTGCACGCACAACTCCGGTTCCGGCCGCCGCGTGGCGGCCAGCAACTGCTGCGTGTACGCGTCAGCGGGCGCATCGAGCACTTGCGCCACCAGGCCATTCTCTTTTACCCCGCCGCCGTTCAACACGACAATCCGGTCCGCCATTTGCGCCACCACGGCCAGGTCGTGCGACACGTAGACCGCCGTCGTTCCCAGCTCACGGATCACCTTCTTGAACGCCGCGAGCACTTCAATTTGCGTGGTCACATCGAGCGCGGTCGTCGGCTCGTCGAACACCACTACGGCTGGATCGGTGATCAGTGCCATGGCCGCCATCAGGCGCTGCAACTGGCCGCCCGAGACCTGGTGCGGATAACGCTCGCCGATCGTATCGGCTTCCGGCAACGCAAGCGCGCGAAACAACTCGATCGCCTTGCGCCGCGCCGCGTCCTTCGTCATCAGGCGATGCAGCAACGCAGGCTCGGTCACCTGGTCGATGATCGTGCGCGCCGGATTGAACCCCGACGACGCGCTTTGCGCCACATACGCCACCGTCCGGGCACGCAGCGCCCGGCGGCCTTGCTGGTCGAGCTCGAGCACTTCCGTCTCGCCGATCCGCACCGATCCGCCACTGATGGAACAGCCCTGCCGCGCATACCCCAGCAACGCCAGCGCGATGGTCGTCTTGCCCGATCCCGACTCGCCGATCAACGCAAGCACTTCGCCTTTCTTCACCGAGAAGTCGACGCCTTTCACGATCTCCGTCACCGGATCGGGGGCGGCGCCTGCCACCACTCGCAAGCCCTTCACTCGAATCATGTCGCTCGCGTGGGCATTCATTGCGCAGCTCCTTGCCCGCGGCCGCCACGGCGGCGCAGGTTATCGATCAGCAGGTTCACGCCGACAGTCAGCGTCGCAATCGCGATAGCCGGCATCATCACGGCAGGTGCCCCTTCGGCCAGGCCACCAATGTTCTCGCGCACCAGCGAGCCCCAGTCGGCATTGGGCGGCTGCACGCCGAGGCCCAGGAAGCTCAGGCCGCTGAGCAGCAGCACGATGAACACGAAGCGCAGGCCGAAGTCGGCGAGCATGGGATGGATCATGTTGGGCAGCACTTCCACGCGGGCAATGTAGAACAGCTTTTCGCCGCGAGCCCGCGCGACCTGCACGTATTCGAGCGTCATCACGTTGACCGCAAGCGAGCGCGAGATGCGGAACGCACCGGGGATGTAGGCAAGCGCGGCGACGCCCATCAACATGGGAATGGACGAACCAAACGCGGCGATCACGACCAGCGCAAGGACCTTGCTCGGAATGGAGATCAGCGCATCGAACAGGCGGCTCAGGATTTCATCGACCCAGCGGCCTGACACGGCAGCAACCAACCCGAAGAACGTGCCGATCAGGCTCGCCAGCAACGCTGCGGCCAAGGCCAGCCCGACCGTATAACGGGTGCCGTAGAGAATCCGGCTGAGCATGTCGCGGCCGAGATAGTCGGTGCCAAGCAGGAACGCACGGCTCGACCCGGCGAACACATCCACGGACGACAGCGCGCCGCTTTTATAAGGCGCTATCCACGGGCCGATGACCGCGATTGTCAGCCAGAACACGACCATCACGAGGCCGATCATGCCGAGCACGGAGAAGCGCCGGTGCAGCCGCTTCAGCACGCCCGGCCTTGGCCCTGCGAGCTCAGGCTCGGGCTCGGGCTCCGGCACGGCCAGGTCATTGACGATTTCATCGAGGCCCATTTCGTAGAGCTCGGTGCCGGGATGGTGAATGGAGGAGTTGGCGGGTCGGTTCATCGTTGACGCAGCCTCGGGTTGGATATGATTTGAGCCAGGTCGGCAATCAGCACAAGCAGCAGGTAAGCCGCACAGAACACCATGACGCAGCCCTGTACCAGCGGCATGTCACGGTTCGTGACGGCGTCGACCATGAGGCTGGCGAGACCCGGATAATTGAAGATCGATTCGACGATCACCACGCCGCCGAACAGATACGACAGGCTCAGCGCCACCGCATTCGCAATCGGGCCAATGGTGTTCGGCAGCACGTGGCGCAGGACCACACGCATGGGCGACGCGCCTTTCAGGATCGCCATCTCGACGTACGACGCATTGAGCTGGTCGAGCACGGCGGCGCGTGTCATGCGCGCCATCTGGGCGACGAGCACGCAACACAGCGTCATGACGGGCATGGCGTAGATCCGCAGCAGTCCGCCGAACGACGACACCTCGGACAAATACGACAACGCGGGCAGCCAGCGCAGCTTCACGGCAAACACCAGCACCGCGATAGTCGCGATCAGGAACTCCGGCACCGCGACCGTGGACAGCGTCAGCACGTTGAGCACGCGGTCGAGAAGCGAGCCGCGAAACATGGCCGAGAAAATTCCGATGAACAGCGCGACCGGCACGGACACGAGCGCCGTCAATCCGGCCAGCATGAGCGAGTTGGGCAGGCGGGTGGCAATCAGTTGACTGACCGGCAAGCTATTGGACAACGAGGTGCCGAAGTTGCCGGTGACGATCAGGTAGAGCCACTCCAGGTAGCGCTGCAAGGCCGGCTGGTCGAGCCCGAACTGGTGCCGTAACGCTGTGACCGCTTCGGGCGTGGCTGCCTGCCCGAGCGCCTGCTGCGCGGCGTCGCCGGGGAGCAGGCCCGTGATGCCAAATACCACTGCCGAGACAATCAGCAGGGTGAGCAGTGCAAGGCCCAGGCGAGCAGCGATAAGTCGTGACGCGTGTGCTTTCATGTTCCGCCTCCGGGGTTGAAACAGCACGCCCCGCGCGGGCGGCGTGCTTTACTGCCTGATTTACAGGACCGCTTAGCCCTGTTTTAACTCTCCAGCCAGACATGCTCCGCGAACATGAAGCCCATCAGGCCGGCCAGCGGGATCGAACCCAGGCCCTTGAGCTTGGTCGTGAAACCGTCGATCGAGCTCTGGAACATCGGAATGCCGACACCGCCGTTCTCGTGCACCAATACCTGCATGTCGCCGTAGATCTGCTTGCGCTTGGCGTCGTCCGGTTCGCCGCGCGCCGCCAGCAGCATCTGGTCGAACTTCGGGCTCTTCCAGTTCGCTTCGTTCCATGGCGCGTCCGACTTGAAGAACTGCGTGAACAGCACGTCGGCGCTTGGGCGGGCATTTATATTGCCGAAGCCCAGCGGATGTTTCATCCAGTGGTTCGACCAGTAGCCGTCGGCGGGCACGCGCGTGACCTGCAGGTTCAGCCCCGCCGCGGGCGCGGCCTGCTGCAACAGCACCGCCATTTCCACCGAGCCGTCAGCCGCCGGCGATGCAAAAATCTGCACGGGCGTGTTGCCCACCTTCGCCTTCTGGAAGTGAAACTTGGCTTTCTCCGGGTCGTAGGGGCGTTGCGGAATGCCGGGCATGTAGTACTTGTTGGTCGGATCGATCGGCTGGTCGTTGGCGATCGTGCCGAAACCCTGGAACACGGCGCGGCGGATCTGCTCGCGGTCCAATAGATAGAACATACCCCGACGAAAATCATCGATGCCGGTAATCCCGCCGTCGTCGCGAACAATCAGGTCGGTGTACTGGCCCGTCTTCGTCTCCAGCACCGTAAAGCCCGGCGTCCCCTTGATGCGGCCCGTCGAGCGCGGGCTGATCGCGTTGATCAGTTGCACATCGCCGGAAAGCAGCGCATTCACGCGAGCGGATTCGTCGCCAATCCCAATCAGCTCGACCTCGTCCAGGTGCGGCATGCCCGGCTTCCAGTACTTCTCGTTCCTCACGCCGACCGTACGCACGCCCGGCGAGAAATCCTTGAGCTTGAAGGGACCGGTGCCAATAGCCGTCTTGAAGTCGGTCGTGCCGTCCTTGATGATGAGGAAGTGCGAGTCCGCCAGGATCACCGGCAGGTCGGCATTCGCGCCTTCCAGCGTGATGGTGAGCTCGTTCGGGCCCGTGGCCTTGATTTCCTTGAACTGGTCGGCGAGCGTTTTAGCCTTCGATGCCGTCGCCGGATCCTTGTGGCGCATCAGCGAATAGATCACGTCGGCCGGCGCAAGCGATTTGCCATCGTGGAATTGCACGCCGCTGCGCAGCTTCACGATCCACACGGTCGCATCTTTCGATTCCAGCGACTCCGCCAGCGCCATCTTCGCGCCGAGATGCGAGTCCAGTTCGGTCAGGCCGTTGTAGAACATGTTTGCGCGCACATAGTCCGTGCCGAGTGCGCCCTTGGCCGGATCCAG
Source organism: Caballeronia udeis (assembly GCF_001544555.2). Lineage (GTDB taxonomy): Bacteria > Pseudomonadota > Gammaproteobacteria > Burkholderiales > Burkholderiaceae > Caballeronia > Caballeronia udeis. Next base: position 15,570 of record NZ_FCOK02000035.1, on the reverse strand, counting down.
CGTATCCGCGGCGGATGCCGACTGCGTCGCCACGCGTATCTTGCCGCCCTGCTTCGGTTTTTCCTGCGCGAGCGCCGCGCCGCTCGCGGTGAGCAACCCTGCCCCGGTGATCGAGGCCATGCCGGCCGCGGCCAGCGCGCGCAACACCTCGCGCCGTGATGCGCCCCGCCGCGTCAGACGCTCGAGTTCGCTCACTTGAGTCCCGGCTGGGGCATCGGCGTGTTGCAGATTTTCTTTAGTCATTGAAACTTCTCCGCGAGGTGGCTGGGGTTGGTCTTGGTCTTGGTGTATTTCGGCTTGATGCAGGAACGTCGATACAAAGACGTCGAGCGGCAGAAAAACGCGGCTAGTCGAATTTAATAAAACACATCCTTGATGCGGTAGTACGTGCCGACAAGCGGCAGGAACCAGGGCTTGCCCGTGTGGCCGGGAATCGCGGGCCACTCGAATTCACGCCACGGATTCGCAGCGGTGCGGCCGTCCATGACATCGGCCATGACCTGCCCCATGTGCGTGGACATCTGCGTGCCGTGGCCGCTGTAACCCATCGAAAAATAGATGCCTTCATGCTGGCCCGCACGCGGCAGCCGGTCCGCGGTGATATCGACGAGACTGCCCCAGCAATAGTCGATGCGTGCCTGCGCCAGCGCCGGGAACATCTCCGCGAGGCCGTCCTGCAGGATGCGTCCGCTCTTCGCGTCCGACGGCTGCTCGGACGCCGTGAAGCGCGCCCGGCCGCCGTACAGCAACCGCGAATCGGGCGTGATGCGGAAATAGTTGTGCATCAGGCGCGAGGTTGTATATGCACGGCGATTCGGGAAAAGCGGGTTGATCAGGTCGGCCGGCAACGGCTCCGTCACCACGATGAACGAACCGACCGGCGCCAGGCGTCGACGGTACCAGCCGAACGGCCCTTGCCGCGACGGTCCGGTCGCGACCAGCACCTGCTTTGCGCGGACTTCACCGCGCGCGCACACGATCCTGTAACCCCCGTCAGCGATCTTTTCTATCGACGTCACGGGCGCGTTCTCGTAGAGCTTTGCGCCATGACGCGCGGCGGCGTCCGCCAGACCGACGGCAAACTTGCCCATGTGCATCTGGCCGCCATGACGCTGCAGCAGGCCGCCGAAAAAACTGTCCGACTGAACTTCCGTCCGGATCCGGTCACGGCCGATGATCTCGATATCGGCATCGACCTCACGCCGGATCACCTCCGCTGTCTTCTCCAGATGCGCGAGATGATGGGGTTTTGAAGCCAGCTTCAACTTGCCCGATGCGAGGTAATCACACTCAATCTGCTCTTCGCGGATCAGGCGTTCGACGGTATCGACCGCGGCCGCATACGCCCGATAACATCCGCGCGCCTTCTCCACTCCAAGCTGCTGGACCAGCGCGGCGAAATCCTGCGCGACGCCGGTATTGACCTGACCGCCGTTGCGGCCCGACGCGCCGCCGCCAATTCGTCCCGCGTCCAGCACGGCCACCAGAGCACCGCGCTTGCCCAACGCCAGCGCCGCCGACAAGCCCGTGAAGCCCGCCCCGACCACCGCCACGTCGACATGGCCATCGACCGGGCCGTCGCTCGCCGAGCGCAGTGGCGGCGCGGTGTCGAGCCAGTAGGAGTCGAGCTTCATACGATGATTCCCTGATGCAAGAAGCGTTGGAACCGGAGTTGCCTGCAACAAACGCGTACGACAAACACTTACAGGCCGAGCAGCGTGGCGAGATGCGGGATGTCGTCGACTTCGGTGTACTCGTAGTAAGGCGTCGACGGTTCATGGCCGCGCTTGACGAACGCCTTGTGTTTCACGCCCATGTCGTGGGCGGTCATCAGGTCGTAGCGCAGGCTCGACGACACGTGCAGCACGTCTTCCGGGTTGCAGTTCAACTGGTCGAACATGTACTCGAAGCCTTGCATGCGCGGTTTGTACGACTGCGCCTGCTCGGCCGTGAACACAGCATGGAACGGCGCGCCGAGCTTGTCGACGTTGCTCTGGATCTGGTTGTTCGACGCATTCGACAGGATCACCAGCTTGTATTTCTTCGCGAGCCGCGAGAGGCCTTCCGGTACGTCCGGGTGCGGACCCCAGGTCGGCACGGCGGTGTAGAACGTTTCTGCCTTGGCTTCATCGAATTCGACATTCATGCGTTTGCAGGCCCGTTTGAACGCATTCACGATCACGTCGCGATACGGCTTCCATGCACCGAGCACTTCATCGCGCCGATAACCCGAGAAGAACGCAATCAGCTTGTCCATATCGGGGCCGCTCAGCACGTCGCCGTACATTTCCCGCGTCATGTCGGCGAGGCGGAATCTGGTGAGTGTGCCGTAGCAATCGAAGGTGATGTACTTCGGTTCGAATTCGATCATGGTGATAGTCCTATCGTTGATATGAACCGGCGAGCGGTTCAGTGGCGAAAACAGGGAAGTGCATTCCTGTAATAGATTTAATCAGCGCAAAAAACATGGGTGTCCCTGATTCGCGCAATCCAAAAACACAAAACACGCGTTTTTCAGGGTGTCGGCAGCAGAGTATGCGGTTGGCGTTGCGGCCTCTTCGCGGCCCGTGCGCAGGGTCAGGGTTTGCCCTTGCTTTCATGTGTGCGGCGGCCAAGCCTCGGAGGCCGGACCCGCCGCAGCGAGCGGCCTGCGCGACCTTATGAAATCGTAGGGCCGGCCGTGCAGCATTTATCTTCGACAAAAACAGCGGCTCAGCAGATCACACGCGTTATGAGAGCGCCGGCACGCCGTTTTGCATTGAAGTTCGTGCGGTGCGGCTTCAGCGTTCTTTCATGAAAAGATCGTCCTAGCCACGTTGTTTGTGGGGTGCGAGAGTGGCGGCGTGAAACCTGAGCTTGATTTAAGTTTGATAAAAGGCCTGATGAGTGGGTTGCGCAGCGGCTGAAGTGAAAGCCATCGAGGGAGGTCGGCGTGTCCGAGCAAGTCAACGAACGAATGAGCGAGCAAGTTACCTATAGAGCCTTTACCGGCGACGATATCGCCGCGGCGCATGCGTTGACCGTCGAGCTGAAGTGGCCGCATCGGGCGGACGACTGGCGTTTCGTGCTGCAGGCGGGCACGGGGTTTGTCGCCGAAGCGGCAGATGGGGTGATTGGCACCGCGTTGTGCTGGACTTACGGGCTTGAGCGCGCGTCGTTGGGAATGGTGATCGTGTCGCAGGCATGGCAGGGCCGCGGGATTGGCAAGAAGCTGATGGAACTGGTGCTGGAACGGCTGGGGGAGCGCGTGACGTTTCTGCACGCAACGCCTGCCGGACAGCCGCTGTATGAGAAGTTGGGGTTCCGGGCTGCCGGCACGCTGGACCAGCATCAGGGAGCGGCATTCCAGCCGCCGCTGGTGTCGTTGCCGGCGGGGGAGCGGCTGCGGCCGCTGGGTTCCAACGATACCCCCAGGTTGATTGAACTGGCTTCGCGGGCATCCGGGCTGGATCGGGGCGAGGTGCTGCCGGCGTTGCTTGAGAATGCGGACGGGATTGCGCTGGACCGCGATGGCGAGTTGCTTGGTTTTGCCTTGTTCCGGCGTTTTGGCCGCGGGTTTGCGATCGGGCCGGTGGTGGCTCCGGATGCACCTGATTCAAGCCGGGCGAAGGCCTTGATCAGTCATTGGCTGTCGTTGAACGAGGGGGTGTTTGTCCGTATCGATACCCCGGGCGATAGCGGCTTGACCCAGTGGCTGGACGGACTGGGACTACCGCGGGTGGATACGGTGGTGAAGATGGTTTTGAATGGGCCCAAGAGTGCGGGGCCGGATTTGGCGGCGCCCTTTCCTCCCGCCGATCCGGACGTCAGGCAGTTCGGGATCATCAACCAGGCCATGATGTAAAAGCCTTCCGGCGAGGGTCGTTCGCACTTGGCGTTGGCGGTCCGCCCTTCATCACGGCAAATCGCCACGAATTACCGGTTTTGCGCGTCTGCCGCAGAAAATGCTGCGGACACGCTGCAAAACGCGGCATTCGCGCTATTTCACGAATTGTTTAGGGCGTCGGGGCACCACCCTCCTTCTCTAGTATGGAACGGTCATCAGCCCCTTTCCGCGACGAGAAAAATCCCCATGTCGATCCAATCACTCATCGAAGCCGACCGCAAGCATCTGATTCATCCGGTCATCAACTACCGCGCCCACGAAGCCCGCGGCGTCACCGTACTCGACTCCGCCAGCGGCTCGTTCCTGCGCGACGCCGAAGGCAACGAACTCCTGGACGCCTTCTCCGGCCTCTGGTGCGTCAACGTCGGCTACGGCCAGCCAAGCATCGTGAAAGCGGCAGCCGAACAAATGACCAAGCTGCCCTACGCCACCAGCTATTTCCACTTCGGCAACGCACCCGCGATCGAACTGGCCGAGAAACTGGTCGAGTTGTCGCCGGCCTCGCTCCAGCACGTGTATTTCACGCTGGGCGGATCGGACGCGGTCGACTCGGCACTGCGTTTCATCACGCACTACTTCAACGCGACCGGGCGGTCATCGAAGAAACACATCATCGCGCTCGAACGCGGTTACCACGGGTCATCGTCGGTCGGCGCAGGACTCACCGCCCTGCCGGCGTTCCATCGCAACTTCGACGTGCCGCTGCCGAACCAGCATCACATCCCGTCGCCGTACGCGTACCGCAACAATTTCGCCGATGACGCCGCGCTTATCGCCGCGTCCGTCGCCCAGCTGGAAACAAAGGTCGCTGAACTCGGAGCGGGCAATGTCGCCGCATTCTTCTGCGAACCGATCCAGGGCTCGGGCGGCGTGATCGTGCCGCCCTTCGGCTGGCTGAAAGCCATGAGCGAAGCGTGCCGCAAGCTCGACATCCTGTTCGTCGCCGACGAAGTCATCACAGGTTTCGGCCGTACCGGCCCGCTGTTCGCCTGCCAGGCCGAAGAAGTCTCTCCGGACCTGATGACGGTCGCCAAGGGCCTGACGGCCGGCTACGCACCGATGGGCGCGGTATTGATGTCGGACGCTGTGTACCAGGGCATCGCAAACGGCGACACGGCTGCGATCGTCGGTCATGGTCATACGTATTCGGCGCATCCGGTCAGCGCGGCGATCGGCCTCGAAGTGCTGCGCCTCTATCACGAAGGCGGCCTGCTCGAGAACGGCGTTCGTCTTGCCGGGCGTTTTGCACGCGGCCTCGACGCGCTGCTCGCGCATCCGCTGGTCGGCGATTCACGGCACCGCGGATTGCTGGGCGCGCTCGAACTCGTCTCGGACAAGGAAACCAAAGCGGGTTTCGACGCATCGCTTAACCTGTCCGACCGGATCACCGCCGCCGCGTACCGTAACCGCCTGGTGTTCCGCGCTTTCGGCGACAATATCCTGGGTTTTGCGCCCGCCCTCAGCTACACCGAAGCAGAGTTCGACCTGATGTTCGAGCGCCTTGAGAAGACGCTTGACGACGTGCTCGCCGAGCCGGAAGTCCGCGCCGCGCTGAAGCTGAACAAGGCCCCGGGCGGAGCCGAAGCAGAGGCCAAAGGCAAGGTGAAGGCTCACGTAGCTGCGTGATAAGATCAAATCAAAGATCAAATGACCCGGATCGAATGACACGGTCGAGACGATCCCACGCAACTGGAGAGACACCCTGACGATGAGCAGCGAAGGCAAGCTTGACCGCATAGATCTGCGCATCCTTTCGCAATTGCAGAAGAAAGGCCGCATCACGAATGTCGAGCTGGCCGACGCGGTCGGGCTCTCTCCAAGCCCGTGCCTGATTCGCGTGAAGCGGCTGGAGAAGGCCGGGTACATAGTCGGGTATGGCGCGCAGATCCAGCTGGAGAAGCTCGGCGACGTACAGATCGTATTCACCGAAGTCACGCTCGCGGATCATCGCCGCGAGGACTTCATCAAGTTCGTCGCGGCGATCAAGGACGTGGATGAAATCGTGGAGTGCCATCTGGCAAGCGGCGGATACGACTACCTGCTCAAGTTCGTCACGCGCAGCGTCAGTCATTACCAAAGCATTATTGAAGGCCTGCTCGAGCGCGATATCGGCATTGAGAAGTACTTCAGCTTCATCATCATCAAGTCGCCGTTCGTGAAGAATCACTACCCGCTCGAAAGCCTGTTTTCACAGAATCACAGTTAGCGAATCTTAGGGCACCGGCAGGTTCCATTGTGCGAACTCGTCGGCGAGAAAGTCCACGCATACCCGCACTTTCGCGGAAGCCGCCAACCGCGCCGGGTACACCGCCCAGACGTTGGCGGGCTGCGTAACATCGGGCAGTACCTGCACCAACTGGCCGCTCTCAAGCAAGGGGCGAACGTCCCACAGCGAGCGCAGCACGATCCCGCGCCCGGCCAGCGCCCATTGCACCGCGACCTCGCCGTGATTCGTCGACAACGGCCCGGTCACCTTGATCGAAACCGGTTCGCCACGCACATGCAAGCGCCACAAACCGAACGGATGGTCACGTTCCTTGATCGCGAGACACGCATGGCTCGCGAGATCGGCCAGTTGCTTTGGCGCGCCATGACGCTCCACGTAATCCGGCGAAGCGCACAACACACGATGATTCGACGCCAGCCGCTTGGCAATCAAATGCGCCGCGATCTCGTCGCCTATGCGGATATCCAGGTCAAAACCTTCCCCCGCCACATCCACCAGCCGGTCGAACAGATCCAGGCGCACGCTCAGTTGCGGATGCTGGTCGGAGAGACGCGCCAGCGCGGGCGCCACAATATGCCGTCCGAAACCAAAGCTGCTGGATATCCGCAACGTGCCGCGTGGAATGCGCCGCGTGGTGGATACGTCTTCCACGAGGTGGTCGACGTCGTCGAGGATTTTTTCAGCCCACGCATAGACCCGTTCGCCGGCCTCGGTAATAGCGACGCGGCGCGTGGAGCGATGCAGCAGGCGCGTGCCGAGATCGGTTTCGAGCACGCTCACGCGCTTGCTGACATAAGCCGCCGAGACCGACAGCACCTCAGCCGCCGCACTGAAGCTGGACTTGCGGGCGACGGTGCAGAAGACGCGGAGATCATCGAGATTCGGGGAAGACGGGATATTCATTATTCACGCTTCGTGCACAGTGGCTTAACTAAAACGCTGATTTTAAGCCTTGCCGCACGGAATAAAATAATCGCCACAGGCTGGTGCCAGCCCGGGTGCAAACCCTTATGCGATAAACCCTTAACAGGATTCCGAACATGACCAAGACGTACAAGATTGCAATCATCCCCGGCGATGGCATTGGCACAGAAGTCATGCCCGAAGCCATCCGCGTCCTCGACGCCGCCACCAGGCGCTTCGGCATTTCCATCGAATACAAGCATATTGAATGGGCGAGCTGCGAGTACTACCTGAAACACGGCCAGATGATGCCGGACGACTGGAAAGCGCAACTGCAGGACTGCAACGCCATCCTCTTCGGCGCGGTCGGCTGGCCCGACACCGTTCCCGATCACATCTCGCTGTGGGGCTCGCTCCTTAAATTCCGCCGCGAATTCGACCAGTACATCAACCTGCGCCCGGCCCGCTTGTTCGAAGGCGTGCCGTCGCCGCTCGCGAACCGCAAGGCCGGCGACATCGACTTCTGGATCGTGCGTGAAAACACCGAAGGCGAATATTCATCGGTGGGCGGCGTGATGTTCGAAGGCACGGACCGCGAGTTCGTGCTTCAGGAATCCGTCTTCACGCGCCACGGCAGCGAACGCGTGCTGAAATTCGCCTTCGATCTCGCCCAGCGCCGCGAGAAGAAAAAGATCACCGTCGCCACGAAAAGCAATGGCATTGCGATCAGCATGCCGTGGTGGGACCAGCGCGCCGCCGAAGTCGCGGCGCTCTATCCGGACGTCAAATGGGACAAGCAGCACATCGACATCCTGTGCGCCCGCTTCGTCCTGAATCCGGACCGCTTCGACGTGGTCGTGGCCACCAACCTGTTCGGCGACATCCTGTCCGATCTCGGTCCCGCCTGCACCGGCACCATCGGGCTCGCGCCTTCAGGCAACCTGAATCCCGAGCGCAAATTCCCGTCGCTGTTCGAACCGGTGCATGGATCGGCGCCGGACATCGCGGGCAAGAACATCGCCAACCCGGTCGCCATGATCTGGTCGGCGGCCATGATGCTCGAGTTCCTCGGTGAGTTCAAAGGCCCGGAAAAAGACGCGCACGATGCGATCCTTGCGGCAATCGAAGCAACGCTCAAGGAAGGCCCGCATACCGGCGACCTCGGCGGCAAGGCAAACACAACGGAAGTCGGTCAGGCAATTGCTGCGCGGCTGGCTTGAACCAGCACGCCTGAAGCATTGCGCTTAAATTAGTTGGCTTAAATCAGGAGCATGGACTTATGACACGCCAGTTCGAACTGAAGGAGTTGATCCGCTCGGATAATTTCATCGATGGCCAATGGCGCGCGGCCGCCGACGGCGCACGCTTCGCCGTCACGGATCCAGCCACCGGCACGGTCATCACACAAGTCGCCGACAGCAGCCCCGTCGACGCCCGCGCCGCCACCGACGCCGCCGCACGCGCAGCGCCTGCGTGGCGCAACTTGCTACCGAAAGAACGCGCGACGATCCTGCATAAATGGAACGCGCTGATCATGGCGAACCAGGACGCGCTCGGCGCGCTGATCTCGCTGGAACAAGGCAAGCCGCTGGCCGAAGGCCGGGGCGAAGTGGCGTATGGCGCGTCGTACGTTGCGTGGTTCGCCGACGAAGCCACGCGCATTTACGGCGACATCATCCCGCAGCAGCAGCGCGGCAAACGCATGACGGCGGTGAAGGAACCTGTCGGCATTGTTGCTGCCATTACGCCGTGGAATTTCCCGCTCGCGATGATCGCGCGCAAGATCGCGCCGGCGCTCGCGGCCGGCTGCACGGTGGTCGCCAAGCCCGCTGAAGACACGCCGCTGACTGCATCGGCATTGGTCCTGCTGGCGCACGAGGCCGGCGTGCCGGCGGGCGTGCTCAACCTCATCACGGCCTCGCGGGATCATGCGGTGGCGACCGTTGCCGACTGGCTTGAAGACGCGCGCGTGCGCAAGATCACGTTTACCGGTTCAACGCCGGTGGGCAAGTATCTGGCGCGTGAATCGGCAGGGACGCTCAAGAAGTTATCGCTGGAACTGGGTGGCAATGCACCGTTCATTGTCTTCGATGACGCCGATCTGGACGCCGCCGTCACGGGCCTTCTCGCCTCCAAGTTCCGCAATGGCGGACAAACCTGCGTGTGCCCCAACCGCGTGTATGTACAAGCAGGCATCTACGATAAATTCGCGGACATGCTGAGCCGCCGCGTTGCCGAACTGAAGGTCGCGCCCGCCACCGACCCTGACGCGCAGATCGGTCCGATGATCAACATCCGCGCACTCGACAAGATCGCCCGCCACGTAGACGACGCCCTCGCGCACGGCGCGCGCGTGCTCGCCGGCGGCAAGCGCCTGCCCGAACTCGGCCCGAACTACTACGCGCCGACCGTGCTCGCCGACGCCACGCACGAGATGCTCCTGTGCGGCGAAGAGACCTTCGGGCCGGTCGTGCCGCTGTTCCGTTTCGACGATGAAGCCGAGGCCATCGAAGCCGCCAACAACACGCCGTTTGGCCTCGCTTCGTATTTCTACAGCCAGGACCTGCGCCGTATCGACCGTGTGTCGCGCGCGCTGGAGGCGGGCATTGTAGGCATCAACGAAGGCGCGTTGTCCAGCGAAGCAGCACCGTTCGGCGGCGTGAAGGAATCCGGTTATGGCCGCGAAGGATCGAAGTACGGCCTCGACGACTATCTCTCCATCAAGTACCTGTGCCAGGGGAATCTCGCATGAGCACGCCGGCTGAGCATTATCCAATCGAAGTCACGTTCCCCGATATCTCGGTGCATGCGGAGTCCGGGACGGGCATTCCATACGTGCACACGTTCGACTCCGGTCTGCCGGGACCGCACGTGATGATCAACGCGCTGACGCACGGTAACGAGGTATGCGGCGCAATTGTGGTCGACGCCCTGCTGCGCCTGAAATTGCGGCCACGGCGCGGCCGCCTGACGCTCTCGTTCGCGAACGTCGCGGCGTATGCGGGCTTCGATCCGTCGAAGCCCGATGCCGCGCGTTTCGTCGACCAGGACTTCAACCGCGTGTGGACCAGCAAGGTGCTCGACGACACGTCGCGTACGTCCAGCGAGCTTGAACGAGCTCGCGAGATGCGTCCGGTCATTGATACCGTGGACGCCCTGCTCGACCTCCACTCCATGCACGAACGCAGCAGGCCGTTGATTGTCGCGGGTCCGCTGGACAAGGGCATCGACTTGTCGTTGCGGCTCGGCACGCCGGCCACGGTGATCTGCGACGAAGGCCATCCCGAAGGCCGCCGCATGCGCGACTACGAGGGTTTCGGCGATGCGGGCAGCCCCAAGAACGCGCTGTTGATCGAATGCGGACAGCACTGGGAACGCAGCGCGGTCACGGTCGCCCGCGATACCACCGCACGTTTCCTGCTGCTGTCCGGCGTGGTCGACAGTGAAGACCTGCCTGAAGACTGGCTGAGCCCCCTGCCGCAAACCATGCACGTTGTGCGTGTGACGCAACCGGTCGTGGCGCAGAGCATGGATTTCCGCTTTGCCGCGCCTTACACGGGTCTGGAAATTTTCCCGGAAGCGGGCAGCTTGATCGGGTGGTCGAATGGCGAGCCGATCCATACGCCTTACGACGACTGCATGCTGGTGATGCCTTCGTTGCGGCAGTTGCGCCCCGGCGTGACCGTTGTGCGGCTGGGGAAAATCGAGCGAACCGTAGAGCGGGATAGCGCGGTCTGACGTTACGAATAACGAATCAATAAGGTCCACATGAAGGTTCAGCAAATCAAGCAGAGCGTCAGCCTGCAAAATCTCGAGGATTGGGGCAGCGCCGGTTTGCCCGGTACAACGCCGATTAAAGTCTCCGGCGTGCAACGCGTGATCAAAGGCAGTGAGGCGATTGACACCGGCATTTTCGAATGCACGGAGGGGACGTATCGGCGCTCGGTGAAGCAGGCGGAAGTGATGCATTTCCTCGCGGGACGCGGCCGCTTTACGCCGGACGGCGAAGACACGATTCACTTCGCCAGCGGCGACACACTGTTTTTCGAGGCGAACACCGAGGGGCTGTGGGAAGTGGAAGAAGCCATGCGCAAGGTGTATGTGATTTTTTAGTCCTTGAAGTACCCGCGCGATACGCCGCCCGGCTTAAGCGATGTGACTCGTAACGGCCGCTCTTGAAGGGCGGCCGCGTTTTTTCATAGCCCGATCGTGCGCGACGAAGCCGCGCTGCTGCGCCAAGGTTCGAGCACCCTGCCCCTGTTTTCAAGCGCTCTGCCTTGGCGATTCATTCTTCATACGTTCAGTGCGGTTTTGATCGCCGCGTCGCCGTTCACCAGGTATTTCGACCCGCCCCGGCACCCTCCGCCTTCGCCCGCGCCTCAGCTTAAGTCTTCGGTGTCACGAAAATTGCTGCCAACACCATTAAGCTCAAGCGAGCTTGGCACGGTCACGCTTTGCGTTGACTGAAGTTTTTCGGATCGGATACTCACTTTTACGGGGCAGACTATGGACGTCGAAATGTCGGAAGAGCAGATTCGCACGCTTGCGTTCTATCTTTGGGAACAAGACGGTAGTCCCGATGGACGCGCAGACGAGTATTGGGAGAAAGCACGGCGGCAACTAGGTCTTGAGGGTCCGGCGCAGGATGAGGCAGCAGGGTTTGCTGAAGAACTTGAAGCGACGTCGAACCGTCCGCTGGCAGAATAAACGCCACTACGCCGGAGCGGCGCGGCCGTGAAAACACATGGGACCATTCGATGCAACGCGGGTCTCGTTTTCACCCAGCGCATCGCGCTTAGGGCCAACGGTGACACCCTCGGAAAGCAGCACACCACGTATGCATCGCGCTTGATATCGCATCGCTGTTCACGTGGTCATTCTTGTAACGTATCCGCCTTGTGGGGCGCAAGACGACGACACTGGTTCAGGCCAAATCCCAAGCACCGATAATCCCAGGCACTTGCGGCAGTTTCCATCGAATGCCGCTAATCGCGCCCGCGCTTGCGAACCTTCCAATACTGTTGCCCCAAACATACGCTTAACGCCACACGGGACCCAGGCGGCACGGGCCTGTGCGGCCGCATTGGTAACACTACCAATGTCCTGAAGTTAGCAGTTGGCGCTTACTGGAAGAACACGAACTTCGGCTGTCCGGTGCTTAGTCTCGGGATTGTGCGATGGCGCACATATGTCTACCGCGGCACGCCGTTGTTTTCGCCGATAACTAAACGAAGTGGTGTTCAACATGAAGACGTTCAATCATCTCAATGTCTCGACCTCGTCGCCTGCAATAAGCCGCAGCAAGGGATCCAAGGCAATCCCCAAAACCGAAAAGCAATGCTCCTCTTACGTGTCGATGCTGCAGGCACCTATGACCGTGCTCGCCTGCAACGTGTCCGATCGTGCCGACATCACGGCCATTGCAATACTTGGGTATAACTAGGCGCGCTGTTGCAGGGGTTTTCTTCCAAAGCTGCAAGGAGAAGGCGGCATCGACTATATCGATGCGGCTAACGACTTCGGTCAGGTCATGTCCTGACTGAAGCCGTGCCTCTTGCACCTCGTTCTTGAATGCTAAACCGTGCTCTGAACGGCGATCAATTCGCGCCGCCGGTTCCACGCATTCTTGCGACCTGCCTGGCTTAGTTGGCCGACACTACCGGCATTGACGCAGGGGCCGCAGCCGCTGTGTTTGCCGGTGCGCCGTTATGCGATGCATAAGCGTTATCCGCTGCTTGCACGCGTGCTTCAGCCGCTTGAATCTCATCGGGATAATGAATTTGCTTTGTGGCGGGCCGGTAGCCCGCATTTTCAAGTTGCACAAGTTCGGCACGTACCTGGGCGCGAGTAACGGGACCGTTGCTGGTTTGCGCGAACGATACGGCCGGAACAATCAGAGCAGCGGTCAAGAGTGCGCAGATAATCTTTTTCATGATAAGCAGACCTCTATAAATATGGCTTCAGTCACCATGATTGAAGCCCGTGACTCATCGCCTTAGGGTGGTGATGAGCAGGACTTCATTCTGCGTAACCGGCACTGTCCTGACGCTGACGCCGCGATTACAAGCTTGTTATCTGCGCGGTCGGGCCAACTCGTGGCCCAGCCGATAGTGGGTCGGACACCACGCAATTTTCGCAAAAGAGAATTGCATGTCGCCGCTATTTATGACGATTTTAAAGTTCCCCTGGCGCGCCGCGGAGACCTCGATCAAGGACGTCGAAGGTCCCTGTCGCACGATTAAATCAAAGTTCATCCAAGGGAACCGAAAATGAAAAAACTAATGATCACCGGCGCGACAATGGGCGTGTTTGCCTGTCCGCTTTCGAGCTTCGCTCAGAGCAGCGTAACGCTCTACGGCGTGATCGACGAAGGCTTCAACTACACGAGTAACGTGGGAGGCCATTCGAACGAACAACTGCAAAGCGGCTACGCTCAAGGAAGCCGCTGGGGCCTTAAAGGATCGGAGGATCTGGGCGGTGGACTCAAGGCAGTATTCCAGCTCGAGAATGGTTTCGACGTCAATTCCGGAAGCCTTAACCAGGGAGGCCGCATGTTTGGCCGGCAGGCTTACGTGGGTCTTAGCTCAGCGAAGTTGGGTACTGTAACCCTTGGCCGGCAGTACGACTCGGTTGTCGACTACCTCGCGCCGCTGACGGCAAACGGAAACTGGGCGGGTTACCTGATGTCCCACCCGCTGGACAACGACAACACTGACAACTCGTTCCGCCTCAACAACACGGTCAAATACGCCAGCAACAACTATGGCGGCTTCACCTTCGGCGGCTTGTACGGGTTCAGCAATCAGGCCGGCGGTTTTGCAAACAATCGCGCGTACAGCTTCGGCGCACAGTATGCAACCGGTCCGCTGACAGTGGCTGCAGCGTACATGCAGATCAACAACCCGGGCGGGACGACGGGTGGCTCACTCGCCACAAATGACACAAACTTCTTCGCGAGCCGGGAACGTGTCTGGGGCGGCGGAGTAAACTACACGATCGGGTCCGCCACGACACTGGGGTTGGTCTACTCGCATACCGACCTGACCAACGCTACGGGATCCGTGTATGTGGGCAATTTTGCCAACACGGCAAGCTCGTTGAAATTCGATAACTTTGAAGCGAACTTCAAATACCAGTTCTCCAAGGATCTTTTCGCGGGGGCCATGTACACCTACACAATGGGTCATTTCAACAGCTCTGCCGGAGACTCCAAGCCTAAGTGGAACCAGTTCGGCCTGATGGTGGACTACAACCTGTCGCTTCGGACAGACGTCTACGTGCAGGGTATGTATCAACATGTCTCAGCCGTTTCCGCTTCGGCAGCGCCGCTCAATGGAGCCTTTATTCCCGGCACCGACGCTCCGTCATCGACGCAGAACCAGTTTGTCGGCCGCGTCGCGCTGCGGCATGCCTTCTAGAAAGATATCAATTTTGTAATCGGACGGTTCGTCTATCGTCACCAACGCTGCTGCAAGCTGACAGCAATGTTGGTGACCCCGGATGACAAGTCATGAATCAGCTCGATTCGATGCGCATTTTCTCAAAGGTCGCGGAGTGCCTGAACTTCGCCGACGCAGCACGCCAGCTCGGCATATCGAATGCAATGGTGACACGTAGCGTAGCAACGCTCGAAAAACATCTGCGGATCCGGCTGATCAATCGCACTACCCGGAGGGTGGCGCTCACAACGGCGGGCCAGGCGTATTTCGAGGGATGCCGGGACCTGCTCAGACAATTGACGGCGATGGAGCAGCGCATTATTTCGACGGCGGCCCACCCTGTCGGATGTCTCAGGATCGCGTCGCCCGCTTCATTCTCGCAAAGCAAGCTTGCGGTGATTCTGACCGCATTTCGCGCGGAGCAGCCGCACGTGTCTTTCGATGTCACCGTATATGAAACGCTCAACGAGATCGCGGCGGAAAATTATGATCTTTGCTTCACGGCTGAGCGGCGCCTGCGCGACTCCTCCATGGTATGCAGGCCGCTGGTGCGCATGCATGACGTGGTCGTCGCGGCTCCGGCTTACATCGCGCGCCGGGGACAGCCGGCCACGCCTGCTGCCTTGACCGAACATGACATCCTGCTGGCGACGGATGCGCCGAACCGCTATTGGGAGTTCAGGGATTTCAATGGCGCGCATCGGGTTTCGTTGAACCCGATCCTGATAACCCAAAGCTTGCTGGCAGTCAAAAGCGCTGCCGTCACGGGCCTCGGCATTGCGCGCATTGCGAACGTTCTGGTTGAGCGGGAGCTGGCCGAAGGGTCGCTTGTTGCTCTGCTACGCGATTTCCAGCTCGACAGCAACGAGCGTACGGTATGGATGCTTTACTCGGGCCAGCCGTTCATCACTCAGGTCGTTCGGTCTTTTATCGATTTTGTTGTAGAGCGGTATCGTGATGAGGATGCTGTCCTGGCGCGGCCTACGAGGTCGACGCGCATGGCGCTTGGGAGTAACGACGCCAGGATTCAATGAGAGGGAGGGTGTAATTAGTTTTGTGTAAACGGTCATTTGGCAGGAGACTGCCAGCATCCAGGAGCAACGATGACCGTAGCG
>NZ_FCOK02000034.1 GCF_001544555.2 Caballeronia udeis | reverse complement strand
TTAGGTACTTAGGTACTTAGGTACTTAGGTACTTAGGTACTTAGGTACTTAGGTACTTAGGTACTTAGGTACTTAGGTACTTAGGTACTTAGGTACTTAGGTACTTAGGTACTTAGGCACTTGGTACTTGAGCACTTGGTACTTGAGCACTTGGTACTTGAGCACTTGGTACTTGAGCACTTGGTACTTGAGCACTTGGTACTTGAGCACTTGGTACTTGAGCACTTGGTACTTGAGCACTTGGTACTTGAGCACTTGATCCTACGGACGTACCCCTTTCCGTTGCAGCGATGGAGAGCGCTCGGTTAGCCGCGCAGTATCGTCGTCATCAGGAACGCCGGCCTCGGCAAACTCCCGGCGATAAGCCGCGGGCGTCGTTTCCTTCACGGTCTTGAACTGCCGGTTGAAGTTGGAAACATTGGCAAACCCGGACTTTGCCGCAATGACGGAAACAGGCAACGACGTGTCACGCAGCATCCGGCAAGCATGGCCGATCCTCACACGCGTCATGTACTGGCCTACGCTTTCGCCAATGTGCTGGGCGAAGTAGCGCGCAAGCGAACGTTCCGAAAGGCTCGCCGCCTCACACAGTTCCGATAGCCGCAAAGGCTCTGCGAAACGTGCTTCGATAAGCGAAAGCACCCGGTTGATGCGTTCGGGCTCATGGCCGGAAGGTCCGCCATCGCGGTCGTTGAAAGCGCCGGGGGACGCGAGCGGTTCGCCCGGTGTCTCGGCGAGCGTGCACAGGATGTCCAGCGTGGCGGCGAGGCGTTCGCGCGCCGCAATCGACAGCAGTTCACCGATCCGCTCGCGCATCGCGCCTCCCGCCTCGGGTTCGAACGCCAGTCCGCAAGCCGCCCTGCGCAGCAACTTGCGCAGCGGTTCATATTCAGGGCAACAATCGGCGAGCCGCCGAGCCCACTCGCCCTCGAACCAGATCACGATCGCCACCTGCGGCAACGACGGTTCAATAGAGCGGTTCGACGCCCACGTATGGGGAAGATCCGGCGGCACCAGCACGAGGTCATCAGACCCGTAGCTGGCGACTGAATCGCCAATGTAGCGCTTCCCGTGACTGTTCATTGTCAGCGTCAGTTCGTATTCCGGGTGGTGATGCCACTCGAAAGGAATGCGGGGAAGCCGCCGGTGATAGACCCGGACGGAACAATTGCCGCCGAACTCGACGTGTTCGTATGCTGGCTTCATGGCTGAAGATTCATGGCTACGGATTCATGGCTACGGATTCATGGCTGAACAAGCAAAGTAGTTGTCTGAATAGTATCACCACGAAGAACGTGCGCGGCATATGCTCCGGGCATGCCAACACTCGGATGGAGACAAGCATGGCTGCACTGATCATTGACGATCTACCCGCTGCGATTCGCCAGGCCAAACGGGAGCTGCGCGAGCAATTGCCCAATTATCGAGAGGTATTCGCCGACGTCGAACAAGCGATCATTGCCGAGGCAAAACTCATTACCAGGCAACGCAATCGCGGCGAAGCCGTCATCCCCGAGATTCAGTTTTCCGACATCGCGGAACATCGCGTCACGGCCGCACAAGTCGAACTCATCAAGGCGCGAGGAGCGTGCGTGATTCGCCAGGTGTTCGACCCCGCGCTGGTGGGAAGCTGGGACCGGGACATTGCGAACTACGTCGAACGCAATGACCTGGGCACACGCCTGCAAAACCGCGCGGAAGACAAATACTTTGGTCAGCTGGCATCCAGCAAGCCGCAGATCTATGGAATCTATTGGTCAAAGCCGCAGGTGCTTGCCCGCCAGGCGCCCTCTCTCACCGCCGCGCGGATTTTCCTGAACCGCTTGTGGCGCAGCGAGAGCGAAGGACGTGTGCACTTCGATCCTGAACGCGTTCCTGCCTATGCCGACCGTCTGCGCCGCAGGCCGCCGGGGTCCGAGTCGCTCGGCCTCTCCGCTCATTGCGACGGGGGCTCGGTTGAGCGCTGGATAGAGAGTAATTTCCGCAAGGTGTACCGGCATGTCTTCGATGGCGACTGGCGTCAATATGATCCGTTCGACGCTGCGTTCCGGCCGGATGTCCGGGAGATTGCATCGCCGGCGGTATGCTCGATGTTCCGCACTTTCCAGGGCTGGACGGCGCTGACGCCTCAGGGCCCGGGCGACGGCACCCTGCAACTCGTGCCAATCGCAAACGCAATGGCGTACATCCTGTTGCGCGCGCTTCAGGACGATGTAGCCGACGACGACCTCTGCGGCGCCATGCCAGGACGCGCATTGTCGATCAAGCCGGAATATCACGCGCCCTTGTTCGACGCGCTCTCGTCAATCCCGAAGATGCAAGCCGGCGACACCGTGTTCTGGCACAGCGACGTGATTCACGCAGTCGAGGACACGCATCGCGGTCAGGGCTACAGCAACGTGATGTACATCTCGTCGGCACCGGCATGTGCCAAGAACGACGACTACCTGAAACGCCAGTTGCCGAGTTTTCTGGAAGGCAGAAGTCCGCCCGACTTTCCGGCTGACCATTTCGAAGTCGACTTCGCCGGACGAGCCACATCGGACGATTTGACTGCGCTAGGCAAGTCACAACTTGGCTTTGATCTGTAGACGCCTGTGAACCTCAAACCAATAGCGAAATGATTCCTCCAATGGTGAGTCCCGCAGCAATCCATCTGCCCGCCGTGTAGAACTCGTTACGGTCCTGTTGCGGCAGGTCGGGACGCTCGAGTCCAAGCGTCCCATACGCAAGCGACTTCACCGCCGATACATTCGCTGCCGAACCCTCGCCACTGCTTGCATCCTGACTGGCCATTGCAGCACCTTCGGGCGAAATCGTCACGGCTGAATCCTGTGTCGCGGCATCCGCCGGTTTGGTCGCTTGCGTTGCTGGGGTTGTTGCGATCGTTTGTGTCGTTTGTGTTGCCTGCGCCGGGTCGGCGTTGTCTTTCGATACAGACCGTTGGTCAGCCCCGGCACTCGAAGTCGACATAGTCCGCTCCGAAGCTGGCGACGACGCAGCACTGCTTATCTGCATGGCAACTTCCCTCATCCTCTTGCCGGTCTTGGTCGGCCTCTCCAGCTTATCGACTGAAGCGGCCGGATCTTTAGCGCCGGTAAGGATAGGTAAGACCGGGGCAATGCATCGACGAAATCCAGGGTGGCTTAAGCCAATGTCTGCAGCAGCTTCTGCCGCACTACCGCCGTAATCTCGAGCTGGCGGCCATTTTCAAGCATGCCGATTACCCGCTTGAGCGAACCGTAGGGAAGTTGTAGTGCAATCAGCGAATGGTCGCGTGTCCATGCCACATGCTTAAGCAAAGGCACGATGGAAATTCCCACGTTTTGCCGGACCAGGTCGATGATTGCGGCTACCGAATTGACCTCGAGAACCTCCTTGGGTTTTATCCGCATGCGCCGCAAGGTCTGCTCGACCTTCGCCCCTGTTGGCGACGTCCGGTCGAAGCGAATGAACGGATGACTCTTGAGCAAGGACCCGACGTCTGCCTGTGCCGTCGCAACCCGCGTGCTTGCGATCAGCATCAAGGGCTCTTCGTAAAGTGGCGTCCATTGAAGATTGACCGGCATCTCGTACGGTATCTGCACGGTAAGCGCGGCGTCTATCCTGGACGCCGTGACCTGCTCCGCCAGCTCTCCGCTATGACCGAGAACCAGCCGGACATCAAGCGCCGGATACTGCGCTTTCAGGCTAACCACATTCTCCGACAGAAAGCCCATTGCCGAGACTATCGCGCCCACGGTGATGCTGCCTGCAATGTCGTGTCCGGTATCCGCGTCAGCCAGCATTGCCTCATACGCCGCGACCAGTTTGCGCGCCTGGGGGATAAGCGCCCGAGCAGCGGGGGTCAGCGTAATGACTCGCCCCGATCGGGAGAACAGCGGCCTTCGGAACTCCTCCTCCAACGCGCGCATCTGCTGTCCGACCGCTGCCTGGGTCAATGCAACGCGACCCGCGGCGGCGGCGAACGAGCCGTATTTTTCAACCGCAAGGAACGTGCGCAAAAACCGGATAGTGCTCATGGGAATAGCGTGCCGAGGTTGCGAGACTAAAGATTTAGTTTAGTTTGCGTAAATATAAATCAGTTAGTTTTTTTGAATGACCAACTGCACAATTGTACGGTGAACCATTCCACTACAAGGCTGCAGACATGTCTCGGGCAACCCCCTCTCCGTCCATGGACGAAACCGCCGAGCGCGGACAGGCGTATTACGAACTTGGTTCGACAACCGTGTTTTCCAGTCGCAACGACCCACGTTTCGCTTACACGTTGTACGTGCCGGAAACCATCCGCGAGTCGGGCAATAACGTTGAGCTCGTGGTGGTCATGCACGGGACGGGGCGTCAGTTCGCTCACTACCGCGATGCGTTCTCGGAGTTCGGCCGCTGGAACAACTGCATTGTCCTATGCCCGCTATTTCCGGTCGGCGTGCGCGGTGACGGCAACCGGGACGGTTTCAAACATCTGATGGAAGGCGACATTCGCTATGACCGTGTGCTGCTCGATATGGTCGACGAGATCAGCGAGCGCTATGGCAAGCGTTTCGACCAGTTCGCATTGTTCGGCTTTTCCGGCGGCGGACAGTTTGCTAACCGTTTCGCCTACCTGCACCCGGAAAAGCTCTGGGCCGTGTCGATTGGTGCACCCGGCTCGGTGACCCTGCTCGATGTCAACCGCGACTGGTGGATCGGCTTGCGGGGTTTCGAGCAACAGTTCGGCAAGGCGTTCGACCTCGACGTGTTGCGCCGCGTGCCGGTTCACATGGTGGTCGGCAAAGCGGATCTGGAAACGTGGGAGATCACGCATCGGGAAGGTGGCCGTCACAACATGCCGGGCGCGAACGACGCCGGCGCTACCCGTCCGGAACGTCTCAGGACGCTCAAGGCGACGTTCGAAGCAGCGGGGGTCAGCGTCGAGCTGGATGAACTGGATAACGTTCCACACAACGGCATGATGGCCGTGAGCGCGGTTCAGCATTTCCTTGCCGGCGTGCTGCGCGAGCGCCGCTCCAGCTAGTTCAAAAGCATAAGCTCGCGAATCCGCGAGGCTCTCTCGCCCGGCGCGCGTTCGCGTCCCGGGCCGGCGGTGCATATCGCGCTTATTTGCCCGCTCTTCAGCGGCAACGCGCAGGAGGAGATGACATATGAATCCGGCAGAACACGAAGGCGCATCAACGCCCACTGCGCCTGACCGGCGGCAGGTCCGCCGCACACTGGTCGCCTCGGTGATCGGCAGTGGCTTCGAGTGGTTCGACTTCACGGCGTATGTGTATTTCTCGAAGATCATCGCAGAGGTGTTCTTCTCCGTCGGAAGCAGCGTAGTGTCCATGTCGCTCGCTCTCGCCACGTTCGCCGTTGGCTTTCTGGTCCGGCCGCTTGGCGGGGTTCTGCTCGGCATCTATGCGGATCGCGTTGGCCGTACTCGCGCACTTTCGTTGGTTATGCTGATGATGTGCGCCGGCACGCTGATACTGGGCCTCGCTCCCGGGTACGCGACCCTGGGCGTCGCGGCTCCGCTGCTCGTTCTGCTGGCACGGCTGATCCAGGGACTGGCGATCGGCGGGCAGTTCAGCCTTTCGTCGGTGGTTGTAGTGGAAAGCGCGCCGCCCGGCAAGAAGATGTTCTACGGCAGCTTCAACATGTCCTCGCAGGCGCTTGCCATCTTGCTGGCGTCAGGATGCAGCTATCTGCTGATCAATAATCTCTCGACGAACTCGCTGACGAGCTGGGGCTGGCGCGTGCCGTTCCTGATTGGCGCACTCATCGGACCGCTGGGGTTTTACATCCGGCATAACATTGCCGAGTCGCCGGAGTTCGAGGCGTTGCGCAAGCAAGTCCGCGCTGGTGCTACGCGCGCTTTCCGGCTGCGCGACTTCGTGCGTGAACAAGGCGATGCGGCCTTATGTGCGATGGGCGTGATGATCATAGGCACCGCGTCCAATTATTTGTGGAACGCGTATTTGCCCGTGTATGTGGAACATCAACTGCATCTCCCGCTCAAGTCGGCTTTGCTTGGAACGTTCATTGGCGGGGTCATCAACTTCCTGCTGTTTCCCTTGTCAGGGAAACTCGCCGATAAATTCGGCGCCTACCGGCTTTTCTATCCGCTGGTGATCACCTGGTTGCTGTGCACGTTCCCTTTATTCTGGTTCATCGTCTCTGCGCCATCGCTCACGCGTCTTTTGATCGCGCAGATTATTGCGTCCCTTTTCCAGGTTGCGATAGCGGGTCCGCATCCCGGCATGCTGTCGGCGATCTTCCCGGCGAAGGCGCGTTCGACTGGCGTGGCGCTGTCGTATAACCTCGCGGTGACCTTGTTTGGCGGCATGGCGCCGTTGACTGTCTCAACACTGACGCAGGCGACCGGCAGCCACTATGTGCCCGCTTTCTATGTGGTCTTTGCGGCGCTGGTTTCGCTCGCGCTCGTGGCGTTCACGCGTACCGGACAGTCTGCGTTGGCTAACGACCGCGCTAGCAGGCAGCCATTTTCTGCCACGCAGCATGCCCCCGCCACCGACCTTCAATCTTCTTCCGATAGCTGAGCCTCACGCCCGGCATCGCACGCCTGGTTCCAATTCGCTACACTTGAGCGCATCGAGTGCACCGGGAGGAATCTCATTCATGGCAACCCGAAAGACGGCGGGCAAGGCTGGGCAGATCAGGATCGGCATCGGCGGCTGGACCTTCGAGCCGTGGCGCGGCATGTTCTATCCGCAAGGGCTCGTGCAAAAGCGCGAGCTCGAATACGCGAGCCGCAAGCTGACCACCATCGAGATCAACGGCACGTTCTACGGCTCGCAGAAACCGGCCACGTTTGCGAAGTGGCACGACGAAACGCCGGATGACTTTGTCTTCTCCCTAAAGGCGCCGCGGTTCTCAACGCACAGGCGGGTGCTTGCAGAGGCCGGCGAATCCGTCGAACGCTTCCTCGCCAGCGGCGTGCTCGAATTGAAGAACAAGCTCGGCCCGATCAATTGGCAATTCCCTCCGACCAAACAATTCGACGCAGACGACGTCGAAGCCTTCCTTAATCTTCTGCCACATAAGGTCGATGGCTGCGAAATCAGGCATGCGCTCGAAGTTCGACATGAGAGTTTTCGCGACGAGGCGTTTGTTGCCCTCGCCCGCAAGCATGGTGTTGCCATCGTGATGGCGGGTGACTCGAAATATCCACAGATCGCGGATGTAACGGCGAAGTTTGTCTATGCGCGGATCATGGGGACGACCGAACAGTTCGCGCATGGCTATGACGACGACACGCTGGATCTATGGACCAGGCGCGCCCGCGACTGGGCGTCCGGCGGCACACCGAAGGGACTTGAAACGCTTGGCAAACCAGCGCCGGCGACCACGTCCCGAGACGTCTATTTGTATGTGATCAGCGGCTTCAAGACACACAATCCGGCGGCGGGTATTGCGATGATCGAGCGGCTAAGCGACTAAACGGCAGCAGCGCTTAGCGGATCATTGGGGGGTTAGTTCGAATCGGCTTTTGCACCGAGCGTTGTCAGGGCATCCAGCAGCCAGTTCCCCGCGAGGCCTAGCGAAGCCCCCTTTAAACACAGGGCGTCGACAGCGACCAACCGGGGCCACCCGCGCGCCGATAATTCCTTCAGCGTTTTCGCGCCAAAACGATCCGCGACCCAGCGAGGCAACTCGGTCCATCCAAAGCCCAGCTCCGCCATTTCCAGCAGGAGCAGATAACTGTCGGCAGACCAGACTCGCACGCTTCTCCGATGCTCGCCCGGCTTCACTCCTGTGTTGATCCGCAATTCACGGTGCTTGGCGAGCTTCTCCATCGTCAGGTCCGGAAGGCCGCTTAAAGGATGTCCCTTGGCGACGAACAGCGCCAGCTCCGACGACTCCGCCAGCCTGATCGAGCGGACATCCGGAGGATAGACGGCTTGGGCCGCCACTACCCCCAGTTCCGCGCGGCGCTCCTGCACCAGCGAGACCACGTCTTCGTCCTCCTTGACCAGGCACTCGAGTTCGACCGTGGGAAAGCGCTTTTCGAATGCAACGAGCAACTTCTCGTAATGAGGGGGCTGATACGTGTTGGAGATCGCCAGGCTCAGGCTCGGCTCCAACCCCGCGCTTAGCCGCGCCGCGGCCTGTACCAGACGATCATGTGCTTCAAGCGTCTCTCGAGCATTGGCAAGCAACGCCTCCCCGTGCGCTGTAAGACGAGGTTTTCGGGTAGACCGGTCAAAGAGTTCGACGGCCAGGTCAATCTCCATGTCCGCGATGATCGTGCTGACGGTTGATTGACTGCGTCCCAGCTTTCTCGCGGCCGCCGAGAAGGAACCCGCAGCAGCGGCCTCCGAAAACACAATCAATGCGTCGATAGAAGCAACCATGATCTATCTGATTTTCCGATAGTAAGCAATTTGAAATAGTAGGCGCGACCCCTGAAAATGGCAACCATCCATTCACAAGTGAGGTCGAGATGGCCACGCCACGCAGCTTATATGAACGCATTTTCCAGGTACTTCTCTTCGAAGGACTTGCCATCAGTATTTTTGCCCCCGTCCTGTCATGGGTCGTCGACAAGCCATTGGGCGACGCCACGGCCCTGACCGTTGCAATTTCGATCACCGCCATGCTGTGGGGTCTCGCATTCAACTCTTTCTTCGGCGTCCTTATTTCTTGTGCATCGAGCGGGGTTCAGAAATGGCAGCGTGTGATTCACGCCCTGGGTTTCGAAACGGGTCTGGTCCTGGTAGCGGTTCCCTTGTCCGCATGGTGGCTGCAAATGACGTTGGTTCAGGCGCTCCTCATGGATCTCGGGCTGCTGCTCGTTTTCCTTCCGTACACGTTCTGTTTTTACTGGGCGTACGACATGCTGAGACAACGTCTGGTTAAAGCGCGGCCTAGGCCGAATGCTTCAGAGCCGCGTAAGCCGTCAGTCAACAGCCGCTCGTCGCAATACACTCCTGCCAGAGCGGTAAAAACCAGCGGGTCGTAACCGCGGACGTCGCCGGTGTAGGGCCTTGCGGCCGATCGCCGCCAGAGGTTGCTTTCATACGCCACTGTACTGCCACGCGACCGGGTTACTGTTTCGGGACAGGGCATGGCTTCACCCAAGATAATGGGATTTTCACGGAGACGCGGTATTGCCCGGCAGTTATGGCACGCTTGTCATTATCGACGTGTAAGGTCTCTTCAACTCCTTAGCGGTAAGCTTCCGTCAAGCAAAGACATACGCGGCTGGATCCTCCTTGGGAGCCGAACCGAAATATGCGCATCAAACACGCTCTTGTTATCGCCGCCCCGGTCTTTCTGGGTGTTACGCAAGCGTATGCCGGTGCCGGGTTTTATGTCGATCCCGACTCGAGTCCCGCATTGTGGGTGCGAACCCATCAAGCGGATCCGCGTGCGCCTCGCATTGCGGAATCAATTGCCAGCGTGCCAATGGCGCGCTGGTTCGGCAATTGGAGCGGCGACGTTCACAGGGCGGTCAAACGCTTCGTCGACCGGGCGGATGCCGCGCACCAGGAACCCATTCTGGTCGCCTACAACATCCCCAATCGCGACTGCGGAGGGGCGTCGGCGGGAGGTCTGGCCGACGCCTCCGTTTATCGCGCCTGGACAGATTCGTTCTCGCGCGGCCTGGGGAACCGCCATGCGGTCGTCATCGTAGAACCGGATTCGACCGCTCAACTGGACTGCTTCAAGACCGACGCCGAGCGCGAAGAGCGGCTCGGCCTGCTGCGTTATGCCGTGTCGCGCTTTCGCCAGAACGCACCGGCCGCAGACGTGTATCTCGACGGCGGCAACGCACACTGGATTCCCGCGGCTGTAATGGCCGCCAGGCTCAATGCGGCCGGTTTGAGCGAGGCAAAAGGTTTTGCGCTGAACGTATCCAATTTCTATACGACGCAGGAATCCGCGGATTATGCAAACTCCGTGAATGCCGCTCTGGCGGGGCAATTCGGCTATAGCAAACCATTCGTTGTCGATGCAAGCCGTAACGGCAAAGGTTCAGATGGCCAGTGGTGCAATCCGCCCGGCAGGATGATTGGCGCGCGCACGACCGGCGCGACGGGCGCCATGTTGCCGGTATGGATCAAGGTCCCGGGCAATTCCGACGGACCCTGCGGGTCAGCGCCCGCAACACCCGCCGGAGCGTTCAGCCCGGAACTCGCGGTTCGTCTTATCGACGGTGACTGAAGGGCAAGGACGTACCGCTTTCCCGCCGCTAGCCACTTATACGAAGACCAGGGACCAATGCGTGGAGTCCCCGCGAGGTAACCATCGCCCACGGCAACAGGTACGCTTTTGGCGCCTACGGTGGCATCGCCGCAAGCGAACACACCCTTAGCCGTAGATGACTTTAAAGAGAACCTGGCTCCGTAGGCAGGTCACCCACGAAACGCACCGGGCGAGCGCCGCGCCGGGGACGGCTTGGCGTCCGGATCGACAACCGCGACAATCTGAGCACGCAAGCCGTTCGCCACTGCGGAGTGATCGAATGCCCGCACGCGTGCGATTGATTTGGCGCCTTGCTGATCGACGAATACGCCGTCATCGGACAGGGTTGTACGCTGAATCCGATGATCGCGATAAGGCCGGTTCCGCATCAGCTCGACAGTCAGCTCCTCGGGGAAGAAAATCTGCCCGATATGCGAGACATGCTCGCCACTGAGCGACTTGTCGCCGGCATTCCCCGCAACCCGCACCTTGAAGTGAATGTGATTGGTCCGCCCTGGATAAAAGCCGGGGAAAATCGTTTGGAAAACGACGTTCCCTTGAGCGTCCGCACGTTGCACGCCTCTCAGGAAAGTCAGCCGATCACTCGGTCGGCCTGGCGGCGGAGGCGGCGGTTCGCCATGACGGTCGCCGGCCCCGGGAGGAGGCTCGAAATTCGGGGCGCCCGGAGGTAGACCCTGCGGTAACGCACTCTGCTTGGTGAATCCCGAATAGATGCCAAGTGCATCGCACTGCCAGACATCGATGATCGCGTTCGCAAGCGGCGAACAACGGCGCTCATCAACAATTGCTATGTTCAGAAGAAGAGGAATGCCCGGGCGCCCCTCGGTAATGTCGGACCTTAGCAAGGCGTCTTCAATGTAGTAGGGGCCGACCTCCTGCTCTGCACTTAGCCGGCATAAGGCGCTGTTGCTTGTGTTTTCGGCCGCTTGCGCGCTAGCCGGAAATCTTAGTGCGGCTCCGAGCGCGAGGGTGGTGGAAATGAATTGACGACGGGCAATGCGGGTCTTGCTAACCATCTGGCTCACTTTTGATTGACATGAATGACGCGTCCTGATCGTTGCGATTCAGTCGCGCCGCCGGCACTATAAGACGCAGCGGATTTTTGTTGGTTACCCTTGTCTTACGGCGCCTTAGAGGGTCTGAGCCGACAATCCGGAGCACCACGGGGAATACGTCGAGCGCCGGCACCACTCGCAAAAAAAAACACTGAAATAATCGCTAAGACGCCGTAACACGCCTCCGGTGTGCATCGTTTATAGTCGCTTCGATTGCAGCTTACAAAGCCGTCAAGGCTCATCCAGGTTCACGCCATGTCCAACAGCGAAACCCGAATCCTCCTGGTCGACGACGACGCCGCGCTGCGCGACCTGCTGCAGGCTTTTTTCGATGAACGCGGCCTCGCGGTCACATTCCGGCAAGACGCACATGACCTGAATCAGGTGGTGATGCGCGAACGCCCGTCCATCATCGTGCTCGACCTCATGATGCCGGGCATCGACGGCCTGACGGCGCTCACCCGGCTGCGCGCGGACAATGACGACACGCCGGTCATCATGCTGACGGCGCGTGCGGACGACATCGACCGCGTGGTCGGCCTGGAGATGGGTGCGGACGACTACCTCGGCAAGCCGTTCATGCCCCGCGAGCTGCTTGCGCGAATCAGCGCGGTGCTGCGTCGTCAGGGCGTGGCCCGGTCGCCCGGCCCGACCACTCCGCGCTCGGAACCGGTGCGTTTCGGGCGCTTCGAACTCGACTTCGACGGGCGCACGCTCACGCGCGACGGCGAACCGCAGCGTCTCACCAACAGCGAGTTGCGTCTGCTCAACGTGCTCGTGCGCCATCCAATGGAAACGCTATCGCGTTCGCGGCTGCTTACGCTCTGGTACGGCACGCACGCGGATGTGACAGAACGCGGCATCGACGTGCCAATCTGGCGGCTGCGTCAACTGATTGAAGACGACCCCTCGCAGCCGCGCATCATCCAGACCATGCGCGGGATTGGCTATATGTTCGTGCCGCCGCGAGCCCCCGGCGATACCCCGGATGCATAAGCCGATGCATAAGCTGCTGCGCCCTCTCAACACTATCTTCGGCCGGCTTGCGTTGCTGTCCGTGGGTCTGCTCGTCATGATGCAACTGACGTGGCTCGTGATCGTCGATCGCGAGCGCGGAGTCATCGAGGCAAATCACGTCAGCCGGCTGGTACGGCTGGTGCTGGAACCAACGGCGAGCGCTGCCGACGGCTCGAGTGAGCGTCTCGCCGCCGCGCTCGGCCTGCGTTTTGTCGATGCCGGGACGCGGTCCGCACCGCTCGGTTGTCCCCCGCCCTGCTCGGATACACACGGCCCGTTCGAAGCCTCCGTGCGCGCGGACCTGCCGCCGCAGAGCCGCGTGGTGCTCGACCATACCGAGACGCTCATGTGGGTGCGCTATGGCACGTCGTCGCGATGGCTTGTGATTCCAGCCGTGGTGCCCCCGCTGAGCCGTTTTCTGAGCGCCAGTGCGCTCATGCTGTTCCTCGCCATTGTTATCGCACTGCTCGGCGCGTGGCAGATACAGAAACCCATATCGAGGTTGGCACGGGCAGCACGCGAATTCAGATCGGGGCATCGTCCGCCGATGGTCCTTGCCAACGGTCCATCGGAGGTCAAGAGCCTGATCGGCGACTTCAACGAAATGGCCCGCGAACTGAGCGACGCCGAACAGGAACGCGCGATCATGCTGGCTGGCGTGGCGCATGACCTGCGCGCGCCGATCACGCGCATCCAGGTCCGCGCGAACCTTGTGGCGGACACCGGCGCGCGCGATGGCTTTTTCCGTGACACTGAATCGCTTGCGCAGATCGTCACGCAATTCCTCGACTTCGCCCGCGATACCGAAACAGATGCGCACGCGCCGTGGATCTCAGTCGATGCGTTCTGCCGTTCGCACTACGCGGAAGCTGAAGCTGAAGCGAATGTCGACGGCCACGGCGTGCTCGCACGAGACCCGCTGTTCATGCTCGACCTGCAAGCGGGCGACGACTTTCGCCTGCCCGCCGTGGAACTGGACCGGATCCTGTCAAACCTCGTCGAAAACGCGTTCACCTATGGCGCGCCGCCGTTGTGCATCGCGACGTCGCGGAGCAACGGGCGTGACCGCCTGAGCGTGCGGGATCATGGCAAGGGCATGCCCGAAGCCCATTTCACGCGCGCACTAAGACCTTTCGTGCGGATCGATCCCGCCCGCGGAGGCGACGCGCATTGCGGTTTGGGCCTGACGATCGTGCGGCGTCTCACGCGCCGCTACGGCGGGGACCTGGCCATGCGCAATGCTGACGGCGGCGGCCTCGCCGTCGTACTCGACTTCCCCATGCGCGTGCGCACCTGACACTGTTGCGGCGTATGCAGGTACGCCCGCCTTCAGCAGAGTTGCATTGTGTAATCAGTGACTAAGCCAGCGCAAGGCGCTGCTCGTCAAGCTCATGTCATCCCTGCCGATCTTCTATTACGGCAGCAAAAAGGTGTCGCTGGACGTTGCGAAAATCGAAAAGAATATCGGGATTGCCGACTATGAAAGTGCGATCCAGACAGCGTTCAATGAAATACTTAGGATTGCTCACCCGTTTTATCGAGGGTGATACCCAATTCGGCCGCCATCTGCTCGATCATGGTCCGCAGCCGGATGAACTCCTCGCCAAGCCGTTTGTGCTCCGCTTTGAGCGTCTCGAACTCGCTGTATGAAACGGAGTCGTCCAAAGCGCCGCCGGCTGAAGCTTCACTGACACTGACACTCACGCTCACTTCGCCGCATAACAGATGTGCCCAGCGGCTTTCGCGTTCGCCCGGAGTGCGCGGCAGTTTCACGACGCGGGGCGAATCGCTGGCGGCGAGTTCATCGAGGAATGCCTCGACCGACGAGACATCGGCGAAACCATGCAGGCGTGCGGCATTCAGGCGAAGCTCCGCCGCAGTCTGAGGCCCGCGCAACATCAATGTGGTGAGCAGCGCAGCGGCCTGGCTCGGGATGCCCAATACGCGGTTCATGTTGTGCTCGAAGCGCGGCACGCGGCTGCTGCTGCCTTCAAAAACCAGGCTCAGGCGCTTCAGGTCGTCGACGGTCGTGAGAACCTCGGCCTCGGTGACGTTCATCACCGGCGAGCGCGCGGTCTTCTGGTTGCAGCCGGAGGTCAGCGCGTTGACCGAGAGCGGATACGCATCCGGGACCGTGTGCTGTTTTTCGACAAGTACGGCCAGCACGCGCGCCTCAAGCGGCGTCAGGGTGCGCATGGGCGGGCGTGAGGGAGCAGCGGGAGTGGAATTCATGCTTGACGTCGCTGGGTGCAGATACGGGTGTCGGGCCGGGCGAGAGCCGGGCGGCGGATGTCTATAGGCGCTTAACCAGCCCTGTGAAGACCAGTATGATATCCGCCCTCCCCGGTCCCGAGAATACACGGTGATCGATGCGCTTATGGATGGGCTTATGGATGGGCTTATGGATGGGCTTATGGACGTCCTTATGGATGGGCTTATGGATCGGCTTACCTTCGGTCGATCGAATATTTGCCTGCGCCTGTCACGCACAACAGCAGCAGGCCGCCCATGATGCTGATGTTCTTGTAGAAGTTGATCAGATTGGCCATATACGCGTCACCGGTCATGGTCCAGAAGTGGTGTCCTATGAGCGCCGTGCCCAGCGTGTACAGCGCGAGGATCAGCGCGAGCGGCCGGGTGTAGAACCCGATCAGGATTGCAATACCGGCAAAAAACTCCATGATGACCGCGATGATGGCCGAGACCATTGGAAACGGCGCGCCTTTCGTGGCCATGAAACCGATCGTGCCCGAGAAACCCGTCAATTTGCTCCAGCCGAAGATCACGAACAGGACCATCAGCAGTACGCGTGCAACCAGAATCAATTCGTCTTTACGTTGCTCGAACAGGGTGTATCGCATGATGGCTTTCCTTTGGAAAGAGCACGACCGTACACGGGGATGGAGCGCTCAACGGGCGCCAGTCGAACAGTAGCATCGCTATGTTGCAGTAGACAAACGGCGGGATTGTTTCTTGTTTCTTGTTTCGATAAGGCAAGGAAGCAGCGGCACGCGCAATGAAAAACGCCAGGAGGCTCAAGGCGACCTGGCGTTACCGCTCACGGCCTGCGTTGC
The DNA here is from genome assembly GCF_001544555.2 of Caballeronia udeis. Taxonomy (GTDB): domain Bacteria; phylum Pseudomonadota; class Gammaproteobacteria; order Burkholderiales; family Burkholderiaceae; genus Caballeronia; species Caballeronia udeis. Next base: position 77,173 of record NZ_FCOK02000034.1, on the reverse strand, counting down.
CGTGGACCACGTCGTTATCTCAGCCGGTTTCGACAGCATCTGAGCCAGCCTTGCCATATCGCCGCGCTCGGTCCGCCATGCAATGTACGTCTTGAATGCCGCTTCGCTTTCCCACTCTTCGACAAACAGGATCGCGTTGGCGCTCTCGGCATTGCGGAACGCGCGAACCGATCGCGCGCCCGGCGAAGAAGACGTTTCGCGCATCAGCGCAGGCAGTCCGCCAACAAAATCCGCCTCAAAGTCGTCCTTCACGTTCATCAGCAGGGTCTGTGATTGCATCGCCGCCGGCGCGCTCAAGCCCATCGACAAACTCGCGAATGATCCCGGCCACTTCCACCGGCGATTCCAGCGGTGACAAGTGCCCGGTACCGGGCAGCACATGCATGACCGCGTGCGGAACACGCGTGAGCAATTCCGCTTCGAGTATTGCGGTGCCGTCGATACGGTCAAGCTCGCCGGCAATCACGATAGTCGGGACATTGATCGCAGCGACATCGAGCGTGATGTCTTCCAGGCTTGTGGCTTGGGGCCACGCCAGCTTCGCCTGAGACGCACCACGCAGGCTGTCTTCAATCACCTGTTCCCGGTGCTTCGGGCTGAGCGGTCTGGCGGTCAGCATCTGGTCTATCGCCATGCCGACGGACTCCCGCGAGAGGTAAGCGCCTTCCATTGCCGCGCGCACTTCAGCAGGCAGGACCTGCGGCACGGGCGGAGACGGCGCAACCAGCACGAGCCCGGCGAGCCCCTGAGGGCGACGCGACGCGAGCAACTGCGCAATCTTGCCGCCCATCGAGTGGCCCGCCAATACGAACCGGTTCAGGTTCATTACGGCAATCATGTGCTGCGCGTCGTCGGCGAAGTCGGCGAGCGCGTATCCGGCGGCCGGCGCGTCCGAATCGCCCCAGCCCCGCAGGTCCGGCGCGATGGTCCTGTATCCCGCCGGAAGCGCCGCGATCACGTCATCCCACGTGCGCGACGACCCTCCCCAGTAATGTAGAAAAACGACCGGCAGTGCGCCGACGCCCTGGTCTTTCACGTGAATCTGTATGCCGTTGGACGCTACTTTCATCTCAAACTCCTTGATATCGGCGGCTTGACCGCGGTCGGCCAAACTCACAAGGCGATGTTAGATTAGCGAATGAAAGGCGATAATCCCTTCTTCTGTATCATCACCTAGTCATCCGGCTATCGAATAAAATGGACCGTTTCGCAAGCATCGCCGTGTTTGTCGCCGCCATTGACGAGGGCAGTCTGGTGGCCGCCGGCAAACGTTTTGGCCTGTCCGCTTCCATGGCCGGCAAATATGTCAGCGCGCTCGAAGCCGAGTTGAACGTGCGCCTGCTTCATCGCAGCACCCGGAGCCTGAGCCTCACCGACGCCGGGCGCACGTACTACGTCCGGTGCCAACGCATCCTCGAAGAATTCGACGATGCCAACCGGGAAGCCAGCGACGCGCACAGCACGGTACGCGGCACCTTGCGGGTCGCCGCGCCTGTCACGTTCGGTGCAATGCATATGGGCGAGGTGGTCGCGCGCTACCTGGACGATCATCCTCACGTCAGCATTGAAGTCTCGCTCGACGATCGTTATATCGACCTGCAAAGCGCGGGTATTGACGTCGCTATCCGCATTGGCAAACTGCCCGACTCCAATCTCGTCGCCCGGCGTCTCGCACCCTGCCGCATGGCGATCTGCGCGTCACCGGCGTACCTCGCGCGCGAGGGTGCGCCAAAGAATCCCGAAGACTTGCGGCGTGCACCTCGTCTTGCGTTCAGCGAGGCGGTATCGGTTCCCGAGTGGACGCTGACGGATAAACGGAATCGCGAGCATGTGATCGACGGACCGCTTCGGATGCAGGCCAACAACATGCAGATGCTGCGCTCCTCAGTGCTCGCGGGAGTCGGAATTGCGTATGGCCCTACCTTCGTTTTTGGGCAGGATATCAAGGCCGGGAACCTGATCAGGCTGCTGCCTGACTACAGGACGGCGGAGCTGACCATCAACGCGGTTTATCCGACTGCGCGCTATGTGCCGTCGAAGGTTCGACAGTTCATCGATTACCTCGCCAACGCGTTTCGCGACGAACCGCCATGGGACCGCCTTGACTGATCGCGTTGAATCACCACTGACGGGGGCATGATGACGGCCCGCGCGCAGTAGCCGGCTGATGACCCATGTAAAGTTCAGGTCCAGAGGTCGCTTTAAAAGTATGCGAAGCTATACGCTAGCCGTCAGGCAGGTATCCCCTCCCGGGATAAAGAACAACAACGCTTGAGCAACTACTCATGTTCTGGCGATTTTTTATGCAGTTGCGTGAACTCGTATCTGCTCTTGAGAGAATTTATGGACAATCCAACCCGCTCGGAACGCTCCCGTGCAGCGGCCATCCAGGCAGCGCTCACCATCGTTTGCCGCGATGGTCCGGGCCAGCTCACGTTCGACGCCATCTCGCGCGAAAGCGGTATCAGCAAGGGCGGCCTGATGCATCAGTTCCAGACAAAAGGAAACGTGCTGAAAGCGTTGCTCGAACACCGGACCGAGTATTTCGAGAACTTCTCCCGAGACTACCTGGCGAAGATCGATCCCGAAGAACCCAGCCCCACGCTGCTGTCGCAGATCGCCACAACCCGCGAATCCATGGCCCAGCAGAACCCGGTCGGCCATGCCATTCTGGCGGCTCTGGTGGAAGATCCCTCACTGATGACCTCCATTCGGGAAGCAGATGCGAAAAGGATCAAACGCATCAAGGCCGAAGCGACGGACCCGGATCTGGCCTTGCTGCGTCTGGAAGCGGCAAGAGGTCTCGCGTTGAGCGCCCTGCTCGGGCTCTGTCCGCTTTCCGACAAGGAGCGGGGCCGTTTGTTCGATCGTCTGCTGGACGAGCGCCAGTGGCCGTCTTCTGCTGAAGCGCCCAAAAAAACGCGCTCGGTGCGCGCGTCGCGCAGCGCAAGCGCGCGCGATCAAAGCGCCTGAAAAGAGCTTATCCGCTGGGTGACAAGCCAGGTCCGAACGGATGTCAAACTCCGAGATCAATCCCCCCGATGTCCAGGTCAGCGCGCTTCCCCACAAATAAACACAACACATTTGTTGCATTTAGTCGTTGCATTTGACAACACATATGTTGTATCATGGCTTCGCTTAACGATAGCAGGAGGCCTATGAAATACAGCGAGTTCAGAAAGTGGCTTAAAAACCAAGGCGCAGAATTCAAACCAGCCAAAGGTAGCCACTTCCGAGTAACTCTTAATGGCAAGACAACAATTTTCCCGGATCACGGCAGCAAAGAAATAGGAACGGGGTTGGTTGAGCAGATTAAGAAACAGCTTGGATTGAAGTGAGTTAGTGGCCCCGAGAGGGGCTATCTTCACACATTCGCTGTAGATAGCAGGTCGCAAGATCGTTGCAATGCAGGACATCGCACTTCGGTTTTGAAGTGTGAAAATTATCGGAGAATCACATAGCCATGTTGTCTTATCCTGTGAAATTGGAGCTAGATACGAACAACACGTATCTGGTGACCTTCCCGGATATCCCCGAAGCCGTATCTGTCGGAGACGATGAAGACGAGGCACTACTTAACGCGCTGGACGCATTGGAGAGCGCCATCGAGATCTATTTTGACGAGAAGCGGGAGGTTCCCCCTCCTTCAAAATCAAAGAAAGGACAGCCTGTCGTGACGTTGCCGGCACTCGTCGTTTCGAAGGTTCTGCTCGCCAACGAAATGATCCGTCAGGGTATTAAGAAGTCGGAACTCGCGCGTCGTCTGGACGTACATATGCCACAGGTCGATCGGCTACTCGATCCGCGTCATTCGTCCAAGTTGGATGCCATTGAAGCGGCGTTCAAGAAGCTCGGCAAACGGTTGGAAGTATCCATCGTCTGATCAGTTTTTTCACAGAGTTCGGCCCCGGACGCATTGGCGTTTCCGGAGCCTTTTAATCGAAATGCAGTCCCATCTCGTCGCTCTCGGTGCCGACTGTTCGCAATAGCACCTTGGATTGTTGTGCCAAAGCCAAGCGGGGCGTTCAACAGAGAAAAACCCGCCAGGAGTGGTTGACAGGCCTTGCTAGTCCGCTGAGCTGGGCCGAGTTTGGCTTATTGAACCGCAGGTCGAACTCATCTAATGGCCAAGCCTCCCCTCCGACCGTCTCGAGGTATCCCTGAATCCGCGACGCAGCGCATTTGCCCCATTTGCGTGCGTCCGTAACAAAACTGCCATGACGTTGATGTCTGACACATCCGGCAGTTTATTTTACAAACAAACCGCCTGGTCGGTTTACATTCATATTAAGCGATGTTAGGCTGGCGCCACACATGAGCTGTCATGTCTGATGCAGAAACCGAACCGGAGATGTGAATGGTCAAGACGATCAATTCGCGGCACTTGCTGCTAACAGTGATTTGCGCAGCCTTGGTGGGTTGCACAACCGTGAATCCTGTTGCGTATTCAGGGATTGAATCGTCATCCTATTTAAAACCCGATCCGCAGGATGCGACCGGACGAGTGCCTTATCGCTTCTCGACCCAGGTGGATTGGCGGCAATACCGCCGGTTGATCATTGATCCGGTGGTGGTTTATCGGGGCGCTGACAACCAGTTTGGCGACATGACTGATGCGGACAAAGCGTCCCTCGCCAGCTATATGCAAACGAAGTTTGCGGAAAAACTGGGAACCCGCTTCGAACTGGCGAACAACCCAGGTCCGGACACGCTGCGCGTCAAGCTGACACTGACGGGCGCGGCGACTACCACTCCGGTTATCGGCACCCTTTCGCGGTTCGACATTGCCGGCGGCTTATACAACGGCGTGCAAGCGGCCCGAGGCAAGGAAGGCGCCCTTACAGGTTCCGTCATCTACGCCGTCGAAATCCATGACGCTTCGACCAACCGCTTGCTCAGTGCCTACGTGACAAAACAGTACCCGAACCCGTACAACATTGGGGCAAGCGTCGGGAAGCTGAACGCGTCGAAGACCGGTATCGAAAAAGGGGCTGACGCGCTGGTCGCGCAGCTTAAGTGAAGCCGGATAGGGAACAACCAGGTCGGGTTCGAGCAACGGCCGATCCGGTATCGCCTGTAGGCGCGGAACCTCCTGGAACGCGGCCAGCCATGCCGCTTCTCGTCAAGTCAGCCGATCTCTGCCGCGCCCGCACGAATATAGCCGCGCCAGTCGGATAAAAGGTATGCGCTACGGATCAAGCGCCCGCCAGCGGATGTCGAAGATGAATGAAGCCAAGTTAATCGCATGTCACGAATGTGATCTGCTCCAGTGGGAGACGGAACTAACGGACGGTGGTACTGCACGTTGTCAACGATGCGGCGCTACCCTCTACCGCAGCCTGCCGGCCACATTCGATCGCGCACTGGCGCTCACCGTGGCTGCGGCCATCCTGTTCGTGGTTGCCAACTGCTTTCCGGTCGTCGGGCTTTGGGTCAATGGCACGCTTGTCAACACCACGCTGTTCGGTGCGGCTTCATCGTTGTATGCAGACGGCATGTGGGCCATAGCAGGCCTTGTCTTTGTGACCACTATCCTGATGCCGTCACTGAATATGGCGGCGGTGATTTATCTGCTATTACCCTTGCAGCTAGGCGGCTTTCCTCAAAAGCCCGAGATTGTTCTTCGGGTGCTGCGGCACATCGCGCCCTGGGGAATGATTGAAGTGCTCATGCTCGGCTTGCTGGTCGCACTCGTCAAACTCCAGCACATCGCATCCGTCGTTCCCGGCGTTGCGATCTGGGCATTCGGCGCGGTGATGGTGCTGCTTGCGGCTGCGGCCGTGACGTTTAATCCACGCGATAGTTGGGCGCGGATCGGCGGTGTGCGAAACGACGGTGATGTGTCATACGGGGTCGCCGCAAGCTCCTCCACGACGGCTACCGGCGCGCGTGCCGGTCTATTCACTTGCCACCACTGCGACCTGCTTTCGAAGCCGTCCGCTCACGCGCACGGCGCGAGTTGCCCAAGCTGTAGCGCAAGCTTGCATCTGCGCAAGCCGGACAGTCTCAAACGCACCTGGGCATTCATCTTCGCCGCCATGATCCTCTATATCCCTGCCGTCCTTTTGCCGGTCATGGTCACCAGTACCCTCTTCGGCGCGCAATCCGACACGATCCTCAGTGGTGTTGTTTATCTCTGGACGACAGGATCGTGGTCGCTTGCCGTTATCGTTTTCATTGCAAGTGTCGTGGTACCCATGATCAAGATCTTGTCGCTCACCTATCTCGCGTGGAGCACGCAGTTGCGCTCCGCGTTGATCCCGCGTGAAAGAACCCGCATTTACCGGATCGTCGAGTTTGTCGGCCGTTGGTCGATGCTCGATATCTACGTCATCACCATCCTGGTCGCCCTCGTGCAATTCGGTTCGGTTGCAAGTATTGAAGCCGGGCCTGGCGCCATCGCTTTTGGCGCGGTGGTCGTGCTGACCATGTTCGCCGCGTTGTCATTCGATCCACGGCTTATCTGGGACGCAGTGGAGCTGGAACGTGAATAAGGTGCCGGGAGAGGAGGATCGAGAGGACGCGCCCGTTTTCCCCACAGCGGCGGCGGCCGCACGGTCGAAGTGGCGCATGCAGCTTGTGTGGTTGGTGCCGCTTGTCGCCGTGCTGATTGCCGGCTGGCTGGCGGTGCAATCCATCATGCAAAAAGGCCCCACCATCACCATCAGCTTTTCGACCGGCGAAGGAATCGAGGCGGGCAAGACGAAGATCAAGTTCAAGAACGTGGAGATTGGAACGATCAAAAGCGTGGCGCTCTCGGACGATCACAAGACGGTCGTGGCGAGTGCCGAGATGTCCCGCAACGCGTCCAGCATGCTGGTTGACGATACCCGCTTCTGGGTCGTTCGACCGCGCATCTCGGGCGGCACCGTGTCGGGCATAGGGACGTTGCTATCCGGCTCGCACATTGGCATGGACGTTGGCACGGCGAAAGAGTCCCGTAGCGACTTTGTCGGACTCGAGACGCCGCCCGTCCTCGCATCCGGTGCGCCGGGACGCGAGTTCGTGCTTAAGAGCGAAAACCTGGGATCGCTCGACATAGGTTCGCCGGTCTTCTTCAGGCGGCTTCAGGTGGGTCAGATTGTTTCGTACGCGCTCGATCCCGATGGCAAGGGAATGACCTTGCACGTGTTCGTCAATGCGCCTTACGACAAGTACGTGACGAACGACACCCGTTTCTGGCATGCGAGCGGCGTTGACGTGTCGTTGGACACGACCGGCGTGAAGATCAACACCGAGTCACTGGTTTCCATCCTGATAGGCGGCCTCGCCTTCGAGGACCCGCCCGAGACGACCAACAAGCTTGAAGCCGATGCACGGCACCAGTACACGTTGTTCTCCGATCGGGCCGAGGCCATGAAGCGGCATGACGCAATCGTCGATAAATACGTGCTGAACTTCAAGGAGTCTGTGCGCGGGTTGGCCGTCGGTGCGCCCATCGACTTCCGGGGGATCGTGATTGGCGAGGTTTCCGCGATCAAAACGCACTTCGATATGGTGAACAAGGAATTCAATATCCCCGTCGAGGTGAGCATTTTTCCCGAGCGTTTGATCGAGAGCGACGACTCGGAGAACCGCAGCACGCGTATTCCGGCGGAACGAAAAGAGTTCGCCGACTTCCTGGTATCGAAAGGGCTGAGGGCGCAATTGAGGACCGCGAGCCTGCTTACCGGACAACTGTATGTGGCTATCGATTTCTTCCCCGCCGCGCCCAAGGCGACCGTGGACTGGACTAAAAAGACGCCCCAATTGCCAACGGTGCCGGGCAATCTGCAGGGTTTGCAGGACTCCATCACGAGTCTTGTCGCCAAGCTCAACAAGATTCCGTTCGAAGGAATCAGCAGTGACCTGCGCAAGACGCTGAGTGACGCGGACGTGCTGGTGAATACGATCAATACCGATCTGGCACCTGAAGCAAAAGCGACGTTGGCCGCGGCTCGCGAAGCGCTCACGTCGGCCAATCGCGCGTTGCAAAGCGACTCGCCAATGCAGCAAAGCACTACCGACACCATGCGCGAGTTGTCACGGACCGCAGCCTCGTTCCGCTCGCTTGCGGAGTATCTCGAACGCCATCCGGAAGCGCTGATCCGTGGCAAGACCGGGGACAAGTAATGCGATTTTTCTTGCTGTCTTTGAGCGTGATTGGGTTGGGTTCTTTGTCGGGATGCGCGACGTCGCCTGAATCGAAGTTCTATACGCTGAACGCTGTTCCGGTGGTCGAACAGTCGCCAAAGGTCGCGCGGGTGGCAATTGCTATTGATCCGGTTACGGTCCCCGAACTGATCGACCGATCGCAAATAGTCACCAGGGTGGATGCGAACCGCGTGTCTATCGATGAGTTCGCTCGTTGGGCCGAACTGCTGAAAAGCCAGATCCCCCGAGTATTAGCGGCGGACCTTGAGCAGTTCATACCGGGTGCGATAGTGTCCACTTACCCGCAACGTGTGGACGATAACGCCTACCGTGTCTCGGTTGACGTGCAGAGATTCGACACTTCGATGAGCGGCGCAGTGACGCTGGCTGTGATCTGGTCGGCGCGTCCGCCCAACCGAGGAGAGCGGGTGAGCGGACGCTCGGTCGTCCATGAGGCTGCGGATGGGCCCGGCTATGATGCGCTGGTGAAGGCGCATAGCCGGGCTCTTGCGTCGGTGGCGAGCGATATCGCCGCGGCCATGCGTTCGGCTATGGGACCGTGAACAACATGAGTGACGGTTTAAACGGACGGAGCGATCGCCGCTGAATTCAGCATCGGCTCACGCGCCGACCTTCACCCCGCAAAATCACGCCAGCGCAGTCACCGTGATCTCAACCAGCAGATCCGGCGCGGCCAGCTTCGACTCCACCGTCGCGCGTGTCGGCGCGCAACCCGGCGCGACCCATGCATCCCACACTTCGTTCATGCCCGCGAAGTCGCGCCCAATGTCTGCCAGCCAGACTTGCGCAGACACTAGCCGCGTTTTATCAATACCCGCCTGCGCGAGATAACCATCGATCTTCGCAAGAACCTGCTGCGTCTGTCCCTTCACATCAAGCGTGCGGTCATTCGACGTTTGTCCGCCGACGAACACCAGCCCTGCAGCCTTCACCACGCGGCTCATCCGCTGATTGGTTTCGAACCTGACGATATCGTTCATAAGTATTCCTTGTTTATTTAAAATAACCATCAATCAGCATGGCACAACCATGTGTCATCTCTATGCCGCCGCAACATCCTTGAACCGGTCGATGGCAAACGCATCCAGCGGCAACGACGCTACGCCGTCCAGCACCAGCTCGGAGACCAGCTTCCCGCATGCCGGCCCAAGCTGAAACCCGCTGCCGCAATACCCGAACGAATAGGTCAGGTTGGACGCACGCCGGCTGGGCGAGATCACGGGCAGCGAGTCATCGGTAAAGGCTTCCACGCCCGCCCATGCCCGGTTGATCCCGAGATTACGCAAATGCGGGAACAGATCGACAACCGTGTTCGCGCTCTTGACCAGCCGCGCGAAATCGACTTCACCATGCCGTCCGGGCAGGTCCGCGATCCCGATCAGCTTGCCGCCAATCACCACCGTGCCGTTATCGAATTGCTTGAACGAGAGAGGCCGTCCCGTTGCGCCCAGCGTCGCGCGGCAGAACGGGGCGGCCCGATGCGTGACCATCAGCATCAGCCCTTCCGGATACACCGGCACGGGCTCGCCCACTTGCTGCGAAAGTTCACCCGCCCATGCCCCGGCCGTGACCACCAGCTTCGCAGCCGAGAAAACTCCGGACGGTGTATGCGCGAACCAGCGCCCGCCCTTCTGTTCAATGCGCGTGACCGGTGTGCCTTCATGGAACACCGCCCCATGACGCTCTGCTGCCAGCCGGAACGCGGTGGTCGTCCTGAACGGCAACGCATAACCATCGCGTTCGACCCAGATGCCACCGGTTACATGCGGCGTAAGCGCCGGCTCCAGTTCAAGCAAGGTCTCGCGGTCGATGATTTTCTCATGCGTGAAACCATGCGCCTCGAGCAGCGCGACACGTTCGCGGCATTCATCGAGTTCGGCTTCGGTCTCCGCAATCTTCAACTGGCCCGACGCCACGAAACCGCAATCGTCACCGATCGTATCGACAATGTTGTGCCAGATTTCCCGCGACATCAGCGCCAGGGGAATCTCGGGCAATGGCCGGCCGAGCGTGCGCACGCCGCCTGCATTAACGCCCGATGCATGGCGACCGACGTAATCGGCTTCCAGCACGGTCACGCTCGCGCCGCAGCGCGCGATATGGAATGCGCTGCTCGATCCGTGCAGCCCACCGCCAATAATCAGCACGTCCGACTCATTGGCTACGGGCTTATTCACCGGCCAGTTCTCCGAGCGTGAGCGGTTTGATCGGCGGACGGATGCGGTAGTAGCCCACAGTCTCGGGAGCCACGCTGCGCGCATCAGCGATAATTTCTGTGACGGTCAATCCGCACAGGCGACCTTGACATGGACCCATGCCGCACCGGCCGAAGGACTTTGCCTGGTTCGGTCCGAGACAGCCGAGCTTCACGAAATTCCGGAGTTCACCGGCAGTCACTTCCTCGCAGCGGCACACAATGACCTCGTCCTTCGGCACGCGGTTTTCATCGCGTGGACGATAAAGACTGTCGAGGAAAGGACGAATGCGCATGACCTCCGCCAGGCGGCGAAGCAGCGGCGCGGCGCGGCGATCGCGCGCGGCGGTATCAATCGCGCCAAGCTGCGCGGCAATCGCCAGCGCAGTCACATCGCCTTGCGTCTCTGCCGCCTGCGCGCCGCCAATGCCGCCGCCGTCGCCCGCGACGAAGATGCCCGGGACATCAAGCTCGCCCCACTGATCGGTGACGGGCGCGAAGCATAACTGCGCTTCGTCCCACTTATGCGCCGCCCTGAGCGAAAGCGTGAATTGCGTATTCGGCACCACGCCCTGATGCAGCAGGATCACGTTGGCCTCGATCCGATGCGACACACCACGCACCGAGAAATTTAATGCCCGTGCCCGCTCGGAACCGTCTTCATCTATACCGCTTTCCACCCGAAGGTCGTCGGCGGCTTCATGCATCGGCACGCCCGCCTCGCGCAAGGTCCGCATCAACTGCAGGCCCTTGCTCAGATACGGCCACGCACGCAAAGCGGACAACATGTGCCGCTTGGCGCGCCAGCGGTCCTCGTGACGCGTGGTATCCACCAGCGCGCGAATGGGTACACCCGCGCGGACGTACTGCCATCCGAGCAGGTAAAGCAGCGGTCCGCCACCGACGAGTATGGGCGGTTCGGCCGGCACTTCGCCCGCACTTTTCAGCAGGATCTGCGCGGCGCCCGCGGTCATCACGCCGGGCAGGGTCCAGCCGGGAATCGGGAAGGGCCGCTCCAGCGCGCCGGTCGCGAGCACCACGCGCCGGGCCTCGAAGCTGCTTACCTTGCCGTCCTTGAGATAGTGCACCGAGCGCTCACGCGTGACTTGCCAGACCGATGCGTTCGGCACATAACGCGCACCTGAGCGTGCAAACTCGCTTGCCAGCGCAGCGCCGGCGGCATAGTCCGGGCCGAGGATGGTGCGGCGTTGCGCGTCGCTTCGTTCGATCGCGCGATAGATCTGGCCGCCCACCGCTTCCTGCTCATCGAGCAGGACCACGGACAGGCCCGCTCTCGCAGCCTGGGTTGCGGCAGCGAGCCCGGCAGGTCCGGCGCCGATCACGGCGACATCGACAATTTCAACGGCCATGAGCGTTCTCCAGGGGGTTCACATCCGAAAACGGCGGCAAATCGCGCGCCCCCTCTTGCGAATGAATACGCATGCCGTCCTGCACCGTGACGAGGCAACTCTGGCGGCTCGGCATGCCGTCGATCTCGACCAGGCATTCGAAACACGCGCCCATCATGCAATACGGCGCACGTGGCGCACCGGACACCGGCGTCGCGCGAAACCGCTGGACGCCCGCGGCCAACAATGCGGCGGCAACCGAGCGTCCGCCCGGCACGCTGAGCGGCTGGTCGTTGAACCAGATCTGGAGAATGGTGGCCTCGGCCTGAGCATCGGTGCCGGCGGCTGGCGAGAGCACTCTGAATAGCGGTTTTGAAGTCATAGTCGGACAGGTCGAAGCAAAGCGGAATGTCGGCGTTCAGGACGCATCGCGGAGAAACGGCAAGGGCAGCGGCAGGCCGCCTCTGATGCCGGAGTCGATGCAAGCGGGACGTTGAAACGGCTAATGAGCATGGCTGGTCGCGTGATCGGCGGCGAGAAAACGGCCGCCCCGGAATGCGGCGAGTTCATCGGGGATCGGTCCGCCCGTGATCCACGGAGCGATGCGCATGGCATGCGCCGCCGCGAGCGTGACGCCGCTGTGACACGTGACGACGAACGCGCCGGGATACTGCAGCGACTGCTCGTAGATCGGGAAACCGTCCGGACTGTAGACACGTAGGGCGGCCCATGTGCGTACCAGCCGCACGTTCTTCAACAACGGAAACGCACGCACGCCGCGCCGCGCGATGGTCGACAGCACATCGGCTGTGGTGAAGTCGTTGTAGCCGACCTCCTCCATTGAGTCGCCGAACTGGACCGAGCCTTCATCGGTCTGACGCACATTGATGGTCGGGTAATGCAGGAACGGCGCGACCCGTTCACTGACCAGCACTTGTCCGCGATTCGGCGCAACCGGCGCATGCAGACCCACCTGGGCGCTGAGCGCACGGTTGCCAAGGCCTGCTGACAGCACGACCTTAGGCGCACGCCACACAGCGTTCTTGCCATGCACGGCGAAACCGTTGGTCTCGGGAACAATGCGCCCGATGTCCTGGCCGTTGATGAGTTTCACGCCCCGCCGCTGGATGGCGTCGTGCAGCGCACGCAGCAGCTTGAGCGGATTCACATGACCGTCCATGGGCGTATAACTTGCGCCGATCACTTCAGGTCCGACGGCAGGCAGGCGTTCGCGCAACTCCTGCGCGTCGAGCAGTTGATAGGGATACTCGCCGCCAAGTTCTGCCTGCAGCGTGGACAGGCGCTTCTCGCGCTCGGCCATCTCTTCGTCGGAGAAACACAGGTGGAAACCGCCCGGCTGCTTCAGCGATACATCAATCCCGGTGTCTTCCAGCAACGCTGCAGCGAGTCCCGGCCATAACCTGGACGAACTGCGCGACCAGCGTGCATAGGGTGTCAAACCGTAGCCTTTACCCTGCACCCATACCAGTCCGAAATTGCCACGCGACGCACGAAAACCGCCATCGCCCTGGTCCAGCACCGTGACCTTCGCTCCCTCGCGCGAGAGCCCGTAGGCCACCGCGGTTCCCACCAGCCCACCCCCGACCACCAGCACGTCGGGACTGTCGACTGAATGACCTCTCATCGTGTTTCTCCAATCAGGACGCGGTCCAGACCCACCATCCGGTCGAGCACCAGCATCAGAACTATTGTGCCGACGATCAACACGGTCGACACGGACGCCACCAGTGGATCGATCGTCTGCGCGATCTGGTTGTACATCGCGACGGGCAGCGTGGTCGTGCCGGGAGTCGCGACAAAAATGGTCATCGTGAGTTCGTCGAAGCTCTGGATGAACGACAGCACCCAGCCGCCGGCCACGCCGGTGCGGATCATCGGCAGCACGACGCGGCGAAAGGCGGTGAAGCGGCTGGCGCCGCACGACAGCGCCGCGCGTTCGGCATCGCGATCAAGACCAATAGCCGATGACAACGCGAGCCTCAACGCATACGGCAACACAATGATCACGTGCGTCGCGCACAGCGCCCAGAACGAACCGCCAAGCCCGAGCAAGCTCAGGAATCGCAGGAACGCGATGCCGAGCACAACAGCGGGGATCATCATGGGCGAGAGGAAGAAGCCGGTCAGCGCGGCGCGGCCCGGGAAACGATAACGGGCGATGGCCAGCGCCGCCGGCAACGCGAGCGCCACCCCGACTGTCGCCGCCACCAGCGCGAGGCGCACCGAGAGCCAGAAGGCATCCACGATCTGGTCGTTGTCCAGGATCGCCCTGAACCAGCGCAGCGACGCGCCGTCGAACGGCAGCGAGATGAAGCCCTTGTTGGTGAACGAGACCGCTATCACGACGACCAAAGGCGCGGCGATGAACGTGAGAAATAGTGCGTTGAACAGCAGGCCCAGGAATCCGTTTTGTTTCATGGCGTCTCCCGGTTCAGTCGAAGATGTGCTTGAAACGGCGCTCAGCCAAACGACTGCAGCCCAGTACGATTGCCACGTTGGCGATCAGCAGCAGGACAGCGATTGTCGCCCCCAAAGGCCAGTTCAGCGTACCGAGGAACTCGTCGTACGCGGCGGTCGCGACCACTTTGAGACGCCGCCCGCCGATCAACGACGGCGTAGCAAATGCCGATGCGGACAGCGCAAACACAATGATCGATCCAGACAGGATGCCCGGCAGGATCTGCGGCAGCACCACACGCCGGAATACGCGGAACGGCGATGCGCCCATCGACCGGCCGGCCCATTCCACCTGCGGGTCGAGCTTCTGCAGTGTCGCCCACACCGACATCACCATGAAGGGCACCAGCACGTGCGTCAGCGCGATCACAACTCCGGTCATGGTGAACACGAGGCGGATCGGTTCCGACGTGATGTGAAGCGCCTGCAACGCATTGTTGAGCACGCCGTTGTTGCCAAGCAGGATCTGCCAGCCGAGCGTGCGCACGACGACCGATATCAGCAGCGGACCAAGCACGACGAGCAGGCAGACGGACTGCCACGGCCGTTTCATCCGCGCGAGGACGATGGTCTCGGGCACGCCAAGCAGGATGCACAGGAGAGTCACGGCGAACGCGAGTCCTGCGGTGCGGGCGAAGATTGCGCCGTAGTACGGATCCGTGATGACTTCAAGGTAGTTGCGCAGCGTGTAGGTGGCGAGTGTGCCCTGGCTGTCGCTGAAGACGTGGAAGGACAACACGAGCGTCAACAGCAGCGGCACCAGCAGCAGGCTGCCGAACAACAGCAACGCGGGGGCGGACAGGAGCCACGGCGTCACGCCCGCGCGCTCGTTATCAAGCGTGGCCATGAAGTCCCTCCCGCTGAAGCACACGCAAGTCATCGTCCGACCACGCCACGCCAACCTGCGCGCCCTCATCCGGCGGCGGTGCGCCGTTGTTCGGCTGGGCCACGCTCAGTTGCCCAAGACCGGTATCGATCAGCAGAAGCCACTGGTTGCCGGTGAATACGCGCGTGGTAATGCGGCCAGTGGCGCGAACCCCTGCTGTATCCACAGTCGCGAGATGAACCTTCTCCGGGCGGATATACACATTCACCTCGCCCTGCACATCGCGGCCTTCATGCGGCACCTTGAGCGTGGTGCCCGCTACATCGACTTCGGCGCAGCGTGCGTTGAGGCGCAATACCGCGCCGGGCAGCAGGTTGGTCTTGCCAAGAAATGCCGACGCAAACGGTGTCTCCGGCCGTTCGTACGCTTCGAACGGCGTGCTCAGTTGAGCGATCACGCCGCGATGCATCACCGCAATGCGATCGCTCATGGTCATGGCTTCGACCTGATCGTGCGTGACAAGAATAGTCGTGATGCCCAGGCGCTTTTGAATCGATCGTAATTCGATGTGCATTTCCTCGCGCAACTTCGCGTCGAGATTGGACATCGGTTCGTCGAGCAGCAGCAGTTCGGGACGCATCGCAAGCGCGCGGGCAATGGCGACGCGTTGCCGCTGGCCACCGGACAGCTCTTTCGGATAGCGCCCACCCAGTCCGCTCAGGCGCACCAGGTCGAGGGCTTCGGCCACACGTTCGGCGCGTGCCGCGCGTTTCATGTTGCGCATCTCGAGGCCGAAACCGACGTTGCCGTTCACCGTCATATGCGGGAACAACGCGTAGCTCTGGAACACAACGCCCATGCCGCGTTTCTCTGGCCGCTCATGCGTGATGTCGCGGCCGTCGAGCAGGATGGTGCCGGTGCTTGGCGTGACAAAACCCGCGATCATCTGCAGGGTCGTGGTCTTGCCGCAACCGGACGGACCGAGCAGCGACAGGAACTCACCACGCTCAACGTCAAGGTCGATCTGTTCGATAGCGGTGAAGTCGCCGTAGCGCTTCGAGATGCCTTTGAGAGTCAGAAAGCTCATGTGCGTCCGTGGGTCGAAGTCGGCAGTCGGTCTATCCGGTCTGTGCAGCTCACCGCTCCACGCTGCGATTCCAGCGTTCGGTCCACTCGGTCCGGTGCTGGTTGATCGTCGTCCAGTCCACTGCAACGAGCTTCGAAATCTGATCAGGACCATACGGCACGCGCGCCGCCACTTCCGGCGTCAGTTGCACGGTCTTGTTGACCGGGCCGAGGCCGATCGCCTGCGCCTGGATCATCTGCACTTGCGGGCTCAACAGGTACTGGATGAACTGTTGCGACAACGCGGGCTGGGCGTTTTCGGCCATCGCGCAAGCGCCGACCTGCAACGCGACACCGCCTTCTTTCGGATAGAAGAACTTCAGCGGGAAACCCGTATTTTGCAGCGCAACGGCACGGCCGCTGCCATACGGCGCGAGGATCACATCGCCGCTTTGCATCAGCCCGTCCATCTCACCCGGCGTGGGCGCCCACGACAGCACATCCGGCGCAACCTGCTTGGACATGGCGGTAAACCCCGGGTCGATATTCTTCTCGCCGCCGCCGTTCAAACGCGCCAGCATCACCAGCGTATGCAGGCCATAAGTGTTGGTGATAGGCGGCATGCCGAGCTTGCCCTTCAGGCGCTTGTCGTACAGCACGCTCCAGGAATCCGGCGCGGGCAGGCCCATCTTCTTGAAGGCATCGGCGTTATAACCAATCCCTGTTGCGACCATACCGACACCCACCGCCGTGGGACCGAGCCGCGCGAGCGGATACAGATCCTTCATCACCGGTGCTTCCTCGACCTTCGCGCACAAGCCCATCTGCATCGCCTGGTACATCGGGCCGTCATCCATCACCGCGACATTGATTTGCTGATGCCCTTTCTGTGCCTGCAATTTCGCGAGCGTGTCGCTGGAATTACCCGCAACGTAGACGATCTTGACGTCGTGCGCCTTCTCGAACGGCGGGATGATCTTCTCGCGGTACATGGTCTCGTTCGACCCGCCGACGTTCGCCACATACAGCGTGATTTCAGCGTGCGCCGGCAGCGACCCTGACAACGCCCCGGCGCAGCCGAGCGCGGCCAGCAGGGGCCGCAGATACGAACGAGAAGACGACGAGCAATGGCTTTGCTGCAGTTGTTTCATCAGTGTCTCCAGACTGTGCAGGGTCGGACGGTTGCGGAAGGGGGCTTCCAAGCGAAATTATTCTGTTCGTCGCAAGGCATATCGTCCAATACGAATAAAATAACTAGCTATACAAGGCTGATATGGGTTTCATTCAATGAATCTTAAGCACATAGAGGCGTTCCGGGCGGTCATGCTGGCGGGTTCCATGACCGCTGCGGCCAAGGAATTGTTCACATCGCAACCTAATATCAGCCGCCTGATCACGCAACTGGAACGCGAGACCGGGTTGCTGCTGTTCCTGCGCAGCGGCGTCCGGCTGATTCCCACGAGCGAAGGCAATGCGTTTTTTCGCGAGGTGGAGCGTGCGTATGTGGGCCTGCAGGGGCTGACGAATGCGGCGGCGCAGATCAAGAACCTGGGGACCGGGCGATTGCGCATTGCAGCAATGCCGTCAGCGGGATTGACCCTCGTGCCGCATGCAATCCAGCGCTTCCAGGCCTTGCACCCTGAAGTCACCATCTCGTTGCACGTGAACACCTCAGGCACCGTCAATCATTGGACGAGTTCGCAGTTCTGCGATCTCGGGGTCGCGGTTTATACCAGCGAAGCGTCCAATTGCGAGATCGAGTTGTTATCGAAGGTGGCTGCGGTATGTGTATTGCCGGCAGGTCATCGGCTGGCGAAGAAAGCGACGCTCAAGCCCAAGGATCTCGAGGGCGAGAGGTTTGTCTCCTTGTGCCACGGCGACGGCACGCGCGCGCAGATGGACGAGGCGTTCGAACGCGCGGGAGTCGAACGGGTGCTCGCGATCGAAGCGCAGTACTCCGCGATCTGTTGCGAGATGGTCCGCTGCGGCATGGGCGTGACGCTGGCGCATCCCATTGTTGCGCAGGATTTTGCAGGTCCCAGTATCGTGATCCGGCCGTTCACGCCGGCGGTCGTGTTTCCGACTTATCTGCTATTTCCGCCGCATCAGCCGCGGGCGCGTTTGACGCTGGAGTTCGTTGAGGTGCTGCGCAAAACCCATGACGAACAATTGGCGGCAGTGGAAAAGCCCGAGAGGTTGAAGCGGGCTTGAGGGGCTGACGCAGACCTGTATGGGTCCTGGCTAGCGGCTATTCGGCAGACCCGCTAACCGATGGGTCGGAATCGGCTTGATTGCGCTCTCGCACGCGGGCGCTCCGGTCTCCAGATGCACCACCAGGTCGTAGGTCGTCGAGCGTCGGGTAAGCATCAGGCATGTCGACTCGCCGTTGCGTTGAAGTACCCGCGTTGCGTGCCAGCAGTGTGGCCGCATGCAGACCCCTTCGCCTTGCGGCACCCAGAACGCGCGCAGCGATTCCATATCGGGTTGGCCGCCCTCCGTGCTTGTTGCGACGATCTGGATGACAGGCCCGGTCAACGGCACGATGGCTTGCTGCGTCAGCCAATGGGTTTCGAGGCTTGCGACCGTTTCGTCAGCGTTTCTGTACTTGACCCACAGGACTTCGGTTTCCCCCGCCACGCCGGTATCGAAGAGATGTTCGCGCCAGAAATCCGAAGCCGGACTGGTGTACGCGGGAGCGTGGCCATCGCTTTTAAGCGGTTTGCCCAGCATCCAGCCATAGGCGTTGAAAGCCTCGGCGCTGAGCGGTTCAATCGTGAGGGAGGGGTAAGAATCAGTCGGCATTTTTTGGCGAGGCGGGAGGGGTTGACGATGAAACCGGCGTATCAGCCGCGTTGGGAAACAGCGCGAACTCGGGGCCGTTGGCGAGGCTGAAATCGCGTACGACCTGCAACGCCAGGCGCGTGATGGATTCGCACAGCAGGCTGTCCGGGCTGCGCCTGAACGCGGCGACGAGCGGGAGCGCGGGAACGCGGTGCGTCACCTGCAGCAATTGCAGCCGTCCCGACTGCAACTCGTGCATGACAAATGCGCTCGGCAGCACGGCTATGCCGAACCCGTCGACGACAAGGCGAATGATCGCGGCCACGGACGAGACGCAGTTGATCTGAACGGTGGTCTCGCCGCTGGCCGCGAACAACTCGGTGAGGAAGCCATGCGGCGCCGAGTGCCGCGCAAAACTGACGATGGGAAACGCGGCCAGTTCCGCCTCCGAGAGCGCTTCAGCTGACAGGTTGAGTGAGGGGCTCGCCACCCATCGCATGGGGAGCGTCCCAAGCGGAATGTTGACTGCGTCGCTGCCGGTCACGTTCGTGGTCAGCAACGCGACGTCGACGTTGCCGTTGACGAGATGCCCGGAAAGATTAGCCGTGGTATCCGACGTGAGTTCGATCGTCAGGTTCGGGTACTCCTCCCTTACCCGCTTCAGCAGATCCGGCAGCCATGTATGCACGACCGATTCGATCGCACCCAGCCGCAGCAGCCCCGCAACTTTGGAACGGTCGCTGACGCTCGCGAGCATGTCGCGGTTCAGCTTCAGGATCTGCTCCGCGAAAGCAAGCGCCTTGGTGCCTTCCTGCGTCAGCGTCACATCACGGGGTCCACGGTCGAACAGACGCACGCCAAACTCCTGCTCGAGAGCGGAAATCCGGCTGGAAATGGCGGCTTGGGTGGCGTGCAGGTGCTCGGCCGTCATCCGGAAGTTGCGCAGCTTGGCGAGCCATACAAACGTTTCGAGAAAGCGGACATTCATGGCGCACCCCGGCTGATGCGTTGCGTGACAAAGCTGAGGAAACTGACGATGCGGCGGGCATCGACCGAATCATTGCGTCAGTTTATCGCCGGAAGAATTCCCCCGTGACAAGAAAAAGTGAGCACGTGGGCTCACATTTACTTGTTGGACATCGGCACACCCTTCTTCAAGACTGTCATTCATTGAATTCACCCGGTGAAAGGTTCTGATGAAGACACTTGAATGCAGGATAGATGGCGGCGTCGATATCGAGGTTTTGGTGAGCCGCCTGGTCATCGCCGGCTGGGCGGGGCGCGACGCGCACGACGTCGAGCACCATATCCGCGAACTGGAAGCGCTCGGCGTGAAACGCCCGGCGTCGGTGCCCACTTTCTACATAGTCTCGCCCGCCTTGCTGACGACCGACGGCGCAATCCATGTTGTGGGCTCACATTCATCCGGCGAGGTCGAAGTCGTGCTGATCCAGAGCGCGAGCGACGGTTTGCTTGTCGGCATAGGGTCCGATCATACGGACCGCCGGGTGGAAAGCTACGACGTCGCCGTGTCGAAGCAGATGTGCGCGAAGCCGGTAGGCGCCGCGCTCTGGCGTTATGCCGATGTCGCCCCGCACTGGGATTCGCTGGTCGCGCGCAGTTGGCGGATCGAAAGCGATGCCGCCCCCGCGCTGTACCAGGAGGGCACGCTCGCCCGCTTGCTGCATCCGGACGAGCTGATTAAACGAGGTTTCGGTGCGGCCGCCATGCCGCCCGGGTCGGCGATGTTCTGCGGCACGCAAGCCGTGCTCGGCAAACTAGGCGCAGGAGCGGGCTACGAGCTCGAACTGCATGATCCGGTACTTGGACGCAGCCTTCGGCACCGCTACATGGTCGACGCACTGGCCCATGTTGAATGACGGCGAGGCATTAGATTTGTTTATTGCTGTCCAACACAATTAGTCGTTGGACGGCGCAAATTGGCGTTTGAATACTGAGCCTCATTCGCCGTCCGTGTTGCTGAATCGCATTCGATGGCCCCCCGCTCACTCTCCAAGCCCCAAGGATCCGCTCGTGACCTCCTCCGCCCCGCTTCGTTTTTCGCGTCCCGCTTGCTCTGCCCTCGCCGTAGCGGTTCTTCTGATTGTCAGTGGACAAAGCTACGCGGCGGACCCGGCCGTCGTCCTGATCGGCCATGCCGCGCCGCTGACCGGGCAGCTTTCCCACATGGGCAAGGACAGCGAAAATGCCGCCCGGCTGGCGATCGACGAGATCAACAGCCAGCACCCGGTGATCGGCGGCAAGCCGGTCAGGTTCCAGCTCGACTCCCAGGACGATGCCGCCGATCCGCGCACCGGCACGCAGGTCGCCCAGAAGCTGGTGGATGACGGCGTGGTGGCTGTCGTGGGCGACATCAACTCGGGCGTCTCGATCCCCGCGTCGAAGATCTACAGCGAAGCAGGCATTGTGCAGATCTCGCAAGGTTCGACCAACCCCACGTACACGCTGCAGGGTTACAAGACCACGTTTCGTGTAGTCGCTACCGACGCGCTTCAGGGACCGGCACTCGCCCATTACGCGCTCGACTCGCTGCACGCGAAGCGGATTGCGATCATTGACGACTCCACCGCCTACGGCCAGGGACTCGCCGATGAATTCGAAAAGGCTGCGAAAGCGAAAGGCAGCACGATCGTCACGCGCGAACAGACCAACGACAAGGCAACCGATTTCCGCGCAATCCTGACGAAGATAAAAGGCTTGCGTCCCGACGTCATCATGTACGGCGGCTCGGACGCCACCGCCGGACCGTTGGCCAAGCAGGCGGCCAATCTCGGGATAACAGCGAAGGTGCTGGGCGGCGACGGCGCATGCACGGAGAAGATGATCGATCTGGCGGGTGACGCTATTGGCAACGTAACGTGCTCGGAGGCGGGCCTCGCGCTCTCGAAGATGCCCAAGGGACAGGACTTCGAAAAGCGCTACATGGCGCGTTTCAATACGCCGATCGACGCGTATGCGCCGTTCACCTATGACGCCGTCTACGTCATCTACAACGCGATGAAACGCGCGGACTCGACGGACCGCCCTAAAGTGCTCGCCGCGATGCCATCGACTCAGTATGACGGCGTGATCGGCCGCATTGCGTTCGATCCGCATGGCGATCTCAAGGATGCAGCCATCACGATCTATGAGTTCAAGGACAAGAAGAAGACCGTGATGGATGTCATCAAGATGTGAAGCTTGCCGCGGGTGTGTTCGCGGACCTCCGCTGCCGCCCGCGAACACGCGGCACTCAGAACGCGTGCCGTATCGCGAGCCGCACCACAACCTGCTTCGACGTGGACGAAGCGTCCGCCGCACCCGGCACGTAGGCATTATCAAGCGCAGTCCCGGTGGTGTCGCCGCCGACCGACTGGAAGGCAGCCTGGGCGTAGACATCGGTACGCTTGGACAGCAGGTAGTCCGCCATCAATCCCACCGACTGATAGTTCGGGTGAGCCGTGCCGGTGCTGGCGTTATCGGTAGCGCGTGTATAGACGTACTGCGCGCCGACAAAAAACGCCGGAGTAAATTGATACTTGCCGTTGATCTCGAAGTTGTTGAACTTGAGCGACGATATCGATCCGCCTGCCGGCACGATCGATCCCGAGATATAGGTGGTGGAAGTCGGATCGGACAGGTTCGAGTTGGTGTACGCAAAGCCCACCGTAGCGTTACCCATGGTGTAGTTGATACCCGCGCCGAAAACCCGCAGGCGCTGCGCGAGGAAGTTCTGGTCGGTCGTGGAAATGGCGCCGCCCGTCGTGCCCGATGGGTTGTCCGAGTTCAAATAGGCTGCCGCGATCAGCAGTCCCCCGTAGGTGTACTGCGCACCCACGCTCATCAGCCGGTTGTTGGCAAAACCCCCAGCGACGTTACTGAACCCATACATGCCGCCGAACTGAAAACCGGCCCATGCCGGGCTCGTGTATTTCACCGTGTTATTCACGCGGAATGAATTGTCGGTATTGTCGTTATCGTACGGGTGCGCAAACAGATAACCCGCCCAGTTTCCATTGGCCGTTGTCTGCGCGAGAAAATCCACCACCGAATCGTATTGCCGGCCCAACGTGACCGTTCCGTATGTGGCATCGCTAATGCCCACGAAAGCCTGCCGGCCGAATTCCAGGCCGCCCTGACCCAGCCGTCCGTTGTTCAGGTTAAACCCATTTTCAAGGGTGAAGATCGCCTTGACGCCCCCGCCCAGGTCTTCATTGCCCTTCAATCCCCAGCGGCTTCCTTGTGCGTAACCGCTCTGCATTTCATAGGCTTTATTGCCGTTGACGTTATTCGTATAGTCGAACCCTTCGTCGATGACGCCATATAGCGTCACACTGTTTTGGGCATGCGCGCCCGCGACGAACAGGCATGACAAAGTCATGCAGATTGCTTGCTTTTTCATTGATGGCTCCAAAACCATAGACCCGGCGTGTCGCCGGTGTGGACCTGCTTTTTTATGACGCTTCTTTTATTGATCGCCCGGTACGGGCGTGTGTATCCAGGACCCTTGTTACGAGCCCTGTCCTGCGCTCAGTCAATCGTCTTAACTGATTGGGTTACGAGACGCGTTCGGCGCGCCGCTCGACGAACCGGCGGACATAGTCGTTCGCGGGGAAACGCACGATATCTTCAGGCGTGCCTTGCTGCACGAGTTCGCCGTCGCGCAGGATCGCGATCTGCGTGCCCAGCCGCAATGCTTCATCCAGGTCGTGCGTGATGAAGACAATGGTCTTGTTCAACGTCCTCTGCAGCTCGAGCAACTGATCCTGCATCTCGGTGCGGATCAACGGATCCAATGCCGAGAATGCTTCGTCCATCAGCAGCACTTCCGTGTCCGCCGCCAACGCACGGGCAAGCCCCACGCGCTGGCGCATCCCGCCCGAAAGCTCGTCGGGGAATTTATCGCCGTAACCATCCAGGCCCACTTTGCCGAGCCAGGTCCTGGCCTTCTGGTTCGCTACATCATGGCGCTCACCTCTTACCCGCAATGCGTACGCCGCGTTCTCCAGCACCGTTGCATGAGGCAAGAGGCCGAAGTTCTGGAACACCATGCTCACGCGATGCCGGCGGAACTCGCGCAGCCCTGCCGCGTTGAGCGAGAGGATGTTCTCCCCGTCGATCACGATCTCGCCCGCGCTCGGATCGATCAGCCGGTTGAAGTGGCGCACGAGCGTGGACTTGCCTGACCCGGACAAGCCCATGATCACGAAGATCTGGCCGGCCTCGATATTCAGGTTGATGTTGTTGAGGCCGACGTTACAGCCGTTGTCGGCGAGCACGTCCGCCTTCGACGCGCCGTGCCGCAGCATGTCGATAACACGTGCATGGGTCATCGTCGGCCCGAAGATCTTGTAGACGTTGCTGACTCGGATAGCTGTCATGTTCGCGCTCCGCAAGAGGAATGGATGAGTGTCAGACGCGACGCGACGCGACGTCGCCCGCCGCCTCCGGCTCGCCAAGACCGGCGCTGCGCGCGCTCTGGCGAGCCTGCACGCGAGCCCTTCTGTTCGCGCTCAGCGCCAACCGTGCACGCCGCTCCTGACCGTAACCCTGCGAGATCCGATCGATTACTATCGCCAGGATAACAATGGCGATACCCGCCTGCATGCCCTTGCCGACATCGAGTGTCTGAATGCCGGCCAGCACGTCCTCGCCGAGGCCCCGCGAACCGATCATGGATGCAATCACGACCATGGATAGCGACATCATGGTGGTCTGGTTGATACCGGCCATGATGCTCGGTCGCGCGAGCGGCAACTGCACGCCTATCAGCATCTGCCAGCGTGTAGTGCCAAAGGAGCGCGCGGCTTCCACCACGTCGCCATCCACCTGCCGGATGCCCAGGTCCGTGAGCCGGATCAGCGGCGGCAGCGAATAGATCACCGTGGCAAAGATGGCCGGCACCTTGCCCAGCCCGAAGAGCATCAGCACCGGGATCAGGTACACGAAGCTGGGCAGCGTCTGCATCACGTCTAGCACGGGCAACAGGCCCCGGCGCACCCAGCGGTTCTGCGAGCACAGGATGCCAAGCGGGATGCCCAGCACGATCGACAACACGGTTGCGACGAGCATCAGCGCAAGCGTCTGCATCAGCTTGTCCCACAGCCCGAACGCGCCGATTGCGTAAAGCAGCAACACGAACAACGCGGCCAGCGAGAGCTTGCGTGTGGCGTGCCAGGCGAGCAGACCCGCGAGGAGTAGCAACAGCCACGGCGGCATGATCCGCAAGCCGCTTTCCAGCGGCACCAGCAGGTACTTCAGCACGACCAGGCTGAACGAGTGGAAGGCATCGCCATAGTTCTGGACCAGCAAGGCGACCTTGTCGTTGATCGGGTCGGCAAGCGACAGATGCGGAAAGATGGACGTCATGGTTCACTCGTCTTGAGAAGGATCGCGGTGAAGGGAAGGGGCCCGTTTCAAGTGCCCAGCTTGGCCTGCACCTTGGCCGCTACATCAGCCGGCACCCAGGTCTTCCACATCTCGGGGTGCGTGCGCAGGAACGTGGTGGCCATGGCCGAGCCGTCGATCTTCTTCGATGTCATCTCAAGAATCGTGCTGTTCAGGAAGTCCATCGGAAAGCTGACTTTCGAGAACAGGTCAATGGCTTGCGGTTCCGCTTCGCTGAAGGGCGTCGAGACCCCCACCGTCACGTGCGAAACCATATACGACGAAGCACATTGCTTCGTGCTGCTTTCATCGCGCAGGGTCTTCCAGCAGGCGTCGTTATACGGCGGCATCTTGAGTTCGACGAACTTGTATTTCGCCATCAACGCAGCGGGGCCCCAGTAATAAAACACCAGCGGCTTGCCGCGCTGATACGCCGACTCAATCGACGCATCGAGCGCCGCCCCCGTCCCCGGATGGAAATTCGTGTATGACGCATCGAGGCCCAGCACCTTGAGCAAACGCGTATTCACGCGCTCACAGTCCCAGCCCGTCGGGCAATTCAGGAAACGCCCCTTCTCCGGTTCTTCGTCATCGGCGAACAGGTCCTTGTATTTCGGCAGGTCCGTGACGGAAACCAGGCCCGGCGCGCTGGCCTTGATGTTGCGGGACGGATCGCCCTTGATCACGTATTCAGGCACGAACCAGCCCTCCTTCGTACCGCCCGGGAGGGTGTCGCCGACCAGCTTGACCTTGCCGGCAGCGACCGCTTTCGACGTGATTTCGCTGCGGCCGGTCCATTGCTCGGCCCAGACCTGCACGTCGTTGCTCGCCAGCGCGGTCTCGGTGGCGGCCGTGCTGCCGGGCACGACGTCCGTCGCGCAGCCGTAGCCCTTTTCAAGAATCTGACGCAGCACTTCAGTCGCAAACGCGCCGCTTTCCCACGTAATGCCCGCAAAGTGCACGGTCTTGCCCGAGCTGCAGAAAGTCCCTGCGGCGTGCGCAGTGCCCGCGGTCGCCGTTACCACGACCAGAGCCGAAATGCCTGCCTTGAAGAATCGTTTGAGCATCGTCTTGCACCTATGGGGTTGGTTTGCTATCGGTTTTTTAATGACGCGCCGTCTGCGGGGATCAGGCCAGCAACCTCGCCTCGAACGGGTAGTCCGAGAGCAGTTCGACGCGGCCGTCGTCGCGAACATAGACCTGCTCTTCCAGCTTCACGCCCTCGCCGCCTGCCTCGTGTCCAATATAGCTTTCAATGCAGAGGGTCATGCCCGGCTCGATCACGCCGTCATACCCCTTGGCCTCGTTGTCCTCTCTATGCACGATATACGGATACTCGCCCGTCATGCCAACGCCATGCGCGAGCGCGAAATAGCGGCGCGCACGGTATGGCTCGGGAATCTTCCACGCCCGGGCAATGAACTCCTGGAAAGTCGTGCCCGCGCGCACATTCTCCATGTTCGAATGAATCTGCTCGTACGCCAGCTGGTAAAGATTCTTTTGCGCGGCGGTGGCCTGCACATCGCCGCACAGGAACGTGCGCGAAAAATCCGCGTAATAGCCGAAGCGTCCGACCACGTCCGTGTCGAGCCCGACGAGTTCGCCCGACTGGATCTTGCGCGGGCTGCTTTCCTGGAACCACGGATTGGTACGCGGTCCCGAACTGATCAGGCGCGTTTCAATGTAGTCGCCGTCGGTTGCAATGATGTGCTGATGCAGATGCGACCACAGCTCGTTCTCGCTGATGCCCGGCACAAGCGCCGCTTCCAGCTTGCGCACGCCTTCTTCAGCCGCGCGCAGCGACGCGCGGATCATCTTGATCTCGTTGGGCACCTTGATGGCGCGCGCGCGTTCAAGCGGCTCCTGTGCGTCGAAGACCTGGTAGCCGCGTGCCTGCAACGCGAACGCTGCAGCGGATGTCGCGCTTTCGATCGCAATGCGCTTGCCGCCGCCGCTTTGCGTCATCAGCTCGTCAATCTCGGCTGCCCAGCGCTCGGTGACCTGGCCGAGCATGTCGTCGCAAAAGTAGTAGGAGATCGCGGTGGCGGGGCGGACTTCATCCACCGTGTCCAGGCCTTCGGCCAGGAAGTCGCAGCCCGCGTATTCGAACAGCACGACCTTGCCTTCCGCCGGCACGAACACATAGCGGGCGGGGTTGCGCATTGAATAGACCTGCATGTTGCGCGAGCCGGTGGCGTAGCGCATGTGCGTGGGATCGAACAACACAGCGGCGGTCAGGTCGCGCTTCTTCAATTCACGGCGCACGGCAGCCAGCCGGTCACGTTGAATCTGCGCAATTTCCGCGGCCGTGGGTTCGCAATCTTCAGGGAGATGGGTAGGGCGAATAATCGACATGTGGGGGTTTTATAAGCGTTAATCGACGGGTTAATCAACCAGGCTGTCGGCGCGAACGAGCCGTTGCTCGGCTTCCAGATGAGCTTCCGAAACCCGGCCGTATAACTGGCGTGTCCGTTCAAGCCGTCCGATTACGCCAGGCTTTTGCGAGTACGCAAAGATGGCCGTGTGGCGCTCGATTTCGCCCGCTACCTGGGTGACGCGGTGCAGCGAAAAGCGGCCCTTGAACAATTGCAGGTCGCCCGGACGCAGCGTGATGACGTTGATCGCTTCGCGGGTTTCCCCGCGTACCACGCGGCCGACGCCTTCGTAGTTTTCGCCTTGCGGCGTGCGAATGTTCGGGCAGTATTCGAAGTCGCCGCCCGCGGTGGGCTGCTGGGTCATCATCGAAACAATGAATTCGTTCGTGTCGTAATGCCACGGCTGCTCGGTGCCGGGCGGCATCACGTTTTGCACGAGACCCGCATACGGATCGGCGTATTCCCACACCCGCGTTTCGCCCAGGCAGTCCGCCACGAAACGTTTCATCGCCTGGGCGACATAGATGCGATGCACAATCGCGTCCGCCGGAATCAGGTCGCGTGTCACGAAACCGCTGGTGCGGTCCATGAAGATGCGGCGGGGATCGGCGTCGGACAGCGTAGGGTCGTCGGCGGTAAAGTAAGCGTTGACCTTACGAGTTGAAAAGTAGGTTTTGGCGGCCAGCGCGCGACCCTCGTTGCGTGCCCGCTCCAGCGCCTCCGGGCGCAGGAAATCGTGCAGCACGGCGCTGCCGCTGGCAGCCAGCTCGGCGCGGCAGGCGGCCACCAGTTCGGTCAGGCGCGGGCTGTCCGGGTCGTGCAGGGGGTAGCGGTCAGTGTTGACGATATCGCTGAGATCAAGGCATTCAGCATCGGCAAGTGAAACGGAGAGAACCACGGCAGGCTCCAAATCGATATTTTGGCGAGTGGATTTACGGATCGACTTCAACAACAATCTGCGAACGACGGCCCGATCTTTTGGCGGCCAATTTCTTTTGGAAAGCGAGTATTTCCGATGGATTCCATTAGCGAACCCGATTGGTCGAAGATCGCTTCACTCGATGCGGAACTCGTGCGTGCGTTTGTCGTGGTGGCTGAAAGCGGCGGTTTTACGGCGGCGGCGCGCCAGCTTCATCGCACGCAATCGACCATCAGCCTGCGGATCCGGACGCTCGAGGAGCGGCTTGGCGCGCACCTGTTCATGCGCAACAGCCGTCATTTCGCGCTGTCGAGCGACGGCGAGAATTTCCTGATCCACGCCCGGCGGATATTGCAGGTGCAAAACGAGGCAATTGCTTCGCTCACGCGCGGCAGCCGCGGCAATGTGATTCGTTTCGGGCTGCCGGAAGACTATGCGGAGCTATGGCTGCCGGAACTGCTGCGGGTGTTTTATGCGGTGCGCCCCGGTGCGCGGCCGCATATTCATTGCCGGACATCGCTGGAATTGCTGGAACGGCTGAGTGCGGGTGAACTCGACCTGGCGCTGGTCGTGCGGCACGGTGAGCGTGCCGGGGGAAAACCCCTAGCCCGCCAGGAACTGGTGTGGGCAGCGCATCACGATTTCGAGTTGTGCGCGGATGCGCCGGTGCCGCTCGCTCTCTTCGACGAAAGCTGTACTTACCGGCAACGGGGATTGCAGGCGCTGACCGCAATCGGGCGGGATTATCAACTCGTGTACACGAGCCAGAGTCCGACCGGAATCCGCATTGCGGTAAATCACGGCGCGGCGGTGACGATCATCGATCGCCGGACGCTGCCCGCGTGCTGGCGCGCGTTCGATGAATCGGACGGCCTGCCGGCGCTGCCGCCCGCGGAACTGGAGCTTCATGTTGCACCGACCATGCGTAACGAAGCAACGCGCGACCTGAGCGCGTTGATCGAGATGCTGGTGTCGGAGCATAGCGGCGCGATGGCTTGACGCGGTTGTGGGGCTGCGTCTCTCTTCGCGTTCGCCGTCTCGGCCTGAACGGTTATATTCCCTGCTCCATCCACGCGCACATGTTTCCCCATGCCCCACTCCACCGCTGCCCTGGAAACCGATCGTCTTATCCTGCGTGCCCCGCAACGCGCTGATTTCGACGACATCTACGCCATGTGGTCGGACCTCGCGGTCGTGCGCCATGTCACCGGTGTTGCGTTCACAAAGGAGGAAGCATGGGCGCGCCTTCTTCGAAGCGCGGGGCATTGGGCATTGATGGGATTCGGCTATTGGGTAGTCAGTGAGAAGCACAGCGGCAAGTTCATCGGCGAGGTCGGCTTCGGGCAATACAAGCGCGGTATCGACCCGGCATTCGATCAAGCGCCGGAGATCGGATGGATGTTGACGTCCGGGTCGCAAGGACAAGGCTACGGGACCGAAGCCGTGCGTGCCGCGTTGCAGTGGGCGGATACACGCTGGCCCGACGATGAAATCGTCTGCATCATCTCGCCGGAAAACGCACCCTCGCTTGCACTCGCCAGGAAATGTGCATTCGCGCCAAGCCGCACGACAACCTACAAGGGCAAGCCAACCGTCGTGTTCCAGCGCGAAGCGCTGTCGCCCAAAGATTAAAGCCCTTCCAGGAAGTCTTTTTTAATCGATTTCGAGTAGGCGGAACACGCAACGTGCGCGGCGTTGGCCGCTGCATTGACCATCACGCTGGCATCGACGGGCTTGCATAGCGACACGACAATCGGCGGCGGAACCGGCTTCAGCGGCAGCTCGACGAACTCACCGCTTTGCAATTCCTTGGCGACGAAAAGACTGGGAATACCGGCGACGCCATATCCGTCGCGCACCAGTTGAACGATCGCGGCCACCGATGGCGAGCACGTAATACGCGTTTGTTCGGGCCGCATGTTTTCTTGCCGGGCAAGCGTATGCACGATGCTTTCCAGCGCTACCTGCGGTGCCGTCCCTCGGCCGAACGTGACTATCGGCCGTTGCAATACGCGTAGCGCAAGCCCGGCAGCGCGCCGCGACAGCAGCCCGCGTCTCGCGATCCAGCGCACCGGGTAACTCGCAATCGCACTCGATGCAATCTTGGTACTGTCGATCCCTTCCACCCGTATGACGAGATCAAGCTCGCCGCTCAGCAAGCGGCGCTGCAACACGGAACTCGAATCGACGGTGAGATCGACATCGAGCTTCGGATAGTTCGCGTTGAGATAGGTGATGTAGTGGGACAGCCAGCTATGCACCACCGTTTCGATCACCCCGAGCCGCAGCTTGCCGCCGACCACCACCTCCTGACCCGCTGCCTCGCGCAACGCACGCGCGGCATCCACCACGTTTCGCGCGAGCCCGAGCAGGCTCTGTCCCGCGGTCGTCAAACGAAATGCCGTTGAGGACCGGTCGACCAGTTGGGTCTTCAACTCGTCCTCGAGCGACTTGATGCGTAGCGAGATGGTCGCGGGCGTGGCGTGCTGGACACGCGCGGTCGCCCGGAAACTTTCCAGTTCCGCCAGCGTCACGAAGGTCTCGAGGAAGCGTGTATTCATGCAGGCGTCAGCCGGAACGACTGCATGGCGTCACCCAGGCGCAGCGCCTGGTCGTTCATCGAACTCGCCGCAGCCGCGGCCTGCTCGACCAGCGCCGCGTTCTGCTGCGTGGTGCCGTCCATCTGTGCGATCGCCCGGTTGACCTCTTCAATCCCCACGCTTTGCTGGTTCGACGCAGTAGCAATGTCTTCCACAATGGTTGTCACGCGTTTGACTGCCGTGACGATATCGGCCATGGCCTTGCCCGCGTTTTCGGCGAGCCCCGCACCGCTTTCGATCTGCGTCAGCGACGTGTCGACCAGCACGCGGATCTCCTTTGCCGCCGCCGCGCTGCGTTGCGCGAGGCTGCGCACTTCGCCCGCCACCACCGCAAAACCGCGGCCGTTTTCACCGGCGCGCGCGGCTTCAACCGCCGCGTTCAGCGCGAGAATATTTGTCTGGAACGCAATGCCGTCGATCACCGCCGTGATCTCGGCGACCTGCTTCGAACTGGTGGCAATCGCGCGCACGTTCTCGACCACATCGTCCACCACGCTACCGCCTCGCAGCGCTTGCGCCGACGCGCTGGCCGCCACCTGACTTGCTTGCGACGCATTGTCGGCGTTCGCGCGGACCGTGGACGTGATCTCGTCCATGGCCGCCGCGGTCTCCTGCAGCGCCGCTGCCTGCTGCTCGGTGCGGCTCGACAGGTCCGCGTTGCCGCTGGCAATTTCCGCTGCGGCAAGCTTGATGGCGTCGGCGGCGTCCTTCACGCGCGACACCGTGCCCGCCAGGCTGTCGCGCGTATGGGCAATCGCCGAGAAGACGCTCTGCGTGTCGCCGGCCGTTACGTCGATGCGCCCCGTCAGGTCGCCCGATGCAATCTGCCGCGCAAGGTGTGCAGCAGCAGCGGGTTCACCGCCAAGCGAGCGGCTCACGCTCTTGATTGCCAGCGACGCAAACAGCGAAATGGCCGCGCCGAGCACGAACAGCATCAGGAGCGAATGCAGGAGCGTGCGATAGAACGCGGCCTGGATATCGTCCTGGTACGTACCGGCGATCATGTCCCAGTCCCAAGGTTTATAGCGTTTCGTATAACCCAGCTTTGAGCTCGGTTCGGTCTCGCCCGGCTTCGGCCACCAGTATTCGAGGAACCCTCCGCCTTCCGCGGAACTGCCGGCCGCGGCAATAGCCTTGTAGAGCGAATTGCCCTTGGCGTCCTTCCAGTCCGACATGTCCTTGCCGTCCAGTTTCGGGCTGATCGGATGCATGATCATGACCGAGTTCGACCCGACAATCGTCACGTAACCGCCGCCGTCGTACCGCAGGTCGCCGATTCGCGCGATAGCTTCCTGCTTCGCGGCATCGACGGACATCTTGCCGCTCTGCGCGAGCTTGTCGAGGCCGGCGGCGATTGAATACGACATCGAGACAATGTCGCCCAGGTCGCGGTGACGCTCGGACAATTGCAGGTCACGCGTCTGGTATGCGTGCCAGACAGTCAGCGTAAGAAGGCCGAACCACGAAAGAATCAGCGGCATCCATAACTTCTGGCGCAAGGACAGACGGTTCATTTTTGTTTTCCAGTTGAAAGGAACTGCGGTCAGGAGAGGCGCGGGAGAACGAGCCCGCTCTTTCGCTTAACGGCAGCCCGGAGGAATTATTAACTCCGCCAAAAAAGTGCGCCTGCGTAATCGATGTTTTTTCCAGGATGTTCCTGAGCAGCCCATGTGCTTCGGCGCGCCTGCGTCCGCGCGTTAAAACACCGTGCACAAAGGCCTGCAGCCTCGCTCGGCACCCGTTCATTCGACTGCGGGCGCCAAGTCCGCTACGTGAAAACCCGCACGAAACCGTTAAGAAAATCTTAACGCATGCGAGCGGAATAACTCGCTGGCGCCACTTTTTTTGCGGCCCTAACCTGCATCTCGTCACTTGTTTCGTCGCCATTTCATTGCATTCGTGAGGGACCTGAACCATGCCGCACCTTTTCCGCCAGCAAGTCCGCAGCAAGCGTTTTACCGGTCCCACGGCCGGTCACTGCGGCGAGTTCGCGCAAGCCAATCTCGCCATCATCCCAAGCGTTTATGCAGAGGATTTCCTGCGTTTTTGCGTGCGAAACCCCAAGGCGTGCCCGCTGCTGGGCGTAGGCGAACCGGGCCAGTGGAACGTGCCGGCGCTGGGCCGCGACCTCGATATCCGCACCGACGTTCCCGGCTACAACGTGTATCGCGACGGCGTGCTGTGCGAGCAACCCGACGATATCGTCGAACTCTGGCGCGATGATCTGGTGGTGTTCGCCATAGGGTGCTCGTTTTCATTCGAACAGATGCTGGCGCGCGAACGCATCCCGTTGCGGCATGTGGATGAAGGCGTCAATGTGCCGATGTTCCGCACGAATATTACGAATCAGGCGGCTGGGCCGTTTGGCGGCAGGCTGGTCGTCTCCATGCGTCCCATGAGCGGTGCGCATGCGGTGCGCGCTGTCCAGATCACGAGCCGGTTCCCTTCCGTGCACGGTGCGCCAGTGCATCTGGGCAGCCCGGCAGTGCTGGGTATTGAAGATCTGATGCAGCCCGACTACGGTCAACCGGTTTCCATTCACGAACATGAGATACCCGTGTTCTGGGCGTGCGGCGTGACGCCGCAAAGCGCGATCGAAAGCGCCCGGTTGCCGTTCGCGATTGCGCATCGGCCGGGTCACATGCTCATGACCGACATCCCCAACTCATCGCTCGCTGTGCTCTGAGCGCACGCTCACGAACCCTGGAGAGAACATGACTACTGAAGCACGCTATGCGAGCACGCAGGTTGAAGCGCTGCCCGACGAACCCGCCAGCAGCGGCATGTTCGGCTGGTACAAACACACCACCCCAAGCGAGAAGCGCGCGTTCTGGAGCTGCAAGATAGGCTATGGACTCGACGCCATGGACACGCAGTTCCTGAGCTTCGTAATCCCTACGCTGATAGCAACCTGGGGCTTGAGCAAGGGCGAGGCCGGATTGATCGGCACAGTAACGCTGCTGACCTCAGCACTGGGCGGTTGGGTGGCGGGCATTCTGTCGGATCGCATCGGCCGCGTGAAAACGCTGCAGATCACCATCCTCTGGTTTGCGTTTTTCACGCTCGTCTGCGCGTTCGCCCAGAACTACACGCAGTTGCTGGTCGCTCGTGGCTTGATGGGCTTCGGCTTCGGCGGCGAGTGGACCGCAGGTGCGGTGCTGATCGGCGAGGTCATCCGGCCGCGCGATCGCGGCAAGGCCGTGGGCATGGTGCAGGCAGGCTGGGCAATCGGCTGGGCCGTCGCCGCCGGTCTCTATACGCTGGTGTTTTCGTTCCTCCCCGGCGACATTGCGTGGCGGGCACTGTTCGCGCTCGGCATCTTGCCCGCGCCATTCGTGATCCTGATCCGCCGTCTGGTCGATGAACCTGAAGTCCACAAGCAGCAGAAACAACGCGAGCTTGAAAGCAACGACCGCAGCTCGTTCCTCGAAATCTTCGGCCCCGGCATCTGGTTCACCACGCTGCGCACAGCAATTCTCGCGACCGGCACGCAAGGCGGCTATTACGCCATCACCACGTGGCTGCCGACCTACCTGAAGACCGAGCAGCACCTTAGCGTGGTCGGCACAGGCGGTTATCTCGCCGTGGTGATCGCCGGATCGTATGCGGGGTACCTGTGCGGTGCATTTCTCAGCGACCGCTTCGGCAGGCGGCTAAACTTCATCGTGTTCTCGCTGGCTTCCATGGTCATCGCGCTGGTCTATACCCGTGTGCCGATGAGCAACACCATGCTTCTGATCCTCGGCTTTCCGCTCGGCTTTTTTGCATCGGGTATCTTTGCCGGCATGGGCGCATTCATGACCGAACTGTTCCCCACCCGCATACGCGGTTCCGGTCAGGGCTTTTGCTACAACTTCGGTCGTGCGGTCGGCGCCACGTTTCCATTTCTGATCGGTTTTGTCGCGCAGAAAATGTCCCTGGGCATCGCGATTGGGACCTTCGCGGCAGCGGCTTACGGCGTAGTGATTCTTGCGGCGCTGACGCTGCCGGAAACGCGCGGCGCCAGGCTTACCTCCTAAGTTATCCTTTGTAATCGGACCACTCTCATGACGCAGGCTGTTTCCACCCCCGTCCCTCACGACCGCCGCTGGCAATTCTGGATCGACCGCGGAGGCACCTTCACCGACATCGTCGCGCGCCGCCCCGACGGCCGTATCGTCACGCACAAGGTATTGTCGGAGAACCCCGAGCGATATCGCGACGCCGCCGTGCATGGCATCCGCGAGTTACTGGGTATCGCAAGCCATGAAGCCGTGCCGGCCGAACTGATCGACAGCGTGCGCATGGGCACCACGGTCGCGACCAACGCGCTGCTTGAACGCAAGGGGGCGCCAACGGTGCTCGCGATCACGAAAGGCTTCGCCGATGCACTGCGCATCGCCTATCAAAGCCGGCCGAAGCTGTTCGTGCGGCAGATCGAATTGCCCACGCTGCTGTACGAGCAAGTTGTCGAGATCGATGAACGGATTGGCGCGCGTGGCGAAGTCGTGCGGGAACTCGACGTCGAACAGGCCCGCCAGGCGTTGCAATGCGCCTTCGATAACGGCATCCGTTCCTGCGCAATCGTGCTGATGCATGGCTACCGTTACACCGCGCATGAACAAAAGCTCAAGGAGCTTGCGGAACAAATTGGTTTTGCGCAGATCTCGGTCAGTCACGAAGTCAGCCCGCTGATGAAGCTGGTATCGCGCGGCGACACCACGGTGGTCGATGCATACCTCTCCCCCATCCTGCGCCGTTACGTAGGGCAGGTTGAAGCCGACCTCGGCGCGGTGCCGCTGCAGTTCATGCAGAGCAATGGCGGCCTCACCGACGCCCACCGTTTCCAGGGCAAGGACGCGATCCTGTCGGGACCGGCCAGCGGCATCGTGGGGGCGGCACAGGTGTCCAAGCTCGCAGGTTTTGACAAGATCATCGGCTTTGACATGGGCGGTACATCGACCGACGTGACGCACTACGCCGGTGAATACGAGCGCGAGTTCGCCACCGAAGTGGCAGGCGTTCGCATCCGTGCACCGATGATGAAGATCCACACGGTCGCAGCGGGCGGCGGTTCGATCTGCAGCTTCGACGGTGCGCGTTTTCGCGTCGGCCCGCAGAGCGCGGGGGCGAATCCCGGACCGGCTTCGTACCGGCGCGGCGGCCCGCTGACGGTGACGGACTGCAACGTGATGACCGGCAAGATCAGCGCGCGCTGGTTCCCGCGCGTATTCGGGCCGAACGGCGACCTGCCGCTCGACGCCGACGTCGTGCAACGCAAGTTCGCCGAAGTGGCGGCGGCAATGGAAGACGCAACCGGCGTCGCGCGAACGCCCGAAGAAATTGCGGAAGGGTTCCTGAAGATCGCGGTGGAAAACATGGCGAACGCGATCAAGCAGATCTCCGTACAGCGCGGCTACGATGTGACCCACTACACGCTCGCGTGTTTTGGCGGCGCGGGCGGTCAGCATGCGTGCCTGGTCGCGGACGCACTTGGCATGACCCGTGTGTTCATCCATCCGCTGGCGGGCGTGCTGTCGGCGTACGGCATGGGTCTCGCCGATGTCCGCGCACTGCGGCAACAGGCGCTTGAAACGCCGCTCGACCGCGCAGCGCTCACCGCTTGCGATCACACGTTCGAACCGCTTGAAACGGCAGCGCGAAACGAAGTCGCCGAGCAACGCATTCCTGTCGGCAACATCGCGTTGCGGCGCACGCTGCATATCAAATACGACGGCACGGACACTGCGCTCGAAATCGACTTCTCGACGGAAGCGGCGAAGATCACGGACACGTTCGAGCGCTTGTATCGCGCGCGTTATGGCTTTCTCATGCCAAACAAGACGCTGATCATCGAAGCCGTCGCGGTCGAAGCTATCGGCCGCACGCAGGACGCTGAAGACGAACAATGGCCGCTGGCCGAGCAGGCATCGGTGAATCCGGAAGCGCTTGCGACCACGCGCATTTTCTCGGGCGGCGAGTGGCGCGATACCCCTGTCTTCGATCGCGATGCACTGGCGCCCGGCGCGCGTATCGACGGCCCGGCGATCGTCAACGAGCGCACCGGGACAACGGTGGTCGAACCGGGCTGGCAAGTCGTGGTGAGCAGGCACAACCATCTCGTGGTTGAACGCACGACCGCGCTCGTCAATCGTCATGCTGCCGGTACGCAAGCGGACCCTGTGCTGCTTGAGGTGTTCAACAACCTGTTCATGTCGATTGCCGAACAGATGGGCGTGACGCTGGCGAACACGTCGTACTCGGTGAATATCAAGGAACGTCTCGACTTTTCGTGCGCGCTCTTCGACACCGGCGGCAACCTGATCGCCAACGCGCCGCATATGCCGGTGCATCTTGGATCGATGGGCGAAAGCGTGCAAACGATCATCGACCGGCGTGCGGGCACCATGCAAGCCGGCGATGTCTACGTCCTCAATGCGCCGTACGCGGGCGGCACGCATCTGCCGGACGTGACCGTCATCATGCCGGTGTTCGTCGATGCCAGTCCCACGCCGACATTCTATGTGGCGGCGCGCGGACATCATGCGGATATCGGCGGCATCACGCCCGGCTCCATGCCGCCCGACTCCACGCACGTGGACCAGGAAGGCGTGTTGCTCGACAACATTCAACTCGTGGCGCAAGGGCGTTTTCTCGACCATGAAATACGCGGCCTGCTGACCTCCGGCCCGTATCCGGTGCGCAACGTCGAGCAGAACCTGGCCGACCTGCGCGCGCAAGTCGCCGCCTGCACGAAGGGCGCGCAGGAGCTTGAACGCATGTGCGGGCAGTTCGGCCTGGATGTCGTGCGCGCTTATATGCGGCACGTGCAGGACAACGCGGAAGAAGTCGTGCGGCGGACGCTTTCGGTATTGAAGGACGGCCGCTTCGAATATGCGCTCGACGACGGCGCGAAGATCGTGGTGGCGGTATCGATCAACCACGAAACGCGATCGGCCGTGATCGACTTCGAGGGCACGAGCGCGCAGCAGCCGAACAACTACAACGCGCCATCGGCGATCTGCAAGGCAGCGGTGCTGTATGTGTTCCGCACGCTGGTAGACGACGATATCCCGCTTAATGCCGGCTGCCTGAAGCCGCTGGAGATCCGCATTCCGGCGGGATCGATGCTCAACCCGCACTATCCGGCAGCGGTGGTGG
Organism: Caballeronia udeis; assembly: GCF_001544555.2. Classification (GTDB taxonomy): domain Bacteria; phylum Pseudomonadota; class Gammaproteobacteria; order Burkholderiales; family Burkholderiaceae; genus Caballeronia; species Caballeronia udeis. The sequence goes on along the minus strand of NZ_FCOK02000034.1, from coordinate 38,905 downwards.
CGGGCAATGTCGAGACCTCGCAGGTCGTCACCGACGCCCTCTACGGTGCGCTCGGCGTAATGGCCGGGGCACAGGGCACGATGAACAACTTCACCTTCGGCAACGAGCAGTTCCAGTACTACGAGACCATCTGCGGCGGCGCAGGCGCCGGCCCCGTATTTGATGGTTGCAGCGCGGTCCAGACGCACATGACGAACTCGCGCCTGACCGACCCGGAGGTGCTCGAGTGGCGCTTTCCGGTACGTCTGGACGACTTCCGCATCCGGCGCGGCAGCGGTGGTGCGGGGCTGCATGCGGGCGGCGACGGCACCGAACGGCGGGTACGTTTCCTCGCGCCCATGACCGCCGTGATCCTGTCCAACCGGCGTCGTGTCGCACCGTTCGGACTCGCGGGCGGCAAGCCGGGTGCGCTCGGGGTGAACTGGGTCGAACGAGCGGGCGGGACCGGGCATGAAACCTTCGGCGCGCACCATCAGGCGCAGATGAATCCCGACGATGTCTTTGTCATCCAGACGCCAGGTGGTGGTGGCTACGGCGAAGAGCGGTGAAGTCTGCTGGCCGCCTCGCTGTTTGCGAGGCGGCCAGCAGATAATTAAGCATCCGAACCTTAAATCTCCACCTTTGATCCGAATTCAACCACGCGGTTAGTCGGCAACTTGAGATACGCAGAAACGTTGCCGACGTTGTGGAGCATCACGCCGAACAATCGCTCTCGCCACAGCGCCATGCACCGTTCCCTCTCTTGCTTGGGTATCACGGTCGCTCGGCTCAGGAAGTAGGACGTCTCCGACTGCTCGAACACAAGGCCGTGTGCCTTGCATGCTTCAAGGGCGCGCGGCAAGTTGACCTCGTCCTTGAAGCCGTATGAGATCGTGATGTGATAGCAGTCGCTGCACAGCAATCGCACCGACACCCGCTGGCGCTCCGGAACCCACGGAACCTCCTTGTTCGCCACCGTCAGGAACACCACTCGCCGGTGCAGTACCTGGTTATGCATGAGGTTGTTCAGGAGCGCATGCGGCACGCCATTGGGATCGGGCGAGAGGAAAATCGCCGTCCCGCTGACCCGCACCGGCGAGCGCGCCAGCAGCCCTTCAAGGAACGGCTTCAGCGGTGTAGTCCCGGCCCGTACCTTGGCTTCCCCCAGCATGATTTCCCATCCACGTCCCCAGGTGGTCATGACGGCAAACATGAGCAACCCGATAGCGAGCGGGAACCAGCCGCCCTGCGTGATCTTGAGCAGATTGGCCGAGAAGAATGTAGCGTCGATCACAAAGAAAAATACCGTGGCACCCACGCACAGAAACCAGTTGTAATGCCACGCATAACGCACCACGAAAAACGTGAGCATGGTCGTGATGAGCATGGTGCCGGTAACGGCAATACCGTAGGCCGACCCCAGTGCAGTCGATGAACCGAAGCCGATCACCGCCGCCACCACGGCGACCAGCAAGGTCCAGTTGATGCCCGGAACGTAGATCTGCCCTATCTCCTTCGCCGACGTGTACACCACGTTCATACGCGGCAGGAAGCCTAGTTGCATGGCCTGCTTGGTCATCGAATAGGTGCCTGAAATCACGGCTTGCGAGGCGATCACCGTGGCTATCGTCGACAACACCACCATGGGATAAAGCGACCATACCGGGAACAATCGATAAAACGGATTTTGCACGGCGGACGGATCGGCCAGCAACAGCGCGCCCTGACCCAGGTAATTCAATGCGAGCGCCGGGAATACCAGGCCGAACCACGTGAGCCGGATCGGCTGCGTGCCGAAATGCCCCATGTCGGCATATAGCGCCTCCGCCCCGGTCAGCGAGAGCACGACGGCCCCCAGCGCAACGAACGCCAACCACCGGTGATGCAGGCAGAATGCCAGCCCCGCGAGCGGATTGAGCGAGACCAGGATATGCGGCGCATTCATGATCTGAATGAGCCCCGCCCCGGCCAGCACAATGAACCACACCACCATGATCGGCCCGAACACCGCGCCAATGCCGGACGTCCCGTGCTTTTGCATCATGAACAACGTGATCAGCGCGGCCAGCGTAATGGGGATGACATAGGGCTTGAGCAGCGGCGTTGCGACCTGCAACCCTTCAACGGCACTCAGCACCGAGATGGCGGGCGTAATCACGCCATCGCCGTAAAACAGCGCCGCGCCCATCACACCGACGGCCAGCAGGACATGACGGAGTCGCGGACGACTCGCCACCGACGACGCGGCAAGCGCCAGCAGCGCCATGATCCCGCCCTCGCCGTGGTTGTTCGCACGCAGGATGAGCGTCACGTACTTGAGCGAAACGACCACCGTCAGCGACCAGAAGATCAGCGAGACAATGCCGATCACATTGGCCGGTTCCAGCTTCAACCCGTTGGCGGGATCGAAGACTGTCTGCAGGGTGTACAGCGGACTCGTGCCTATGTCGCCATAAACCACGCCAAGGGCAGCCAGCGCCAGGCCATATACTGCCGGCCGGTGCGGCTGGGGCTCGCCGACGTTCTCAGCGCCGGTTGCAGCGGGTGCATGTAGTCCCATGTCTCCTCCAGATGGCCGCCGCCGGGAGCCTTTGGCTCCCGCGGTACGGATCGTCCGTCTGCTTGTTGGCGCGATCCGAAGCCGGCTTAATTGTCAGGCGAAAAGCGGTTTGTTATCTCTGGTGTTCCAAGTATAGGAAAGCGTAAGCGGATCGGCGAATCGATCTCGCGTCCCGCTGCATCGAGGTAACGCGCTAAGGGTTAACTCAAATGCTGACGGCTTCATGTCGTGTTTGTGACCGCCAAGCACCTTGGCTGACACTACGGCTTCGAAATACTTACATGCGCGCCGACGGATCCCGCGTCGTCACTCCGATGACAACAATGTTATTGACTGGACGGGTTGGCTTATCGAGAATCCAGCCAGCACCTACAGAAAACAAAAACAGCCGGGACCCAGATGCGCGCTTGTTTCTACCCAGTAGTCAGCAGCCTGATAAGCGGTCTGATGAGCAGTCTGATCGTGCTTGGCCTCGCCGGCGGTCCGGCCGCCGTCATGGCTCAGGAAACCAGCGCGGCACCCGCTGACACCCCAGCTGCGCCCGTCGACATGCAGGAACCGCCCGCCTCATCGCCTGGCGGCACACGCGTGCGCCCGGACGAGACAAACCCCGTCACCCAAGCGAACGCCGTCGCCGCGTCCGACGCGAACGTCAACCCTGCTCGCCGCAACCGCGCAAACGCCGCGCGAACGGCGGCAGCGGCCAGCGACGCCGCCAGCGAAACGAAAGCCGACACCCTGATACCGGTCCCGCCGGAAACCAAGTCGGTCACGCAACATTCGATCCGGCTCGACGGCCGCAAGATCGACTACACGGCAACGGCCGGCAATCTGCTTTTGCGCAACAACGCGGACCAGGCCGAGGCCAGCGTCTTTTATGTCGCCTACACCGCGAATACGAAAAACACCGCCACGCGTCCCATCACGTTTCTTTTTAACGGCGGCCCGGGCGCGGGCAGCGTCTTTCTGTTGATGGGATCGTTCGGACCCAAGCGTGCCCATACGTCGAGTCCGGCCATCACGGCGCCGGCGCCCTATGTGCTTGCGGACAATCCGGACAGCCTGCTCGACACCACCGACCTGGTCTTCATCGATGCACCCGGTGCAGGCTTCTCGAGAATCGTGGGCCACGCAACCGGGAAGCGCTTCTGGGGCGTAGATGAAGACCTGGATGCGTTCGAACACTTTATCGAGCGCTACCTGAGCGTGAACCAGCGCTGGAATTCGCCGAAGTACCTGCTTGGGGAATCGTATGGAACGGCGCGCGCCGCCATGCTTGCGTATCGTCTGAGCCAGAGCAATATTGCATTGAACGGGGTCGTGTTGATGTCCTCCGTCCTCAACTCGGGCGCGCACGCGGAGGGAACGGATCTGGAGGCGGAGAGCTACTTGCCGACCTATGCAGCTATTGCCTGGTATCACGACAAGATCACGCCCAAACCGCCAAGCTTGCCGGCGTTCCTCGATGAGGTCCGCGCGTTCGCTTCCGGCCCCTACGCGCAAGCGTTAGCGGCGGGGGACTCACTGCCCGATTCGGAGCGCGACGCAATCGCCGCACGTGTGGCGCATTACACCGGCCTTGATGTGAATTACGTCAAGCAGACGCGGCTGCAAATCTGGCCGTCGCGGTTTCGCAAGCAACTGCTGAGAGACGAATCGCGCACCGTGGGCCGCTACGATGCGCGCTTCGAGGGTATTGACTTCGATGACGCCGACGGACGCCCCGACTACGATCCGTCGGTGACCAGCGTGTCGAGCGCCTTCGATGCAGCGTTGCACGAGCATCTGGCGCAAGACCTGCACTTCGACGCGAAGGATACGTATCGTGTATTCAACGACGAAGCGCTAAAGCAATGGAACTGGAAACATCGCGAGTGGTGGGGGGAGCAGCTTATGCTGCCCTATGCGGCAGCTGACCTGGCTGAGGCGATGCGGCAGAATCCCCGCTTGCGCGTGCTGTCGCTCAACGGCTATTTCGATCTGGCAACACCGTTCTTCCAGACCGAATACGATCTGGCGCATATGGGACTGGACCCGACGCTGCGGGCGAATGTGCAGCGCACGTATTATCCGACGGGCCACATGATCTATCTCGACGATGCAGCCCTCCATTCGCTCAAGGGCGATCTCGTGCGTTTTTATAGTGCCGGTACGGCGCAAACGCCCAATGCCGGCTCACAATGAACGGGCAATAAGGATAGGCAATAAGAGCCTGTTCGGATTCCTGATGAATAAGCGGTGGATTGCTCAGAGCAATGGTAACCCTGCATCGCGCTTGACCTCGCGCAGCGACAGCGTGGACTCGACTGCCGTGACGCCGGGCAATGTCCGCAATACATCCCGCAGGAACGTCCCATAGTCCTCCAGATCCCGCGCGACAACTTCCAGCAGATAGTCGGCGCTGCCGGAAATGTTGTGACACGAAACAATGCGCGGTATGGCTTGTATTTCGCGTTCGAACCGGTCGGCCAGTTGCCGCTCATGCACGCCAAAACGCACCAGCGTAAATGCGACCAGACCCAGTTTCAATGCGGATTTGGACAGGACCGCACGATACCCTTCAATATAACCTTCCGCTTCCAGCCGCTTGAGGCGGCGAGCGCAAGGCGTTTCGCTCAAGCCCACGGCTTCGGCGAGGCTTGCGTTGGTGGCGCGGCCATCGGCCTGGATCGCTATCAGGATTGCGCGATCTATCTTGTCAAGTTCCATACGGTCCATCCGTCATCCTCCATGGAGGATACGAATGTTAGTGCATTCCGCTAGAGGTCGCGGTCTTCCGACGGGAAATACCTAACCGGCGGATAGGGTCTGATGTAATGAAGCTGCGCCCTTTCCTAGGCGGGACGGTTCGCCAGGCCCGGCGGCAACTCGCCGATTTGCCGGAACAAACCTAGCCAGTCTTCGAGATGCCACGTCTTGGCAATGCGGTCGTCGCGAAGTTCATGAAAAGAATGAATCGCGAAATCGACCACCTTGGACGTGGCCGGAATGCCCATGAGCGGTCCTGACTGCGTGCCCGTGACCTTTGCACGCACGCCGACCATGGCGTCGTGGATCAGGACATCGAGCAGGATGACTTTCATGTCAGGCAACGCATGCAAGAAATTTGCAAGCATGGGTATTATCTGCTCCACGCCGATCGATTCTCCGGATGCGCCCGGAATATACTGCCAGTCGGAAGTGACGGCCGTGCGCAGAAGCTCTATATCCGCATGCTCGATGGCGCGATAAAAGCGCTCGATGACGTCCCTCGTGGCGGCGTGCCCTACCTCGTTCGATACAGTCATGTTCCGTCCTCTCCGGCGCCGGTGAGACGCGCAAGGCCAAGCTGTCGACGTCCCCTCCCTGATGCTGCAAGGGGCTGTGGTTGGTGCAATGATATGCCACTTGGCGGGCGGTTCGCGAGCATGAAACCCAGCGCAACACCACGTCCTCCTCAAACAGGAAAGTCTGTCGAGCGCGACAGCGCCTCCCAGGTCTGAAGCTCCTGCTCGACAAACGCATGCTTCTCGCGAATCCGGGCCAGAGCGTCCGTGCCCAATTGAAGCCGCGAGGGCGGATTCGTGGCGGAGACCAACGTCAACAGTGCTTGCGCGAGCCGCTTGGGGTCGCCCGGCTGGCGATGGTTGTATGCGTTCGCCGACACCCGGACCTTGCCGGCGGTTTCAGCATAATCCGCGATCACATTCTTCGCTTCCATTGCAGACGATGAATCGAGAAAAGTCCGTTCGAAAATAACCGGGCTCGACCACCGTGACATGAATGCCGAGCGGCGCAAGTTCTGCGTGGAGCGCTTCTGAAAGCCCTTCCACTGCGAACTTGGTCGAACCGTACACACCGAAACCCGCACCGACCCTATACCCGCCAAGCGACGACATATTGATCACATGCCCCGAACGCTGGCTGCGCATTTGCGGCAGCACGGCGCGCGTGACGTTGAGCAAACCCATCACGTTGGTGTCGAAAATACTGCGGACCTCCTCGGCGCTGGTCTCTTCAACCGCCCCTGCCAAACCATAACCGGCATTGTTGACCAGCACATCGATGCGGCCGAAATGCTCCACCGCCAGCTTGACGGCGTGATGCGCCGCGGACTCGCTGGTGACATCGAGGTCTACAGCCAGGAGGCCCGGCTGCAAGCCGAGTGCATGGGTGACGGCACTCGACTTGCGCGCCGTGGCAACCACGGCGTCACCTTGAGCAAGCGCCGCAGCGGTGATCTCAGCGCCTATTCCACGCGATGCGCCGGTGATCATCCAAACGCGTTTGAAGCTTGTTTGCGGGGTCATGTCGAACCTCTCCGGTCGGAACGGCCACCGGGAATCCGGTTGCCATGACGCACATCCTACGCATCCGATTCAGCTTGAAAAAGCGTATCGAGGTACATTCGCCATGAACCAAGAGTTCATAATGGAGCAGTGCATGGACAAGGATCTTCTGGACGGCGTGGCCATGTTCCTGGCGGTGGCCGAGCACAAGAGCTTCACGACCGCGGCCGCTCGCCTGCAGGTTTCGCCCACGGCGGTCAGTAAATCGATCCGGCTGCTCGAGCGGCGTCACGGCGTGACGCTGTTTCAGCGCACCACCCGGAAAGTCGCGTTGACCGACGCAGGGGTATCGCTGTTCGAGCGCTTGCGTCCGGCTGTGGAAGACATCGACGGTGCGTTTGAAGCGCTCAACAGTTTTCGTGACAATGCTTCCGGCACGCTGCGCATCACGATGACCCGTTCTGCCTGCACGCTGCTGATCGAGCCAATGATCGAACAGTTTCGCGTGGCGCATCCCGACGTGCATCTGGACCTGACGCTCGATGAGGGCGCCGCGGATCTGGTGGAAAGTGGCTTCGATGCCGGCATTCGCCTGGGCGAATCGCTCGCGAAGGACATGGTGGCTTTGCGGCTCACGCCGGACGCGGTCTGGTCGGTGGTCGGCAGCCCTGCGTATTTCGCCAGGGCGGGACGTCCCCGAACGCCGCAGGACCTGATGAATCACGAAGGCATTCAGTATCGCTTCGTCAAATCGGGTGTGGTCCACCGATGGGATTTTCAGGTCGACGGCCGCAAGGTCATGATCGACATCGGCAGCCGCTTGACGGTCAATGATCGAGCAGCCTTGATTAAATTTTCCCGCATGGGGCTTGGGCTTGCGTACGTCGCGGATTTCGAAGCCGGGCGTGAGCTGGCCATAGGAGAACTCGAGCAAGTATTGCTGCCCTTTACTCCTCCCGGCGACGGCCTGTATTTATATTTCCCGGTCCGCACGCAATCGCAGGCAAAGCTAAGGGCATTTATAGATGCCCTAAAGCCGGAGCGCTCAACCAAACGCTAAGCGCTTGCGCCCTTACAGACGCATCACCAGCCGTTCAACTATTTCGCCGATCTGGCGCCGGGCACGACGAGCCGGACGCAGCACTTGCTGGATGGCGGCACGGACGGTGCGGGGTTCATCGCTGCGATCGATGCTGGCACCCTGCCGGCAGTGTCGTTCTATAAACCGCAGGGCAACTTGAACGAACACGCGGGTTAGGAAGAACACGGCCGTGGGCCTGATCACCACCCGGTACTCGTTGCCGAAGCTGCCGGGCCTGACGGCACGCGATGCCGCCATGGTCGCGGCAGGCGGCAAGCCAATGGGCGATCTGACAGCTGCGCTGCAGTTCTGACGCTGAGGTTTTAGATGGCGGCTTGCTAGCCGCCGTGCTGATTGAAGCGCGATGGGGTTGTCGACCCATCGCGTTTTTTTAGAGCGTGCGTTACCGGCCCAGGATCCCGTCCTACAGGGACGCTTGCATGCGCTGCCCGGCAAGCGCCAGGGCCTTCTTCGCGACCGTATCTACCGCAAGGCTCTTGACGGTTTCATCGGAGAGCAAGGTTTCCATATCGAACCAACGTGCTTCCGGCGCGTCATCATCTGCAAGCGGTTCACCGGATACCCACTCGCAAAGAACCGCTAGCAGTACGAAATGGCAAGCATCGGCGGAATCCCGATTCGCGCTGATCGCATCGACCGCAGTAAATACCTCAACGGCGTTCGCGATAACGCCCCTCTCTTCACGCAACTCGCCGTGTTGGTGGCCGCGGAGGCAGAAACGGAACTGCCACGCCGCTTCCAGCACCGCCCTTACATGTTGATCTGTCCGCCCAGTTCAACCACGCGATTAGGCGGCAAGCTGTAGTACTCCGCCGCTTGCGCCGCATTGCGGCCGAGGAACGCGAACAGCTTCTCGCGCCAAAGCGCCATCGCCTTGCTTTCGCCAGTCGCACGAATCGTGTCGCGGGCGAGGAAGAACGAGGTGTCGGCGGCGTCGTAGGTCCAGCCGGGAATCTGCTTCTGGATCAGCGTCAGAAGCACCGGCACGTCGGGAATCTCCATGAAGCCGTGACGCACCCTGACCGCATAACAACCATCGCCAAGATCCTCGACCACGGCCTTGTCGGCGTCCCTGACATGGGGCACGTTAGAGGTCGTCCCGGCGAGAAAAATATTCGTCTTGTGCAGCACGCGGTTGTGCTTGAGGTTGTGCATGAACGCCGTCGGGGTCATGCCGGCCACGCCGCCCGGAAATACCGCCGTGCCTTCAACACGCGAAGGCGGGTGGCTGCTCCGGCACAGCGAATGAATGATGTCCTTGAGCGGCAGGTTCTCCGATTTCATCCGGTCGATCAGCGTTTCGCGTCCCTTGTGCCACGTCGTCATGACGGTAAATAACGTAGCGCCGGCGAGCAGCGGAAACCAGCCGCCGTCGAGCACCTTGCTGACGTTACTCGATACAAACACCGCGTCGACAACCGCGAGCGGTCCAATGACAAGCGCCGTTGTCAGCGGCTTCCAGTGCCAGAGGCAATGCGTGATGAAATACATCAGCAGCGTGGTAAGCAGCATGGTGGAAGCCACCGCAATGCCGTACGCGGACGCGAGGTTATCAGATGATTTGAAGTACACCACCAGGAACACGACAGCCGCATACAACGTGAGGTTGATAAACGGCACATAGACCTGCCCGATCTCATGCGTCGACGTATGAACAATCGGAATGCGCGGCAGGAAACCCAGTTGCACGGCTTGCTTCGTCATGGAGAACGCGCCCGAGATCACCGCTTGCGACGCAATGATGGTTGCCGCCGTCGCCAGGATGACGAGCGGGACAAGTCCCCAGCCCGGAGCCGACTCAAAAAACGGTTGCTTGAGCGTGCCAGGATGCATCATGACGAGCGCGCCCTGGCCGAAATAGTTCATGACCAGGCTCGGCCAGACGAGGAACATCCACGCCAGACGAATCGGCTTTTTACCGAAGTGGCCCATGTCCGCATACAGGGCTTCACCGCCGGTCAGCGCGAGAAAAACCGAACCCAGCACAATAAACGCGGTGCCCGGGTTATGCGCCAGGAACGATATCGCGAAAGTGGGCGACGCCGCCTCGAGAATGAGCGGGTGCTCGACGATGTGCAGCAACCCCAGTGCGGCCAATGTCACGAACCAGACCACCATGACCGGCCCGAAGACCTTCCCCACCACACTCGTACCATGCTTCTGGATGGCGAATAAAACCGTTAGGATAACCACCGAAATGGGCACGATCCAGGCAGTGAGCTGGGTGTCGACCAGTGTCACGCCTTCAACCGCCGAAATGACGGAAATGGCCGGCGTAATCATGGAGTCGCCGTAGAACATGGCGGCGCCGAACACACCGAGCGTCAGCAGGACGTTGCGCAAGCGCTCGGGTGCGACACCCGATGCGAGTGCCGTCAGCGCGAGAATACCGCCTTCGCCGTCATTGCCGGCCCGCATCACGAAGCTGACGTACTTGAGCGTGACGACAAGCAGGATTGACCACAGGATCAGCGACACGATGCCGAACACATTAGGCTGACTGACTCCACCCGCGGCCTTGAGACATTCTCTAAGGGTGTAAAGCGGACTTGTGCCGATATCGCCAAAAACAACGCCTACAGCGCCGAGCATTAAAACAGGTGCAGCTTGTTCAACTTTGGTCGAAGTATTTGCGACAGATGCTGACATATGCCTTTCGCTCGTTTTGTTAATCATCACCGCTATCCGGGATCGCCCACAGGCTAACCGGTTTCATCGGCACGGACCTCAGCATTTACACCAAGCGCGCTTCAACATTCTTATTACAACCCCATAACCATAACCGCGAAAAATGACGGTGAGTCATGTAAAAGCCAAAATGCGAAGCACGCGCGTTTGAATAATGTGACCCGGACCAGAATTGGCCAGCACGCACGCGCCGCGCAAACTTGTTGGCTTGCGCTTCGTCGGGTACGCTTGCCGCTTATTAAAGACCCTGCCTCAAGACCCTGCGGACACACCATGAAAAAACTAGTCAGGCTGGAATTGCAGCAGATCCATCCGACGCAGATGACCGCCGGAATGCTGGAAGTCGATGAGAAACGCAAACACTTCGCGTCCCTGTCCGCGGAAGCATTGAAGCAGGCGCTCAAGGCCCTGCCTATTCCGGCCGTGTTGGGCCGGGATGGAACTCACTTCGCGACCGATCATCATCACCTTGCACGGGCGCTGTTCGACGCCCAGATTAATTATGCTTACGTTGAGGTCATGGCGGACCTGTCGAAGCTGAAAGGCGATGCCTTCTGGCTGGAAATGGCGAACCGGCGCTGGGTGCATCCCTATGACGAGCACGGCATCCTGCATGGCATTGCCGCGATTCCGCCTAATGTCTCGGGGCTGATAGACGACCCGTACCGAAGCCTGGCAGCGTTTGTGCGCAACGCCGGTGGCTATATTAAAACGCCGGAACCGTTTGCAGAATTCCAGTGGGCGGATTTCTTCAGGACTCGCGTCCGTTTGTGGAGCACATCGTTTCAGTTCAGCGCCGCCGTGCAGCAGGGGGTGCATCTTGCCAGAAGTCCGGACGCGCTGGTACTGCCGGGGTTCTACAAAAGCAAGGCCGCCGGTGCGGGATCGCCACGCGCGTAACAATGCGCACCGGGAGAGGGCAAGCGTCGCGACAAACGGTGGATCCCCATAAAAAACGCCGTTGGACCCTCTCGGGTTCAACGGCGTTTGTGCTTACGGCAAGCCACTCAGCAAGTCTTAATGTGCCAGGAACGAGCGCAACTTCTCCGACCGGCTGGGATGCACAAGCTTGCGCATCGCCTTGCTTTCAATCTGGCGAATCCGCTCGCGCGTCACATCGAACTGCTTGCCGACTTCTTCCAGCGTATGGTCCGACACGGTGTCGATACCAAAGCGCATGCGCAGCACCTTCGCCTCACGCGGTGACAAGGAGTCCAGCGCGTCCTTGATCGCCAGACGCATGTCGGCGTGCATGGCGGCGTCGGCCGGGGATTCCGTGTTCGAATCTTCGACCATGTCGCCCAGCGTCGTGTCGCCGTCTTCGCCCAAAGGCGTTTCGAGCGAAACCGGCTGCCGCGCGATCTTCAGGATGCTGCGAACCTTCTCTTCCGACAAATCGAGGCGAACCGCCAGCACCGACGGATGCGCTTCCTGCCCCGTCTGCTGCAAGATCTCCCGCGACACGCGGTTCAGCTTGTTGATCGTCTCGATCATGTGAACCGGCACGCGAATGGTCCGGCCCTGATCAGCGAGCGAACGCGTCACAGCCTGACGGACCCACCACGTGGCGTACGTCGAAAACTTCCAGCCACGGCGATATTCGAACTTGTCCACGGCCTTCATCAAGCCGATGTTGCCTTCCTGGATCAGATCCAGGAAATGCATGCCGCGATTCACGTACTTCTTCGCGATCGAGATCACCAGACGCAGGTTCGCTTCCGTCATTTCGCGCTTCGCCTGACGCATCTTGTGCTCGGCGGACGTCATCTGCTTGTTCAGCGCCTTCAGTTGCAACAGCGGCAACATCAGGTTCGACTCGATCTGGATCAGCTTCTCCTGTTCGGCCTGAATTGCCGGCAGGCTACGTTCCAGCGCCTTGCCATAAGCGCTCGAGGTCGCCGCATGACGCGTGGTCCACTCCAGATCCGTCTCGTGGCCCGGGAACACTTCCACGAACTTCTCACGCGGCATGCCCGCCACGTCGACGGCGATCTTCAGGATACGACGCTCGATAGCGCGAACCTGTTCGACCTGCTCGTGGACCTCGGCGCACAAGCGGTCGATGGTACGAGCCGTAAAGCGGATCGTCGCCAGTTCTTGCCGGATATGCTCCTGCACGCTCGGCCAGTCGCCGGTGCGCGAATCGTCTGCGATATAAGCCGTGTGGAATGCGTCGAAATGGTCGCGCACATTCGCGAAAATGGGCAAGCAGTCACGCAGCAAATGCTTGAGCCGCGTTGCGTTCGCACGCGTGGCTTGCTCGTCTTCGCTCTCGCCGTCTTCGTCGTCGCTTTCCGACGCGAGCTCAGCCTCGTCGATTTCGGCGTCGTCGGAATCTGCTACAACGGCGTCTTCGTCCAGCGTGTTGTCCTTGAAGCCGTCGACCAGCTCGTCGATGCGCAACTCGCCCGCGACAATCTTGTCCACGGTCGTAAGCAGCGTGATCACGGTCGACGGGCACGTGAACGCCGCCTTGATCATCTCGCCGAGGCCGTCTTCAATGCGCTTCGCGATCTCGATCTCGCCCGCACGGGTCAGCAGTTCGGTGCTGCCCATTTCGCGCATATACATACGCACGGGATCGGTCGTCCGGCCAAATTCCGAGTCGACGGTCGCCAGCGTGACTTCCGCTTCTTCGTCCGATTGCTCGTCCGATACCGCAGCGGGAGCGGAATCGTTCAGCAGCAGCGTCTCGGAGTCCGGCGCTTCTTCGTAGACGGCCACGCCCATGTCGCGGAAGGTGCTGACAATGGTTTCGATAGCCGACGTCTGAGCAAAGTTACCCGGCAGGTGATCGTTGATCTCTGCGTGGGTCAGGAACCCTTGCTGTTTTCCCAGTTGAATCAACGCGCGCATCTGGCGTTGACGCTCATCGGCCTGCTCGGGCGAGCAGACGCTTTCGTCTATTGGCCGCGACAACTTGTCCGCAGACCCACGGCGGGCTTTCGATTTTTTTGCAGGAACGCCGTTGCCGGCGGTAGATTCGGTTGGATCAAAACTTGTCATACATTTCCTCGACAGCTTTGCTCTGTAATAACAAACCAGTGCACAAGCGGTTAGACACGAGCACTACCGTGACGACCGACGGGATCATCACCTCGGGTTCAGCTATTCAGCAACTTCGATGCGTTGATTCGAGCAAAACTGAATCAGTTTGGAGGCGGGGCGCGCTAACGAGCGCAGTATTCGCGCGGGTCGTACAGTTTATAGCAACTTGGTTGCGACTAGTGAGGTAAACGCCAATATCAGGCGTATCTAGTAGCCGAGCGCAGCAAAACTACAACATTTAGCTCGGACAAGCACTCATTTGCGGACGAATCAGCCCGAATCAAGGCTGCAAAAGCCACTTGAGACATCTCATCGAGCCTGAAAAATGCGGCATTAATCCGACCCCGATTAATGCCTTTGCTCATTGACCGGACGATTTTCGACGACTTTGGCTCTGCTGGGGCGATTTTTTCAGGTAGCACATTTTTCCCGGCCAGCTCGACCAACCCCCGCTTACTACCTTATTGGCGATAACGCCTACTTTAATCGTATTGCGATCAAACGCATTTCAATGCGATTTTTTTCTCCCTATTCTCTTTTCCAGACGCGGCGCTTTGGATGATCTGCTGATCCGGGTGGCCGCCCGTGCCTATCGAGGAATTCGACATGAAAAACGTCACGGCGTTGATCGCAGCCCTGGAAGCGGAACTCGGAGCCGACGCGGTTTTGACAGCCGAATCCGGCCTCGCGCCTTTCACGGAAGACTGGCGAGGCCGCTACAAGGGTCCGGCGACAGCGCTCGTCCAGCCCTCGAACACCTCGCAGGTATCGGCCGTCGTGCGCCTCTGCGCGGCGTACGGCGTACCGGTCCTGCCGCAAGGCGGCAACACCAGCCTGTGCGCGGGCGCGGTGCCGGCGAACACGGGTGTGCCGCCGGTCATCGTCAATCTGACGCGCATGCGGCGCGTTCGTCATATGGATGCCGCCAATGGCTCGATGGAAGTCGAAGCCGGCTGCGTGCTGAAAACCATCCAGGACGCAGCCGCGGCCGAACACCGCCTGTACGCGGTGAGCCTGGGCGCGGAGGGTTCGTGCCAGATCGGCGGGAATTTATCGACGAATGCGGGCGGCACCGCCGTCCTGCGCTACGGCAACACGCGCGACAACGTGCTGGGACTCGAGGTCGTGCTCGCCGACGGCACCATCTGGAACGGCCTGCGCACCTTGCGCAAGGACAATACGGGGCTCGACCTGAAGCATCTGTTCATCGGGACGGAAGGCACGCTCGGCATCATCACGGCGGCTACGCTGAAGCTGCATCCCCTGCCGGCGCAACACGCGCTCGCGTGGTTCGCCCCCGTCGATCCCGCGGCCGCGCTGACTATCCTCGGGCTGTTCCAGGCCGCGTGCGGATCGCGGCTCAACGCCTTCGAGATGATCAACCGCCGCCAGCTCGAACTCGTCATCGAACATATTCCCGGCCGCCGCAATCCGCTCTCGGAACTGCATGAATGGCACGTGCTGGTCGAACTCGCAGACACCCACGGCGGCGAGGAAATGGCTGCGTTGCTGCAGCAAACGCTTGAACATGCCGCCGAAGCCGGGTTGATCCACGACGCCGTCCTCGCCAGCAACGAGACCCAGCGCGCCGCCCTTTGGGAAATTCGCCATAGCGTGTCCGAAGCCAACAAGAAAGGCGGCGTGGGCCTGACGACCGACTGTGCCGTGCCGGTATCGGCGGTGCCGCTGTTCATTGAGCGCGCCACGCAGGCGGTGCATGCCATTGTTCCCGGGCTCGACCTCGTCGTGGTCGGCCACCTTGGCGACGGCAACGTGCATTTCATCCCCTTTTTCCCGTTCGAGGACTGGCGCCAGCTTGCCGATCGCTCCGCGATGGCCAACACCATGCGCCGCTGCGTGAACGACGTCGCGCATGAATTGCACGGCACGTTCAGCGCGGAGCACGGCGTCGGCCAAACCGGGCTGGCGGAAATGGCGCACTACAAATCCGCGGCCGAACTCGGCTTGATGCGCGCGGTGAAGCGCGCGCTCGATCCGGACAACCTGTTCAATCCGGGACGATTGCTGCCGTGAGTTCGCGCTGAATTCCCGATTGCCTGATCCGGGCCAAGAAGAAGCCCGGGCATTCGTCACTAGCGTTTCTGTTTCTATCCACACCCTTGGAGCCGACATGAAAAAGCAGTCCGTACGCGATGAGATTCAAGTGCTTGAACAACCCGGCCGCCGCACGGTCATCAAGACTGCTGTTGCCGGCGCTGCCGCCGTGGCGTTCCCGTTCGTCTGGACGCCGTCGCGCGCGGCGAACAAACGGATCGTCATTCGTGACGATGGCGGCATCTACACCAAGGCGTACGGCGCCGTTTTCTACAAGCCGTTCACGGAGAAGACCGGCATTGAAGTGATCGGCGTGCAGGCCAACGCCGAGCCGACCGCGCAGATCAAGAGCATGGTCGAGACCGGCAGCTACACGTGGGACATGGCCAAGATCAGCCAGCCGGCCATCCTGCTGTTGACGGGCGGCGCCAAGGAATACCTGGAGAAGCACGGGCTTGAGGCCGACCCGGTGATTGCGAAGATCCCGTCGCAATACATGTCGCCGTACGGTGTTGCCACCAACATCTATACGACCGTGCTCGCGTATCGCACCGACGCCTTCAAGGGCCGCAAGGCCCCCAATTCATGGGCCGATATGTGGAACGTCAAGGACTACCCAGGCCGTCGCGGGCTGCGCAAGTATCCCTTCGACACCTTCGAAGAAGCGACGATGGCCGCAGGCGCGCCGCCCTCGCAGGTCTATCCGGTCAATTTCGACAAGGGCATTGCCAGTCTCGACAAGATTTCCAAGCACATCGACGTATGGTGGACCACGGGCTCGCAAGTCGAACAGATGCTGGGCTCCGGTGAAGTGGACATGATCAGCACGTGGGTATCGCGGGCGCAATCGGCTATTGCTAATGGCGCCCCAGTGGCGATCGTCTGGAACCAGAACATCTGGGGTGTCGACAACTGGTCGATTCTCAAGGGCACGCCGAATGGCGCCGCCTGCCGCGAGTTCATCAAGTTTGCCTCCGATCCGAAACGTCAGGCCTCGCTGGTCGAGTATTTCCCGGCTGGTGTCACGCAGCCCGAAGCGTTTAACTACATCAAGCCGGAGATTGCGAAGAACTGCCCGACGTTCCCGGAGAACATGAAGAACGGCCTGCATATCGATGCGAAGTTCTGGCAGGAAAACCAAAGCGTCGCGCTCGAGAAGTTCAATAGCTGGATCCTGACCTGAGCGCTGTTTTCATCGCTTCTTTTGTGTTTTCACCGCCACGGATGCCGATTCCATGCCTGCCTCGAACCTTCAAATCGCGGGACTCTGCAAGCGTTATGGCGACTTTGTCGCCCTCGCGCCGACCGATCTCGATGTCGCCCAGGGCGAATTCCTGACCCTGCTCGGACCCAGCGGCTCGGGCAAGACGACGCTGCTCAGCCTGATCGCGGGGCTCGCGCAACCGGACGATGGCCAGGTGCGGATCAATGGTGTCGACGTGACGTACGGCGCGCCGTATGAGCGGGACATCGGCATGGTGTTCCAGAACTACGCGCTGTTCCCGCACATGACCGTCGCCGAGAACATTGCGTTCCCGCTGCAGATGCGCAAGACAGACGCCAAGGCGACACGCGACAAGGTCATGCAGGCGCTGGAGATGGTGCATCTGCCGCACGTGGCGGGACGTTATCCGCGTGAATTGTCGGGTGGTCAGCAGCAGCGCATCGCACTCGCGCGCTGCATGGTCTACCGGCCGTCGATCATCCTGATGGACGAACCGCTTGGCGCGCTGGACAAGAAATTGCGCGACCAGATGCAACTGGAAATCAAGCGGATTCATCGGGACCTGGGCACGACGATTGTCTACGTCACGCACGACCAGGAAGAAGCGATGACCATGTCCGACCGCATCTGCCTGATGAACGCCGGGTCGATTGCGCAGCTCGGCACGCCGGCGGATCTGTATTTCCGCCCGAAGAGCGTGTTTGTCGCGGACTTCCTCGGCGAATCGAACCTGCTCGATGCGGTCGTCACAGGACGCAGCGGCGATCAGGTACAGATCAGCGTGCAGGGTGGTGCGAACGTCAACGCGATGGCGTATGACTCCGTGATCCGCGACGGCAAGCCGGTGAAGCTGATGCTGCGTCCGCAGAACCTGCAGATCCACGATGGACCGCCGGCTGCGTCGATCAACGGCGGCACGTTGTCGGCGAAGCTCACCGACATCATGGTCACGGGCAGCATGACGAAGCTTTATCTGCAGTCGCATATCAGCGATGCCCCGCCGCTCGTTGCGGCCTTTCCCACCAACCGGCTCGGCCGCCAGTACGAGATCGGGCAGACGCTCGGGCTTTCGTGGCTGACCGCGGACGCTGTCGCTATTGCGGGGTGAGAGATGAATCGTTCCGCCCTCACCGCTGAGCAAATGCATCCCGACGCGCCGCCGCCACGGCCTGCCCGATGGCGCGCATGGCTGCGGCCCGGCGCGATGAGCGCGCCGATCATCGTGTTGCTGCTGGTCATGCTCGTGTACCCCGTCGGCCAGTTGTTGCTGCTGAGCGTGCATAACGACAGCGGCTTTACGCTGGTTGAATACAAGCGG
The DNA here is from genome assembly GCF_001544555.2 of Caballeronia udeis. Lineage (GTDB taxonomy): Bacteria > Pseudomonadota > Gammaproteobacteria > Burkholderiales > Burkholderiaceae > Caballeronia > Caballeronia udeis. The sequence goes on along the minus strand of NZ_FCOK02000034.1, from coordinate 20,662 downwards.
CTCTTTGCGTCGTCCGTGTACGTGGATGTGTTGCTGATCACGCTGAAGGTATCGTTATGGACGACCTTCTTCTCCGTGCTCACCGGGTATCCGATCGCTTACCTGATTTCCTCGTTGACGCGCGAACGCAAGAACCGCCTGCTGTTCTGGGTGCTGCTCTCCTTCTGGACCAGCTTTCTCGTGCGCACGTTCGCGTGGGTCGTGCTGCTCGGGCGCAACGGCGTGATCAACCAGGTGCTGCTGGGACTTGGCATCATCGACCGGCCGTTGAGTCTTCTCTATAACTTTTCCGCCGTGATCGTGGGCATGGTCCACGCGCTGATGCCGCTCGCAGTGCTGACCATGCTCTCGGTGATGGAGAACATCGACCGCCGCTTGCCAAGCGCTGCCGCCACGCTCGGCGCGCGTCCGGGCACGGTGTTCTGGAAGGTGTATTTTCCGCTGTCGCTGCCGGGCGTCGCCGCCGGCGCGCTGATGGTGTTTGTCACGGCTATCGGCTTCTTCATCACGCCCACGCTGCTCGGCGGACGCCATCAGACCATGATCACGCAACTGATCATCGACCAGGTGATGCAGGCGTTGAACTGGGGTTTCGCGGGAGCCATCTCGGTGCTGCTGCTGGCGGTCGTGCTGCTCGTGTTCCTGATCTATGACCGCATGGTTGGCCTCTCCACCATGGCCGGCGGCAGTTCGGCGGCACGTGGCCCGAAGCACGGCGGCGGCTGGAGCCGAAAGCTCGGCGACGTGATTCTGACCGCGCTGGGCAACGCGACCGATGCAGTGATCAGCATCCTCCCCAAACGCAGCAAGCGCGCTGCCAAAGGCGAGACCCTGACGTTGCGCGTGATCGTGATCCTGCTGCTTGTGTTCCTGAGCGCGCCTGCGTTCCTGATGATACCGCTCTCGTTCGATTCCGCGTCCGGTCTTGCTTGGCCCCCGCATGGCTTCTCGTTGCAGTGGTATCGGCAGATCACTGATTCGCCTTTGTGGATGCAGGCCATCACGCGCTCCATGCTGGTGGGTATCGGCACCGGCATTCTCTCGATGTTGATCGGCACGCCCGCGGCGTTCCTGCTGGTCCGCGGCGGCATGAAAGGCAAGGCGGCCATGCTCGCTTTCATCCTCGCGCCAATCGTGGTGCCGCGCATGATCATCGCCGTAGGGGTGTTCTATTTCTTCGCGAAGATCGGCCTGATCGGATCGTCGTTCGGCCTCGTGCTCGGTCACACCGTAGTGGCCGTGCCTTACGTGGTGATCACCATGATGGCCGTGCTGCGCAACTACGACACGCGACTCGATCTCGCCGCGCACAGCATGGGCGCGCGCCCGTGGGCCACGCTGCGCCGCGTCACGTTCCCTATTCTCGGCGCCGGGTTGATGTCGTCGTTCCTGTTCGCTTTCGCTACCTCGTTCGATGAACTGACCATCGCGCTGTTCTCGTCCGGCGGATTGAGCACGACCTTGCCCAAGCAGTTCTGGGACGAAATCACGATGCAGATTTCACCGGTCATTGCCGCCGTTTCCACATGCCTGTTCGTCTTTATTGCAGCTTTGATCTGGGTGGCGGACCGACTGCGCCGACGCAGCCTCGCTTCTTGAATAACCTTGTTTTCCAGGACTAACTCATGCTTTCAGCACACCAACTGCGTGGCGTCTTCCCGGCCATTCCGACTCCCGTCAATCCCGACGACACCATCAACGCCGACGCCGCCCGGGCGCTCATGCGCTATCTGCTGAAGCAGGGCGTGGACGGGGTCGTGCCGCTTGGCGGCACCGGTGAATATGGCGCGCTCTCGCGCGCCGAGCGCATCCGCATGGCCGAGATCACGGCGGAGCAGGCAGCGGGCAAGATCCCCGTTGTCGCGGGCGTGCTCGACCCCGGGTATCACGATGCGATGCAAGCGGGAAAGGACTTCGCAGCGGCGGGCGCCGATGGCCTGCTCGTGCTGACGCCCTACTACACGAACCCGACGCAGGGCGGCATTCGCGATTACTTCATGCGTTACGCCGATGAATCGCCGCTGCCTATTCTCATCTATGAAATCCCGTATCGCACGCGGATTGCGATCGCGCCCGAAGTGCTGCACGAGTTGTCGAAGCATGAGCGGATCATTGGCATGAAGGCGTGCAACACGGACATGTGGCATTTCCTGCGCACCGTTGCTGGCGTGGACGAATCGTTCGCTGTGCTGAGCGGCGAGGACACGTTGTTCCCGTTGCACGTGGCGGCTGGTGCGCGCGGTGGGATCGTGGTGACGGCAACGTTACTGCCGAGCGCGTGGCGAAAGATCTATCAACTGGCTTCAGAGGGGAAGACGCAGGAAGCGCTGACCTTGCATCGCTCGCTCATTCCGCTGATGAACATGGCGTTCGCCGAGACCAATCCCGGTCCGATGAAGTCCGTGATGGACCTGATCGATGTTCACGCGCCCGCCATGCTGGCGCCCCTGGTTCAGGCGGAGCCGGGGCTGTCGGCACGCTTGCGTGTGGAACTGGAGAAGCAGCTCGACTTGTTCGAACGCGGGCTTTGAAGCGTTGCTAAACCCTCAACGCTTGTAAGTCGAGAGCCGCGCCTTCGAGATCGAGGTCGCGGCGACTTGCACGTGCTGCGCAAGTTCAGCTTCAACACGCTCGATCGACCACCGTGAAGTGGGCACCGAAATGTTGATCGCCGCTACGGCCATGCCGCCGTGATCCGTGACCGGTGCGGCGACCGAGATATCGCCGAGCACCGTCTCGTTCTCGATCACCGCGTAACCCCGGCGCGCGACCTTGCGCACGCGTTCAAGCAGTTTGTCGGGATTGGTTTCGGTGTGGTGCGTCAGCGGCTCAAGTCGCGTTTGCGCCAGGATTTCGCGCCCACGCTCGTCCGACAGACGCGAAAGGATTGCTATGCCCGCAGCGGTGAACATGGCCGGCAAACGAGCGCCGACAACAATGTCGATGTTCACCAGATGCTGCCCCGGGAAGCGCGCAACGAACACGATCTCGTGGCCATCGAGTTCCAGCAAGTTGGTCGTTTCGCCCAGCCGCCGACTGATGTCGAGCAGATACGGAGAAGCTTTGTCGATGAGTTCGTTGGCCCGCACGTAGTTATACGAAAACTGCAGCACCTTCGTGGTCAGGCCGTAGTTGCGCGTTTCGGGCACGCGGTAAAGGTAGCCGAGCACTTCAAGCGTGTGCACAAGGCGCTGTGTCGCGCTGCGGTCGAGGCCGGACGCGCGCGCGATATCGACGAGTGTCATGTGACGGCTCGGGCCGTCGAAGGCGTGCATCACCTGGAAGGCTTTTTCAGTCGATCCGACGAACAGCGACGAGCGCTGAAGAGCTTTCTCGTCGGGCTTTTCCGGCGTGCCAGCGGCGCTTTTTGACATGCTTGTGTGGGCTTTGAAAATATCGGATTGTGATTACCTCAATTGTAGTGCAATCGAATCGCGGATTTATGACCGATTGCCACTTCGTGGAGCATTGATGCTTGCCTCTGTCGCTGAATACCGGATCGCTGCACGGCGGCGCCTGCCGCGGCTTGCGTTTGACTACCTGGATGGCGGCGCCGAAGACGGGGACGCATTGCGGCGCAATAGCGGCGCGTACGGGCAGTGGCTGTTCAAACCGCGCGTGCTCACGGATGTGTCGCGCTGTTCAAGCGCCATGCATTTTTTTGGACGCGAAGCAGCCGCGCCGCTGATCGTGGGACCGACGGGACTGAACGGGCTCTTCTGGCCACGCGCCGACGAACTGCTCGCGCAAGCCGCGAGCCGCGCGAACTTGCCGTTCGTGCTGTCGACAGCATCGACGTCGCTGCTGGAAGACGTGCGCGCCGCCGCGCCGCAAGGCGACCTGTGGATGCAACTCTATGTGCAACAGGATCGCGGCATTGCCGAGGACTTGATGCGGCGCGCAAGCGCCGCGGGTTATTCGACGCTGGTTCTCACTGTCGATGTCCCCGTGCACGGCAAGCGCGATCACGACACGCGCAATGGTTTCCGCTTGCCGTTGCGACTGTCGCCCAGGCTTCTCGCCGATTGCCTGACGCATCCGCGTTGGACCTGGCAGATGGCGCGCGCCGGTTCCCCGCAATTGAAGAACATTGCGAAGAGCGTAGGCGAGCATGCGGATCTGTCGCGTCATGCTGCCATGCTGAGCCGGCAGATGGACCTGACGCTGGGCTGGACCGATCTGGAGTGGATACGGCGGCACTGGAGCGGCAAGGTGATCGTCAAGGGCGTCATGGGGGTGCAGGACGCGCTGCTGGCCGTCGCGCATGGCGCGGATGGCGTGGTGATATCGAATCATGGCGGCCGGCAGTTGGGGAGCACGTTTGCGCCGTTGGAGCTGCTGCCTGGAATAGTGGATGCAGTACGTGGCAAGACGGAAGTCTTTATCGATGGCGGCGTGCGGCGCGGCAGCGACGCTGAAGGCCGTCGCGCTAGGCGCGCGCGGCGTGTTGCTCGGGCGGGCGCCGCTGTATGGCCTGGCTTCTCGGGGAGCCGCCGGGGCCAGCGAAGTGCTCGCGCTGATGATGGAGGAGATGCTGATTTCGCTGCGCTTGCTGGGATGCCAGGGAATCGGCGATCTGGGTCCGGCGTGTGTCGCGCGCGATGGTTCACATGGAGCGGATCTGGTTTAACAAGGGCATCAGGCCGCCCCGTATAATCCCGGCCGCCGGAGCGCGCTCACGCCTCCTCGACTGTTACGATTATTTGAAGGAACCATGTCACCATTCCCAGCCTGCCCACTATGCGCGATGGAAAATACCTACGCGGACGCCGATCGCATCATTTGCGCGGATTGCGGTCATGAATGGCCGGCATCAGAAGCCGCGCCCGCCGACGACGAAACGAATGCCGTCGTGAAAGATGCCAATGGCAACGTGCTGGCGAACGGCGACTCCGTGGTGCTGATCAAGGACCTGAAGGTAAAGGGCTCGTCGATCACGCTGAAGGTGGGCTCGAAGGTGAAGAGCATCCGGCTGGTCGGCGGCGACCACGAGGTCGACTGCAAGATGGACGCCGGCAGCTTCATGCTGAAAGCCTGCTATTTGAAGAAGGTTTAACGCTAGTTCCGAAGGCCATCGAACCGCGATGGCCTTCCATGCTCCATCGCTCGCGTTCAACCTCCCGCTATGGGATCGCCTTGATCGTCAGTATCGAAGGTCTGCGACTGGAACGCAAAGAAAAATGCGCGCCATGTGTTGTCCGCATACGCGATCATCAGCGCCCCGTCCTGATACACGCCGTTATCCTGCTCGTACGGTGCGCCGTTGCCCTGGTTCATATGGATGTCGTGAACGCCATTGCCCGGCACGAATTTGAAATACTGGTCCGGTTTGTTTTCTTCAGGACCCCATCTCGATCCAAACGCGTAAATGAGCGACCCTTCCATGGCCATCGCCGCCACGACCGCGCTTTCCAGTTTGTCTTTCAGGTCGTTGGTCGAGCCGGGCGCGTCGGCGGGAACGGGTGTCATCGCCTTCGTATCGACAAGGCCGCTGCGCACATAGTCAATCGCGAGACCACCCGGGGTAGAAGGCAGCTTGGTGAAACCAGGCGTCAATGCGGCGAGACCGCTCGTCAAGGTCTCAGGCAACGTGTCCCGCTCTTCGAACAGAACCGTTGAAGGCGCGTGCGGCGCCGACGACTTCACGTTCGATGCAATCCGGAAAATAGTCGTTCCTGCGTGGACCAGGATTTGATAGTGGTCGTCATCAGCGTTGCGAAGATGACCGGTCACGGTGCCCTTGAGCACCCCGTAGTTCACTGCCATGCATCCTCCTCGTAGTAAAACCTTGTATTAAAACCGGCAGCAGCCGCTGCCCCTGCGTAATCCTGCTTCCGTCGTTCACCTTACTCCTGCGGCGCTTGCTCGAACCTTGCGCGCGCCGCCACCGCTGCCGCGGGACGGCCGAGATCGGGCGCCGAAAAGTGTGCGATCTGGCGGGTGGCGAGATCGACCGTGACGTAGTCGCTGGGCGACTTCGCGGAACTCCCGGCCGATGTTGCGTGGTACTCAATGCGAAGCTGCGCTTGCGTCACCACGATGCGCAGATAACCGTAGTGGGTATCGTCGTAACTTTCCAGGACGACCTGATCTGTCGAACTGCTGCCGGCCTGGATGACCTGCGGCGCGCGCAACGTAGGGTCGCCATGTTTTGTGAGCTTCGCGAGGCCGTGGCCGCCGTTGCCGCACACCAGATACGGAATATGCGTACCGTCGGCGCTGCGCGTGCGCGTGAAGCGCTGATAGTTATGCGCGTGCCCCGACAGGAATGCGTGCGGCCAGATCCCGTTCGCAGCGCAAACCTTGTCGATCTGCGCCAGCAACTCGACGCTCCATCCATGCGCCGCGACGGTGTAGGGAGGATGGTGATCGGCAATGATCAACGCGCCCTGATAGTTCTCCGACCTGATCCGCTTGAGCGCGGCATCGAGGAACTGAAGCTGGCTTTTGCCTATATGCGAATCCGCGATCACGCCCGGATCCTCCAGCGTATTGCTGTACAGCACCAGCACTCGAACGAACGGTGCTTCCAACGTGAAAAACACACCCGGCTGGATCTGAGCGGTACGCGACAACCCGCCCGCTTCCGGCGTCACCACGACTTTTTCGGAACAGAAATTGCGCAGGAAGGCGGCCAGGCTCTTGGCGTGAGCTTCCGGCGAAACCATGCCGTCGTGGTTGCCCGCACAAGCGAGGATCGGCGCCGGGTAGTCGCGATATGGTTCGTAGAACTGGTCGTAGTAGTACTTACCCTCGCCGAAGTTGTAGACCACGTCGCCGAGCAGCAACGCGAACTGCGGCACTTCGTTCGCGGCGGTCTCCACAAAGTCGGCTGTCATCTTGTCCGCCACCTGGTTCTGCGTGGCCGGACCGCTCGTGTTGCCGCAGTCGCCCGTTGCATGAAAGACGATCTGGCCCGCGGCGTTGATCCGGTCGGCGGCATTCGCGTTGCCGCCGATCACGTCGGCTAGCGTCAGCGTTGGTTCGACCCCGCCGCGCGGCGCAGGAAATGGCAACGGGAACAGCTTGTGTTCTGCATTGAGCTTGTCGATCTCCTTGTACACCGCGTTGTCGGAGGGATGGGGAACGCGGAATACAGTTGGATCGGGGGTTGCCTGTGGCTGCGCAAAAACCGGCTGCGCGAGCACGCGGGACCCGAGCGGGTTTTTCTTGCTGGCCACGCCCGGCGAATGCGCTTTGCCGCCGTGCTTTCCTTCTGCGGCCCCGCGGCGCGTGGCCGACGGTTTTCGGCTTGCCTTCTCGCGGCCACCCTTCGTATTCGACTTCGCTTTCGTCGGCATTCATCCTCCTTGCAGCAATCGATCGATGTGTGCGAGGCGATGCACGCGCTGCGCCCATCGCCGGCAGGTTCGACCGGCTGTCTGCCGAGAAGTGCCATCGAAGCTGCGAAGGTCCCCAAACATCCATTTAATGTTCGATTGCCATCAAAACGTCATTGAAAAAGCATAAGCGCGGCTAGCATTTCCCGTGCCTTTCGTCTTATGTACGCTCGCAGACACATAGGCTTTCACGAGCGGTATGTAATGTCACCAACGCGACTCTTTCGTCGCGTACAGTGCCCCGTTCGACCACCGTAACCGCCTACCAGGTCTTGCGACATTCATGAACACAGCTTCCCTTTCCGACCATCACGTCAGTGACACCCCCGATAGCCAACGAGTCGGCCGCGCGTTTGCTGCCCGGCTTGACATGACCATCAAGCGCTCCGGGCTTTCATCCGGGCGCGTGGCGAAATCACTGGGGGTAACCGAAGGGGATGTCACGCTGTGGCGAGCCGGTATCACGCTGCCGCGCACCGCCGACTGCCGTCGCTTGTCGGAACTCCTGCACGTGGAGATGACGTGGCTGAACGGTGGATCGAAGCCGGTTGGCGAAAACGAGCGCAGGTCCGACGGAATGAACGCCATCGGCTAGCGGCTCTGCGATTCATCGATGATTGACGGTATTAGCGCAGTGCGCCGGACAACGGGCCGGCAGAATCCGCCACGAAGAAGCGGTGAGCATGTAGAGCGGGTCGGATCATCCGCGGTGCGGCACCACGCTAACGCAGGCCGCACCCTCGCCTGAATCAATGGCGCCGTTATGCGGTCAAGCGCGCCGCCGTATCGAAGAACTCGATCCAGCGCGTCAACAAGCCGTCCTTGACCGTGCAGACGTGAACCCACTCCGACTCGAATGGCTTGCCGGTTTTGCTGAGTATCACCCGGACAAACCCCAGAACGACAATATGCTCGTTCGCGTCGATAAACTCCCGGGGTTCAAATACCGTGATCTCCCCATCCGCAGCCACCGCTTTGAAGAACTGCCCGACTTCCTGGCGGGTATTGCATTGCGTGGGAAAAGGTAGCGAGGCGGGGCCTACGACTCGCCAGTCGACCGTCGGCGCGATGCACTCGAGGACGGCCTCGATGTCGTTGCGCCCGAACGCCTGATAAGCCCGCTTCACAACTTCCATGGGCGTGTCCATGAATTCCTCCTTGGGGTAAAAAGATGGCGCGGGACGGTCAGCCTCGCAATGCCTTAACGCAGCGGCAGCGTCGACAACAACGCATGCCGGTCTATTAAAGCGATTCGGTTTGAATGACCGGGGGTTTCCCCCTGCGTCAGGATTCACAGGTCATGAAGCAGGGAGAATCATCATAGGGACGGACATGGCCCGGCGTTTTCCACACCTTGCCCAACCTTAAGCACGATGCCTTAACCAGCACGATGAACGGTGTTATAGATTGCGGTTGGACATAAATCCAGGGTGTCGATTATGAATCGGCGGCGGCAACAGAAAGATAGGTTGAAGCAAGGATGCCTAAGTATTAAGTAGCTTACTTTGAACATCGGTTACAAGGGGAATACGACGGTCCGGGTAGGCCGGCTCGATTTGTCTGTACTGAGACAGGTGCCTTGACCAATACCTGAGCGAAGGCTTGACGCCGCATTACGACGCCAGGCTCCAGCGCGACTTGCCCATTGCCTTCGCAACGTTGAGCGCCTTGTCGGCGGCATTGAGCGCCGTCAGCACGTCGGCGCCGTGATCCGGAATCAATGCCACGCCAATACTCGCCCCCACATTGACCGAGACATGCGCGGTCAGCGCAAACGATGCCGACATTTCGCTGATCAGGCGATCCGCGAATGCAGCCGCTTCCTCATGGTTCAGCGTGCTGAACGTGACCACGAATTCGTCACCACCAATTCGAAACACCATATCGTCCGGTCCCTTCAATGCATTGAGACGCCCGCCGATCATCACCAGCAACAGGTCTCCCGCCTCGTGGCCGTACTGGTCGTTAACGGGTTTGAAGCCGTCCAGGTCAATATAGAGAACAGCGGTTTTTACAGCGCTCTCCGATGCTGTCTTGTATCGGGTCTGGGACGCATGAATCAGCCCGGCGCGATTCGGCAGGCTGGTCAGCGCGTCGTGGCGCGCGCGATGATCATTCTCCCGTTCCGCTTTCATGGTCGAGACAAGCAGTCCGTTCAGGCGGAATGCGGCAATGCTCATTGCGATGAGGTAGAACGGAATCTGAAGCAGCGTCAGGCTCAGGATGAGCTCTTTGGACATGGCCGCTGCAATACAACAGGGGCCAAGGGACAGCAGGATCATGATCCCGACCAGCCGGGGCGCGCCGAAATTCCGGAAGCAGATGCCGCCCACCATTGCGGCCGCGGACAGGCAGGACAGCGTGGCGGCGACCCAGTCCGTGCTCAGGATGCTGATAAATGCACCGTAACCCACGCTGGCGCCCCAAAGAACGCCGAGGAGCAGATAGATATCGGTGAAGGTCGGCTGTCCGCGCCTCGCTGCACGATGCGCCGCGACCAGCAGGATCAGGCGCGCGCTGCACAGCACGACTTCGATCACCACCCACGCGATAAATGCCGGCGAGGGATCGCGAAGGGCAATCGCAACCGAGACAGCGATGGTATTAAGGACGCCACCGGCAAAAATAGGCAGTGTGCCGAACAGGCTTCCGATCAGCGCGACCCGGATGTCGTCGGGTACGTCGGGCCCGGAATAGCATAACCAGGTCGTGAATCGCCAGCGGGGCAAGCTGAACGGCGCTACTTTCGTATCCATGGATCGTTGCATTTTATGCGCGGCTGCCGTGTCATGTTTGCTCACGGCGTTGGCGCTCATCCAAGCGCTTTAGCCGAATAAGCCGGTATTCTATACTCGGCTCAAGTCACGGGAATGTGCGCGCTGAAAGGGGACGAGCGCTGCTCGCGGCCATAGCAGCTGAACGGCGCGAGGCGCTGCGCAACGATATCAAAGTGAAAAACCGCGGGATTGGAGTGTGTTTCCGGAGCGTATTCCGGACGGTATCAAGCACTTTCACGAGCGTGGCTTTTGCATGCCGGAGGGCAGGATGCAGGCGGCCACCCCCTCAATTTTGAACTGCACCCCAAAGTCTGGATCGGTGTCCGGCTTTTGAAGTGCAGTTCACGGCCAGGTGCCGCGCGCCGCCGTTTTTGATCCGGCCAGCGGTACTGCTAGAACTGGTGACGCAAACCTGCCATCGCGCCCACTTGCGTACCCTTCTGAGCCAGCCCGACGCCGTTGACACCCTGCAATTGCGCGCCGATCAGGTCGCCCCGGTATTGCGAGTAATCCGCTTCCAGGTAGACGTCAGTACGCTTGGACAAGTTGTAGTCGGCCACTAGCTGATACTGCCATGCCGACCCGTCCTTCGACTGGGTCTTGCCATCCTGCAGCGTACGCCAGACATTCGCCGCAAAGTGCCACGCATTGCCCACCTGCTGCGTAACACCGCCCATGATCATGCGACGCTTTGAAAAGTCGGTGTACTTGAGCGCCGTCAGGGCGGCCGCCGTGAACGGCCCGTTAGCGAAATTCGAGAAACCGGCGGCGTTCTGGTCAACGATGTACCCCAGCGCAAATCGCGTCTTGTCCCACGTGTACGATCCTCCGAAGGTCCATGACTTCGAATCGCTGCCGTTGACCGAGTCTTTCGATTCCTTATAGGCCGCGCCCAGCGAGACCGGACCTCCTACAGGCGCGTAGGCGGCGGCCAGGCCCATCTCGCTGCCATACGACATGTGGCCGGCAACACCGCCGAACGCATAGCCCGCCGAGACCATGAGGTCGTGGGCCTTGAACTGGTACTGGACCTGATTGCTGGTCCAGATCCCGCCGGTCATGGTCACCTCGGGCTGGAAGCTGAAGTCGTACGGAACCCATGGATTGCTTCCGTATCCGCCAACCGTGACCGCTTCAATCATCACGTTGTACTGACGACCTATGATGACCTGGCCATACGTGCTTGAACGCAGTCCGACCTGTGCCTCGTTGAAATACGGCAACGTGGGATCGCTTTGGCCGTTGTTGATGTCGAATCGATTTTCGAGCTTGAAGACGGTCGACCAGCCGCCGCCCAGATTCTCAACGCCCTTCAGGCCCCAGCGGCTTTGTGTCAAACCGCCATTGCCAAGCGCCACGCTTGAATCACCCGCTTTGTTTGCATTCGTCATGTAGCGGATGCTTTCATCGACAACGCCATACAACGTGACACTCGATTGCGCATGCGCTTGCTGACAAGCCAGCGCGACCGGCAGCAAGGCATAACGCCACTTGCTCAACTTCCTCATACTGTCTCCCCTTCCTGGATCCCGCTTTCTGCGGATTGACGGCCAGCGCCCGGATCGACAGCCCTCCGCATCTCCACGCAAAGGCTTGTCGATAGACCGTGCTTGCGTCCGCAATTTGACGTTAAGCCCCCGATAATTCCAGTGCATTGTTGTTATCGTTTAGATGCACTCACTGCATGGGATGCATGGGGTCCGGCAAAGGGTTTAAGCCGTGATACGCCGCTGTCAGCCGCCCACGGGCGCTTTCGCTAATCGACCGCGGCAGCGATCACGAGCGCGTGGTGACGGAGTGCCAAGCCCGCGATGAGCGATTTAAGAGTAGCGACCGTTGTATAGCCGCCGCAGTCCTGCGTTCGATGTGCGGGGACGAGAAATTTGAAGCATCGTTGTGCACGCGCTTATGGCATGTGTGTGACTTAAAATCGCTACTATTGAGCGAGCACCCAATGAGCCGGGCACCGGACATGAGAAAGATGGCGCGCTCGAACGCCGGTTCTAGTCAGGTGTCTCAAACCGGCTGTTCGACTAGCCGCTTGTCCGTCATAAAGCTTACAGGTCTGCGCACTCAAAAGCGGATGTCAAAGGTTACCGGTGCCAATTCAATAATCTTTATACTTGGCACGCGCGGCGGATACCGCAGCACGTCGGATCTCGTCCGCGCTTCCCGCTGGAAGGCGTCAACCGAAAGCGGATTATGTGGAGCTCGTGCCCTTTCGCGGCACTGTCGTATTCCAGATTTTGGGCGCGTACAACGGGGTTCTTGACTTGACCCGCGTTCGCTATTCTACTTACGCCCCTGTCGGGGAATGTCTGCCGGAAGCGGTAATTGAGGAGAGCAATGCGCGGCCCAACCAAGAAGCAACTGACTTTAATCGAACTAGTCGACCAGGGCTTGAGCGTCGAGGAAATCGCGACGCGTACCGGGAAACTGGTGGCGTCGGTTCATAAGCAACTGAACCGGGTTCGACGCAAAGTGCGCGAGGGGCATTTTGCACCCGCCCCTCTACCCATCGAGCGTGCAGCTGCCACTCCGCGCGTCTACCTCGCAGGCTTCGACGTCTTCCGCAGCGACGCGCTAAGTCACGGCCAGCATCTGAAAGCGCTCTGCCAGGCGCGCGGATTGATCGGCCTCTATCCGCTGGACGGACAGGTTCCCGACGAACTCGAGCCGCGCGCCAAAGCGCAATGGATTTGCCGCGCGAACATGGACGCCATTCGTTCAGCCGATGTCGTCCTCGCCAACCTGAACGACTTTCGCGGGGCCGGCGAGCCGGACAGCGGAACCGCGTTCGAAGTCGGTTTTGCCGCCGCGCTCGGCAGGCCGGTATGGGCGTATATCGACGATGACCGCTCGCTGCTCGAGCGTGTATCGGTAAAGAAGGACGAATCTGCCGCGTATTGCGCAAACGGCTTTCTGGTCGAGGACTTCGGCTTGAACATGAATCTCATGCTGGCGTGCACCGCCCGTATTGTCGTGGGCGGCCCGCTTGCGTGCCTGGACGCCATGCTCGCAAGCGGGCAGTTCTAGCCGTTAGCGGCCACTGGGTTAACGCAAGCTGCCTAGCGAAATGGCGGGCTTGCCCTCAAGCCTTTGGCGGATATTAGCGAGTCGCCGTCGCGATGAAAGTCGGCACAAGGGATCCCCCGCCGCGCCCTGGTTCGGACTATCCATCGTCCCGCCAAGTGTCCCGTCAGGACTGTCGGTCAAATGCAGCTTGATGGGAAGCCCAGCCAGGTCTCCCGCGTAATCGCCGCTTATATTCGTTGGCTGCCGCGCCATGGCCATGGAATGAGTGAGGACGATCAATGCGACAAGACCGGCCTTTCGTGCAAGCCCTGAAAAATAGCATCTCATGCATCGACCCCGTGGCGTCGGTTCAGGGGTGACCGCGCTTGTGTTTAACTAAGCGCGGACTATCGTAATGCCCGCATCCTCCAGCGGCTTGGTCAGCGCAAGCTCTGTTGCCTGCTCGACAATGATGGTCTGAGCCAGCGAGATTTCACCGATCAAGTACTGCGAAGCCGCGTTGATCTTATCCGATGAAGCCAGCACAACCGTTTCCGCTGCGCGAGCCGCAAGGGCTCGCTTGACGAACGCCTCCTCGAAATTTCCGGTGCTCAGGCCCGCGGTCGGATGCACGCCGGTCACGCCCATGAAATAGATGTCGGCCTGGATATGCGACATCGCTTCAACGGCCGCGGCTCCAACTGTCACGATCGAATGCTTGAACAGCCGTCCGCCGATCACGATCACCTCGATCAACGGATGATCGACCAGCCCGACGGCAACACTCGGGCTATGCGTCACCACCGTTGCGGATAAATCGTGCGGAAGCTGGCGGATGAGTTCGGCGGAAGTTGTGCCGCCGTCAATGATCACGACCTGCCCGGTTTCGATCATGGCGGCCGCCGCTGTGGCAATCGCGCGCTTGGCCGACGACTCCAGGCCGCTTCGCTCGGCGAACGGCGCCACGGCCGTGGAAGCGGGCAGCGCGCCGCCGTGAACACGCTGCAGCAATCCCTCGCCGGCCAGCTCGCGCAAGTCGCGCCGCACTGTGTCCTCGGATACCCCGAAGGTCTCGCTGAGTTGCTTGGCGAGCACTTGCCCGTCGCGCGCCAGGGTCTTGAGAATGGCTTTCTTGCGTTGAGAGGTCAGCATGGTGTTTGCACGAAATATCTTGATATTGCACGAATATGCACGATACCATGGCTGCTCCTTTTGCGCGATATGGAGCTGACGAAATGGTGGCTACAAAAGACAGGGTTCGCATTATCGACACGACGGTTCTGTCCGACGACTGGTACGTGCTGAAGAAGACAACGTTCGATTTCCTGCGCCGGGACGGGGTGTGGCAGCGTCAAAGCCGCGAGACCTACGACCGGGGCAATGGTGCAACGATCCTGCTGTTCAATCGCGACCGGCGGACCGTGGTACTGACGCGGCAATTCAGGTTGCCTGCATTCGTCAACGGCCACGACGGCATGATGATCGAGGCGGCTGGAGGGCTGCTCGACAACGCCTCGCCGGAGGAGCGAATCCGCGCCGAAGCGGAGGAGGAAACGGGGTATCGCGTGAATAACGTGCAGAAGGTATTTGAAGCGTACATGAGCCCCGGTTCGGTCACGGAGAAGCTGCATTTCTTCATCGCCGAGTACGATGCTTCGACGCGTGTGGGACACGGCGGCGGCCTTGCGGCCGAGGGCGAGGATCTTGAAGTGCTCGAATTAACGCTGGACGACGCGCTGGGTGCCGTGCGTCGCGGCGAGATCGTCGATGCGAAAACCATCATGCTGCTGCAGTTCGCCGCTTTGAACCATGTGCTCGAAAGGAGTGTGCCGTGAGACCTCAACTGATACTCGTCGCGGGACCGTACCGCAGCGGCACCAATGGGGATGCCGCGTTGATTGCCGCCAATCTTCATCGGCTTGAAGAGGCTGCACTGCAGGTCTACCGGCTCGGGCATATGCCGATGATTGGCGAGTGGGTCGCGCTTCCGCTAGCGGCCGCGGCAGGCTCCAAAGCGGTGGGAGATCCGATCAGCGAAACGTTCTTGTACCCGGTCGCGAATCTCCTGATACGGCAATGCCATGCGGTGTATCGAATTGACGGCGCGTCCCAGGGCGCCGATGCCGATGTCCGCCTGGCAGAAGAACTCGGGCTGCCAATTTATAGAAGTCCTGAAGATATTCCAGACATGACAGTTGATGCTAACGCTAACGCGCCTCAGATCCCATCAAACAGATCGACTTGAGACCCGCTCTCCAGGGCAAACGGCGAGGGACCGCGTATTCCATCGTTCAGTTCGGGCTGAAACGTACGCCGGTGCACCCGGCCATAATCCGGGCACGCCGCTCATCTTCCTGCCGCGCAAATTCCCTGCTCCGACCCACGACGGCGACCGATGAAAACAACCCTTCCGAGAGAACCAGACGCCTTTGTTGATCTGATGCTCCTCCTGATACTTTCAACGCTGTGGGGCGCGTCTTACGCATTGATCAGGATTGGTGTTGCGACCATTCCTCCCATCACGCTGATTGCAGCGCGGACGTTGATCGCGGGATCGATTCTGCTGGGTTGGATGATCTTCCAGGGGATTTCGATGCCCCGTGACCCCGCGGTCTGGCGGCGGTTTTTCGTGCAGGCAATGCTGAATAGCGTCGTGCCTTTCACGCTGATAGCGTGGGCTGAACGCTCGGTGGAAGCGGGACTCGCCACCATTCTGAATTCCGCTTCGCCTGTTCTCGCCTTTCTCGGGACCTGGCTCATCACTTGCCATGAATCGGTCACGCCCCGGAAGCTGTTCGGCGTCACGGCAGGGCTGGTTGGAATATGCCTCGTCGTGGGTACGACCGCATTCCATGGGCTCGGGAATCAACTGCTGGCTCAGTTGGCTATTGTTGCTGCAACAGTCTGCTACGCAGGCGCGGCGCTCTATGGACGTTCGTTCAAAGGATTGCCCGCGGCCGCGCCCGCTGCTGGGTCGCTACTCGTCGGGGCCGTGCTGCTCGTTCCTGTCAGTGTGTTCGTTGACAGGCCCTGGACCCTGCATCCGTCGAACCATTCGCTGCTGGCGTTGATTGCGCTCTCGGTCTTTTCAACCGCATTGGCGTTCCTGATTTATTTCCGGCTGGTGCAGACCCTGGGGCCCGTCGGGACCACCGCGCAAGCCTATTTGCGAGTGCCTATCGGGGTCGCCATAGGCGTGGGGTTCCTGGGTGAAACTCTGGCGCCGTCGGCATGGTTGGGCCTGGTGTGCGTGGTCGCCGGAGTTGCCGCCATGACCATCCCTTCGCGAAAACGCGGTCCATTGACGACTTAGCTGCCGGCGCAATGACCCACGCTGGCGGAGATTCCCGCGCCTTGGCGTTTTCCGCTAAGCAAGCCCCAAAACAAACACAACTACGCCAGAAAATGCTCAGCGGTTCGCGGCACCATCAAGCCTTCGAAATTGGAGGTTGGTCATGGTCTCGCTGCAATTGCTGCTCGTCTTTATCGGAGCCCTCGCGGTCGTTTATGCGCTCCCCGGCCCGGACATGGCGCTCATCCTGCAGACAAGTTCATCGCATGGCCTGAAGCATGGACTTTCGACCGCTACCGGTCTTGCAATCGCCCGTAGCCTGCACGTCACGTTGTCTGCTCTGGGCGTTGCGGCTCTGCTGCGCAGCGCGCCGTGGCTCTATGAAGGCGTACGTATTGCCGGAGCGCTTTATCTCGCCTACGTGGCGATCCAGATTTTCCGCTCGCCGGCGTTCGGTCTCGATGGCAACAACGTGACGTCGCAGGCGCGTCCGCCGCTGCGCGCCTCCCTGTCGAAGGGCGTGCTGAGCAGTCTGCTCAATCCCAAAGCGCTGCTGTTCTGTTCGGTCCTGCTGCCGCAATTCGTGCACCCCGACGCGGGCGCGGTCTGGTCGCAAGTTCTTGAACTGGGTGTGGTGCTGGTTGTGATTGGCGCGGTGTTCGACATGACGCTGGCGTTTTCGGCCGTGCGGTTGTCGCGCTGGCTGCGCAGTCATCCGCGCGCCCAGGTCTTGCAGCGTTGGACGTTCTCGGCCGCGTTGCTGGCGTTTGCGCTGAGGTTGTCGATTGAATAAGCTTGATCAGACCAGCGGGCCGTCGGCCTGCTTGCTCCTGATCGCCACCAGTATTGAACTGCCCACAATCAACAAGATGCCCAGCAGCGAGAGCAAACCGACCGTCTCACCCCAGACCAGATACCCAAAGATCGCCGCCCATACAATGCTCGTGTAGTTGTACGGTGCGAGTTTGCTTGCATCGGCTTGCCGGAACGCCATGGTCAACAACAGTTGCCCCGTGCCGGCCAAGATACCGAGCAAACCCATCAAGGCCAGAAAATCCGATGTCGGCGTTTGCCATACGAAAAAGAGCGAGAGCCCGCTGACCAGTGCGCCGATCGCGGTGAAGTAAAGCACGGTGACACTCGAATCATTCGATGCGCGGATTCGCTTGATCTGCAAAATCGATAACGCTCCGAACACCGCGCTTGCGACAAGAAGCACCGGGCCGAGCCAACTCGTCTGGTCGCTGCTTGGACGCACAACCAGCAGCACGCCCATAAACCCGATCGCAGCCGCGCCCGCATCACGGCGTCTTAGCGTTTCCTTGAGAACCAAGGGTGCCAGCACGATCACGAAGATGGTCTCCGAATAAACAATAGCAACCACTTCGCTCAGCGGCACATAAGGCAAGCCGGCAAAGAACAAGCCGAGTGCACATAGCAAAGTAATCGCACGCAGCGTCTGCGCCCGAAAGTCCAAAGTCCTTAGCCGCTCGCTCAAGGGTTTGCCTTGCAGGCACATCGCAAATGCGGGCAACAGGCCGAAGATCATTCTAAAGAACGTGATCTCGTTAGCGGGGTATTTCAGGCTCACCGACTTAGCCAGCGCATCGACCACGGCAAAGCAAAACATGGCGGCGAGAATTTGCGTGATGCTGCGTAGCGGCACCGCTCTGCTTTGGGCAATCGTTGCGGGCATAGTGATCACGAGTCGAAGGCAACGCGGCGTCCCCGCGCAAGTGTCCTGGGATAAAGCGGGTGGTCGTAGCCGTGAACGATACGAGAACCGACCTGTCTGGACACCGCGTAGCTTATCACCGGATGACCGGGGATCAGATGATGCTTTTGCTCACGCTCTTGATCAAATACGACGCGGCATTTTCGGGTCGTGACGGATTAGATCACCTTGCTGACGGCTTAAGACATTCCTCTTTAACGGGAATGTGCCTGGCACTATGGGTGAAGTTGATGAAGTCCGGTCTTGGCCGATTTGGCTTTGCCGGACTTCGGAGCATTCGCTTAGGCCGTTACATCGCTGGCAATAATGGCGCCCTCTTCTTTTAGCGCGTGAATACGTTCATCGGAGAAACCGTATTCCCTCAGCACCTCCGCTGTATGTTGACCCAGTAGCGGTGCGGGCATGGGCGATTGGGCAAGCCCGTCAGAAAAGTGGATCGGCAAGCCCAGGCCGCGCAGGCGCCCCGCTACCGGATGCGTCGTCTCGACAATCATTCCGCGCGCCAGCGCTTGTTCGTGCGCCACCGCTTCGGGCACCCCAAGCACTGGCCCCGACGGCAGCCCGATTGCATCGAATGCGGCAAGCCATTCGTTCGTCGTTCGCTCAATGAGACGCGCGGTCAGCATCTCGACCAGCGCTCCCCGATGTTTCAAGCGCCCCGCGTTGGTCCTGAATCGCTCATCGCCAGCGAGACCTGGAATATCCAGCGCGCCGACCAGCCGTTCGTAGTTGCTCTGATTCGCCGCGCCAATATTCACCCAGCCGTCGCGGGTCCGGAATGCCTGATACGGCGCGCTGGTCGGATTGGCCGAGCCTGCCTTGGGCAACACCGTGCCGTCGGCGAAGTAGTTGGCGAAGGCCCAGTACATCTGCTGCAGGCCCGCTTCGAAAAGCGAGGTGTCGACCATCTGGCCCAGCCCGGTCTTTTGCTTGCCCGCATAGGCCGCGCAGATTCCGAGCGCGGCGAGAATGCCCGCGTTGATATCGGTCACCGGCGAGCCTGCCTTGATGGGCGCCTGGCCGGGTTCGCCGGTCATGCTCATGAGACCGCTCATGCCCTGCGCGATCAGGTCGAAGCCGCCCTTGTCGGCCATGGGTCCGCTGCGGCCGAAACCCGAGATCGCGCAATAGATCAGGCCGGGATTCTCCGCTTTGAGCGCGTCGTAACCCATGCCGAGTTTTTCCATTGTGCCGCGACGGTAGTTCTCGGTGACCACGTCGGCTGTAGCCAGCATCTTGCGCAGCACTTCACGGCCACCGTCGGTCTTGAGGTTGATGGCCATACCGCGTTTATTGCGGTTTACGATCATGAACGATGCCGACTCTCCGCCTTCCAGGATGGGCGCGAACCGGCGGCAATCGTCGCCGCCGGGAATCTTCTCGACCTTGATGACATCGGCACCCATGTCGGCGAGCATCATTCCGCAGATGGGGCCGGACATGATGTGAGCCAGTTCGATGACGCGCATCCCGGCAAGCGGGCCCTTGCCATGTGTTTCCGTTTCGAGCATTTCAACGCCCCTTGAATTCCGGTTTGACCTTGTCGAGGAAGGCTTGATAGCCGGTACGAAAGTCTTCCGTACCGAAGCAGGCGAAACCTTCGTCGCGTTCCTCGGGTGTGAGCGGCGCCGGGTTCAGCGCGCGCTTGACGAACTGCTTATGCCAGCGTGCGACCAAAGGCGCGCCGTCAGCAATCCGGCGGGCCGTAGCAAGCGTTTCGGCGATGACCTGATCGTCCGCCACGACGCGTGTAACCAGCCCTTTGGCAAATGCCTCCTGCGCCCCGAAAATGCGCCCTTCCAGCAAGATTTCGAGCGCGACGGCGGGGCCCGCGAGTTGTACGAGCGCATCGAGTTCCGCATGCGCCATCACCAGGCCGAGGTTCTTGATCGGCACGCCAAAGCGGCTGGATTCTCCGCAAATGCGCAGGTCGCACATGGCTGCAATCTCAAGGCCGCCGCCCACGCAAATACCATGAATCATTGCGACAATCGGATGCCTGCATGCATTGAGCGACGACAGCGTGCGATGCATGATTGCCCCATAAGCGCGGGCTTGTTCCACGTCGGCGCGATCGGTCTGAAACTCGGCTATGTCGTTGCCCGGAGAGAAGGCCTTCTCTCCGGCGCCGCGCAGGATGATGCAGCGGATGGAGTCATCGGCGGAGAGCACATCAATAGTCTCGCCGAGCGACTGCCACAGCGTTTTGGTCATCGCGTTGAGCTTCGCCGGCCGGTCGATGACAACCGTCGCGATGAACCCCTCGCGTTCGATCAAGATGGATGGTTCAGCCACATTGTCTCCTGGAGAAAAAATAACAGCGTCCGGCACGAGCGCACCTCTAGACAAATTTCCTCGCCGCCTCTGCGCCTTCCTTTCCTTTAGCGTCCGGAGCAGCGTCGTCCAGCACCCGATCCGGCCGCATGGTGAACGACAGCACAATGCCAACGCCCATCAGGATCATGGAAACCGTGAAAGGCAGGTTCCAGTTGCCGGTCTTGTC
>NZ_FCOK02000033.1 GCF_001544555.2 Caballeronia udeis | reverse complement strand
TCGACAATGAGTTTCTTTGCACGTTCAAGAACCTCACCGCCTGTCGCTTGACGAACCATCGCGCGCACCTCTACATGGAAGGTGTGCTTATTATTACACTATTGAATTAGAAATGGAATTAATCCGAAAGCGTGGCTCGCGTCCCTCGCAGGTATGGGAGCCTACGCGGCCGACGGCGACCGCGTGCTGGTCTGGAAATTTACGGCGGTGTACTTTGTGATTTGCTACGGATCGATTGCATGCTGGGCGTATGCGGGATCATTCCTGCGCCAATACTTGCGCGACCCGAAGCGTGTGCGGTTATTCAATCGGCTGATGGCACTGTTGCTTGCAGGTAGCGCGATCTACCTGCTCGAAGCATAGACCGCTGCTACCGGTCACCGTTTGCGCTCACCCGCGATATTGCCCAGGGGTAGCGGCCACGAACTGCCTGAAGGCGCGTTGCAGATGCGCCTGATCGGAGAATCCCGCGTCGAGCGCAACGTCGGCAATCGAACGTCCGCGCCTCAATTGCGCCCGGCTATATTCAATGCGGCGGTTGATCAGGTAAGCGTGAGGCGTCATGCCATAGTGACTTTGGAACGAGCGGATCAGATATGAGGCGGAGAGCTCAGCTGCGGAACAAATGTCGTCCAGCTTGAGCGAACGCGTGCAGTTTTCCCTGATGTACTGCGCCGCGCGCGCGAGCTTGTGATGAGCGTCCCGGGCCGTGGCAGGTGCCGGGTTTAATGTGCACTGCACATCTGTAAAAAACGTAAGTGCTGCGCTGTGCTTTTGCAGAGGATCAGCCTGCTCGTTCGTGAGCAGGTCATAGAGCCGATTCAATCCTGCGTACAGCTCGGGCCGAGTGGTCACGGTAGTTGAAAACGCGCGGAAATCGAGACCCTGGCTCGCGCCCAGCTCATGCTGCAGGTTGATCAGCCAGGGAACGCCCACATAGAGCATGTGGTACGACCATGGCTGATTGTCGATCGGATTGCAGGCGTGGACATCTTCCGGGTTGATGACTACAACCGCACCAGCATCCACCCGCTCCTGCACCTTCCCGTTGAGATAAGTACAGTGGCCGCCAGTAATTGCACCGATCGAAAACGTCTCATGCGCGTGTTTGGCGTAGCAAACCTGACGACCATCCTGAATGGAACGAGCCTCGAGAAACGGCAGCGTTTCGTCACGCCAGAACCTGGGCGTGGTTGCCTCCTTCCCCGCAACGCTCGCGTTTTTTGCCATGCCCGGCTCTTTGATCAATTCTCGTATCGCGTACTTTAGCGCATTATCCAAAGGTCCTGCTATCCGGATAGCACGCTCGGGCGAGTCCCAGGAAACTGCCGGCCTGACGATCAAGAACCGTTAGAAACTGCAAATTCGCTAGCCGATTAAGCGACCCGCGATCTCGGTCACGGACATGCCGCGCTAAAGTAACGTTTTAGAGCGAAAATACGCACGGAGCCGCCGATTAATCCAGATGGGGCGTTCCGGATACACCCGGCTATCGCCAATTGCTGCAGAGCAGTAAGAAAATACCGTGACTCGCGTAATGCCTTCCCAAGCCTTTGATGACCGACTTAAACGTAGATAGCCAAAACACCGCCGGTGATTGCCCGGTATGCGGCAACCCGCTGGCATCGTCTGACGCGGCATGTCCGCGATGCAGGGCGAACCTCGCTGCCGTGAGCGCCGCCGAGATGCCCTTGCCCGAAGCAACACCGAAAGAAATGTTCCCCGACCGGTTCTATGAAAAGCGGGCTCCGGTGGATTCGCCCTATCCGAGCGTGGCTGAACCGGAAACCTCGACTTCCGTGGCGAAAAGCCAGTCGGGCCGGTACTTCAAACTTGCCGGGGCCGCCCTGATCGCCTTGATCGCACTGGTTACGGGCGCGTCGTACCTTTATAACGGCATGGAGCATGTCAACCAGCAAGCGAAGCCCGCAACCGCACCGCTTGCGGATAACAGCCTTCCTGAAGCAGCGCCGCCGGGCATCATTAGTGTGCCAGCCGGTACGAAGAACGCGTCCATCGATGTAATGGGAACCATCGACGCCATGCGTTCAGCCATGGTGCGGGGTGAGCTGAACGCGGCCCGGCAGCAACTGGCAATGCTTCCGCCAGGAGAAGATCAACGCGCCGATGTCCGGCGCATCACCGACGAACTGGTCCAGCGCGAGCACGCCAGGGATTCGGCCCTGGGCCTTGCACGAGCCTGCGAGAAAGCGGGCGACGTGCCGTGTGTTTTGCGATCGGCAGGCGATGCATTGGCGAGTGACGTATCCGACTCCGAAGCACGCGGAATGCTTCTGCGCGCTGTCTCTCAGACGGGCGCAACCCAGGCCACCGCCGTCAAGGTCAACCAACGGGGCGATCCTTCAATCGTGACGCATCGGCCCGCGCCCGAAAAACGCAGGTTCCGGCGCGCACCGCAAATATTCGCGAACGACAGCGATATCTACGGGAAACATTGAGTCACGCGCCGCTCAAGCGGGCCAGCCGCCGTGCTGCACGGCTGTAGTAAGCACTGGTTTCACGACTGCGGCTCGACAAACGCACGATCCATCGAGGGCAATCCGGTCATTCGCCGCCCCGCCAACCGGGTGATGCAAACCAGCGTAATGGCTGCAAGGACGCTGTAAAAAGCGGCGAGCGGCTACCATTGCCCTGCGTACTGATGCACCAGCACCGTTCCGATCAACGGCGTCAGACCGCCGGCCAACGCCGCGCGTAACTGATAAGAAAGAGAGATCGCCGAGTAGCGCACGTGCATGTAGTCGATAGACAAAGCCGGCCCAGGCTCCGATGGGTCACTGCGTGTCAGGGGACGTTCGGGGTTCAATCATCCTTTGATGGAGTTCATTTAATAAAAAGGATTACGAAATATATATCCATTGTTGAGAAACATGCTGGCACCGGTGATCCTGAACAACTCTCGAAGGCTTTGGAAAGCTTGCAACAGACCACGCCCATCACCGTGCTGCTGGGCGAGCAGAATGTCACCTTTGCGTTGCCGCACGCTGACCGCGTCTACGTACTCGAGCACGCCCGCCTGATCTGGGAAGGCAATCCGGGGCGCTTTGCCAAGGAGATGGGCCGGGGCTATCTCGAGACCGAAGTCGCTAACGGCTCAAGCGTACATCCGGCGTGCGAATAGCGACGCCTGCGTCCGGGCGCTCGCGGATCACGCCAGCAACCGGTACATCGGCCACCGTTCGAGCGTTCAATTCGAGAACGTTTGCCAGCCGATGCGGTCAACACGGAAGCCGGCGCCTCACCTCGATTTCTTCGGGTCGGAACGTCACTTGACCGCTCGATGGAGTAGGATGCCAGACACGCAAAGCGCGCTCAATACCGGCGCGCTGCGGCGCCTGAAGGCCGCTTTCTCCAATTGCTCCTCTGCCTTCCCGCATGACCGCCCTTTCCATATCGTCAAATCGCCACCGTGTTTCATGCATCATTTGTGCATTCAACGAAGCCCCGCGGATCGGCGCGGTGCTGGCCGTTGCGACCGCTCATCCGCTGCTGGCCGAGGTTGTCGTGGTCGACGATGGCTCGACCGACGGCACCGCTGACATCGTCAGGCGCTTCCCCTCTGTCAGGCTGATTACGTGTCCGGTGAACCGTGGTAAAAGCGCTGCGATGGCCGTGGGGATCGCCGCTGCCCAGAACGAGTTGCTCATGTTGCTCGATGCGGACCTCAAGGGGCTCGCAAGCGAACACATTGCCGCGCTCGCGGCGCCCGTCCTGAGCGGCGCCGCGGACGTCAGCCTGAGCCTGCGGCAGAACAGCCTGCTGCTGTTTCGCGCGATCGGCCTGGATTTCGTGTCGGGCGAGCGCGTGGTCAGGAAAGAGTTGCTGAGCGAGGCGCTCAAGGAAATTCACCGCTTGCCGCGCTTTGGCATCGAGGTGTTCATGAATCGCCTGATCATCGAACGACGGCTCTCCATTGCCGTCACCCACTGGCCGAAGGTAACGCAGGCGCGCAAGACCGAAAAACTCGGCTACTGGGCTGGCATCCGCGCGGAATGGCGCATGATTGCGGACTTGTTGAAAGTCTCTTATCCACTCGCGCTCCTGTCACAGACATGTCATCTCTTTTCGTTAAGAGTCGATCATGCCGGTCATGCGCCGTTTTTCGTACGCATCAGGAGCCCGCGCGACAACGCGGTTTGAGCTGGCTCTGAAGCGTCACTCCGAAGCGCAGTCAGGAGCCGGCGTAGGCGTGGCCGGACGGCGGCGCCACGCCAGCGCAACGAAGCCGGCAGCGCCCAGCATCAGCGGGCAATAGAGCGTTGCGAAGCGCCACAGGACCAGGGCTGTCGCCATGGCCGCCCGTGGAACCCAGGCTGCGAACGCGGCTACCAGCGCCAGATCGCCGCCGCCCCCGCCTGCGGGCACACCGGTCCAGAGCGCCGCATGCAACACCACTGCCTGCACTGCCAGGACAAATCCGAGCGGCAAACGGTAACCCAGCTCCAGCAGGACAAACCACAGCGCGCTATAACGAAGCAGCCATTGCAGCGTAGTCAGCAGCAACAATCCGGCGAACCGGTCGCGCGGCCCTGTTATCAGGAGCTGCCATTGCTGGCGCACGCTCTGGCGAAACCGGTCCCACCTCGAACGTCTGGCCCTGAGCCACGGGACAAGATGGCCTGCCGCGTCCAGCGCCCGGGCGACATAACGGCGGCACATCCAGAGCACACCGATCAGGATCGCGACAACCGCCAATGTCATGGCGACCGTGGACAAGCTGACTGTTGGGAGCAGATGCGCCAGCGGGCCAACTGAGAACAGAAGCGCGATCGGCACCGCAACCGCGAAGAATGTCAGGTCGAGTGCCTGATCCGCGCCGACCACGGTGGTGGCGATCGCCCACGACGCTCCGGCGCGCTGCAGCAAAGCGATATTGACCCCATAACCGGCGGCTCCCAGCGGCGACGCGAGGAACGCGAAATCAGTCACGAGGGTAATCGCAAACGTGCGCATGAAAGGAACGCGCAAGCCAAGCGTGGTTTGCATCAGCTGCAGCTTGCCGGCCTTCGCCAGCGCGCTGACAGCGGCGCTTGCGGCCAGCACGAGGAATACTTCTGCGGGGACGGTGCGAAGGCCGGCCAACAGGTCGTGGGAGCCTAATATAAAAGGCACACCCATCGAGAGACCGACCCCAAGCAAAGCAAGCAGGGTCGCAACGTTACGTGCGTGGGTGCGGGTCACGAGCACCGCCCGGGTAATCGCCGCTGAGCACCGGGATCCGACATTGACGAGTCATGTCGCGCCGACAGTGCAATCGGGTCGTTCATTGCGATTTGAAAGCTGGGAGGCCGAAAAATAAGCATGCGGTTGGATGGTCCTTAATGCATCTGTGCGTGTGCGACGCAAGACAGCCTGGCGCTCGATATAACCAGGACACCCCT
This sequence comes from Caballeronia udeis, assembly GCF_001544555.2. Classification (GTDB taxonomy): domain Bacteria; phylum Pseudomonadota; class Gammaproteobacteria; order Burkholderiales; family Burkholderiaceae; genus Caballeronia; species Caballeronia udeis. The sequence goes on along the minus strand of NZ_FCOK02000033.1, from coordinate 89,247 downwards.
TGCGGTCGCACCCTCATTCTCCAGCATAATGATGTCAAACACGCTGCGATGCGCCGCGACAAACGAAGGGCCGCTTATCAACAAGCCTAAGCTCTCTACACTGCTCTTACGACCGCGTGATGCGCGCTGAATTCCGCCGCGATCCATCTTCCTGGCGCGACCGCCCGGCTCACTGCGAACGAGCGTTCGCGACCCCACGCTTACGTTAGCGCAAACGCACTCGCGTCACATAATGGTCGCCAGATACGGGTAGCTTCATAAGGCTCCCCGTTCGAACGCTTTCATGTTCTCCAGCGGCGCTGAACTTCCATATATCCGCCTTCAGCACGCTCATATGTTGCATGTGGCGAATGGGGACACAATGCCGCTTGTCCAAGCGCAGGGTTCTGGTTTTAATTATGTGCCGTGCACAGAAAAATAATAATTTTGATTGGACGAATAGCGGCGCTACAGTTATTGAAGCTCGGCAATCAATGAAAGGAGATGCGATGGTCTTTTATCATCATGGCGCGGCTATTCAACCGTCGGTAACAAGGCTGGGCAACACGTTCCTGGCGCGCGTTTCCATCCTTGAGGAGGATGGCGAAGCAACCTCTCTCGGCAATCTTGGACAGTTCGCCAATCGTGACTGCGCCTTCGAGTTTGCCGTGCGCAGCGCCACGGCGTTCATTGACGGCGAACCCCTGCCGCGGTCCCCATTTGAACAGCCACACGCAAAGTGAGTGGACAAGCAGGCATGGCGCCGGCGAAGCCCGGCGGCATGCCTGAAGTACTGGAATGATGGAGGCCTTGCCGGGCACAACCAGGGGTTCGTTGGTTTTGCCCCGGCAAGATTGGCCTGAAGGCAGCCATTGTGGACTTAGGATAGCCACTGCCCGCTCCGGGAGTCTTGCGTCAACTCCCGTCTCGTCAAATCGGGCAGGACCCCAAGTTATTGCATCGACAGGGAACCTGCGTCGCCTTTCATCCTCAACACGGCTGCTTGCGCCGGAGGCGCCAGGTTTTGCTCAGCAAGGCTGGCCTTGAGCACGGTGACTTGGTTTGCGGTTCCCTGATCGAAGTCCGCATCGAGCTCGCTGATGCGACGGTTGTACCAGTTGACCACGCAGGTCTTGTCCTTGCAATTGTGCTGACGCCACTGCCACTGCTTGATATGGTCGTCCTCAAAAGCCTCTGTGTCGGGCGTAACGTCTTTTGCACGCTTGTAGGAGATCGCCAGCTTGTCGTCGAGCGACGACAGTTCGGGATCGTCGCAAACGAGCTTTTCCGAGCTGGAGACCTTCTTGCCGCAATGGAAACTCGCGGCCTGCGCGGAGCCGGAAAAACCGCCGCCCAGCATCAGTAACGCCAGCGTCGCGGTGCCGGCAGCGCGCCTCACGTTGAACAGTTTCGATTTCAATTTGCCTGACCTTGTCATACCTGCCCCCGTTGATCCATCGTTGAAGTTGCGTTGTTCGTCAAACCGATGATCCTGGTTTTCGGACAAGTGAACCCTTCGAACAGGAGCCGACCTTCTCAAGGCCTTACTTAATATTTCACGCGTGTATTTGAGTGCGCAGAATGACCGGTCGGTTCGACGCCCTGCCGAACCTTCGTCATGCGTGGTATTGAATTGGTGCGAGAAGTGACGACCGCGTCGCCACCTCAAGCCAAGCGTCATCCGACTCGCGCGTAATACAGGTTCTGCGGATGCTTCGCCTCGGCGAAGAAGAACCAGCGTTCTGCAACGAGGCCCGCGTACTGCACAAGACACGCCGCGGCTAGCAACGCGACCGAGACACCAATCGAATGCACGCCTGCGCCCAAGGCCAGCAGTACCACGGGCGCCACGAAAGCCGTCACGAGAAATCCCCACTTGATCCCGCGCAGCGTGCCCGCCGATTTGCCGTGAAAGAACTCGCGCAAATTGAATGCGCCGGCCGTGAAACCGCGCGATACCTGCACGACCTTCGCGTTCTTGATACCGGTGGCACTCTGCACGGTGGACTTCGGCCGCAGTCGGGCATTACGTACGAGCGATGCCGACCGGCTCGCGCAACCGGCAAGCGTCAGCGCACACGCGCAGGCGGCAAGCCCCGCAGTCATTGCAGGTGCGAACCACGCGCTCAATGCAGTGACCAGCGTGAACCCGGATGCACAGCCAAGCAGCACGAAGTTGGCCAGCGTGAGGGGCGTGGCCCACTCCTGGAGAAAGCGCAGGCATGCGTAGATCATGGCCGAGCAGACGAAGAGCGCGGCGCTCGCGAGCACGCCGAGCGCCCCCAATGCGAGCGACCATGGCGAGCCGAACCAGTGTGCGACGCCGTAGAGAAACGCGCACGCAAGAAACGCCGGCAAACACAGGCATTCACGCGATAACCACGAGGTTCGCCACATGGCGACTGCCCGCCACGCGCGTTCGGGGTGCCCGAGATGGAAGAACGAGGCGATAAGTCCGAGCCCGCCAAGCACCACCGACAGCGCTGCACCCGTGACGTAGAACGCAGTCGGCGGCGTTGCAACAAGGCCGAGATACGCAGCCGTCTCCACGCCGACCAGCGCGATCAGCAGGCCCTGCGCCGCGCCGCTTAGTGTAGTGAGAAAAACAACCGAGAAAGCGGGGTTCATTATGGAATCCTTTAGATTCGCGTTGCGACCGACGCAAGATGCAATTGCCCACGCTCGAGTTGCGCGTCCAGCGTCTGCGGAGTGGGCTCGGCCGAAGCCGTCTTGCACGAGCATGTGCCTTCCCCGCAACCCGAAGCCGACGTCATCTTGCGCGGCAAATAATGATTCGCGGGCTTCGTGTCCCATTCGGGCATCAACTGATAACCGCCGCGCTCCTTGATCGCCTTCGACACCACGGACTCGGGGTCGTGAATGTCCCCGAACAATCGCGCGGAAGTCGGGCACGCGAGCACGCATGCCGGTTGCCGGTCCCGGTCGGAGAGGTTTTCATCATGGATACGATCCACGCACAAGGTGCACTTCGTCATCTCCTTGCGCTCTTCGTCCAGTTCGCGTGCACCGTACGGGCACGCCCACGAGCAGTATTTGCAGCCGATGCATTTATCGAAGTCCACCAGCACGAGCCCGTCTTCCTTGCGCTTATAGCTCGCACCGGTTGGACACACCGGCACGCACGGCGGGTCCTCGCAGTGCAGGCACGACTTGGGGAAATGGATGGTCTCCGCGTTCGGATAACTGCCCGCTTCGAAACTCTGGACACGATTGAAGAACGTGCCTGACGGATCGGCGTCGTAGGGATTCAGGTCGGCAAGACTGCCCGACTCACCCGATGTATTCCACTCCTTGCAACTCGTCACGCAGGCATGGCATCCCACGCACACGTTCAGGTCGATCACCAGCGCCATCTGAGTCATTGCAAACCCCCTCGCTTCCTGTAGTCGCTTCCCGTAGTCGCTACTTGCGCCCTACCGCACCGCGCAGTCGTGCCGCAAACTCGCCTCGCCCGGCGAAGTAGGTCTGCACGATCCGCGATATCACCCCGTTCGAACCCGGCAGTGAACCCATGGCGTCGAACTGCGGCAGCGTGTGCTGCGCGTCGGCCTCCGCCGGATAGATCCGCACGCGCACGTCATACCACGCAGCCTGCCCTGTCACCGGGTCCGAGTTCGAGAGACGCCCGGGCGCTTCGTCCGTGCCGGGCAGTTCATCGGTGATCAGGTGATTGAGCAGGAAGCCACGTTGCGATTCGTTCGCTTTGGCGCCGAGGTTCCATGCGCCCGACGCCTTGCCGATTGCATTCCAGGTCCATACCGTTCCCGGCTCCACCGTTTCGCTGAAACGCGCCATGCAGCGCACGCGTCCCCACTGCGATTCAACGTAAATCCAGCCGCCGTCGGCAATGCCGTTTTCGGCCGCCATCAACGGGTTCATGTAGAGATAATTCTCGCCATGGATCTGCCGCAGCCACGCATTCTGCGAGTCCCATGAGTGATACATCGCCATGGGCCGCTGCGTGACGGCCGCGAGCGGGAAACGCTCGAGATCGGTCGAATTGCTTTCAAGCGGCGCGTACCAGAACGGCAGCGGATCGAAGTATTTTTCGACACGCTCGCGTAAATGATCGGGAGGCTGCCTGCCTTTCGTTCGCCCTTGCGCCGCGAGACGAAACTTCTGCATGACATCGGAATAAAGCTGGATGACGATGGGTTCCCTGAACTTGCGAAAGCCGTTTTTCACCGCCCAGTCGAGATACGGGCCATTGCAGTTGCGCATGTACTGCAAGTGTTCCGGTAACACGTGATGGAACACGCAGTTGTTCTTTGCGTACTGCTCCCACTGCTTCGGGTTCGGCTCGCCCACCAGCGCCTTATCCCCCTCCTTGCCACGCCATCCAATCAGGAAACCTACACCCGAATCGGGCGTCGTCGTGAAATTGACCACGAAGTCGGGATAGTCACGAAAGCGCCGCGTGCCTTCAGCCGTGGTGAATGCCGGAAACTTGAGCCGTGACGCAAGCTCGATCAGCACTTCCTGGAACGGCTTGCACTCGCCGGTGGGCGGCACAACGGGCACGCGCACTGAATCGACCGGACCGTCGAACTCGGAGATCGGGCGATCGAGCATCGACATGGCGTCGTGGCGCTCAAGGTAAGTCGTGTCCGGCAGGATCAGGTCGGCGAACGCCGTCATCTCCGACTGGAACGCGTCGCACACCACGATGAACGGAATCTTGTAGTCCCCGTTCGCGTGTTTGTCGACGAGCATCTCGCGCACCTTCGTCGTATTCATCGACGAGTTCCAGGCCATGTTGGCCATGAAGATCATCAGCGTGTCGATGGGGTACGGGTCGCCTCGCCACGCGTTGGTGATCACGCTGTGCATCACGCCGTGCACGGCCAGCGGATACTCCCACGAGAACGCTTTATCGATTCGAACCGGGCCGCCGTTTTCATCGATGAACAGGTCTTCCGGCGCCGCGGGCCAGCCCAGCGGCCCGGTTGCGAGCGGTGTGTTCGGCTTGACGGCGGCCGGACTGTTCGGCGGCTTGGCCGATGGCGGCACGGCGCGCGGAAACGGCGATTTATGCCGAAAGCCCCCGGGCCTGTCGATCGTGCCAAGCAGTGACATCAGCACCGCGAGCGCACGGATCGACTGGAAGCCGTTGGAGTGCGCTGCGAGCCCGCGCATGGCGTGAAAAGCGACCGGGTTGCCGGTAACGGTTTCGTGCGTCTGCCCCCAAGCGTCGGTCCAGCGAATGGGCAGCGTGATCCGGTGATCGCGGCTCGTCTGGATCATCTCCTGCGCGAGACGGCGAATGGTGGCAGCGGGAATGCCGGTGACGCCGGCCGCCCACTCGGGCGTGCAATCCGCCACGCGCTCGCGCAGCAGCGTGAACGATGGCGCAACGGGCGTGCCGTCCTCGAGCGTATAGCGGCCGTCGAGCGCGGGTGTCACGCCGGGCGAATGATGCGGCACGGCGCGCGCCGCTTCGACATCCCACCATGCGTGATTTTGCGGAAATAGCGGATTGCCCGCGGGTGTATCCGGGTCGCTCACGAACAGGCCGAAGTTCTCGCTCTCTTCGTTGAGATCGACGAGGTCGGCCGCGTTCGTATAGCGGCGCACGAACTCGTGGTCCCACGCGTCGGCTGCGATCAGCTCGTGGAGGAACGCCATGAACAGCGCGCCGTCGGTGCCGGGCTTGATCGGCACCCATTCGTCGGCAATGGCGGCGTAACCGGTGCGTATGGGATTGATTGCTATAAAGCGTCCGCCCGCGCGCTTGAACTTCGAGAGGGCGATCTTCAGAGGATTCGAATGATGATCTTCCGCCGTGCCGATCATGAAAAACAACTTGGCGCTGTCGAGATCGGGACCGCCGAATTCCCAGAACGAGCCGCCGATCGTATAGATCATGCCGGCGGCCATGTTCGCCGAACAAAAGCCGCCATGCGCCGCATAGTTAGGCGTACCGAACTGTTTGGCAAAGAGGCCTGTCAACGCCTGCATCTGGTCGCGGCCGGTAAAGAGCGCGAACTTCTTGGGATCGGTGGCGCGAATGCCGGCAAGGCGCTTTTCCAGCGTATCGAAGGCGACTTCCCACGACACCGGTTCAAACTGCGCACTGCCACGCTCGGCGTCCGCCCGGCGCATCAACGGCTGCGTGAGGCGGGCGGGAGAATACTGCTTCATGATCCCGGATGCGCCCTTCGCGCAGATCACGCCCTGGTTGAGCGGATGCTCCGGGTTGCCATCGATGTAACGCACTTCGCCTTCGCGCAAATGCACGCGAATACCGCAGCGACAAGCGCACATGTAGCACGTGGTCGTCTTGATCTCGAGCCGCTCGTCCTGCGTGCGGGCGTGATGTTCCATGCTGTGTCTCCCTCGCGGCTTCCGGTATGTCCAGGCGGTACCGATCCCGTCCCGACCATCCTAATCGCCGCCGGTGCTCAAGGGAAATCACGATTTGCGAGAGGAACTATCCGCTACGCTGATGGTTTCAATTTCCTTTCGATTGTGCGATCAATATATCGGGAAAGGTAACTTCGTCAGGGAGTCTTGTCTTGCTAGCGCCGATTGACCACCGGGTGCGGCGCGAGGTGCGGGAAGCTGCGAATCAAAACACTTTCGTCAGACATTCAGACGTTCAGGCATGGTTGATGCCATTCAGGGGCATGGCTATCTAAACTGCTCGACCAACAGCGCTATTGCTTTTGCCGCAAGCGTGTTGCGCCCCAAGCGTGGAGCAATGAGGTTGAAGTCCACGTCAGGCATCCGTGGCAATCCCGTCACTCCCCGGAATGCGGCTACGTCGGGTGTCAGGATCGCGCCTTTTCGGCACTATTTCCGTAAAAGTGCGGGTCTTGATAGCTCAGGCAGTGGAAGACCCATCACGATTTATTCCTCTAGCGCGAACGCATGATATCGAGCGTCTCCTGGTGAAACTGCGCAAGCGACTCGCGTTGCGCAATGCTGACAATCGCCGCATTCGGTAGCCGCTCGATCAGGAGTCTATAGAGATGCGCTTCGTTTTCAGTGTCAAGCGCACTCGTTGCTTCGTCGAGGAACACATAGTCAGCTTTGTGCATCAGTACACGTGCGACTGCCAGCCTCTGCTGCTCGCCCGGCGAGAGGATACGCGACCAGTGGTCGAATTCGTGCAATCGGTGAACATAGTCTTCCAGCCGGCACGCATGCAGTGCATCGCGGCAGTCGACGTCGCTTAATGTTTCGGGTAACGCGGGGTAGGTCAGCACCGCCTTCAGTGTGCCCGCTGGCAGATAGTTCTGCTGTGGGATGAACATCATGCGCGCGCCCACCGGCGCATCGATAGAGCCGTTGCCGAACGGCCAGAGACCAGCAAGCGCTCGCAACAGCGTGCTCTTGCCCGAGCCGGAGGGCCCGCGCACGAGCCAGCGCGAACCGGGCGCCACGGCAATGTCGCGCACTCTCGCGAGCGTTTGACCGTTAGGCAGCGCAAGCACGAGACCGTGCGTGACGAGTTGCTTCTCGTCGACGTAGTGCAGGTTGATGCCCCCATGCTCGGTGGCCGGCGACACGGATGCCATCAGATGGGGTTGCTGCATGACACGCTTGAATTCGCGCAGACGGTTAACCGTCGCACGCCACTCGACGAGCGAGTCGTAATTGTGAATGAACCACGAAAGCGATTCGCTTACCGAACCAAATGCGTCAGCGATCTGCATCAGGGTGCCGAAAGTCAGCGCGCCTGCGAAATATCGGGGCGACGCAACGACGATCGGAAAGATCTCGGCGACCTGCTCGTAGAAGTTGACCACGAAGCTGTAGCGCCTCGTGTACCTCATGAAGCGCCACCAGTTTTCACGAATCCGGCCAAACAGATCCTTGGCGTTCGAGCCCTCGGTCCGCATACCGTCATAGAACGCGATCTGCTCTGCGTTTTCGCGCAGACGGATCAGGCCGAAGCGGAAATTCGCCTCGACGCGTTGCTTCTGGTAGTTGATCGACACAAGCGGGCGACCGACCTTATTTGTCAGGAGCGAGCCGACAATTGCATAACCAACGGCTGCCCAAAGCATGTATCCCGGAATCTGGAAGGGTGTGGCTCCGATCATGACGGCCAGCGTGCCCGCCGTGCTCCAAAGGACGATGGAAAACCAGACGAGCGTTTCGAGCGCCGAGAGCAGATCGAGAGTGAAAGAAAGCGTGGTGGTGGCGAACAAATCAAGATCCTCTGCGATCCGCTGGTCAGGGTTGTCAGCAAGGCGATCGCGCTCGATCCGGTAGAAGGTGCCACCGTTCAACCATTCCTCCAGGTAGCGTGTGGTCAGCCACTGGCGCCATCGAAAGCCAAGCATTTGCCGCAAATAGCGGTTGTAGACAGAGATCGTGATGAACGCGAACGCAAGCCCGGTAAACATCAATATCAGCTGCGGGAATTCGCGCACGTTCTTGCTTTCCAGTGCATCGTAGAAATCGCGGCTCCATGTGTTCAGCCGGGCGTTGATGCCGACCAGAAGCAAGTCCATTGCGATGATCGCGATCAGCAACCCCCAAGCGGTCCGCCACTCCTCGGAGACCCAGTACGGTCTGATAAGACTCCATGCCGAGACACGGTCGGGTTGCCCGGATACAGGGTCGGACAATTGCTTGCTCATGAGCCTCCCTGTAACGCACGACGATTGTGGACTGGTACACGCGGCGAGTCATCGTGAGCGCCTGAAAGGCGGCAGCTAGGTGCCTTCGGTCCGCGACGCGCGGGTAGACTCCATCACAATCAGCACGTCCCCTTCTTCAATTGTGCGCGGCGCGTCCTCATAGAACGAGAACATATGGCCGTCGTGGACCAGCCCGACAATGAGCATGCCCGTAACCGCATTCGTCGCTCGACCGACTTCCCGCGGTGCGGCGGGCCGCTCCAGTAGCGTGACGCGTCCACGGGCCGACAGCAGGTCGTTGACGAACGGAACGATGTAGCGACTCTCGACCGCATCGGCCAGTAACAGTCCACCGATCTTGGTCGACGACACAATCACGTCCGCCCCCGCCTGCCGCAATTGCCGTTGGAACACATGCTCCTGAATCCGCACGACAATTTTTGTTTCCGGCGCAATGCTCCGGATGCTTAACGTGAGCAGTATCGCGGTCGGGTCATCAGAGACCGCGACTATGACGGCCTTCGCTGCACGAATCTGCGCCTGTTGCAAGATGTCTTCGCGCGACGGGTCGCCGAGCAAACCGGCAACGCCCAGCGCCGTCGCCGATTCAAGCGCCGATTGCTGCTGGTCGATCACAATGATTGAATCGGGATCCACGCCGCTTTCAAGCAGCTCGCGAACGGCAACCGAGCCACTGAGTCCAAAACCACACACAACGACGTGGCCCTGCAACCGCTTTTGCAGGCGTTTCATGTGAAGCTCCTCGATCACGCGTTGAATGACGAATTGATACGCTGTGCCTAGAAAGACAAACCAGATGGCGATACGTATTGGCATGACGAGAAACGTGACGACAAGGCGCGCGCGGGCTGTAACGGGCACTATGTCGCCATAGCCAACTGTCGCGACCGTGACCATGGTGAAATACATCAGGTCGATCACGCCGAGCGCCGGCTTGGTCGCGTCACGCAGCCCTTCGCGATCAATATAGATCACGACAAAGGCAAGCACGCACAATCCGATCACAAGGTAAAAGCGAAGTAACAGGACGCGTCGCGGGGAAGCCGTGGGCCTCATGAACAACGTGCGCGCACGGGGCGCATGCCACGGCGATCGCGTACGGCGCGGCAAATGGAACCGGCTCGATCTTCCGCGCTTCAGGGCCACGCGCGTCTCCTTAAAAAGGACATACGATTCTATGACACCTGGATTTTGGTCCCATACCCGGTACACCCGAAAGCGCAGCAGATCCTGAACGCGAGGGCACCTGCACCGCAGGCGATCAAGGCTTGTCCGTGAGCGGGAACAGCCGGACAAGCGTCGCTGTTCGCACGGCCCCGATCTATTGAAGTCTAAATAATGATCCTTCTACTACTTCGATAAAAAGATGTTTACTTCCTTCTTTTCGAGGCTTAGCTTGAGGTCTCAGGACGCGACCATCCATGAGTCTTCTTGCATTGTGGACCGCGCTCGGCACGGCAAGATTTGTGACGCTATCCGAGTCGCATCCCCGGTCGATCACCAACACAACCATCGGACTGCCATGACTTACGCCAGCGGAAAGTGGAATCTGAAACATGTGCAGTTGCGCGCGCTGTTGATTGCAGGATTCGCTCTCGGTTCGAGTATTTTTCCTGCCGCGGCACAGGCGAATGCGACGACGTCCGGCGAGGAAATCTGCCTGCCTAAAGGGACGTATCCATTGACCGGTGGCGGCGCGACCCGCTTCTCCCACGACCAAACCTGCTTTAGCCGCCCCGTCACCAGCACCTTTGCGTGGGAGAAAAAAATCCCACGTGCGAACAAGAGCGCGGTAGACCAGTTCAACGGGGCACGCGTCGTGCGTTACGACTACCATGACGCGCTGTATCAGTGTGCCAAGCGTCATATGCGGCTACCGGCTGTCGACGAACTGATCGCGCTGTTCGTCTACGCGAACACTGGCAACAATGCTGCATCGGAAAACAAATACGCGATCGTCGCGCCAGAAAATGATTCGCGTTACCCGGGCGGTCTCCATGGCTGGGGAGGAAGCACCACCTATTGGTCGCACACCTTCGCCGGCAGGGGCTTCCACAAGGTGGTCAACCTCAAGAGCGGTCGAGTGAGCATTTACTACGATTCGCGTACAAGCTATGTGTCGTGTGTACATTGAAGGACTTCGCCACTTGGACGATCCTTTATCCGTAGATTGGCAGCAGCAGGAACAACTTGATGACGATTGCGTTCGCAATGTCGATAAAGAACGCTCCCACCATCGGCACCACGAGAAAAGCCAGATGCGAAGGGCCAAACCGCTCCGTGATGGCTTGCATGTTGGCGATCGCCGTTGGCGTTGCGCCGAGGCCGAAACCACAGTGACCGGCGGCGAGCACCGCAGCGTCGTAATTGCGCCCCATGACCCGGAAGGTAACGAAAATGGCGTAGAGGGCCATGGCGATCGCCTGCGTTACGAGGATGGCGAAAAGCGGCAGCGCAAGCGAGGCCAGGTCCCCTAAGCGCAAGCTCATCAACGCGATCGCGAGAAACAGTCCGAGGCTCACATTCCCAAGCAGTGACACTTCGTCCTCGAAGACCCGATACCAGCCGGACACCGCGAGGCCGTTGCGCAGAACAACGCCGACGAACAATACACAGACGAATGCGGGTAGCTCGAGCGCCGTCCCGGCCAACCACGATGCAAGCGCCGAGCCCACAGCCAGACACACGACAATCAACGCTACTGTCTCGATGAAAGCATTTGCCGTGATCGGGCGAACAGCCTTGGGTTGCTCAAAACCGCTCGTGCCTGCGACATCCGACTCCGGGTTGGGGACAAGCCCATAGCGTGTGATCAGAAAACGCGCCACCGGGCCACCGATCAATCCTCCGAGTATCAAGCCGAACGTGGCGCAGGCAATCGCAATCTCGGTTGCCGAAGCGAGCCCATGGCGCTCCGCGAACACCTTCGCCCAGGCGGCACCCGTGCCATGGCCGCCGGAGAGGGTCACAGACGCCCCAAGCAGGCCGAGCAGGCGCTCCTGTCCCAACGCCCAGGCAAGTCCAAGGCCCAGTAGATTCTGCATCACGAGCAAGCCAACCACGGCGCCGAGAAACACAAACAAGGAACGCCCACCGGCTCTCAGGCTGGCAAGATCCGCGTTAAGTCCGATGGTGGCGAAGAACGTGAGCATCAGCGGCGTTTGAAGCGTCGTGTCGAAACGCACGTCGATCTGCAGGACCGCACGCAGGGCAAAAACCAGGATAGCGACCAGCAGCCCGCCGATAACCGGCTCGGGGATGCTGTAGGTTTGCAGTACCCGGGTCCTGGCGAGGATCGTCCGCCCCAGTAAAAGAACGAGGGAAGCGCCCATCAGCGTTTCCAAAGTGTCGAGGTTCACGATGCTCTTCTCTCGTCGAGAGATATATTAGTTAGTTATACGGGACGTGGTCTCTACGGCGCGACCCGACGCGAACCTGAGCAACAGATATCCGGTAACCCCCGATACCGTCGAGCCCGCAATCACGCCTAAGCGCAGAGGGGTGGAATAGTCGGGGCCCTCGAAAGCGAGAGAGCCAATGAACAGGCTCATGGTGAAACCGACGCCGCATAGCGCGGCAATGGCAATCAGCTGGAGCCAACTGGCGCCCTCGGGAAGCTTGGCCAACCCGAGCCGGATCAGCAGAGCGCTCGCCCCGCAGACACCGACAAGCTTGCCGGCAAAAAGGCCGACGGCAATGCCAAGCGGCAGCGGTTGCGCGAGCGCGGTCAACGTAACGCCGGCGAACGAAACACCGGCGTTGGCGAAAGCGAAAATCGGCAACACGCCAAAGGCCACCCAGGGATGGAGACTGTGTTCAAGCTGATGCAGCGGAGCTGCGCCTTGTGCGTTTTTAGTCTTCAATGGCACAGCGAAAGCGATTGCAACGCCGGCAAGCGTTGCGTGGACGCCGGACTTCAGGACGAACACCCACAGGATCACGCCGACGATCACATAGGGCGCAATTCGCGTGACCTTCTGCAGGTTCAGGGCGACGAGCACCGAGACGGCGACACCCGCCAAAAAAAGCATTGCGATGGAAAGCTCTGCGGTATAAAACACTGCAATGATGACGATTGCACCCAGATCATCGGCGATGGCGACTGCGGTCAGGAATATCTTGAGCGACACGGGGACGCGCTTGCCGAGCAGCGAAAGAACGCCAAGTGCAAATGCAATGTCCGTGGCAGTGGGAATTGCCCAGCCGTTCAAAGCCGCCTCATTTCCCCGGTTGAAAATGAAATAGATGAGTGCGGGTCCTACCATTCCCCCCAACCCCGCAACGACAGGCAGCACTATCTGCTTCGGAGTGGACAGCTCACCTTCAATCACCTCGCGCTTGACCTCCAGTCCGACGAGGAGAAAGAAAATGGCCATCAAACCGTCGTTGATCCACAATAGAAGCGGCTTTGCAACGGCGAACGATGCGAAGCGTACTTCTACGGGGATTTTTAACAAAGCGTCGTACCCGTTCCGAAGCGGGGAGTTGCTACAGATCAGCGCGAGTATGGCTGCAGCCACGAGCAGCAGACCGCCGGCCGATTCCAGTTTAAGGAAGTCGGAGATCCTATCAGTCCCCTTGCGAATCACATTGGCGATCACCATGCCCGATCCGTTGTGTGCGCATCAACTCGTGAAGGTCTAAGCCGGCGCCAGGTGCCGTATTCAGCCGGGCGCGGCGTTTGTTCTATAAATGATGATAGTGCACGGGCGCAGGCATTAACACCCATTTTCATTGCCGCTTGAAAGCGGCCACTGATCGTCGGTTGACTCGGAATGGCGCTTCAAGGCGCGGGCGCTTCGTGCTCTAAATGTCCGGATCCTGGCGCAAGCGCGGTATTTGGAATCGCTGGTGCGCGAGTAGCAGAAGCGGTGTAGTGACCATCGACAATGTAACCACCAGGGTCACAAGTGACGACAGGCGTTGATCGATCACGCGTGCGGCCAATGATGCCGCCAGCACGACGAACGCGAATTCCCCGCCTTGTGACAGCAGCACTGCAAAGTAGGTACGTTGCCCAACCGGGACGTTGAACCGCGCCGCGAGCAGCCACAGTACAACCGCCTTGATTCCCACGAGCACCAGCACCAGCACTGCCACCCGCATGGGCTCGCGCACCAGCACACCGAAATCGATCGACATCCCCACCGCAATGAAGAACAACCCCAGCAACAGGCCCTTGAACGGCGCCATGTCGGTCTCGATCTCATGACGATATTCCGAATCGGCAAGCAACATGCCGGCGACGAATGCACCGAGAGACATCGACAGATGGACGCTCTCCATCAGCAGCGCAATCCCGACCACCCAGAGCAACGCAAACGCGGTGAACACCTCGGGCACGCCGGTGCGCTTGATCACTCGAAGCAAAAAGCGCAACAGGAAATGTCCGGCCAGCACGACCGCCACGAGCATCGCCAGCGCTTTCAACGCGACGAGCCAGCCTGGTTCGGCGGCGGCATCGGCCACCGTGGGTCCCAACAGCGGCAGAAGCGCAATCAACGGGATCGCGGCCATGTCCTGGAACAGCAGGATGCCAAATCCCGCACGCCCAGCCGGCGTATCCATCAGCTTGTGTGCCTGAAGCTCGGCAATCACCATCGCCGTGGACGAGAGTGCCAGTGCGAGGCCGCCCGTCAGTGCAACGCGCCATGGCGAGCCGAAAATGAGGAAAGTCGCCGTCAGAACCAATGCGCACAGGGCCATTTGCACGCCCCCGTAGCCGAAAATCGTGCCGCGCATGGCCCATAGTTTTTCGACCTGCATTTCCAGGCCGATCACGAACATCATCAATACGATCCCCAACTCGGCGAAGTGCAGGATTGCATCAACATCGGTGACGAGCCTGAGCACCCACGGACCGATCGCCACACCTGCGAGCAGATAGCCGAGCACGGAGCCAAAGCCCAGCCGTACCGACAGAGGTACGGCGATGAGCGCCGCTGCCAGGAAAATCACCACATCTATGAGCATCCCTTCCATACATCCAGTCCCTTGGTCACTATCGACGTGTCGAGCGGATCGCCGCGGCAATGGCGTTGCTGACCGCCGCCATCGCCCTGCTGTGCGCGGCGACGAGCGCATCATTACCCTGCGTGCCTGTTGGTTCGCTCACCACGGAACGCCCGCTCACGGCCTTGCCCTCCTTCGGCGGCTTCACCGACCACAGCACCGAGACCGACGCCGCCTCGGGCGCCGACTCGAAGCTCTCTACATCGATCGATACGACGTAAGTCAGCGCGGGGTCCACGTTTTGCGGATAGGCGGATACAAGCGCACCGGGGAATTGCACCGCAAGGTCGGCGGCGATAACCCGCCGGATCTGGCTCTTCAGCGGCTCCGCCCATCGCGAGAACTCGTCAAGCGTGATCCGGTTGACGTCCACCCGCCGCACGAACTGCGGGCGGTCGTCGATCTCCGGTACCGTGACCGCGCCCATAACGATGGCCCATGACGGGATGGCGGACGGCGTACCGTCTCCGGCCCCGGCCGGCTCCTGCGGCCGCTCGACGCTCAGCGTATAGAAGCTCGCCTGGGGCGAGCTCGCGCAGCCGTTGGCAAGTGCCGCCGCGAGCATCACGGCTGTGGTTAAGAGGGTACGCATCACTTCTTGTCCTCCGTCTTGCCGCGAAGCAGCGCTTCGGGATGACGCTCGAGATAGTCGGCGAGCGCGCGGAACGACGCGGCCGTGCGCGACAATTCACGCATCGTGTCGACCGTGCTCTGCGCCAGCGCGGAGTTGGGCTGCAAGGTGCTGTTGGCGGAGGCGAGCGCCTGCTGCGCCGCGACCAGCGTGGCACGAGCCTCCGGGGCAACTTGGGTGTTGAGCGTCTTGAGCAGACCGTCCGCATCGGACAGGGTTTGATGCAAGTCGTTGCCGATGCTTTCGAACGGAATCTTGTTCAGCTTCGCGACGAGGCTGGTGATCGAGTCCTGCAGCCCCTGCAGGTTGCCTGGAACAGTTGGCAATTCGGGTAGAGGCTGGTTCCAGTCGATCGTGGCTCTCGGAGCCGCCGGGAAGAAATCGACCGCCACATAGAGGTTGCCCGTGAGGAGACTCGCGGTTTTCAACTGGGCACGCAATCCGTGTTGGACCAGATAGTCCACGAACGCTTTGCGATCCGACGTGACCCGGCCACCATTCGCGTCCGCGGCACTCTTTGTGCCCGAGTCGTAGCGCGACGTGAAGCGCTCGGGGAAGATGCGTACCTCGACCGGAATGCTGAACTGCTTCGTGGTTGGGTCAAAGTGCGTATAGATCGCCGCCACCTCGCCGACCACGATGCCCCGGAAGTCGACGGGCGCGCCGACCAACAGTCCGCGCACCGACTCCTTGAAATTCAGCACATAGGTGTCGACGATGCTGTCGTGCCGCTTCATCGCTTCGGCCCGGTCGCTGAAGAGTTCGAACTGGCTTTGAGCTGCGGCTTCAGTCTTGTTGTCGGCCACGTTTGGCGGATCCTCGAACGCCAGGCCGCCGATCAGGATCGACACCAGCGATTCGGTGTTGACCTTCACGCCGCTTGTATCCAGCGTCACGTCCACGCCGCTCGCGTGCCAGAAGCGAGTGCTGTTCGTCACGTATTTATCGTAGGGAGCATTGACGAATACGTGCAGCGTCATGGCTTTGCCGTCCGGATCGAGCGCGTAGGAGGTGACCTGTCCGACCTGCAGCCGCCGGAAGAACACGGGCGAGCCGATATCGAGCGAACCCATGTTCTCGCTCTTGAGCACGAACTCCCGCCCCGGCACGCCGGCTGCAAACACGGGCGGCGACTCCAGCCCGACGAAATCGCGGCGCGCCGCGCTCGCCGTACCAATGTCCATGCCAATGAACGAGCCTGACAACAGCGTGCCAATGCCCGAAACCGTGCCGCCGGATATGCGTGGGCGAACGACCCAGAAGCGGGTATCGTCGACCAGCATGTTGGTGGCGTCGCGGTTCACCTCGGCGCTGGCTATGACCCGTTTATGATCAGGTGACAAGACGACCTTCTTTATCACGCCAATATCCACGTTCTTGAATTTGATCTTGGTCTTGCCCGCTTCGAGGCCTTCGCCAGTGATAAAGCTGATGGTAATGGTCGGACCTTTCTCGAGGATGGACTGCACCGCGAGCCAGCCGCCGATCAATACCGCGACCACTGGCACCAGCCAGACAAGCTGCACCCTCCAGCGCGAGCGAGGAGTGGCGACCGCTTCTGGGTAATCGGGCGGCCTATTCATGATCAGGCTCCATGGCGTCCCAGATGAGACGCGGGTCGAACGACATCGCAGCGAACATGGTCAGCACGACCACGGCGCCGAACGCGATAGCGCCGGGTCCGGCCTTGATGGTCGCGAGCGCATTGAACTGCACCAGGGCGACCAGGATGGTGATGACGTAGATATCGAGCATCGACCAGCGTCCGACGAGTTCCACCAGCCGGTAGATGCGCGTGCGTCTCTCAGGCAGCCAGCGCCAGTGCAGTTGTGCCGTCAGGACGAGAAAGACAAGCGCCATGATCTTGAGCATGGGCACGGCAATGCTCGCGATGAACACGATGGCCGCGAGCGGCCACGAGCCCGAGGTCCAGAGGTAGACCACGCCGCTCAGGATCGTGTCGGTTTGCGCGCCGAAGAGCGAACTCGTGTCCATGACGGGCAGCATGTTGGCAGGGATGTAGAGGACCATGGCCGCAATGACGAAGGCCCAGGTGCGCGCGATGCTGCCGGGCTTGCGGAAGTGCAGAGGCGACCCGCAACGCGGGCAGCGGCCTTCGTGAGCATGCGATGCCGGTTTTGATAACAAGCCGCAGTCATGGCAGACGAAGAGACCAGCACGGGCCGCCGTCCGCGCCGAGGCGCCGGTCTGCCCTGCCGGAGCGCCGGCCGCACTCCGCGCGACGTCGATGCGCGTCCAGATATCGTGGGGATCGAAGGCGGACGCAGCAGCGGCAAGCAGCAGCATCACCCCGCCGAACGCCAGCATGGCAATACCAGGGACCACGGTTGCAATGGCTGCAAGCTTGACGAGCGCGACCAGCATCCCGAGGATCAGCACTTCGATCATGCCCCACGGGGTCACACGACGCAGCACGCGCAATACAATATCGGGCCGGCGCGGGATGTGCCCTGTGCGCAGCGGCAAAAGCACATACGTCACCGCCACCATGTCGAGCAGTGGCATCAGCAGCGTCGTGACGAACACGAGGCCCGCGAGCGGCCACACACCGTCGTCATACAGCACGCGAGCTGCACCGAACAACGTGGTCTCGACAAGCGTGCCGTTCACCGAAAGCCCGACGATAGGGAACGCATTGGCCACCGCGAAAAGGACGATTGCCGCGAGCGTGAAAGCAAGTGCCCGGTCTACGCTGGCGGGCGGGCTTCTATACAGCATCGCACCGCAGCGCCGGCAGCGCGCGGTTGCACCGGCGCTCAGCACTGTCTCGCGCTGCAGCAGGTCGCATTCGTGGCAGGCAATCAGGCGGCCGGTATTCATGGCGCAGCCCCCCCGGTTTGCGAAGCGGCCGCCGCCGGGTTCGCCATGGCCGTAGTCCCGTCGTAGGTCGTCGCGGTCATGCCCTCCGCATGGATGACCCAGCCGCCGCCCATGGCCTGGTAGAGGCTCACTGTCGATGTGAACACCGCGCCTTGCGTCTGCGCGTAGCTTAGTTGCGAATTGAAAAGACTACGTTCGGCATCGAGCACTTCAATGTAGCTCGTATAACCCCCTTCGAAACGCAGCCGGGCAAGGCGGGCATAAGTGCGTAACGCATCGACCTGATTGCCCTGCACCACCAGTTGCTCACGCGTTTTCTGCAGCGACACGAGCGCGTCCGCGACTTCCTGGAACGCGACCTGGATCGCCTTCTGATACTGAAACAGCGCTTGTTGCTGTTGCGCTTCGGCTTGCTTCACCTGACCGCCGATACTGCCTGCCGTGAAGATCGGCAGCGTCACCGCCCCGGTATAGGACCACACGCGCGCCGGTCCGCTGAAGAGCGAGGAGAACTGTCCGCTCGCGGAACCGAACAAACCGGTCAGCGAGATCGACGGGAAATAAAGCGCGCGTGCGGCGCCAATCAGCGCGTTCGCGGCAATCAGGTCCTGCTCGGCCTGGCGCAAGTCGGGACGGCGTTCAAGCAATTCGGACGGCAGCCCCGCCGGCACGGCGGGCAACGCGAGATCGTCCAGTTCGCGGTCACGCACGATGACCTCGGGGTTGTGCCCAAGCAGGATCGACAGCGCGTCCTCCTGCTGCGCGATCTGCAACTCGATCTGCGGAATCGCCGCGAGTGAGGCCTGGTATTCCGACTGGCTTTGCGCCAGCTCCATTTGCGACACCTCGCCGCCCGAATAGCGCAACTGAAACACATGGACGGAAGCCGCACGGCTCGAGGCCGTGGACTTCGCAATATCGAGCTGCCGGTCAAGCGACAACAGGTTCACATACGACGACGCCACCGATGCCACCAGCGTCAGGATCGTCGCGCGCCTGCCCTCTTCGCTCGCGAGCAGGTTCGCACGGGCAGCTTCCGTCTGCCGGCGCAGCTTGCCGAAGAAATCGATCTCCCAGGACGCGGAGAGCGTCGCCTGGTACTGGTTCAGAACCGGGCCTACACCCGGTGGCAACTCCGTGCCAAACGGCACACGCTGGCGTTGCGCGTTGAACCCTGCGGCCGCCTGCGGGAATAATTGCGAGCGCGTGGTCTCGAACTGCCCGAGAAATTGCTCGACACGGGCCGCCGCAGTCTTCACGTCCTTGTTGTCGGCTAATGCCGTTGCGATCAGGTCGTTCAACGCCGGGTCCTGAAACTGTTCCCACCACGCGGTATTGACCATATCTTTTGCATCCGGCCCGGCGAAGCGGAAGGCAGGCGGCGTATCGATGGACGGACGCTTATAGTCGGGTCCGAGCAGGCAGCCGCTGAGCGCGAGCAACGTTAGCAACATAAGCAACGAGAGAGCGGAGGCACGCATGTCAGTCGCCCTCGCGTTTGGCAGACGGCGTAGCAGTCGGGGCGCCTGCGCCGTGATCCGGCGGCCTCGCTGTCGGGCCCGGGGTCTTCTTGCCGCCGCTCTTCCTCTCCGACATTGTTTCGAGCACATAGAAAAACATCGGGATGAAGAACACCGCGATCACCGTCGCGCCAAGCATGCCGCCAATGACGCCGGTGCCGATCGAATGCCGGCTGTTCGCCGACGCGCCAGTGGCAATGGCAAGCGGCACGCAGCCGAGGATGAATGCAAGGGACGTCATCACGATCGGGCGCAACCGCTCAGTCGCAGCCGTGACTGCGGCGTCATGGACCGACTCGCCCGACTCGCGGTTCAGCACCGCAAACTCGAAGATCAGGATCGCGTTCTTGGCAGCAAGCGCAACCAGCATCGTCAAGCCGATCTGGAAATAGACGTCGTTTTCGAGGCCTCGCAGCAAGATGGCGAGCAGCGCGCCAAAGAGCGCGAACGGCACCGCCATCAGTACGCCCACCGGCAAGCTCCACTTCTCGTATTGCGCGGCAAGGATCAGGAACACCATGATCAGGCCAAACACGAACACGAGCCCGGAGGCACCACCCGCCTGTTTTGCTTCAAACGCTTCGCCGCTCCACCCGACGTCGTAACCCGCCGGCATCACCTCACGGGCCACCTCGTCGAGCGCGGCGAGGACCTGGCCCGTGCTGTAGCCTGGTGCCGCGTTCGCGGTGATCTTGACCGCGGGGAAATTGTTGAAGCGCGTCACCAGATCCGGACCGGTGGCGAACTGGCTGGTCACCACGGCTTTGAGCGGCACCATGCTGCCGGTCCTGGCACGCACGTAAATTTGATCGAGATCTTTCGGCGTGAGCCGATACGACGGCTCCGCTTGCAAAATCACCTGCCACAATCGGCTCGAACGGTTGAACTGCGATACGTACAGCGAACCAAACATGGTCTGCATCGCGCTGTAGACTTCCTCGACAGGAACGCCCAGCGTCTCGGACCTGTCACGGTCCACGTTGACCAGCAACTGCTGAGACGACGCATTGAATGTCGATGTGACGCGAGCCAGTTCGGGCCGCAGTTTTGCCTTCGCTACAAAGTCATCCACCACGCCCGCGAGTTGAGGGATGGTTGCATCCCCCTTGCTCTGGATCCACATCTCGGTCCCGCCTGTCGTTCCAAGTCCCGGAATAGACGGCGGGTTGACCGGCAGGATGATCCCCTCCTTCACCCCGGAGAGATTTTTAAACGCATCGATCAGGACGGCGCGTGCGTTCTGCGTCTTGATGTTGGCGAACTTGTAGCGCTCGTCAAAGCCCTTGAGACCGATAAAAAACGTCGATGCATTATTCTTGCTCTGGCTGTCCAGCAAACTGTATCCATCGACTATCGTCACGCTGCTCACGGCCGGCTGCTTCATGAAATAGTCAGTGACGTGCTGCGACACAGCCCCGGTGCGGTCCAGGCTCGCCGCATCCGGCATGATGACCGCGCCGAGCAGGTACCCCTGGTCTTCGGGCGGAAGAAACGAAGTCGGAATCGACCTCATCATGACGACCGCGAGCGCGATCATCCCGGCGAACAGCAACAAGGCCACCACAAAACGCTTGATGGCCAGCCTGACCAAATTCGTATAGCCGGAGGTCATCCGTCCGAACGCGTTATCGAACCATCTGAAAAAGCCCTTCTTTTCATGGTGTCCCGGTTTCAGCAGCAATGCTGCAAGCGCCGGCGACAGCGTCAGCGCAACCACGCCCGAGAACCCGACCGAGATGGCGATCGTGATGGCGAACTGCTTGTACAGTTGTCCCGTGATG
The DNA here is from genome assembly GCF_001544555.2 of Caballeronia udeis. Taxonomy (GTDB): domain Bacteria; phylum Pseudomonadota; class Gammaproteobacteria; order Burkholderiales; family Burkholderiaceae; genus Caballeronia; species Caballeronia udeis. The sequence continues at coordinate 67,850 of NZ_FCOK02000033.1, read as the reverse complement.
CCGCCAAGAAACGCCACCGGCACAAACACTGCGCCCAGGACGAGCGTAATTGCCACGATCGGGCCAGAAATTTCGTCCATCGCCCGCTTGGCCGCGTCCCGTGGACTCAGCTTGTGGACGTTCATGTTCCGTTCGACGTTCTCGACCACGACGATGGCATCATCCACCACAATACCGATCGCCAGCACCATGCCGAACAGCGTGAGCATGTTGATCGAAAAGCCGAGGGCGAGCATGCCCATGAAGGTACCGAGAATCGACACCGGCACGGCGATCACCGGAATCAAGGTGGCGCGAAAACTCTGCAGGAAGACGTAGACCACAATCACGACCAGCACGAGCGCTTCGAAGAACGTATAGATCACATCCGAGATCGACGCCCGCGTGAATTCAGTCGTGTCCATCGCGATGTCGTAATCCATCCCCTCAGGGAAGGACTTCTTCATCTGTTCGAGGGTTGCGCGCACCTGCCTGGACACGTCGAGCGCATTGGCGCCTGGTTGCTGGTATACCGCGATAATCGTCGCCGGCTTACCTTGAAACTTGCTTCGGATCGAGTAATCCTTTTGACCAAGCTGGGCGCGGCCGATGTCCCTGAGACGCACGATTGCAGCATCGCTGCTGGCCGCCCGGATGATGATGTTCTCGAACTCGGCCGGATCGCTGAGCCGGCCGGTGGTGGTCACCGCAAATGACTGCTCGACCGGCGTACCGGTTGGCGACTGGCCAATACTGCCGACCGCGAACTGCTGGTTCTGGTTGGCGACGGCCTTCTGCACGTCGTTCGCAGTAACGCCAAGTTGCGCCATGCGATCAGGCTTGAGCCAGATACGCATCGCGTAATCAGGTGTGCCGAAGATACTCGACTGGTTGGCGCCAGGCACGCGCTTGAGGGCATCGAGCACATAGATGTTCGCGTAGTTGGCAATGTAGGTAGGATCGTACCGGTCAGTAGGCGAATAGACTGCAATGACCATCATGAACGCCGATGACTTCTTCTGCACCTGGATGCCCTGCGCCTGCACCGACTGAGGCAATTGCGGCAACGCCAGGTTCACCCGGTTTTGCACATCGACCTGCGCAAGCTCGGGGTTCGTGCCGATCTGGAAGAAGACATTGAGCGTGAAGTTGCCCGTCGATGAACTCGACGAGTTCATGTAGATCATGTTGTCCGCGCCGTTGACCTGCTGCTCGATAGGCGCTGCCACATTATTAGCGACCACGTCGGCAGTCGCACCGGGGTAATTGGCTGAGATCGTGATCTGCGGCGGAGTGATGTCGGGGTACTGCGCGATCGGCAGACTGAACATTGCCAGCGCACCACCGAGCGTGATGACGATCGAAATGACAGACGAAAAGATCGGATGATCGATGCAGTGGCGAGAAATGTTCATTTCGGCCGCCGCTCAGTTCGTCGCAGCGTGGTCGGGCTGACGCTGTGCCATAGCTTGCTGCCCGTCGTGCTGCTCGTCGGTAGCACTTGGCGTGGCAGGAGGTGCATCGGTGATCTTCAGGGGCGCGTCGGCAACCACCCGAATGGCGCCATCGACCACTATTCGTTCGCCGGGCTTGAGACCGTCGGTGATGAACCAGTCGTCGCCGTGCCACGAACCGGTTTCGACCACACGCTGGTGGCCTTTCGAATCACTCTCGACCACCCAGACAAAATGGCTCTTCGATCCCTGCAACACCGCGCGCTGCGGTACGAGGATCGCGTTCGGACGCACAGCCCCCGACACGCGGGCGCGCACGAATTGTCCGGGGCGCAGGCCGCCTTGAGCGTTCGCGAACGAGGCCCGTACGAGAAACGTGCCGGTTTGCGTACTGAACGCGGGATTGGCGAAATTGATGCGGCCGCGAGCGGGGAACTCCGTGCCGTCAGCAAGCACGACCGTGACTTCGAACTCGTTGTTCGCCGGGAACCGCAACTGCTTTTTCTCGATCTGGTCGCGGTATGCCAGCAACTCATTCTCGGAAATGCTGAAGTTCACCCACATCGGGTCGAGCTGGTACACGGTGGTAAGCAAGCCCGTCGCGGCCGCCGTTACGTAGCTGCCGTCCTGCTGCCGGGCGAAGCTCGACAGACCCGTGAGCGGGGACTTGATCGTCGTGTAACTCAGGTTGAGTTCAGCGGTCTGGACCTGGCCTTTTGCAGCGATCACCGCGGCCTCCGCCTCCTTTTCGTTGCCGATCGCGTCGTCACGTTCCTTCTGGCTCAGTGCGTTCTGTGCGACGAGCGGAACCACGCGCGCGAGATTGGCCTTCGCCACGGTCAGCCGGGCCTGCTGCTGCGCGAGCTGGCCCCTGGCCGACTGGAGCACCGCTTCGAACGGCTTGGGGTCCATCAGGAAGAGCGTCTGGCCGGCATGCACCAGTTGCCCCTCGGTATAGACGCGTTTGTCCAGGAAGCCGTCGACGCGTGCGCGGATCTCGACCTCGCGAGAGCTTTGCGTCTGGGCGGTAAATTCGAAGTCGACCGGCGTGTCACGCGCGGCGACCGTCATGACCGTTACCGCGATCGCCTGACGCGGAAGCTCCGCCGCCGGCTTGCTGCAGGCAGCGAGCATCGCCAGAACCACGCCGGCAAACAGGCGGTGCAACCCCATGCAGGTGCATGCGCACCGGTGATCACCATTCTTGATCCGCGAAGCTGACGTCACCATGTGAGTCTCCCATTGGGAACCCGGACTCGTGGAACACACCATAAGCAAGACCGGGCGCGCAGCCGGCTATGTCGGTGTGCAATAACCAAAGACCGCATATGTGTCGTCACGATTGACCAGCGTCATTGACAGGGTTCCGTCGGTCTTGTCGATGACAACCGTCCACGCATAGCCGAGCTCGGTGCCCTGCATCATGATCTGATCCGCGCTGGTGTCGAGGTAGCGGATCTGGGTTGTGCGCTTGGGCCCCGCGATCGTCTTGTCGGCGAAGTCGATGCGCATGAAACGCGGCACGCCAATGTCGTCCGGCAACCCGTGAAGGCAGGTTTGGCCCGGGTCGCAGGCGTGCGCGTCCACCGTTGCGCAGATCAGCCGCCTGCTGCCGTCGAAGTCCGCGCTGAATGCTGCTGTCGCCGAGCAGAGCAGCGCGGCTGTCAATGCGCTCACCAACGCTGTTCGCCTTAGTCTGGTCGTCATGCTTGCATCTCCGCTGGGTGCGCTGGTCGGCCCTACTGAACGGTATATCCCCGGCCCGTCATGCAGGCGGCCACCGCCCGGCTGAAAGTCGCCATCTGCTGCGAGGCCTGTTGATTGTTAGCTTGTTGCTGACCGGCAGCAGCCTCGTTCTTTCGGCGCTGGCGAAGCCCTCCTGCGGCCGTCCCGACCACCGCCCCGATTGCCGCGCCCTTGCCCGCGTCACCTCCGATTGCGCCCCCGATCGCACCCAGCGCAGCACCGCCGGCCGCTCCCTTGAGCATGCCTCCTTGCTGCTGCGGCGCCGCCGGCTGGTTCGCTCCCTGCTGTGCTATCGCGACCGGATCAACCCCTGTTGTTTGCTTCGCCCACAACTGGCATTCAGCCGTGTCGGTGTTTTGCTTCTGCGCGCTCTGCCCTCTGGCCGGATAGATGATCGGCTGCTGCGCGCCGGCCGCGAGCGTCAGCGCCCATACCACCAGACCAACTGAAACTTGCCTCATTCGCCGCATTCGCTGTATTCGTTGCATGGCTCGAGGCCCTCAATGTTCCAAGGTCGATCTGCTAACAGGCGGTCAAGGTCTGCGCAACGCGCGAGAGCATCAATGACTCCCATCGTGGGGATATCGCCAACTTCATTCCTCGTACTTGATAATTCTTTGCCCCTGCACGCCAAGACCGGCCATCAATCCCTGCTGGCCAAAAATGAACGCATAGACATCCGCTTGCAATGTCGTGGTTGTCATCGACTTGGCCATCCCCGCGTCCACGACCACGACGCTCGGTCCCACGCCAACGGACAATCCGGTGCCGCTGGACAGAGAGGTAATTGCCGAGTCGGTCATGAGGAACATCGCTTCCGAAAAGGTTTGTGCGCCGGCTTGCATCCCGTACGAAAGCGCGCGCGCCCTGTAGTACCCAAGCACCTTGCCGTCCGGACCAAACATCACGCCCTTTCCACCTTGCGCCCCGACTATCAACCCAGCCTTGACGATGCTCGGGAACACCACGACCGCTTTCGCCTGAAACTGGAGATCCTTCGCCTTCGGCGTAGTGTCGAATAGTTGCTGCAGTGCCTGACGTCCTTGCGCGTCCAGGTCCGGATCTCCACCGTTTGTCACGGTCGGGCCCGTCGTACACGCCACGGAAAACAGAAAGAGGGGAATCGCGAGAACCAGCCGAAGGTATCTGATCATGATGCATGCTCCATTGGAAATGACTTCAAGAAGTAATGCCCGAGGCCGCCCCTACGCTTCTTTAGGACTCTGTTTTTATGATGCAACCAATATCCCTCTAAAACTATTGGACCTTGGTCCAATACCTTCATTACAGGCGTAGGTGCCGACCCTCAGGGCCCGGGAACCGGATCGATCGCGGAACGCACGGCCTTGATCAAGATCTCGTCATTGAATGGCTTGCGAAGATAACCTGCGGCACCGGCCGCCAGTGCTTGCTCGCGAACGACGCTGTCATCGTGGGCCGTGATGAAAATGATCGGAATCCCGCTACCCGCCAGTCGCTGCTGGACCTCCAGTCCGTTCAGGCCCGGCATCTGCACGTCGAGAACGATGCACGCCGGGCGGTATGACGGTATGGAATCGAACATGTCCAGAAAGTCGTTGCCCGTCTTGAAAGTGTCCGCCGCAAACCCGCTAGAACGTAGGAGTCGCTTGATGGCTCGGCTCACCGATTCATCGTCATCCACCACTGCGACGAACGGCTTGAGTTGGGTCATGGCGAATATCCCTAATACAGGCACCTCGGTACCAGACATGGTTCGACGCTGAATCCAGACTATGACAATTTGAAGGATCCGGATATGGGACCTTGGTCCAATATCCGCAGGGGATAGGCGCGGTGTCCGGCGACACCGGTCTTTCAGAGTCAGGCTCGCTGACCGTGAGCAAGAGGAGTACAGACCTTGTCGATGACCCGCACCAGGTCGACAAGCGAATGCGCCTCCATCTTTTCCATCACGCGGGCGCGGTGGACCTTGATGGTCTTTTCAGCGATGCCCAATTTACACGCGACTTGCTTGTTGGGCCGGCCTTCAACGAGAAGCGCCAGCACTTCCCGCTCGCGCGGTGTGAGCCGCGCCATACGACCGTGAATACCGTCAAGCTCGGTACGGTTCGCGAGGGCTTGCGAAGAGACCTGGAGCGCGTTTTCTATCGCGGGCAGGAGGTCGGAGTCGGTCACCGGTTTCGCCAGGAAATCTGTTGCACCGGCCTTCATCGCTCGCACTGTCGTGGCGACGTCGCTGTCGCCCGTGATGAAGATGATGGGTAATACACTGTTCGCAGCATTCAATTCGTTCTGCAATTCGAGGCCGTTGATGTCGGGTAATCCAACGTCCAGTACAAGGCAGGCGCAATCCTTGAAGTAAGGATGACACGCCAGGAACTCATGCGCGGATTCGAAGGATTCAACGCAATAACCAGCGGAGCGTATCAGGCGCGTCAACGCGCGGCATACCGCCGTGTCGTCGTCCACCACGAAGACCGTTGAGCTCACTTCGCTCATGGCTGCCTCCCCGGAACGCTTCGCGTGGCCCCGGCTCCAGTGGGCAAGGTGAAATAAAAAGTGGCCCCGTGATCCTCGTTGTTCTGCGCCCAGATGCATCCTCCGTGCATCTCGACGATAGACCGGCTGATTGACAGTCCAAGGCCAAGTCCGTCCCGCTTGGAGGTGAAGAACGGCAGGAACATCTTCTCGAATGTGTTGCCGGCGAGACCGCTGCCGCTGTCTCGTACCGCTACACGTATGGTGTCGCCCGCTTCGAGGGTGACCGCAATATCCACCTCACGATCAAGCGCCGGACGGGCCTCCAGTGCGTCGAATGCGTTAAGCAATAAATTCAGCACGACTTGCTGCAATTGGACCTTGTCACCACGCACGGGCGGCAACTCCGGGGTAACCACCACACGCATGCGGATTCCACGCACAATTGCATCGCTATGCACGAGCAAGGCCACATCCCTGATCACGCTCGCCACGCTCAGCGGCGCGGCCTCGAGGTCGCCTTTCTTGACGAGAGCTCGAATCTTCCGGATAACTTCGCTTGCGCGGTGAGTGTCGTCGACCAGGTCATGCAATATCTCCCGCACCTCCCCAAGATTGACCGGTTCTGTCGCGAGGAAGCGCTGAGCTGCCTGCGCGTTACTTAATATGGCCGTGAGCGGTTGATTCAATTCGTGTGCGAGCGATCCGGCAAGTTCGCCCAGTGTGGAGACTCGGGTCAAGTGGGCAAGCTGCTGGCGATTGCGCAGCAGTTCGTATCGCTCCGTGCGATCGATCACGATCGTCAGCGTACAGGTCTCGCTTTCCCAGGAAACGGGATTGACGGCGACCTCCGCCGGAAACTCGGTGCCGTCCCTGCGCTTCGCGACCAGGTCCCGGTGACCATCCGCCTCTGCGCCGCCAAGCGCCAGATCCGCGCCGCTGACGTTGAGGTGCAATGCAGGAACCAGCTCGCCGACAGCCACGCCAATCAACTCTTCCCGGGAATAACCGAAGAGCTTCTCCGCTGCCGCGTTGGCGAAGAGCGTTTTTCCCTGAGGATCAGCTACCAGGATGGTAAGCGGCAATAGATCGAGCGTGGCGCCAAACCGTTCGTCGTGGCGCAGTTGCCGCGCGGCAGTCCCTGAACCATCGTCTGGCTCTGTGCGCGATATGACGTGGCACGGCTGCAACTTGTCCTCCAACGAGGTCCGGCGAAAACGGCCCCTGGACAGCATCGCAAGATGCGTATGGACGATGTGGCGGCCGGATGATCTCGTCGGACGGAAACCAGCGCTGCGGCGAATGTTTTTCTGATCCGCAACGGCCTTGGCGGCCTGTTCCAGATCCGCCGCTTCATCAGCCGCTGCGAAGGCATAGTTGTTATACCTCCGCCCGGACAATTCCGCGTCGACAGGCAAACCATCCGCAGGCATCGACGTTTGCATTCGTCTGAATTGAATATAGATAAGCAGTACGATTAATATAGCTACTGCAGCGGTAGCAGATAACGCAGTCATGACGCCGTGCCCCCTCAGAAGCTCGGACAGGCATGCTGGAACCCAGGCGCGCTGGACTTCTAAAGGTCCGACTTCGCGTGGGCTTGTGTCCGCGCATGCACTTGCCGAACAAGCATCGTGCGACATCGCAGCGAGTTCGCAGTGGATTTCTGTTCCACGAGACCTCGAGCGAGGTATTTAATTATCTTATGCGACAAGCTTGCAGGAAACCGATAGGCAACGTACGCCTACGACGCGAAACGGCGCGTTAGGAAAACGAAATATTACGGTCCTTAAATCTAACAATTCATATATATCAAGCTAATACCCGCATGTAACGGTTGCTCTTGATGAGCTTAGACGCTGTATTTGTTTCCGTAAAGCGATTCCATCGAATATTCCCAACTGCCGGGATTACTCAACTCGACAGACAAATTAAATACATAGCTAATGTCTCCGGTATAGGACCAAGGTCCAATTGCCCGAACCTGGACTCCGACCTATTTTTAAACATCGCCCCGGTATCAATTGATCGAGCGCGCGTTAACCCTTCATGCAAGCCGGCAACGAATTCATGATAGTTGCATCGCTTGAAACAAATTGGCGGTTCGATCCGCGATTTCTCATGCGCATCGTTATTCGAATCTGCTTGACGCCGGGAGGCGTTCAACATGGCATTGTCCATAAAACGCTGTTCAGTGAAGGGCACCGCTCTGGCACTGACGTTCGCTCTGGTAGCGTCGGGCTTCCCGCACCGCGCAATGGCAAGTGACCCCGGCTGGCCCCGCGAGCGCGATCAAGACGGTAATCGCCTCGTCCTCTATCAACCGCAGATCGACGACTGGAAGCAATTCAGGCAAGTGAGCGGGCGGATGGCTATTTCGTTGACACCAAGAGGCGGGCAACCGCAAGTCGGCGTGGTGACGTTGCAGATGGACACCGATACAGACATGGACAGCAGGACCGTTCTTCTAAGTCATCCCACCATCACAGGCACCTCGTTCCCCGGGGCGGACCCGGCTACCGCCAAAAAGCTCGATCAGCTGGTACGTACGTTTCTCAAGCCCGAAGCGACCCTGACCATATCGGTGGACCGTCTGGTCGCAAGCGTCGACCAAAAATCCGATGTACCGGCCATCGCCATCAAGAACGACCCGCCCGCCATTTTTGCCAGTTTCGGACCTGCCATCCTCTTATTCGTTGATGGTGACCCCGTACTTGCACCGGTTGAAAATGTTGATATGCAAACGGTGATCAACGCCAACTGGCCTCTCTTTCTCGATAGCGCCACGCACCAGTATTATCTTTTCACCGGGCAACGGTGGGTCATGTCAAACGATCTGAAAAGCGGATGGAAAGAAGCCGCGAGCCTCCCGGCGAAAATGATAAAAATTTCGGAAGATCCACAGTGGGCATCGCTTAAGCAATACCTGGGAGCGACTTCCGCTCACGCCGGCAGGGCACCGGCTGTGTACTACAGCCAGGTGCCCGCTGAGCTTATCGTCTTTTCCGGCAAGCCTGTCTTTACAGCGATTCCCGGCACAAAGCTTAAATTCGCGACGAACACCGACAGCGACTTGTTCGTCTACTCGCCGACCGGTGCGTATTACTACCTGAGTGCAGGCCGCTGGTTTTCAGCACCTGGGCCAACCGGCCCGTGGACTTTCGCGACGGACCAGTTACCGGCGGATTTCGCCAGCATCCCGTCCGCTAGCGCAGCGGGAAGAGTGTTGAGTTCAGTGCCGGGAACACCGGAAGCCCGCGACGCGGTTTTGCTTGCGCAGATTCCCACCACCGTAGAGATAAACCCCAGCGCAGCGGCGGCGGCCGTCAAGGTTGCGTACAACGGCGAGCCGGCTTTCGAGCCGATCCCGGGAACTTCGATGTCCTACGCATCCAATACGCCTGCGAAGGTGATCAAGGTCCAGCAGCGTTATTACCTCTGCTCGCAAGGTGTATGGTTCGATTCCGCTTCGCCGGGCGGTCCGTGGCAAACGACCGTCGTCGTGCCTCAGGTGATCTACACGATTCCGCCCAGCTCGCCCGTCTACAACGTTGTCTATGTGACGCAACAGGTCACGCCCACGGGCACCGTCCAGGCAAGCTATACAGCAGGCTATCTGGGTGTGTTTATCGCTGGCGCCGCGCTTGGTGCGATCGTCGCGCATGGCAATGGCTATTACTATCCTCCGTACGTCGCCGTCGGTCGTGGACCCTATCCTGTCTACTATCCGCGCCCCGCCCCTTATGGCTATAACACCTACAACCCCTATACCGGCGCAAGCGGTATGCGAGGCGGCGCTTATGGTCCCGCGGGGAGCGCTCAATGGGGCACTTCCTATAATCCTTATACCGGCACCTACGCGCGGGGAGCGACCGTCTCGGGGCCTGGCGGCAGTGCGTCCGTGGGCCAGGCATACAACCCCAGGACGGGCGCGTATGGCGCCACTCAACAGGGCTCCAACGCCTATGGCCAATGGGGAAGCTCGGTCGTCACGAAGGGCAACCAGTGGGCGGCGACGCAACACACTACGACCGCCAACGGAACAGCCGGCAGCTTCCAGAATTCCGCCGGCGGCAAGGCTGTCGCTGGCCAGGGCGTCAACGGCACTGCCAGTGCGGGCAAGGCAGCCAATGGCAACATGTACGCCAGCAAAGACGGCAACGTGTACAAAAACACCAATGGCAGCTGGCAGAAATACGATAACGGTTCGTGGTCTACGGTCAACAAGCCAACGGCGCCCGCGTCGTCCGCCACCCAGCAAAGAACCCAGTCGGCTCAACCACAACGCACTGCCACCGGCACCGGTACCGGTACCGGCGCAAGGGCAACGCCGACCACCTACCAGCAGCGACCCGCAGCTGCTCCAGCGGGAAATGCGCCAGCCCGTGCAAATGGACAACAGTATCAGCAGCAACGTCCCACGCAGTCGCCAGCCGCCCAGCAGGGAATGGCTGGCGGGCAAGCTCGACCGGGCAACTCCGGAGGGGGCGCCTATGGACAGTTGAATCAGGATATGCAGAACCGGCAACGCGGCGCGGCCCAGAGTCAACGGTTCTCACAAGCCGGGAACGGCGGCGGATTTGGCGGCGGCAACCGCGGCGGCGGCTTTCGTCGATAAGCCGTCGAATACCCAGGCCATGTCGACGACTCAAAGGACATGGTATGCCCGACTACGGTGGCCGCGTCGGATACCCACAGGCGCAACACGCATGATGGAGGACGCAGAGTGAGCCACCTCCTTATCGCTTCGATCGTGTTTGCATGTGTATTTGGCAGCGGGCTGCTTGGCCTGTATTTGCGCGAGTTGCTGCCTGCAAACCACCTTAGCGATGAATCGATCGGTGTCGTCAAGCTTGCAACGGGCCTGATCGCGACCATGGCCGCGCTGGTGCTGGGCCTCTTGATTTCATCGGCAAAAAGCTCATTCGACACGGCCACCGGCGAAGTTATGCAAAACGCTGCCACCGTCGTCCAGCTCGATCGCGTATTGGCGAGATACGGACCGGAAACCCGGGAGATTCGTTTGACGCTCAAGCAGAACTACGCCGGCGCGGTCCAGGTACTCGCGTCAGGCGATGCTGCTCAACTGGCAAAACTCAACAACCTCGACACAATTAACAGGTCCGAAGACTTCGAACGCAAAGTGGAAGAACTTTCTCCATCCAACGACACGCAGCGTGGACTCAAGACGCGCGCCATCCAACTCGTCGATCAGGCGTACGCGGCGCGCTGGCTCGCGCTGTTGCAGGCGAAAGGCACGATCCCTGCACCGCTGCTGATCATTCTCGTGGCGTGGTTATCTATTATCTTCGGAACGTTTGGCCTGTTCACTCTTCGCAACGGGACCGTCGTAGCGGCCATGGTCTTGTGCGCACTATCCACGTCCGGAGCGATCTTCCTGATTCAGGAAATGAGCACTCCGCTTAGCGGCACTGTGAGGGTGTCAGTCGCGCCAATGCGTGACACGCTGGCCCGGCTCAATGAATAACAGGCATGCGCTTCGCGACAAAGGCATGGTGAACAATCTTCCAACCGAGGCGAATGGCGCGTGTTGGGTGTATGAGTCAGCAAACGGTTAGCGATTGAACCAGCGATATTGAAGTGCGACCGAGACGGTCTGGAAATTTCCGCCGGAACTCGTCGTCAGCCCGCGCGACCACGCAAGCTTCCCGGACCATTGAGCCGAGAGCGGAAATGAAAGCGTGACGCCATAGCGGACATTGCGTTGCAGGTCGTTGTCCTGAACACCGTTGACGCTTGTCTGGCCGCCTGTGTAAAACGTCATGTCTGCGGAGATCCATAGCCCAGGTCGCCATGTGTAGCCGCCATGCCACTGGAACACCGGCAGCGGATCCTGGCTGCGCCGCCGGCCACCGAAGAAATCAGGATTGTCAGTGAATAGCCAGACCCCCGCAGCCCCCTCCACGAACCAGTTGCCTAGCGGCTGCGACAGCCCGACTTCGGGTTTGAACGCCCATCGGTTCGAGCCCACGTTGATCAGTCGGGACGGCACGTACTGGCCTGTGGGCGCGATGACGCTCACGCTGGCACCGAGGATAGTCCCGGGGCTGCGTTGAGCGAACTCTGCCGGCGTGAGCGCAGGACCACCGAGAAGATTAACGGCGAATCTGAACCGCACGTCGCCCAATCCCGATCGGTACGCCTGCCCCGGCGCGCCCTCGACATTTCCCGTCAAATTCGCATTGGCGTATGGCATCGAGAAAGCGACGCTTGCGACATGGCCAAAAACGCCGAAGCTATGAGAAACCCCAAGCGAATATGTGTTTATTTTGGCCTGCAGATTTGTTACTGGCAACGATGGATCGAACAGGATGTCACCGCTTGATCTTGCATAGTCCACGACGATGAAATTTGTGCCGATCGGGACAGCTGAATAGGTGCGCGGCTCCATTTCCTGGGCTGCCGCCAATGCGGACCAGATGACAACAGTACTCATACCCGCATGCCGAAAGGACCGGACAGTCAGCGTCCGCGAACGGACCTCCGGCATGCAGCCAGATCGGTCCGCGCAATTCGAAGTGATCGATGCTCTCGGCATTGTCATGACCGTCGTTCCTTGTTGATCGCAAGCTGAGCAACGCACGGAATGTCATTATGACCCGGGGTTCGTCCCAGAGGTCACACAAGTAACGCTAAAGCACCCATAGGTCTTCGAACTAAAAAGATAACTCATCCCTTTAGCGCGATTAGATGTAAAGGACATGCAGGAAGCTGCAAGCGTGACCTACTATTGAATGACGGGTGCGCCATTGCAACCGCTTAGCACCCGTGACATCCGGAGGTCACCATGAGAATTCTTGCGCTGTTGGCATGCGTCGTGTTTTCCACCCACGCATTCGCGGAGTGCACAACCACCGCGACTGGCCGTACCATTTGCAATAACGGCCAACAGGCTGGCGGATATAACCCGAACACAGGCACCGCGTGGAAGTCCGAGAGGAACCAGAACGGAGTGGCGACGACTCAGACGAGCAAGGGCGGCGAGGCGAAAACCAAGAATGGAAAAGGTGTATACAAAAGCCCGACTGGCAAGACGTGCATGAAGACCGCCAACAATCAAGGCTGCAACTGAAGAGCGTGACGGCACGGGGGATGCGGTTGCAAGCATTGGGAAAAGCACGCCCTTGAGTTCCTTTGCCGGCACCGGCGCTGAAACCTGCAGAGGACAGATGCAACGATGTTAGCCGACTAGCGGTGTGCCAGCTTGACGCTGAGAAAGACACGAAGCCGGCGAAAGGAGACACGATGTGCACCGACCACGATCTTCACCTGACCCTGCTGCCATCGAATAACGACGGTCCTCTTTTTAGTCGCAAGCGCCAGCAGGCAATCACGCGGTTCTATGTCGAGGCTCGGGCTGATGGCAGCCGGATTAATCCAGCAGGTTTCGCTCTGGACACCGCGGGTCTACAAGGCGGCTTCAGCGGCGAATTCGTCGTTAGCCTCGGTCAGCTTGCAGGGCCTGCGCTGGGTGCGGCTGCACACGCATGGTTAAACGGCCGGGCGGATCGCAGGATCAGCCTGCGGATTCGCGAAATCGACGTTGATGCGAAAAGCCAGGAAGAGTTTGACCGCGTGCTCAATCAGGCGTTGACGCTTGCGCCCGCTGAAGCCCCGGGTGAACACAGCCGCGCGTGATATGCATGGAGATATTGATCCGTTTGATAAATATAATATGATAAGGATGCCGTATATAAGTAACGGGAAAATATTGAACGATGGAGAGCTCCGCTTCGTCAACACGCGACCCGTTATTGCCGGTTGTGGGCCGGTTCTGAGCCGGTTGTGAAAACGAAAGAATTGCTCGACAAATAGCTGGCTTGAATGCGAAATCTGGACAAGGCGCTCAAGGGGCTGCATTATCCGCTCTTTGCCGCCGCTGGCGAGGCAGAAGCCAGATGCTCCGAGTGTGATTGGACTCGCAGTGTCAGCGCCGCCTGCCAGCAACGCAGCCACATGACCGCGTACTCCTGGCCCTGCCCACACGCGCTAGACCTGACGAAAAGGCCACGCAATGCCCAGGCACAACCCAGCGCTTCATCGTAGCCAGAAACCCCCCATGACGCCGGGGCGCAGGCGGCTTCTCATCATCGGCGCCGTACTGCTGATCGCCGCACTTGGCTGGGCGCTGGCGACTGTTCTGAAGCCCGCCATCCAGCGCACCATTGTCATTACAACCGGGGCTGACAACGGTATTTATCGCGGCTTTGCGGATCGGTATGCTCCACTCCTTAAGCGCGACGGCATTACGCTTGATATCCGCAGTTCCACCGGATCGATCGAAAATTATCAGCGGTTGAAGGATCCTGACAGCGAATACGAAGTGGGCTTCATCCAGTCAGGCACCACCAGTCCGAAAGAGACAGACCACCTGCAGACCATTGCGGCTGTTTCATATGAACCGATCTGGGTGTTTTATCGTGCCGATACGATTGTCAATCGGCTGGCGCAGCTACGCGGCAAGCGGATTGCCACCGGTGTTCCCGGCAGCGGCCTGCTCAACGTCGCCCAGGTACTGCTTTCTTATAGCGGCGTCACCGGCGACAACACCACGCTCCTGGAAATGGACGCGGCCAAGGCCTATCAAGACCTCGAAAATGGCACGCTCGATGCCGCTTTCTTTATCGGCAGGCCAGACGCGTCCATGCAGCAAACATTGCTTAACAGCGACCTGAAGCTGATGAGTTTTGCCCAGGCCGACGCGCTGGTGCAAAAATTCCCGTCGCTCTCCAAGATCACTTTTCCGCGTGCGTCGACCAGCATCGTCAACGATCTCCCGCGGGCCGATGTCACCCTGCTGGCAGCCACGGCTCTCCTTGTGTCCAAGGACACCCTGCACCCGGCTCTCGCTTACCTGTTGCTGGAAGCGGCCAGGACCGTGCACGGCGGCGAAGATTACTTCACGCCGCTCGGTGCGTTTCCCAACCTGAACACCGATGAATTTCCCATCTCGGACGAAAGCGTGCGCTACTTCAAATCCGGCCGCCCTTTCCTGCAGCGGTACCTTCCGTTCTGGCTGGCCAGCTTTATCGAAAGGCGCCTGCTGATCCTTGTGCCCTTCATGGCCCTGCTGATCGGCTTGTTGCAAGCATTACCGCGCATGGCGGCTGCGCGGATCAAAAACCGGCTCGTGGTCTGGTATCGGGAAATCAAGTCGCTGGAAGATGAAATATGGAGAACCCCGCAGCCAACCCCTGACCAGATTGCACAATGGCGCGAAGAGATCGAGAACATTGATGCGAACGCCAGCCAGATAAGAGTGCCTCAGCGTTATTTTCAGGACGTTTATGCCCTCAAGCAGGCGATAGGCATTGTGCGGGAACGGATTTTCCAGGCAGCCGCAAAGATTCAATGAACAGTGTGATCCATGGATGCTTGTTCGGTAGCCAATGCCGCTTGCGCCTGCACCACGGTCACGCCAATGACGTAATAGATGTCCTCGGCGCTGCAGCCGCGTGAAAGGTCGTTGGCGGGCTTTCGAAGGCCCTGCAATAACGGACCGATCGCCTTCGCGCCACCTACTCTTTCCGCGAGTTTGTAGCTGATATTACCGGCCTCCAGACTCGGAAAGACCAGCACGTTGGCCCGGCCGTGGACATTCGAGTGATCGATCTTGCGTTCGGCGATTTCGGCAACGAGCGCCGCGTCAAGCTGCACATCGCCATCTATCGCCAGGTTCGGACGCTGCTGCCTGACGAGGCACGTTGCCTCCACCACCTTGTCGACCGCCGCATGCCGGGCGCTGCCGCTCGTCGAGAATGACAGCATGGCCACGCGCGGTTCATCCATCAGAAGGTTGTGCGCGCTGTCCGCTGCAGCCATCGCGATCTCGGCAAGTTCACCCGCGTCGGGGTTCACCACCAGAGCGCAATCGGAGAAAATAAGGCCGCCCTTCAGCGTGTGGAAAGGCTCGCACAGCATCATCAAGAAGAAGCTTGAAACCAGCTTGAACGCCGGGTCGATGCCTATGACCTGGATCGCGGTTCGGACCACGTCGGCCGTAGTGTTAATTGCTCCGGATACCGAACCATCGGCATGACCGAACCGGACCATCAGGTTGGCAAAGCAGAGCGGGTTGAGCACCTCCCGCTTAGCTTCATCCAGCGTCATGCCCTTGGCCGATCGCAATTCGAAGAGAGACCGGTACAAAGATGGCCCGAGCGGCGAATTGGACGGATCCACCAGTTCGATGCCAGCCAGATCGATACCCTCACTGGCCGCAACTTGAATAATGCGGGGAGCATCCCCCACCAGAATGACGCGGGCAATGCGTTCGACGGTCACGCGTTGCGCCGCCTGGAGAATCCGCGGGTCCTCTCCCTCGCTCAGTACGATGCGCATGGGATGAACGCGGGCGCGCTCGATGATGCGGTTAATCGGCTTCATGGGTCACTCGGTCACGGTTTCCAAAGACGGGAAAGACCGGTGCTGGAAACGGCGGCAATCCGTTTCCAGCACGTCGGGCTCCACGAGAGCCTCAGCCCCCGGAAGATGGAACGTTCACACGTAGTCCTTGTACTTGTCGAGCAGGCGTATGGGTTTGGCCAGTGCGTCCCGGCGGAACGGATCTCCCAGCTCGCGCGTACACATGATCTCGATGATGGTCGTCTTGCCGTGATTCATCTGCAGGTCGATTGCACGCTTGAGCGCAGGGCCCACGTCTTCAAGCCGGTTCACCACGATCCCCTCAGCACCCATTGCCTTGGCAATCTCCGCGAAGCTCTGGTTATCCAGCTCACCCGCCACGAAGCGCCTGTTATAGAAGTCGACCTGGTTCTTCTTCTCCGCGCCCCACTGCCGGTTATGAAACACGACCGCTGTCACCGGGATGTTGTGGCGCACGCAGGTCATGGTCTCCATCAGGCTCATGCCCCAGGCGCCGTCGCCCGCATAGGACACCGCCGGCCGATGCGGCGCTGCCACCTTCGCCCCGATGATGGTCGGAAACGCATACCCGCAATTGCCCCAGCTCATCGCGGCAAAGAAGCTGCGCGGCTTGTTAAAACGCAGGTAGCTGTTGGCCACCGAGTTGATATTGCCGATGTCGGTGGACACCATGACGTCGTCAGGCATCGCCTTCTCCAACTCGCGCAGCACCTGACGCGGGTGCAGATACTGCCCACCGCCCAGCGGCCGCTCGTGCTTCTGCTCCTCGATCATGTCCAGGCTGTAGGCATCGCGCTCGTGGGTCCACTCGTCGAGTTCTTTCTCCCATGCCGCCTTCTCTGCGGCAATCTGGCCGGCGCGTTCTTCACGCGTGGCGTCGCTCGCAAGCGTGCGGCCCTCGAGCCGCTGGCTCAGTGCAATGGCTGCCGCCTTCGCATCGCCGCAAATGCCCACCGAGATCGTCTTCACCAGTCCGAGCATCTTGTGATCGGCATCGATCTGGATGATCTTCGCGTCCTTGGGCCAGTAGTCCATGCCGTGCTGCGGCAGCGTACCGAAAGGTCCGAGGCGCGAACCAAGCGCGATCACCACATCGGCTTGCGCCAGCAGCTTCATGGCTGCCTTGGAGCCCTGGTAGCCCAGCGGGCCGCACCACAGCGGATGCTTCGCCGGAAACGAATCGTTGTGCAGGTAGCTGTTGACCACCGGTGCGCCTAGACGCTCGGCCAGCGCCTGGCACTGCTCGATGGCATCGCCCATCACCACGCCACCACCCGAGATGATCACCGGGAACTTGGCCTGTGCGATCAATTCCGCCGCTTCGTTCAGGCTCTGTTCGCCGCCGGGGCCGCGATCCAGGTTCTGGGGTTTCGGGATCTCGGCCTTGATCTGGCCATAGAAGTAATCGCGCGGGATATTGAGCTGGGTCGGCCCCATCTCGGCCTTGGCGCGATCGAAACAGCGTCCGGTGAATTCAGCCATGCGCGCGGGATGCGTGACGTGGCCCTGGTACTTGGTGAACTCCTGGAACATCGGCAACTGGCGCGCTTCCTGGAAACCGCCTAGCCCGATGCCCATGGTGCCGGCTTCGGGCGTCACGATCACCACCGGGCTGTGCGCCCAGTAAGCCGCTGCGATAGCGGTGACGCAGTTGCTGATCCCCGGCCCGTTCTGACCGATAACCACGCCGTGGCGCCCGGAAACACGCGAATAGCCGTCGGCCATATGGCCCGCGCCCTGTTCGTGGACCACGGGAATCAGACGAATACCTGCTGGCGCGAAGATGTCCATGGCGTCCATGAAGGCCGAGCCCATGATGCCGAACATCTCGGTGACGCCGTTGGCGGCCAGCGTTTCAACGAACGCTTCAGACGGGGTCATGGCCTGGGGGCCGGTGCGCGCGGCGGTGGAAGAAGCGCTCTTGGCTGCGGGGTCTTGCTCGCTCATGGTGATGTCTCCGGATTTACCTATAAAACGGAACGTTGAGTTCCGAAAAGTGAAAATCATGAGGAAAGATAAAATAAGATCAACCCGCCGTCAATCCACATTTACAATAAACGGTACGATTTGTATCTAAAAAAGAAGAAAGCTATCATGGACGCCAGGAAGCCGGCCGCGTGGAAGAAAGCGTCGCCGCGTTTGACACGAGAGCTAGGAGACGGAAGTGACTGATGGTGCAGCCAGCGGTATGACAGCCGGTATGACAGGCGGTGCAACGAACGGGATGAGCGCAATGAACAAGCCGGACAAGATGGTCGCGGTGCGCACCTTGTTCGGCATCGATTCCGACCTGATGGTGCCCTCCTTCAGCGAACCTGACGACCACGTTCCGGAAATCGACGAGGTTTATCGTTTCAACCCGGAAGTGACGACCGCGATCCTCGCAGGCTTCGCCCGCAACCGCCGGGTCATGGTCCAGGGGCTGCACGGCACGGGCAAATCAACGCATATCGAACAGGTCGCGGCCCGGCTCAACTGGCCGTGCGTACGCATCAATCTGGACGGTCATATCAGCCGCCTCGACCTGGTGGGAAAAGACGCGATCGTGGTGCGCGACGACTTGCAGGTGACCGAGTTCCAGGAAGGCATCGTGCCGTGGGCGCTGCAGCGCCCGGTCGCGCTGATCTTTGACGAATACGACGCCGGCCGCCCCGACGTAATGTTCGTGATTCAGCGCATTCTGGAACGCGACGGCAGGTTCACCCTGCTCGACCAGAACCGCGTGATCCGTCCGCACCCGTACTTTCGCCTGTTCGCCACCACCAACACCGTGGGCCTGGGCAACATCAACGGCCTGTATCACGGCACGCAGATGTTGAACCACGCGCAGATGGATCGCTGGAACGTGGTCGCCACGCTCAATTACCTGCCGCGTGCGGAAGAAGCGGGGATCGTGCTCGCTCGAGTGCCGGAGCTTGCCGACGACGCCGGCCGTGCATTGATTGAATCGATGGTGAGCGTGGCCGAACTCACGCGCAAGGGTTTCACGACCGGCGATGTATCAACGCTCATGTCGCCGCGTACGGTGATCGACTGGGCGGAGAACTGCCAGATCTTCCACGATCCGGCGCGCGCCTTTCGTCTGACATTCCTGAACAAGTGCGACGAGGCGGAGCGGCCGATCGTAGCCGAGTATTTCCAGCGCTGCTTCGGCAAGGAGCTGGATCACCCGTCCGAGCGCAAGAGCCTCGCAACGGAGTCTCGCTGATGGAGCCTGACAGGCAGGCGGCTCGACGTCGCGAGCAGCGCGAGAACCTGTGTGCATCGACGGTACGCGCCCTCACAGGCGACGCCTCGCTCGACTACCGCAACGGCCGCTTGTGCCGAGACCTGCGCCCGCTGCCGCTCAACGCGCCGCATCTGCGCCGCGATACGGTGGAGAACAGGTTGGACTCCCTGCGCGGCGCAGCCGATGGCGCCGCCCTGCGTCTCATGCGTTCCGATGCGACCCTGTATAGCCGGTTATGCCCCGCCGATCCGGTCGAGCGCCTCGTATTCGAACTGCTCGAGCAATTGCGCTGCGAAAGCCTGACGCCGCCCGGCATGCCGGGTCTGGTGTCGAACCTGCGTCACCAGTTCGAAGCCTGGTCGCGAGGTTTTTATCGCTCCGGACAGGCGGAAAGCCATATCGGCAACCTGCTTTATACCGTCGCGCAAATTTCCTGGTCGCGACTCTCGGGCTGGCCTGTGCTCGAAGAAACCGAGGCCTTGATAGAGCACACGCGCGCAGCAATCGCGCCGGTGTTTGGCATGTCGCTGGCGGGGCTGCGGCGGCATCGAGGAGAGCAGAGTGCGTTTGCGGTCCACGCGCTTGAGCTGGCGCGCCTGGTGAGCGAAATGATCCGGGACGCGCGCGAGCAGCACGTGCTGGACGATTCAGTGGATAAAACGGATGACGAGGCCACACGCACGGCGTTATCGCTATGGTTCGATTTCGACGACAACGAGAACGACGACGCGGATGAAGACGAGTCGATGGCAGCTGCCGTTGCCGGCGTGGGACGCGTGCCGGGGACGTCCAGCGATGATTATCGTATTTTCACCCAGCGCTATGACCAGGAGATTCACCCGGGTGCGCTAGTGCGCAAGGCGTTGCTGACGGAGTATCGGGAACGCCTTGACGCGCTCATTGCAACGCAAGGCATCAACGTGCCACGGCTGGCCCACGCGCTGCGGATCGCCCTTGCCATCCCGCAGCGCGACGGCTGGTCGTTCGGAGAGGAGCATGGCCGCATTGACGGCAGGCGCCTCGCGCAACTCGTTAGCTCTCCTGCTGAGCGACGTCTCTTCCTGCTGGAACGGAACACGCTGCTGGCCGATTGCGCCGTCAGTTTCCTGATCGACTGTTCGGGCTCCATGCGCGCGCACATCGAAGCGGCGGCCGTCATGGTGGACACGCTCGTGCGCGCCCTGGACCAGGCGGGCGTGACTACCGAGGTGCTGGGTTTCACCACGGGCGCCTGGAACGGCGGCCAGGCCCGGCTCGACTGGCTGGCGCGAGGGCGTCCGCCTCATCCCGGCCGGCTCTGTGAACTCTCGCACATGGTGTTCAAGGATGCGTCCACCAACTGGCGACGAGCCCGCGCCGATATCGCCGCGCTCTTCAAGGCGGACCTGTTTCGCGAAGGCGTGGATGGCGAGGCGATCGACTGGGCCTGCACGCGGCTGCTTGCTCGCGCCGAGCGTAGACGGATCGTGATCGTGATTTCCGACGGCAGCCCGATGGAGGGCGCCACCGTCCTCGCCAACCACGCGAGTTATCTCGACAATCATCTGCGGGAAGTCATCGCGCGGCACGAGGCCGTGCGAGATGTGGAGGTGCTGGGATTAGGTGTCGGGCTGGACCTCAGCCCGTACTACCGGCATTGCCTCGCGGTGGACCTGTCCGTGCCGCCCACCATGGCGATGTTCGGCGAACTGGTGCGATGGATCGGCGGACGCAGGCATGCAACGGGTGTCAGGTAAGCACGCGATGGAAACCAAATGCGCTTGGATACCCAGCATGCCGAGCATGGCGCCCGCTATGTCCCTATGCGGCAGCCGTGGCGCTCAGGCTGGTTATTTCCATTTCATCGAGCACATCGCGCACGGCGGCGATCAAACCGTGCATCTCCTTTTCGTGGAGCCGGCCGATGCAGCCGATACGAAACGATTCCGCGATCGTCAGTTTGCCGGGATAGATCACATAACCGCGCGTTTTGAGGCCATCGTAGAAACGCTCGAAGACAAAACCCGGATGGCCAGGCATCCGGAAGGTCACGATGATCGGCGCCTGCAAATCCGTCTTCAGCAAGAGCTCAAAACCGAGCGCCTTCATACCGTCGACCAGCACGCGGCAGTTGTTCCGATACCGTCCCCCTCGCCCCTCGACACCGCCCTCCGCATTGAATTCCTCGAGCGCCTGGTGAAACGCGACGATCACATGCGTAGGTGGCGTGAACCGGTACTGCCCGGTCTTTTCGAAATTCGCCCACTGGTCGTACAGATCGAGAACCAGCGTGGTGGCGTTGCCCTTCGTCGCTGCAAGCGCGTCGCGCCGGCACACGACAAAACCGAGTCCCGGTACGCCTTCTATGCACTTGTTCGACGAAGCCGCCACCGCGTCGGCGTGAATCGCAGGTGCATCAACAGGCAGTGCACCGAACGCGCTCATCGAGTCGATGAGATAGCTCTTTTTGTACTTGGCCGCAAGTGCACCGATCTCGGCAATCGGGTTGAGAATGCCCGAGGTCGTCTCGCAATGGACGACGAATATATGCGTGATCGAAGGCGTGCGCTTCAATATGGCCTCGACCTTTTTCAGGTCCGGCGGCGCGTCTTCGGCCGTTTCATGCGTGACGGTCTTGCGCCGGGCAATGTCGAGAATGCGTTTCGCGCGCTGACCATAAGCGCCGTTGATGAGCACGAGGACCTTGCCCGCAGGCGGCACGAAACTGGTCAGCATGGCTTCGACGGCAAACGTGCCGGAACCTTGCATGGGCACGGTTATATAGGCGCCCCCGCCGTGAACGATCTCCGCGAGTCGCGCAAGCACGGCCTTGTTGATTGCGATGAAACTCGCATCACGCGAGCCCCAGTCGTGCACCATCGATGCCTTGACGGTACGAGAGGTAGTCAACGGTCCGGGCGTCAGGAGGAAGGGATCGCCCGTTTCGGTAGCGGCTGGTTCGAGGACCGCGGATTGATTCATGGGAAAGGTATCCGTATCGATGTGTGGCGTTCAAAGGCTGCACGAAGAGTAGATGGGCGTGTGATTCGCAGGCTGCGAGGCGTTCACGTATGCCAAGGCCCTCGGCGCATGGCGACATTTTAACCGCGTACCGTCTGTGGCGATGCCTTGGCCCCGGCCGTGGCCGTGGCCCAGAAACGTATCATTAATAGATACAAATCGTACCGTTTATTGAAAATATGGATTGACGATGGATTGATCTTATTTTATCTTTCTACATTAACATCGTTTTTCGGAACTATGTGTTCCGTTTTATATGAAAAACGAGACCATGTGTCAGAACCTCTTTGATCCGGATTCGCCGTGCCGACCGACTACACCGAAACGACTACTGCCGAGGACCTGATCGACGCCGGTGAAACTCGTTCCCGAATTGAGATTGGCGCCGCGTACCCAGGTAGCCACGGGACCGCACAAACTGACGATGGCGGAAGGCTTGCCTACAATCTGACCGACCCGTTTTCCAGAATGACGCAAATGAAGGAAGCGCACACGCCGACGCTGCGCACGTTCGCGCTGCTCGAACATCTGGTCGCCGCAGAGGGACCCGTGTCGCTTGCGGACATTGCGCACGACGTGGGTTTGCCCAAGGCGTCGCTGCACCGGATGCTGGCTTCGCTCGAAGCGGGCGGCCTCGTGATCCGCGCACCCGATCACAAGAACGCGTACGTCATCGGGCCCCGTCTCGCTCAACTGGGCCTTGGCGTAATGATGCACTCCGGTGCACGCCGCGTGCGTCATGCAATCCTCGCGCGCCTCGTCGCCGATCTCGGCGAGACCTGCAACCTGACCATGCTTCACGGGGCGCAAGTGCTCTATCTCGACAGGATGGAAGCGCCGTGGCCGCTGCGGCTCGATCTGAAACCCGGCTCCCATGTCCCCGTCTATTGCAGCGCAAGCGGCAAGCTGCTGCTGGCGATGCAAACACGCGAACAGCGCAGCGCGATCGTTCGTGCGCTGAAACTTGAGCGCCTCACGGCGAACACCATCACCGACCCTGAACTGCTCGAAGCAGAACTGGACCGGACCGCGCGCAAGCGCGTCGCCATCGACAATGAGGAGTTCGTGGTCGGCATTGTTTGCGTGGCTGCACCGGTAATGGACGCAAACGATCAATGCATCGCGGCTATAGCCGTGCATGCGCCCGTCTCACGGGCGCCGCTGTCACGCGCGCTCGAATTCGTCCCGCGGATGCAAGAAGCCGCGCGGGAGCTCGCGAAAACTTTCTAGCGTATCCCGTACCTGAAAACGGAGACGCCGCTTCATCAAGGGGAGTGACATGCGTGTGCTGGTATTCAAGGACCGATGCAACCGGGTGATCCGGATCGGACTTGACGATGAAGGCATGCGCGCGACGGCGTTTCATCGCGATCAGCAGGTCGGTGAATTACGTTTCGACAACGATATCCACGCAAACACAACGTCAGCAACGCTGCTGGATGTCGAGGTTGAGCCGGCCTATCGACGAAGCGGGATCGCTCATACCCTGCTCGCTTTCGCATGCCGCGAGATGGGTCAGCCTGTCGGCGTCGCCCCGGACACCTGTCCATTGTCGCCCGCCTTCGAAACGCTTTGCCGCCATCTCATGCTCGAGGGCCTGCTCGTCCGGATTTGACGCGCTAAATTCCCCTGAGGATAAGAGACACCTGGAACAATCGACCCGCGTCCGGCGCAGCGGCTGTAAAGCAAACGCCCTGCATCGCTGGGATAATCGGTTTTTCTCTCTCCCACTCTGAAAGGATCCACACGTGAGCGAACCTGCAAACTCCTCTTCCGGCGGCTCTGTGCGCCGTGTCGCGTTTCTTGGACTAGGCATCATGGGTTATCCGATGGCCGGCCACCTCGCCAAAGCCGGCCTCGACGTCACGGTGTACAACCGGACGCACGCCAAGGCGGAACAATGGGTCGCCGAGCACGGCGGACAGACGGCGCGGACACCGCGCGAAGCCGCATCGAAAGCAGACCTGGTGCTGGCGTGCGTGGGCAACGACGACGACCTGCGCAGCATCACGCTGGGCGACGACGGCGCTTTCGCCGGCATGACACAGGGAACCGCATTCGTCGATCACACCACAGCATCCGCCAACGTCGCGCGTGAGTTGGCGGAGATCGCGGACGCACGCGGGCTGGCCTTCGTGGACGCCCCCGTGTCCGGCGGCCAGGCAGGCGCGCAGAACGGCAAGCTCACCATCATGTGCGGCGGCGCTTCGGAGGTTTTTGATCAAGTCCGCGCGACCCTCGACCACTACGCGACGGCCGTCACGTTGATCGGCCCGGCCGGCGCCGGACAACTGGCGAAGATGGTCAACCAGATCTGCATCGCCGGACTGGTTCAGGGCCTGTCGGAGGCTATCAATTTCGGCCAGTTGTCGGGCCTCGACATGCCGCTCGTACTCGATGTGATCGGCAAGGGCGCGGCGGCGAGCTGGCAGATGGACAATCGCGGCAAGACCATGATCGACGGCAAGTTCGACTATGGCTTTGCCGTCGACTGGATGCGCAAGGACCTGGGCTTCTGTCTCGACGAAGCGAAGCGCAACGGCGCTTCGCTGCCCGTGACCGCGCTCGTCGACCAGTTCTACGGCGACGTGCAGGCCCTTGGCGGTAAACGCTTCGACACGTCCAGCCTGATCTGGCGCCTGCGCAAACTCAAGAGCTGAACTCCAGGGTCAGACTCAAGGACCAGACTCAAGAGCCGCCCTTCACTTGCGCCAGCGCAACGGCCGGCGCAAGTGATGCCGCTCAAGCGCCAGGCCGGGTGCTGCGTGCGCGAACGCCGGCACGCCGTCGAGCGAGGTACCCGCGGTGCGGTCGCGTTCCTCGTCGGCATCAACGGTTTTCAGCGGGTTGATGAACAGCGCCGCCACCATGCCCACGCCAAGCAGGCACGCCGAGATGGTGAACGGCACGTTATAGCTGCCGGTTGTTTCGATCAGGTAACCGAACACGACCGGTGACACCATGCCTGCCACGCCGAAGCCGGTGTTCATCATGCCGCCGGCGGTGCCCGCGTATTTGCCCGCGATATCGAGCGGCAGTGTCCAGAGCACGGGATTGGTGATCTCCAGGAAGAAGAACGACGCCGACAGGAACAGCACGGCCGTCAGCGGATTCGCTGTACTAACCATAGGCACCAGGAATGCGAGCGAGCCCCCCAGCCCGACCACAAGGATTGAACAACGAGCGAAACGCAGCCGGCCAGTCATCTTGAAGATCAGGTCGGACAAGGTCCCGCCGAGCGTATCGCCTATCACGCCCGCCAGCAGCGGCAACGCGGTGAAGAGCGCGAGTTGCTTGAGGTCGAATCCCCGCGACTCCTTGAGATAGGACGGCAGCCACGTCAAATACACCCACAGCAGCCAGCCGTAGCAAAAATCGACGAAAGTCACCAGCCACATCCGGTGCATGAGTTTTCGCCACGGTGTAGCGGAATGTTTGGCCCGGTCGCAGTCGCCCACGCGATAACCGATCTCCGCTGTTTCTTGCGGCGTGATGCGACGGTGCTGTTCGGGAGAGTTTGTGAACACGCACAAATAAAGCACGGTCCACGCAAGACTTGCGGCACCGAGCAGGATGAACGCATCGCGCCATCCGCCTGTCGCGACCACCGCGAGTACGAGTGGCGGCGTCACGGCGCCGCCGAGCCGCGCGAAGCTATGCGTGATGCCCTGCGCAAAACCGCGTTCGGCGACCGGCATCCAGTAGGTAAAGGCACGGGTAGCCGTCGGGAATGCACCGCCCTCCCCCACGCCGAGCATGAAACGCAAGCCCACGAGCATCGCCACGCTGCCGGCGAAACCGGTCGCAAGTGTTGCAACGCCCCAGATGAGCGATAGCACGGTCAGCACGCGCTTGGGTCCGTACTTGTCCGCAAGCCATCCCCCCACGATCTGCATGACGGCATACGGATACGCGAACGCGGAGAACACGAGGCCAAGCTGCCCCGAAGTCAGTCCCATCTCATGCCGGATGATGGGACCTGCCACGGCAATGTTCACGCGATCGATGTACGAGATGAAATACATCAGGCACATGACTGCAAGAATGATGTGACGCGTCTTCACACGCCGCGGATGCGTCTGTTGCTGTTCCATGCTGTCTCCTGTCTCTTCCATGTGACGTCTTTGACGTTCGTGATCGGTGCTTCGGTGCTGCTTGTTGCTTGTTCCGTAATGCGCGTTCCTGTGTCGTGTGCTTCCCTTCGCGTAAGTGGATGTCGCCGGGCTTTGCGGATCAGCTTTGCAGCAGTTTCAGCCGCTGCACCTTACCCGACGGCCCGCGCGGCAGCTCATCTATCAGGCGGAATTCCTTCGGCGTCTTGAAGCGGCCGAGTTCGCGCAGGCAGTGATCCCTGAGATCGGCGAGATCGAGGGCGAGCGGACCGTCAGGCTCGCGCGGCACGACGAAAGCCACGATCTCCTGGCCATAATCGGTATCCGGCATGCCGACCGCCGCTGCGTCCAGCACGCCCGGGTGTTTCAGCAATGCCTCATCAATCTCGCGCGGCGCGATGTTCTCGCCGCCCTTGATGATCAGTTCCTTCGAGCGGCCATTGATGTAGAAATAGCCTTCCGCATCGCGGTAGCCGAGGTCACCCGTGCGCAGCCAGCCGTCCTCGGTGAACGCCGCTTTCGTCTCTTCCGGGCGCTTGTAGTAACCGCTCATCACCTGTTCGCCGCACAACACGATCTCGCCGCATTCGTCGTTGGCACAGTCACGGCCGTGCGCGTCGATCACCCGGGCGTTCGCACCGGATGGCAAGCCGATACTGCCAACCCGCCGCCGCTCCATTTCATAGGGATTACTAAATACAGGAGCAGCGGTCTCCGTCATACCCATTGTTTCAATCACTCCGAGGCCAAAGCGTGCTTCGAACGCCCGGTGATGCTCGGCCGGCAGCGCCGCGGACGCACTGCGGCAGAACTTGAGCGCGGACAGGTCAAAGGCGTGGTCATCCTGCTGGTTGAGAAGATAAGCGACGATCGTAGGCACGACATTGATCCAGGTGCAGCCGTGGCGCGTAACATCGCGCCAGAACGTGCGAGCGGAAAAACGCGGTGGCACCACGACTGACCCGCCGTGAAACAGCGGCGCCAGGAGCGTCACCACGAGGCCGTTGATATGAAAGAGCGGCAGCGAGGCGAGCACGCGATCGTCGGTGGTGAGGCGATGCTCGGCTGTAATAGTGCGCGCGTTCACCATAAGGTTTCGATGCGTCAGGAGCACCCCTTTGGGCTGACCGGTCGTCCCCGACGTGTACATGAGAAGCGCAACGTCTTGGGCACACGGCGGGTTCTCGCTGACGGTAACCAGCTTCAATGCAACAGGCCGCACTACAGGCTGTGCTGCGGCATCGGCGAGCGCGAGTTCCAGTGGTGCGAACACCGGCGCTTCAAGCGCGTCAGGCTCCGTGGTGACAAGCAGGATCTCGCGATTGAAACCTTCCTCGCGCAACGCCGCAATGGCAGACGTAATCGCAGCCCGCGATTCCCCGGATACAAATATCGCTCGTGTGTCGGAATGCTCGACGATGTAACGCACCTGTGACGGCTGGCATAGCAGGTTCAACGGATTGGCCACGAGACCGCTGTACATCGCGGCGAGCAGCAGCGTGGCGGTCTGGATGCCGTTGCCCATGAACACCGAGACAACATCGCCCGGCTTCAACCCCGCGTCGCGAAAGCGAGAATCAAGCGTCTGGCAAGCGTCGCGTAATTGACCAAACGTCAGCACGCCCGCGCGACTGGCGTTCGACGTCGAATTCGTCTCGTCGTCGGCTGGCGCGAGCAGGAAAGGTTTGTCGGGGAACTGCGTGGCGCGTTCGTCGATCAACGCACGCAAGGTGGCAGGCGTGTTCATCGACCGTACCTCCTGAAGAAATCGCCGAGCAGGTCGTCCATCTCCGGAACCCGTTCTTCGATGGGATACGCGACCCGCGTAATGTTCAGGTAATGGCGAAAACCGAGGTTGTCGGAGAAGTTGTTGCGGCCCCAGGTGCCGCAGCCCATCGATAGCGAAAACGGCAGGCCGTTGTCGAAGTTGCCCCCCGTTGCGAGGCAATGCGCCTGGTTGGAGATAACGCGTGCAACCGGCAAGTTCATGCCGAGTTGCACGGCCTCCGCGGGATCGGCGGAATGCAGCCCGACCGAGTGCCCCGCGCCCATGTATGCATAAATGCGCTGCACGATCGAGGTCGCATCGGCGAAATCCCTTGCGCGGTAAACCGTCAGCACAGGTGAAAGCTTTTCGCCGGAGAACGGATGGTCCGCGCCGAAACCGTCTTCCTCGACCATCAGGAAAGCCGGCGCCTTGGCCGCGATGTCATCAAGACCCGCCAACCGCGCAATTTCAACTGCTGACTTCGCCGTGCAGCAGGCGGAGAGCTTGCCCCCGGTCCACATCACGGCTTGCAGGCGTTCTTTCTGAGCCGCGTCGAGCAACACCCCGCCGTTTTCAGCGAGTGCGCCGAGTGCTGGCCGGTACACCGCCTCCACCATCACGACACTGTTTTCGGACGAGCAACTGGTGGCGTTGTCGAAAGTCTTGGAGAGGCGGATTTTCCGCGCCGCGTCATTCAGATCCGCCGATGCGGCAACAATCGACGCCACGTTCCCCGCACCCACGCCGAACGCGGGCGTCCCGCTGGCATAAGCCATGCGGACATTGGCCTGGGACCCCGTGGCGACGACCAGATCGCAGTGCCGCAGGAGCGCGGCCGTTGCCGCCTTGGTGATGGGCGGCGGCAGCACCTGGACGAGATCGGGCGACAAGCCCACCTTGGCGAATTGCGCGTGGATGAATTCGATCAGCAGCGCGCAAGACGAATAGCCCTTCGGCGAAGGTGCAACGATTACCGCATTGCCGCATTTCAGCGCGTTGATGATCTTGTTGGCGGGCGTGGCGGCAGGGTTGGTCGACGGTGTGATCGCCGCAACAACCCCCACTGCGCGCGCGATTTCGACAATTCCGTTGGCTGCATTCCGGCTGATCACGCCGCAGGTTTTGGCGTCGTGCAAGTCGCGCAAAAGACCCAGCGTCTTCCGATAGTTCTTGCGAAACTTGTCGTCGGCGTTGCCAAGGCCTGTGTCTCGCACGGCGAGTTCCGCCAGTTGCCGGTTACGGCCCGGCTCCATGATCGCCCATGCCGCAGCGGCGGCGGCTGCGTCCAGGACTTCCTGCCCCGCTTGCTCGAATTCTTTCTGGGCCGTGCGCGCCCGTGCGACCTGTTCCGCCACGTCCCGTTCGACGCTATCGGCGACGGCCGCCGCCTCCTCTTCTGCTGCGCTGATGTGTCCGTTCATTACGCGTTGCTCCGGCTAAAAGAATCACGATGAATTGCAATCTACTCAGCCACGCGCACGGTGAGGTCCCGTTTTCCGATCCAACGCTCGCTACCCCTCCCGCAGCAGCGAAAAATTCAGTTTTCGGGACGTTTCGCAGTCCCGAAAAGCGATAAAGTTGATGCAGATCCTCCAAAAAAAATCTACGCCGTTCAGGAGACGGAATGCCAACGTCCAATCAATCCAACGCGGCCGCCGTGCGAGCATTCCGGGTGCTGGAAACGCTGGCCCAGGCCGGCCGCCCTCTTTCGATGACAGACCTTGTGGACGCCCTCGCGCTGCCCAAGCAGACGGTGCATCGCATCCTCGTGCAGTTGACGGACGCTTACCTCATCACACGCGGCGCGGGCGACCGGTTGTATGAATGTTCGCCCCGCGTGCGCTCGCTCGCGGTCAACGTGCTGATGCATGCCGGCCCCGCGGCGGCGCGCCATGCGCTGCTCGAACAACTGGTGGAAAAGATCGGCGAGACGTGCAACCTGACAATGTTGTCGGGTAACGACGTGGTCTATGTCGACCGCGTTGAGACGGAGTGGCCGTTGCGCATGCATCTGCAGCCGGGTTCGCACGTGCCCCTGCATTGTTCGGCAAGCGGCAAGCTTCTCCTGAGCTTCATGCCCCGCGAACGGCGTGAGCGGATGATCGAAACCCTGCCGCTGCGCGCCTACTCGGAGCGGACCATCATCGACCGTGACGCGTTGCGCAAGGAACTGAGCACGACGCGCCGGCGCCTGCTCGCCATCAACAACCAGGAACACTTGCAGGGACTGATCGCGATCGCGGTGCCGGTCATGCTCGATCGCAATCGCGCCTGCGCGGCCATCGCCGTGCAGGCGCCGATCGGCCGCGTTGCACTCGACGACCTGCTCGCCTTCGTGCCCGACCTGCGTCTCGCCGCCGAAGAAACGGCGAAGACATTCCACGATTGAAGAGCGGCCCGAGGGGGCACGAGCAGCCCCTCATTCAGCCCCTCATTCAGTCGTTCAATGAGCCCGGGTGACTGCGTCGAATGTGTCTCTGCGCGGTTCCATCTTGTGCGCGCACCATGCCGACAGCAGCGCGGACAGCACCACGTAGACGCATACGGCCCACGGTTTGCCGCCGTTCAGCCGCATGAGCGCGGTTGCAATGATCGGGGTCAGGCCGCTCGCGAAGATTCCCGAGAACTGGTACACGAACGAGATACCGGTATAGCGGACCTCGGCATCGAATAATTCGGCAAAAAGCGCGGCCTCCGGCCCATAGACCATTGCATAGAAGATGCCGAACGGGATCACGATCGCGAGCCACACGATCATGGTGTTGCCGGCCTGGTTCTCCATCAGCCAGAATGCCGGCAGCACCGAGAGCCCGCAAATCAACGAACCCCACCGGTACACGCGGGTGCGCCCCAACAGGTCCGACATCGTGCCGAACAGCGGAATGAAGAAACACATCACAATGGCGGCCATCATGACGCCCGTGAGCGCTTCGGTCCGGCTCATCGCCAGATGCTGCGTGAGATAGCCGATCATGAACACGGCGAAGATATTGAAGAAAACGCCGTCAATCCAGCGCGCGCCCATGCCGAGCAGCACGGAGCGGCGATACCGCGTGATCATGTCGATGAAGGGAACTTTCACGTCGCGCCGGGTGCGCTTGAGCGCCAGGAACTCGGGCGTCTCCATGACCTTGACGCGAATATAGAGGCCGATTACCACCAGCGCGAGCGACATGGCGAACGCGAGGCGCCAGCCCCACGAGAGAAACGCGGTCTCCGGCAGCAGCTTCGAAATGGCGGCCACCACGCCCGACGCGAGGCACAAGCCGATCGACAAACCGATCTGCGGCAGGCTCGCGTAAAGTCCGCGCCGGTTAGGCGGCGCATATTCATAAGCCATCAGCACAGCCCCGCCCCACTCCCCACCGAGCCCGATGCCCTGCAGAACACGCAGCGCGAGCAGCAGGATCGGCGCCCAGATGCCTATCTGCGCGTAAGTCGGCACGAAAGCCACACCCGCTGTGGAGACACCCATGATGATGAGCGTGCAGATGAGCGCGGATTTGCGCCCGACCTTGTCCCCGAAGTGGCCAAAAATAATGCCCCCGAGCGGCCGTGTCACGAAGCCGACCGCAAATGTGGCGTAGGCAAGCATGGTGGAAACGAGTGGATCGTGCGCCGGAAAATACAGCTTGTTGAATACGATGCCCGCCACCACGCCGTACAGGAAAAAGTCGTACCACTCGACCGTGGCCCCGATGACGCTCGCGAATGCAACGCGGCGGATAACCTTGTGATCGATTGCCATTCTGTCTTCTCCGATGGATGGCCGGGCGGCGGCCTCAGCGTGCCGCCCGGCGCAATGCCCCAAAAGCTGTCTCCTCCGGGGCACGAATTACCCGGTGTGCACGCTGTGTTATCAAATTGTGTTCAGCATGCAGCCAGGACTTGTTTTTTTGCTTCTTAAAACAATTTCGGATTACTACGTTCAATGCAAATTCAATGTGACTCCAGGGCCTCTTCAATGGGTGCTGCCGTGGAACGGTCGTCGGCTCGGGCGTCGGCAAGAATCATGTCCGAGGCCTTCTCGGCGACCATCACGATGGGCACGTTGGTGTTGCCGGAGACGAGCGTCGGCATGATCGAGCAGTCGATCACGCGCAACCCGCGCGTGCCGTATACACGCAGGCGCTCGTCGACCACGGCAAGCGGATCGCTTGCGACGCCCATCTTGGCAGTGCCTGACGGATGAAAGATCGTCTGCCCGTATTCGCGGCAAAACTGCAGCAGTTCGTCGTCGGTCTGCGCGTCGGCGCCGGGACGGACTTCGCGTTTCATCAGGGACGCCATAGGCTCCGCAGCAGCAATCCGGCGCGCGAAACGCACACCCGCAACAGTCGTGCGCCGGTCGAGATCGGTCGAGAGATAGTTCGGCTGCATCGACGGTGCGTCGCGCATGTCGTTCGTGCGAATGCGCAACACCCCGCGAGACTCGGGCCGTAGCTGACAGATCGAATACGTGCAGCCGGGAAACGAGTGAACGTCGCCGCCGGCGGAATCGGCTGAGAGCGTCGAAAAATGGAACTGGATGTCCGGCGTCTTTGCCTCGTCGGGCAGCGCCCGGCAAAACAACCCGCCCTGGTTGATGCCGACGGCGAGCGGCCCTTCGCGAAACAGCGCCCATTGCAGGCCCATTTTCGCCCGGCCTTGCCAGGAATTCAGCAGGTTGTTGGTTGAGATCGGCCGCGAGACTTCATAGATCAGGCGCACCTGCAAATGATCCTGAAGATTTTCGCCCACACCCGGCCGGTTTGCGACCACCGGAATGCCGAAGTCGCCGAGCAGCCTGGCCGGACCCACGCCCGAGACCTGCAGCAATTGAGGAGACTGAAGCGCGCCGGCCGCAAGCAGCACCTCGCGATTCGCGCGCACCTCTTGTGTCTGTCCGTGCTGCAGGTACCGGACACCAGCGGCGCGCGTGCCTTCGAAAATAATCTTCGACGCGAGCGCATCGGTTTCCACATGCAGGTTCGGACGCCGGCGCGCGGGCTTGAGGTACGCCACGGCGGTCGAGCAGCGCCAGCCCTTTCGCGTAGTCAGTTGGTAGTAGCCGACGCCTTCCTGGTCGCCGCTGTTGAAATCCTGAACCGTGGGCACGCCGATCTTGTTCGATGCAGCAATAAAGGCGTCCACCAGCTCATGACGCTGCTTGATGGTCGAGGCCCAGAGCGGTCCGTCCACACCCCGTGTTGGCGACGCCCCCAGCTCGTTGTGTTCGAGCCGCCGGAAGTACGGCAGGCACTCCTGCCAGCTCCAGCCCTTGTTTCCCAGCGCACTCCAGTGGTCGTAGTCATGCTTCTGGCCGCGCACATAGATCAGCCCGTTGATCGAACTGCTGCCGCCGAGCGTGCGTCCGCGGGGCCAGTACAACTGACGATCATTCATGTTCGGATCCGGGTCGGTATTGAAGCCCCAGTTATAGACCGGATGAAACATGGTCTTGCCATAGCCGATAGGAATATGAATCCAGAGATACCGGTCCGGCGGACCGGCTTCGAGCAGGCACACCGAATAACGGCCGTTTTCCGAGAGGCGGTTGGCGAGGACACAGCCGGCCGATCCCGCGCCGACAATGACGTAGTCAAAACTGCGTGCCATCACTAGCGTCTCCTTGTTTTTTGTCTCTCAAATTTTCGATACGTTTCGTTGAAATTTATTGATTGTTCGTTCCACCTTCAAGAAAATCCGGCTACGATCGATGAAACCGGTTCAAAAAGAGCCTTTTTGTTCCACTTTCAGGGCTGCATTCGGGCGCTTATCCGGGTTCTCCCGGACCCGGTTGCCCGCATTGAACACCCGTCATCCCTAATCAGAGGTGCGAATGAAAGACGCCGCGAGCCCCGCGTCAAATGCGGCTTTATCCATCGCCTCACATGCCGGGTCACATGCCGCTTCGCATGCTGCCCTGCACCAGGACCCGACTCCCGAGGACACCCGCGTTCTGCGGGCGCTCATCGTGGTCGAGCACCTTGCCGCGGCCGGACAACCGTTTTCACTGTCGCAACTGTCTGCACGCCTGCATATTCCGAAGGCGACCCTGGCGCGCATGATCGAATCGCTGGAAGCGCTGGGTTACGTGACACACATACCGGATTCACGCGGCGCCGACCGTGGCATAACGCTCGGTCCACGCGCGGCCCAACTCGCGCTGACCATGCTCGCGAACAGCACGTTTACCCGCTCCTGCCGCGCGTTGCTGCGCGGACTTGTCGATGTGCTTGGAGAGAGCTGCAACCTCACCGTGCTCGACGGCGACGCCGTGCTCTACGTCGAGCGCGTGGAGACAAGCGAACCCCTGCGCCTGCATATGCAGCCGGGAATGCGCGTGCCGCTGCATTGCACGGCGAGCGGCAAGCTGTTCCTCTCGCTGATGAAGCCTGCCGAGCGGGCGCTGTTCCTTGCCCGGATGCCGCTCAAGGCGCATACCTATCGCACCTTCACCGACACCACCCTGCTCGGTGCGGAGCTTGACCGGCTGGCCTCGCGGGGTCTCGGTATCGACAATGAGGAATTCGTACGAGGGATGGTGGCGGTCGCCGTGCCGGTTCGCAAACCCGGCGGTAGCGGCGTACTGGCTTCGCTGGCCGTGCATGCGCCCACCGCGCGGGCAAGCCTCGACGACCTGCTCAAGAACGTGCCGAAGATCAAGGAAACCGCGGCGCGCCTGGCTCCCCTGCTTCACGCGGATGCAATGCCGCAACGGTAGCGCTGTGAAGATGGAACGCACTTCATCCCGGGCGTTGCCGGGCCAGGGCCCGAACGCCGCAATATCGAAAACCGGAATGGAGCCGGGCAGAAACTTCGCCCTGAAATCAAGGCAGGCCACGCCATAGGGCGTTTCTGTACAATGGTCATCATCTATTTTTCGGAACGGTTGCAATGACCACTGCTGATACGCCGACACTGCGTGCCTTCGCGCTGCTCGAGCATCTCGTCAAGGCGGAAGGTCCGGTGTCGCTTGCCGACATCGCGCAGGACGTCGACCTGCCGAAGCCGTCGCTGCACCGCATGCTGGCGTCGCTGGAAGCGGGCGGCCTCGTGATCCGCGATCCGGGCCACAAGAATGCCTACGTGATCGGCCCGCGTCTCGCGCAGCTCGGTCTCGGCGTTGTCATGCACTCAGGCGCGCGGCGTCTGCGGCACGCCATTCTCGGACGGCTGGTGGCGGACCTCGGGGAAACCTGCAACCTCACCATGTTGCATGAAACCGAAGTGCTTTACCTGGACCGCATGGAAGCGCCCTGGCCCCTGCGGCTCGACCTGAAGCCCGGTTCGAAAGTGCCGGCGTATTGCACCGCGAGCGGTAAATTGCTGCTGGCCATGATGCTGTCTCGCGAGCAGCGTTCGGCGCTGGTACGCGCGCTGAAAATCGAACGCTTCACGCCGAATACCATCACCGACCCCGAAATGCTCGAAGCCGAACTTGATCGCACCGCACACAAGCGCATTGGCATCGACAACGAGGAATTTCTTGCAGGCATAGCCTGCGTCGCGGTGCCTGTGATGAACAAAGAAGGCATGAGCATTGCCGCCATTGCCGTGCACGCGCCCGTTTCCCGCGCGCCGCTCTCCCGCTCGCTCGAATTCGTGCCGCGCCTGCAGGAAGCGGCGCGAGAACTGGCAAACACCTTCTAGCCCTTGATATCAATCCGATTTTGGGTGCATCGTTCATAAGAACTTGCTGCAAAACGATCCTATGAAAAGCCATCAGCGCTCTACGCTTCCCACGGATTGATAACTGCGATGCTGACGGCCTCAAAGGGGGCCGTGTCGCGTGAAGCCACGATGAACGCTCGCGAAGCCGCGATCGCGGCAATGTAGCCGTCGGGTGTGGGGAATCCTCGCCCGCCGGCTTTGGCCGTCACGGCCAGCTCGGCATAGCGCCGTGCTGCGTCGGTATCAAATGGCAGCACCCGATCCCTGAACAGCCCCAACAAACCGTCAAGGGCCTGTGCCAGCATGTCCTTGCGCTTGCCGGTCGGGACCGCCCCAATGCTAAATAGCAACTCGGCAAGCGTCACGCTGGACAGATAGAGCGTTTCGACGGCTTGCTCATTCAACCAGGCCCGGACGGCCGGGTGTGGCTCGGGCTTCATCGCCTCGGAAACAACGTTCGTATCGAGGACGATCATTCAAACCTCGGCGGTTCGGCCGGCGTCTTGTCTCTCACCCGGTCGAAGACCTCGAAATCCTCGAAATCCTCGTTCGTCAGGCCGATTTTCCGACCCAATTCCGAAAGCGCCTCGCCCAGACGAACACGCGTCTCTGGCTTGACCGCGCTCGCCAAAATCTCGCGGACTTCGGCCTCGGTGCTGTGCCCGTGTTGAGCGGCCCGCACCCGCAGCGCGCGGTGTACATCATCGGGCAAGTTCCGTACTGTAAGCATCGCCATGGAGTCATCTCACTAAAATGCGTTCAACGCATTCATTCTGTTATTTTGAATGCGTTATCGCAAGCGAGATCGTTATGTCGTCGTCCCGTTCACCTGCGTGATTTCGTTCCGCTTGATGATCAGCGTCTGGTTTTAATCCCGCGCCGAGCGTCGGCAAATCTTCATGCCGGCGGGAGAAGCGCATCAATGACGGAATTTCAACAGCCTTCAGGCGTCCCTGCGTCACGACGGACACGCAGTTGCCCGTCACACGCTCCGCAGGCCTGCCAGCGCCGCCTGCCGCACCCCGCTGCCGTCCAGCGGAGCGCTCAGGCAGCCTGCCTCGGACGTTCCTTGCGAAACGCGCGTTTTACCGCAATCAGGCCGTCGCGAAACTCAAAGAGATCGCAACCTTCAGCCTCGATACGCCAGCCTTCGGCGTGCGTACCGGTAAAGACCCATTCCGACACGCCGCGTTCACCGGCTACGTAGTGCCGGCCGTGTCCCCAGTGGGCATCGGGAAAGGTCTTGAAGACACCTTCAAAGGCCGCTTGCACGGCCGCGCGTCCGGCAAACCGTGTGCCGTGGATCTCGTTGCCGCCGGCGGTATCGAAGACACAGTCCTCGGTCATGAAGGCCATCAGCGCGTTGGCGTCGTGACGGTTGAAGGCGTCGGAAAAAGCCGCAAGCGTGTCGGCCGTCACTTCGGATGTCGCGGTGCGCGAGTCTGTCATACGTGTCTCCTGTCAGATGACTGGCGTAGCCGCACGCCGGTCGGCGACGGCTGCAGCCAAGTTTCACCGACACGTTAAGTAACTCTCAGCTCCCGCGGTAGTTCCAGTCGAGCCGATTCGCTTGGGCCAGCGCCCGCCTCATGCTGTCACCCCAAGCGCTCACGCCTGCGGACATTGCGCCCGCACGAGCTCCGCCAGCGCACGCACACCGGGTTCGATCTTTTCCAGCTTGATGGCCGAAAAGCCCATGCGGAAGCATTGGCGCTGCTCCAGCCCTTCCATAAAAAACACGCTGCCCAGTTCAATCAGGATGCCGTGCGCCTCGGCTTCAGCAGCAAGACGTGTTGCGTCAAGCCAGGGCGGACCTTCCACCCAGCACGAGGAGCCGCCGGTAATCCGCGCGTGCCCGACCTCCGGCAGATGGGTGTCGAGCGCGGCCTTGAGCGCCTCCGCACGCTCCTTGTAGGCGAAGGCGAGCCGCCGCAGCAACGCGTCGTGATGGCCGAGCGCGAGAAAGGTCGCGAACGCGCGCTGGATGTACGCCGCCGGATGACGCACCATCAACCGCCGCAACGCCCGCAGCTCGCGAATCAGGTCACGCGGGCCGACCACATAACCGAGCCGCAAGCCCGGAGCGAAACTCTTCGACAAGCTGCCCACATAGAGCACGCGGTCGGCGGTGTCCAGGCTCTTCAACGCCGGATGCGGCGCGCCGGAGAAATTGTTCTCGCTCTCGTAATCGTCCTCGATCACGACAAAATCATGTTTCTGCGCCAGTTCGAGCAGCGCGTGCCTGCGTTCGAGCGGCAAA
Organism: Caballeronia udeis; assembly: GCF_001544555.2. Classification (GTDB taxonomy): domain Bacteria; phylum Pseudomonadota; class Gammaproteobacteria; order Burkholderiales; family Burkholderiaceae; genus Caballeronia; species Caballeronia udeis. The sequence continues at coordinate 29,779 of NZ_FCOK02000033.1, read as the reverse complement.
GTCGCGGTGGTCGGACACTGATGGCTCGGCGTCACATACACGTAGTCGCATTGCGCCAGCAGATGGGCGTCGGCGACCGGGCGCACGCCGCCTTCATCAACCGGCAGCGGCAGCAGCGGCGCGTGGCGGTTCAGGAAAATATTGCGTGCATCGGGATACCCGGGGTTCTCAAAACCAATCGTGGTGCGCTCGTTCGCCAGCAGGTCGGCAATGAGATAAAGCGCCTGCTGTGCCCCCATGGTCACGACAATTTCGTCCGGCATCGCGAAGACGCCGCGACGCGGCAGCACGCGGGTACGAATCTGCTGGATCAGCGTGTCGTCGTCGCGTTCGATCAGGTCCGGCGCCCAGTTGCGGATCTCCATGACGGAGAGCGCCTTCATGCAGCACTCGCGCCAGTCGCTCGTTGGAAAGAGCGTCTGGTCGAACTGACCATAGATGAAAGGAAACTCGTAGTTCTGCCAACTCGCCTGCTTGACGATATTGCGCTGCAAGGACGGCAAACGCGCAATGCGTTGGGTCCAGTCGGGCCGCCCTACCGCCTCGTTCGCCGCGACGGTTTGAGTCGGGACAAACCCGTGCCGGCCTTCGAGCATGGCCGGATTGACGAAGTGCCCGCTGCGCTCCCGGGAAATCAGGTAACCCTCTTCCACCAGTTGCTGGTAGGCGAGCACGACCGTATTGCGGGCCACGCTCAACTGGTCGGCCAGTTCGCGGCTCGAGGGCAACGCGGTATCGACGGACATCTGCCCGTCGAGAATGGCGGCTACCAGCATCTGCCGAATCTGCCCTTGCAGGCTGATATTCGATTCAGCCGACCGCTGGAACCGCTGCGACCACATTGCCGACGACATCCGGCTAGCCATATTTCCTCCGTGATTGATTAGGGTGGTTGATTCGGAATTAACGCGATCTGGCGCGATGGCCGTCGGCGTGGCCCCCTGCGAGCCAGGCGTGCAGCGCCGAAACGGCGCGGCGAATGTGGACTCAACGATCGGCGGCGTCTGGTACTAACTCAGCCGATTTTTAGTTGACGATACTCGATTCGACCGTGTTCCCGCGATCGGGACAAGCCCCGGTCGTTCCGACAAGACTTGCGTGCCATGCACGCTGCCCGCCAGGAGATCCGCAATGCAACACGATAAACGATCAAAATTTTCGAGGTGGTTCGCCCGCCCGATGCATCGCGTCATTGCAGCCGCGACCGTGTTGGCGACGTTCGTCACCATCGCGGTGCAACCCGCGCACGCCGAGGACAAGGAAGTCACTATCGCGTACCAGCAGATCGTCGATCCCTGGGTCGTGGCGATCGCCAACGGGTCCATCGAAAAGGAGACCGGCTACAAGATCAACTGGCGGCAGTTCGAGTCGGGCGCGAAAGTAGCAACGGCGATGGCTTCGGGCGACGTGAAGGTAGGGGTCATCGGATCGAGCCCGCTGGCCGCGGCCGTGAGCCAGGGCGTGGACCTGCAGCTTTTCTGGATCCTCGACAATATCAACCAGGCTGAAGCAATGGTCGTGCGCAATGGCTCCGGCGTGACAAAGCCGGCCGACCTGAAAGGCAAGACGATCGGCGTCCCGTTCGTTTCGACCACCCACTATCACACGATGTTTGCGCTGCAGCACTGGGGCATCAACCCATCCGATGTAAAGATCCTCAACATGCAGCCGAACCAGATCGTCGCTGCATGGGAACGGGGTGATATCGACGCGGCGTATGTATGGAATCCGGCGCTGGCCGAACTCAAGAAAAGCGGCAAGGTGCTGATCACGTCGGGGGATCTTTCAAAGCTTGGAAAACCGACGTTCGACGGTATCGCAGTCGACCGGAAATGGGGCGAGGAACATAAGGACTTCATGGCTAAACTGGTGAAGGCCATTGCCGACGCGGACGATCAATATCGCCGTAATACCGCTCAGTGGAATGCGGCTTCACCGCAGGCGGCAGCGATTGCCAAGATGATCGGCGGCGCGCCCGGCGACGTGCCGGAATCGCTCTCGCTGTATGCATTCCCGTCGCTTGCCGACCAGGTGTCGGCGCAGTGGCTCGGTGGCGGCAATGCGGGCCGCGCAACGCTCGCGCTGAAGGACACGTCGATGTTCCTCAAGGACCAGAAGCGCATTGATGCGGTAGCGTCCGATTACTCGAGCTTTGTCACGCCCGAGTATGCGGAAGCCGCGATGAAGCTCAAGTGAACAACGCCAGGGGCATCGATCAGGAGGATCTATGGAAAGCATGAAGATCACGAACGTCAGCGTGACGTTTCCGGGCCGCCGTGCCGGCGAGAGCGTGCACGCGCTGGACAACATCAACCTGCAGATCGACTCGGGTGATCTGGTGGTCGCGCTGGGCGCATCAGGGTGTGGCAAGACGACCCTGCTGTCGCTGATGGCGGGGTTCATCGCGCCAAGCAGCGGCGAGCTGCTGCTCGGGGGCGAGCCTATTGCCGGACCCGGCGCCGATCGCGGCGTGGTGTTCCAGAAACACGCCCTGCTGCCGTGGCTGAACGTGATCGATAACGCGGAATTCGGGCTGAAGCTGCAGGGGGTGGCCAAGGCCAAGCGCCGCGAGATCGCTGTGCGCAACCTCGCGCTTGTCGGATTGCAGGACTTCCACAAGCATATGATCTATCAGTTATCCGGTGGGATGCAGCAGCGCGTGGGTATTGCCCGCGCGCTGACCTGCGACCCCGCCATGCTGCTGATGGACGAACCCATGGCCGCACTCGACGCGCTCACTCGGGAAACCATTCAGGAACTGCTGCTCGATGTCTGGAAGAAGACGAACAAGATGTTCTTCTTCATCACCCATAGCGTGGAGGAAGCGCTATTTCTCGCCAGCCGGCTGATCGTGATGTCGCCTCGCCCGGGGCGTATCACGCATACCTACGAGCTCGATTTCAACCGGCGTTTTCTCGACACCCGCGACGCTCGGGCGGTCAAATCGAGCCCGGACTTCATTGAAATGCGCGAGCGCATACTCAGCATTATCTACGGCGATGAGAAGTCGCACGGCGCAGCGGCGGAGGTGGCTCATGTCTAATTTCATGTCTGGTTCGAAATCGATCGACGCGCTACCTCACCGCGACCTGCCAATGAGACCCGAGACCTCCGCCGAACCGCCACAACGGCCGCGCCGCCGTGTGCGGGTTCTCGCCAAGAAACCGGTCAAGCCCGGCGACTCGTTTGGCGTGCCCGGGCAAGGCAGCAGTCTTGCCGCCAGCATGTTCACCATCCTCGCCCTGTTCGGATTGTGGTTCGCGGTGACGAACCTGCATTTGATCAAGCCGCTCTTCCTGCCTTCGCCGCAAGCCGTCTATGCAAAGTTCATCCTGGTGGCGACAGACGGCTTCGCGAACTCGACGCTCGCGCAACATACCGGCATCAGCCTCTTGCGTGTGTTCGGTGCGTTTGCGCTCGCGTGCCTGACCGCCATACCCGTGGGTGTGATGATGGGTGTGTCACGGATCGCGCGCGGCCTGTTCGATCCGCCGATCGAGTTCTATCGCCCGCTGCCGCCGCTTGCCTACCTGCCGCTCATCATCATCTGGTTCGGCATTGGCGAGTTCTCGAAGGTGTTCCTGATCTACCTCGCGATCTTTGCGCCGCTTGCCATTGCCGCGCGTGCCGGCGTGCGTTCAGTGTCGATCGAGCAGATTCATGCCGCTTATTCGATGGGTGCGTCACGCACGCAAGTGGTCCTCTACGTGATTCTCAAATCCGCGATGCCGGAGATCTTCACGGGCATGCGGATCGGCATTGGCGTGGGCTGGACCACGCTGGTCGCCGCCGAGATGGTGGCGTCGACCAGCGGACTCGGTTTCATGGTGCTCAATGCCGCCGAGTTTCTCGCAAGCGATGTGGTGATCATGGGCATTATCGTGATCGGATTCTTCGCGCTGTGTTTCGACGTACTGATGCGCTACGTAGAGCGGGTGCTCGTGCCCTGGAAGGGAAAGGTCTAGTCCTCCCCGGCCATGCCGCCGCTCCCGGGCGGCGGCATGTGGACTTAGCGATTGACCCGCACTGGCCCTACTCATCCTTGTTTATGGCTTGCGATACTGGATCCACAATACCCGGAGACGACATGCTCAAGCTTTTCATCGGGATCGGCATTCCCTATATCGGTGTCATCGGCCTGTTGCCGTGGGTTGCATCCATCGACCGGACCGTGCTGGGCATCCCGTTCATCTACGCCTGGATCTTCGGGTGGTTCGTGTTGACGTCGGGTTGCCTGATGCTCTGCTGGCGTCTGTTCGACTGCCATTTCGACGATGCACATCCTGACAACAACTGAAGGAGGATGACGGATGGCTACCGCCGTATTTCTAGGCTTCATCGTCTTTTCGCTCTACCTCGCGATCCGCTCGAAATCGGGCCGCGGCCCGCAAAGCGTGCACGATTTCTTTGTGGCCTCGCGGCAGTTCGGCGCGTACCTCGTGTTCTTTCTCGCCGCGGGTGAGATCTACAGCATCGGCACAATGGTCGGTTTTCCCGGCGGCATCTACGCCAAGGGACCGACTTACGGCGTGTGGTTCCTGGGTTATATCCTGCTCGCTTATCCGGTCGGTTATTTTCTCGGGCCCAAGATATGGCAAGCGGGCAAACGCTATAACGCGATCACCTTGCCCGACCTGTTCAAGGGCCATTTCCAGAGCCGCACGCTGGAACTTGTCGTGGCTGCGTCCGCCATTCTGTTCCTGCTGCCCTGGGGCCAATTGCAGTTCACCGGGCTCGTGGCCGCGCTCAAGGGATTAGGCTGGAATTTCCAGCCGTTCTACCTGATCCTGATATCGGCCATGCTGGCGTTCACGTATATCGCGATTGCGGGCGTGCGGGCATCGGCTTATATCGCGGTGCTGAAAGACGTGCTCATGGTCCTCGCCATTGTTATCACGGGCGTCGCGGTCTCGGCGGAAGTGGGTGTCACCGAGGTCTTCCATGCAGCGAGCCTGCACGTCAGCAACCGCATGGATGCACATCAGTTGACGTTCTCGATGAGCACCATGCTGTTCCAGTCACTCGGCTTCTATGTGATGCCGTTTGCGGTGCAGAATTTCTTCACGGCAAAAAGCGCCAACACGATCCGCCGCACGCAGGTCGCCATGCCGCTCTACATGCTGATGTACCCGTTTCTCGTGGTCGCGTCCTACTACGCGATCAGCCAGAACCTGCATCTTGCATCGCCCAACGAAGCGTTCTTCGCGGCGGCGATCCGTTTGCTGCCAGGATGGCTGCTGGGTCTCGTGGCTGCCGGCGCATCGCTTTCCGGGTTGCTCGTGCTGGCAGGCATCTGCCTTTCCATCGGACCGATCGTCACGCGCAACCTGCTGCCGAATATGCCTGAAAACAAGCAGAAAACGAGTGCAAAGGTGGTGATCGTCATCTACCTGATAGTCTCGATCGTGATGACCCTGCTGACGCCTAACCTGATGCTCACGCTCATCAACACCACGTACTACGGCGTGACTCAGTTCTTCCCCGGCGTGATCGCGATCCTGTTCGGGCTGCGCGTACGGCCTGCAGCCATTGCAGCAGGCATGCTTATCGGGCAAATCCTGGCGATCGTCCTCTATGTCTTGCAGTTGGATCTGGGCGGCTTGAACCTGGGCCTGGTTTGCCTGGCCGTGAATGTTGCGGTGCTCGCCGCGGTGCATCTTGCGATGCGGCGGCCCCACGTGCATGCTCTGTCCTGACCGGTGTTTCGACTGCCCAATCATCTAGCGAGCATCCATGAATCACGCAGCGAAAAGTCCCATACAGGTTCTTGTGGCGAAGAAGATCCTCACGATGAATCCGGCACAGCCGTATGCCACCCACGTCGCCATTCGCGACGGCAGGATCCTGTCGGTTGGAAATGGCGACGATGTGAAACAGTGGGGCGATGCGGAAATAGTCGATACGTTCAGGGACAAAGTGCTGATGCCGGGTTTGGTGGAAGGCCATTGCCATCTGATGGAAGGTGCCATGTGGGACGCGGTCTATGTCGGTTATCACGATCGACGCGGCCCCGATGGCGTTCGCTGCCCCGGCTTGCAAACACTTGACGCGGTGATCGACCGCCTCAAGGCAGCACATGACGAAATGACAGACGAGCAAGCCCCGCTCCTCGCGTGGGGTTTTGATCCGATCTTCTTCGGCACGAAGCGTTTGTCGGTCAAGGAACTCGATACCGTCTGCGCACAGCGGCCCATCGTCATCCTCCATGCCAGCGTGCATCTGATGAACGTGAACTCTCCGATGCTCACGCTCGCGGGTATTGACAGCGAAACGGACATCGACGGAATCGGCAAGGATGCCGACGGCGAGCCAACCGGCGAACTGCAGGAGTTCGCTGCCATGTTTCCTGTGTACCGGTTGATCGGCGGCGGGCTTTCCATTGCGGCCAGCGAGAAGAAACAAGCCATCTGGAATTTCGGCCGGGTCGCGCAACTGGCCGGCGTCACGACTGCGACCGACCTGGTGAACGACTTCTCTGAACGGGGCAATCAAAACCTGCGGGACGTGACAAACGACCCGGCCTATCCGCTCAGGATCGTTCCCGCATTCGCACCCCAGCGCTCCCCCGAAGGCGGCCCGCAACGCGTGCTGTCGGCTATCAGAGACAACACCGACAAGCTGCGTTTCGGACCGGTCAAGTTCATTGTCGACGGATCCATTCAGGGCTTCACTGCGCGCCTCAAATGGCCGGGATATCTGAACGGAAAACCGAATGGACTGTGGTTGATTCCGCCCAGCCAGTTCGTCGAAGTATTTGCACCGTTTCACGAAGCCGGGCTGCAACTGCATATTCATACCAACGGCGACGAGGCGACCGAACTGGTCCTTGATGCCCTCGAAAAAATTCTTGATCGCTGCCCTCGCCACGATCACCGGCATACGCTCCAGCACTGCCAGATGGCCGACGCAAGCCAGCTTGCACGCGCGGCAAAACTGGGCTTGTGCATCAACTTCTTCTCGAACCATCTCTACTACTGGGGCGACGCGCACTACGAGCAGACCATGGGCGCCGACCGCGCAAATCGCATGAACGCCGCGGAATCGGCGCGGCGACTTGGCATTCCGTTTGCCTTTCATTCCGATGCGCCCATCACGCCATTGAATCCTCTCTTCACGGCATGGTGCGCTTCGCAGCGCGAGACGTCTTCAGGCCGGGTGCTGGGCGCAAGCGAGCGTGTGCCGGTGGCGGATGCGCTGCGCGCAATCACGCTGGGCGCCGCCTACACGCTCAAGATGGACCATCTTGTCGGCAGTATTGAAGTGGGCAAGTTCGCCGACTTCGCGGTGCTGGAAGAGGACCCAGGCGAGGTTGCGCCCGCGCGGTTGAAAGACCTCGACGTGTGGGGAACCGTGCTCGGCGGCCGCGTATTCCAGGGGCCGGCGGGATGACCGCGAGCGTCACCGGCGCGCGCGCGCCGATTCCGCTGATTGTGGTCGGCGGTTATCTGGGCGCGGGCAAGACGACGTTGCTCAATCATGTGCTCGCGAACGCGGGACAGCGCCGCATCGCCGTGCTCGTCAACGACTTTGGCGCCATCAATATAGATGCGGCGCTGATCCGCGAACGCACCGACGACGTCATCAACCTGGAGAACGGCTGTGTCTGCTGTTCGATCGGCGGACAGTTCGTCGATACCCTGCTCTCGATCAGCAACCGGCCCGATCCGCCCGACTTCCTGGTTATCGAAGCAAGCGGGGTATCGGACCCTGTGCGCATTGCTCAGATCGGCCTTCTCGATCGTTCGTACAGGCTGTACGGAATCGTGGTCGCGGTGGATGTGTCCTGCATCACGCAGACGCTGCTGGACCCCTATGTGGGCGATATAGCGCGGCAACAGATCGCTGGGGCAACGGCAATCCTGCTGACCAAACCGGATCTTGTCGACGAAGGCAGGAAAACTGAAATTGTGGCCGAGCTGGCGATGTCGGCCCATACCGGCATCATGCTGGAAACAACATGCGGCGCAGTTCCCCTGGAACTCTTCTTCGATGACAACGTGACGGGTCGCGTTCGCGCCGGCGGTTTGAGCTCGTTGAATATCCGGAGTCCGAACCTTCCGCCGGACTTCTGCAGCTTTGCCTTTCGCACAGAAGCGCGGTTTGATCGCAAGAAGCTCAAGGACGCGTTGCGCAACGTCTCCGGGCAGTTATTGCGAGCGAAAGGCCTGATCCAACTGGACGATGCAACGACAACGCACGAACTTCATGTCGCGGGTGGCCGGATCCTCATCACCCCGTTTTTTGGAGCAGCGGGTACGGAGTCAACGATTGTTCTCATCGGCGTATTCAACGACGAAGCGAAACAGGCAACGCTCGACACGCTTACGGCTGCAACATCGACCGCTTGCCATAGCTAACACGTGCTACCCAACAACTTGCGCGCACCAGGCTTCAAAGCCAGGTGCGCGCAAGTGATCACACGCACCCTGCTCACGGCTTCTCGTCGCGCCTGAAATACAACTGATAGAGCATTCGCTGGCCAATCCGGCGGAACGGTGCGAACGGGTGGCCGGGTAACTGCGATGTGAAAATCGGCAGCGTCTGTTTTCCTCCTTTTCCTGCTATCTGCTCGGCCAGCCGACGCCCCGCCTGCTGCGAATAGGACACGCCGTTGCCGCCGTAGCCCAGCGCGTAATAGACCGATTGCTTCGGATCCGGCTGACAGATGCGCGGCATCATGTCGTGAGCGACATCGACCCAGCCCCACCACGAGTAGTCAATCGCAACGCAGCGCAACGCCGGGAACTTGCGGACCATGCCTTCCACGAGTAAATCGTAGTGGCGGGAATTCGGTGCATCGGCACCTGTGATCGCGCTACGGCTGCCGATCTGCAGCCGGTTATCCGGCAAGAAGCGGTAATAGAAACGCAGGGTACGTGTATCAGTGAGCACCTGCGTCGTGCGGAAGTTGCATGCTGCAATTTCCTGCTGCGTGAGTGGGCGCGTCACCATCGAATTGGACAGGATCGGCATGACACGGCTCGTCAGCGACGGGTGGAGATTGGGTGCCGTATAGGCTCCCGTAGCTATGCCCACTGAACGCGCCCGCACAATACCGCCCGGGGTACGGAGATGATGGACGCCATTGATGGTTTCCCACCCGATCACCGGACTGGCCGGATGCACACGGGCTCCCGCCTCCCGGGCAAGCCGCAAGTAGCCGAACGCAAGCTTCAATGCATGAATGCCGATACCCTCGGGCTCATGGAGCGCGCCGGCCGCTTCGGCGTCGTTCACATACTCACGCCGAAAGGTCTCCTGATCGAGCAGTTCGGACGGGTAGCCGAACACGTCCTTCCATACTTTCGCCTCGGCGGCGAGCTTCTCCATCATGCGCGGACGATGCGCGATCAGGAAGTGGCCGCCCGGCTGCGGATCGCAATCAATTTCTGCGACCAGCGACTTGAAATTCTGGAAGCCCTCGAGGATTTCATCGTGCATTTTCAGCGCGACGTCTTTACCCCATCGTTCGATCCATTGCGAGCGCGATAACCGTCCGGAAGCGTTCTGGCCCTGGCCGCCGTTGCGGCTGCTGCAACCCCAGCTCGTCTTGTTGGCCTCGAGGACCACGGCCTTGATGCCATGTTCGCGCGCGAGGCATAGCGCCGTTGCGAGGCCGGTGTAGCCGCCACCGATGATCGCCACGTCCACGTCGATATCTTGCGTGATCGGGCCGTCGTCGGGCGGTGGAGCACCGGCGGTTGCGACCCAGTAGGTAGGCGCATATTGCTTGCCATGACCGGGGCCGGGTGAAATCAGCGGATCGTACGTCGGATCGTATTGCGTCGCGCTGTTTCGTTCAACAGACACGCCTTGCGCAACCCGTTCGATTGCACTTTGCTCCATGCGACACTCCTCGTCGGGATCAAAAGTTCTGCTTTGGACGTTCATTGAGGAACGCGCGTTGGAAGACCATGGCGTCGTCGTCCAACTCGAAGCGGCGTCACCTTTTTGCTTCGATGCGTCTGCCATAGGTGCGCGTGCTCTCTTCTACAAACCTTATGACGTTGCCTTTACCGGCGACTCATTTGTGACGATTGTAGAAAGGCCACGCGACCGACGGTAGGTCCAGTCAGTTGCTTTCGTTTGGTGCAAGCGGGGAGGTGTTGGCGATCTGGTTTGCGGTTTTCGCAGCGCTGATGGTTATCTATTTTTTGGATTCGTCTCAACTGCGCAGCTGTGCATAGAGCGACCCGCTCCGCCCGTTGACGGAGCTCGTCTGGCTAGCGCCGAAGATCACCCATTGCCGCTTCACCCGGCTCGCTTGCCGGGCCGGGACGACTGCGATTCCGTCTGCGTGTTTAATTATTTTCGTGGCAGAACGGTGCCGCCGCTGGTGGCTGCCGGTGAGAACACGCCGTGAGTGGGTCCGTAGTTGGGGCTCGCGTTAACATTTGTCTGCGAGGTCTGCGAGCCGTTATTTGACTGTGTTTTGCCTGAAGACTGCGAACTCACCGATTGCGTTTCCAGCAGCTTCTGGGTTCGGTTATTCAACCCCGACGCATTGCTCGTTCCGGCTAAGCAACAACAGCATACGAGGCCAAAGACAAGTTTCCGTTTGGTCATGAGCGTCTCCTTTGCAAGTACGCACAGCCACGGAAACCAACTTGTCGGTTGAACCGGCGACCTGGCCATTTACGCTGCCCGTGGCTTGTCCAACGACGCCTGATCCGAAACGATAAGGAGGTGATCGGCTGATCAAGAACTCGTCCGCGGAGTCATCGTCGATTCGATTATCGTGCGCTTTTATAAACCGCATCACAAGCTGATCCAGGGTCACGCTCACCTTTTTTCGGTAACAAAATTCCGCTTTGATGCGCTCCTTTCCCGTCTGAAAAACGGTAATGAGCCGCGAACACAAGCGTTTCGGCGCCCTCGCCTCTCCTTCCGCGATGGCCGGCTTTGTGCATCGCCGCATGAGTTGCGGCCATCGACCGTGCGGACACCTCCCCGTTAAGAATCAATCCAGCTACCTTGTATAAACAGGTAGCATGTTATATGTTTTACTTATCCACCGAATTTGACCATGACCGAATCGATCCAGGTTCAACTGAAGAAAGGTGCGCTCGACCTGTGTGTGCTCGCTCTGTTGGCACGCGGCGAGAGTTATGGCTACGAGATCGCCAGCACCCTCGCCAGCGCAGTCGGCATGGGCGAAGGCACGATCTATCCGCTTATGCGCCGCATGCAGAACGACGGGCTGGTCGCAACCCGCCTGGTTGAATCGAGCAGCGGGCCTTCGCGCAAATACTATCGGCTCACGCCGATGGGCCAGGACGCTCTCGAGGCGCACAGGCGTGACTGGCGGGCCTTCGTGGCCGCAGTCGATCAACTTCTTGGAGCTCAGACGTGAACAGCGAAGCATTCTTGCGCACTCTGCGAGCTGGGCTCGCCGGCCTGTCGCAACAGGAGATCGAAGAGATCATCGCCGACTACGCAGCGCATTTTGCCGAGGCGAGCGCGTCGGGACGCAGCGAGGCGGAGGTCGCCGAGGCGCTCGGGGACCCCGCCCGGCTCGCGCGGGAACTACGCGCCGAAACCGGCCTGCGGCGGTTTGAAGCCCATCGCAGCTTTGCCAACCTCGTCACGGCCATGCTTGCACTGGCAGGCCTCGCGGCGGTCGACATCCTGTTTCTACTGCCGCTGCTGCTGGTCGTGGCGGCCGTTACCTTGGGGCTCGGCATCGGCCTCGTGGCCCTGGGTGCGGTTGGCGTGCACATGATCTTCGGCGCCGTATTCTTTGGGCACGGCGGCTCGATCGTGGGCGCGGTGATCCGCTTCGTGGTCGGCATCGGGCTGATCGCCTGCCTTGTCGCCGGTGGCTCGCTGCTGCTGCTCGGACTTGGCGCGGGCGTGCGGATGCTCGGACACTATGTACGGCTGCATTACCGCCTGCTCGAGCCCAATCAGGACAGCACGCGAGAGCCGGGCAAGGATGTTCCGGCACAGAAGTCGAACTTGCGCAAGAGACTCGCCGTGGTTTCAGTCGCGGGATTGGCCGCAGTCATCGCCCTCCTTGCACTCGGCAGTTCGCTCGTCCGGTCGGAATGGGCCGGCGGAGCGCCCTTGTGGCGGGATGCGGGATGGCGTTGCGGCCGGACATGGTTCGACCATGCGCTTGCAAGCAAACACAGCACAGGCGGCGCAGATGCCACGAACTCAACCGGTGCCTCGCCAGCCTCCGTTACGTTCCCGTTCGACGCGAGCGACAGCATCGACATCGAACTGCCTGCCTCGGTTACGTACCAGCCCGGCCCCAAGGCCGAGGCGACCGTGACCGGAGACCCCTCGCTCATCAGCCACGTGCACATAGTCGATGGCAGGCTCGGTTTTGACAGCGAGACCATTTGTGCCCCGGACACGCATCTCTCGGTCCGGCTGACGGCTCCGTCGATCACCAAGTGGGGAATCAAAGGTAGCAGCAACCTCGTTCTGACAGGCATCGACCAGCAAACGCTGCAATTGCGCGTTGCGGGGAGCGGTCGTATTGTCGCAAACGGTACGGTGCGGGTTGTCGCGCTCAATATCGCGGGCTCGGGTGAGGCGCAATTGCAGGACCTCTCAGCCAGGTCGGCGGAGATCGTGGTCCATGGCAGCGGCGAAGTGGAGGTCGCGGCGCAGGACAACGCGGATATCGCTCTAGCCGGCAGCGGTGTCGTGAAACTGCACGGCCATCCGGCACAGGTGCATTCGAGCATATCGGGTAGTGGCCGCATCGAAAACATGCCCTAGCGGAATCGCATACCAGGGCCTTCAAGGAGACGCTGATGACCAGGATTTCCAGCCGACGCGATTTTCTGAAACTCACCGGAGCGGCAATCATCATGAGCCAGATGCAATCGTTCGTTGAAGCCGCCACGTGGGCGAGCGCACCCTCCGCGGCGTCCGGCTTCGCACCCGATCTCGGCGCCCGCTTCGAGACCTTTCGTGCGGCGGCCCCTCTGCACAACCTCCACAGTGTCCTGGTGGTGCAGGACGGGAACATAGCGTTCGAGCGCTATTTTTCGGGTCCCGATGAAACCCGGGGTCAACCGACTGCTGGCGAAGTCGTGTTCGGTCCCGACGTGCAGCACGACCTGCGCTCTGTCACCAAGAGCCTTGTTTCGTTGCTCTACGGCATCGCGCTCGCGGACAAGCGCGTCCCGCCACCCGACCAGCCGCTTCTGGCGCAGTTCCCCGAATACCCGGACCTCGCGCGTGATCCGCAACGGGCAGGTCTCACGATCGCCAATGCGTTGACCATGACCCTCGGCATGCAATGGAACGAGCATGTTTCGTATAAGGATCCGGCCAACAGCGAGACGGGAATGGACGCGGCTCCAGATCGATTCCGTTACGTGCTCGAACGCCCGATTGTCGCTGCACCGGGTGAAGTGTGGATCTACAGCGGTGGCGCCGTTGCGCTTATCGGCCGACTGATCGAGAAGGGCACCGGGCAACCGCTCGAGGACTACGCGCGCTCGGTTCTTTTCGAGCCGCTTGGTATCGACAAATTCTCATGGGCGAAAGGCCAGGATGGAGAAGCGATTGCCGCATCCGGGCTGCGTCTGACGCCACGTGAGCTTGCACGTGTTGGTCAACTGGTGCTCGCCCGCGGCCAATGGAAGGGCAAGACGATCGTGCCCGCGGCGTGGCTCGACGCTTGCTTCACGCCTGCCGCCACGGTGCGTGACGGGCAGTCATATGGCTACTTCTGGCGAGTCGGCGAAATCGCCTATCCGAGCAAGACGGGAACTCGCGGCGAACACTATTTGATGGGTTTCGGCAATGGCGGCCAATTGCTGGCTATCGTTCCGGCACGCGCACTCGTGGTGGTGGTCACCGCCGGAAATTACAACGATCCGAACGACTGGCAAGTGCCCGATGCCGTGCTGCGCCGTTTTGTGCTGCCGAATCTCAAGGCTCGAAGTACTTGCTGATTACAGCCCGGACGCAGTGTTCAATCCGCCTATAGCTGTTTGCGACATGGAGCCAGTCATTCCATGGCGGGTTTGACAATGCCTTCCAGGTGATAGAGCTCCAGCTTTCTATACAGCGTGCTGCGCGACACGCCTAGCGAACGTGCCGCCTGGGCGAGATTGCCATGAGCGTCATACACCGCGCGAGCAATGGCAACACGCTCAGTTTCTTCAAGGCTGGTCGATTGAAGCAGCACCGGCTCCGCCGTGCCGGCGGTCGCCGTTTCGGCGAGCAGTTCAGCAGGCAATTCGTCGAGCCCGACCTCCTCCTCGCGCGAGGTCAACAGCAAATTCTCGATGATGTTGCGCATCTCCCTGACGTTGCCCGGCCAGGAATAAGCGCGCAGCACGGCCATGACTTCGGGGTTCAGCCGCCTCAACGCGACCGAGTGGCGAAGGGCAAGCCGACGGTTGAAATGCTCGACCAGCAGGTCGATGTCGATGTCCCGCTCGCGCAGCGGCGGGATCCGTATGCGGGTGACGCTGATGCGGTAGTAGAGGTCGCCACGGAAGCGCCCGAATTTTACTTCGTCATGCAGATTACGATTGGTCATTGCCAGCAAGCGTACGTCGACGCGCCGTGGTTGCGTGTCTCCTAACCGGTAGACCACGCCCTCCTCCAGCGCCCGCAGCAGCACGGGTTGCAGGTCGAGCGGCAACTCGCCGATTTCATCGAGACACAGGGTGCCGCCGTGCGCCAGTTCGAACCGGCCGGGGCGTCCCTCTGCAGTCGCTCCCGTAAACGCGCCGCGGACGTGGCCGAACAACTCGCTGCCGATCAGCTCCTTCGACGCCGCCCCGCAGTTGTACGCGACGAAAGCTCCGCCCCCACGTTCCTCTCCGTGTATTGCCCGTGCGAACAGTTCCTTGCCGACCCCGGTCTCGCCCTCGATCAACACCGGTACACGCCTGCTGGCAAGCTGACGAGCCCGATTGACAGCCGCGAGCATGACGGCGCTCTGCCCGAGTATCTGGGCAAAACAGTTACGTTGCGGGTCGGCCTCGCTTCCGGGCTCATTACCCGGCTTACCACCTCTTTCACTATCCGCTCCGTTCCCAAGCGCATGGTTGCGCTCGGCCGTCCGGTTGCCCGGGGAGCGCGATCGAATCGCGGGAACCACGAGCATTGCGCCGATCGTGCTGCCTTCCACCACGACCGGGTTGAACCATTCGGCACGCAAGCCTTGTGGCAGGTGCCGGGCCCAGTCCTCCACGGCCGAGCTCTCGTCCATCCCCGGGAACCGCTCTCCTAAACCGACGGGAAGCGGCACCCGGCCGGTAGTGTGTACGAGCCGGCCGCGCCGGTCGATGGCGATCATCCCCGCTGCGTCAGACGATGAAAGCCGTTGCAGGCAGAACGCCAATAGACGCATATGCTGACGGGCGGACTGCTCGGCCAGCACCATCTCGATCTGTCGTGCCGCCGTAATCGCCAAGGTCAGGTTATTGATCTGATAAGTAGAAGGCGGCCCGGAAATATCGAGTACACCGATGATTGCACCGGTCCCCGGTTCGCAAATCGGCGCCGCCGCGCAACTCCAGGACTTGATACCTTCGCAGAAGTGTTCTGATCCATGAATATACGTTGGCTCGCCGGTCGCGAGCGCGGTGCCGATGCCGTTGGTGCCGGCCATCCCTTCACGCCAGTCGCCGCCTATCGTCAAATGGATCTTCTCGCCGGCCGTCAACGTGCGCAGGTCCCCTGCCGCCTTGAGAATCACCCCATCCTGGTTGGTCAGGAGCAGGATGGAATGTGAATCCGCAAACAGATCCGCCGTCGCGGTGAACAGCCGGTCGGACGCTGCCAGCAACTCTCGATGACGCCAACGCAAAGCCTCGACCGCATCGCCGTGCACCGCGAACGGCGCGAGGCGCGCAGATGGACTGACGCCGGATTCCAGACTACGCTGCCAGGATGCAATGAGAGCCGAAGGAACCGCTACTGCTGACTCGCCCGCGAGGAAACGCTCCCATGCACGCATGGTGTCGCGGTCAGAGTGGAGGACGTCGGCGCGCTGCGCCTGGGCCATCAGGCCATGCATCACGGCCCGATCAGCAGGACCCGATGCACTCTCGATTTGATGTCTCGCCACAAGTCTCCTCCGATGCGATTGGTCAACGCGAAA
This sequence comes from Caballeronia udeis, assembly GCF_001544555.2. GTDB lineage: Bacteria > Pseudomonadota > Gammaproteobacteria > Burkholderiales > Burkholderiaceae > Caballeronia > Caballeronia udeis. The sequence goes on along the minus strand of NZ_FCOK02000033.1, from coordinate 13,695 downwards.
CCCCTCAAGGCAGGCTTCGTCGCGACTCGCTATCTGGCGTTGCAGCTGGCGCTTCTCGCTATTCAATCTGTAAGCTGGCAACAACACCACGGACTAGTATATGCCTAGCTTTTGATCAGGTCCGCTCGGGAAAACACGCCCCGGCCAACATGATCAACTATTCTTTTATGCGGCACATGGCAGACATAGTCCGGGTTCCTGGAGCGTGATTCCCAGAAAAAATGACTCAACGGCTGAAGACGTAGTAGCCCGCTATTACAAAGCGTGGCCAGTCCGGCCGCGGTTCGTGTGAAATGGATTCGACACCTTATATCAGGCAGTTGTAATTAAACGCCGCCACCTGATTCGGATTCCGAATTATTTACACCTGGATAACCGGCCTCCGCATGGAGACCGGCCACAGCAGGACTATTTCCGGCCAAACACTTCGGCGCCGCCGCCAAGCGCAGGGCCCGCGGTGGGATCGATTGTCTCCGGTTTCTTGGCAATCAGGGTCTGGGTGGTCAGGATCAACCCGGCAACCGATGCGGCATTGCGCACCGCGCTGTAGCTGACCTTCACCGGATCGATGATGCCCGCTTCAATCAGGTTCACAAAGGCGCCAGTGCGTGCGTCGAGTCCCATGCCCGGTCTCGACCGCACCGCCTCGGCCACGATCGCCTCGCCATTCAGGCCACAGTTCGTCGCGATGTGAAACAGCGGCTTCGTCAGAGCCCGCTGCAGCAGTCTCGCGCCCTGCTGGACACTCCCCTGGGTCCGGGAAACGATCCCTTCGAGTTCAGAAGACACCCGCAACAGTGCCATTCCCCCTCCCGGCACAACTCCCTCGGCAATGGCCGCGCGCGCCGCGTTGATCGCATCCTCGATCAAATGAAGCCGGCGCTTCTGTTCGACCGGCGTGGCGCCGCCTGCCAGGATCATCGCGGTGCCCCCCGATAGTTTGGCGAGGCGCACCTGGAACTTGTCCCGTTCAACATTCTCCGGCGCCATCTCGTACTGGCGTGCCACCTGCTGACGACGCGCGATAATGCCGACCGGGTCCCCGCCACCGGCCGTAATGATGGTCTGGTTGGCTGAAATGCGCACTTGCCGCGCGCTGCCGAGATCCCGCAGTTCCGTGGTCTCGAGTTTTCCGCCCAGGTCGCGGGCAATCACCCGGCCTCCCGTGACAATGGCTATGTCCTCGAGCATAGCCTTGCGCCAATGCCCGTACTCGGGCGGATGGATGGCCGCCACGGGAACCCCGCCGTTGTCTCGCCAGGCGAGCAGGCTCACCACACAGGCGGGCGCGACCTCTTCCGCAATGATCAGCAGCGGGCGCTTGCTTTTCGCTATGAGCGCCTGGACGGCCGCCACCTCCTCCGCCGACTGCAGCCGCTGGTCGGTCATCAGAATGAGCGGGTTATCGAGCACCACCTGCATTCGTTCCAGGTCCGTGACCATGTGATGAGACAGGTAGCCACGATCGAAGGCCATGCCGTCGACCACTTCCAGAAGCGTTTCGACCGTTGTCCCATATTCGACGTCGACAATGCCATCCGGCCCGACCCGCTCAAGCGCCTCGGCCACCATTGTGCCGGTGACCTCATCGTTGGCGGCCACTATGGCTACCGCTCGCACCTCCTCGCCGCCACGCAGCGGAGTCGCGGTGCGTTTCAGCGCTGCAATGACCTCGGTGACAGCGGTCTCGAGACCCTGCACGAGTTCCACCGGGTTCGCCCCTTCCGCGAGACAGGCAAGGCCGTCCTGCACCAGTGCATCGGCCAGGACGGTCGCCGTGGTGGTACCGTCGCCGGCGACTTCATTGGTCTGCTTCGAGACCTCCCTGACCACCTGCGCGCCGATATTTTCGAACACGTCTTCCAGTTCGATCTCGTTGGCGATACTCACGCCGTCGCGAGAGATGATCGGCGTTCCGATTGGCCGGTCGATGATCGCATTCATCCCGCGGGGGCCGAGCGTGCCACGTACCGCCTTGGCGAGCTTGGCCACTCCTCGGCCGAGAGCCATGCGGGCCTCATCATCGTGCAACATGATATTCGGCATGATTGCCTGTCTCCGTTTATGATTGGTTTGGATTACAAACCATTTTAGATTGCCCTGAGCGCGCTGATTGAACGAACAAAATGCACCGGCTTGACCTCCACTTGAGACGCGCATCCCGTGCCGTATCGGGTGGCAAGCAGACCGCGACACAGCGCACTGTTGAATTCGGCGTTGACGCCGACCCGTCGCAAGCCGCGCAAGTAGGCGTGGATCTGCCCGGCATCGAGCAATGCGCCGTCCCGGTCGACGAAGGCAACTGCGTCAGCGTCAGCGCCTGCCCCGACCACAGGACGTCGCTCCAGATAGCGTTCGACCAGGCGACGACCCGCTGAATTGCAAGGTAGCGCGGCAAGTTGCGCCACGGTTAGCCGCAGCAATGCCGCCGGCTCATGCCCGTGATCGAGCAGATACGTCAACAGCGCTTCCTGCCTTCGCTGGAAAGCCTTGACCATGAAGGTCCGGCGAACTTCTTCCAGTTCGCCGCTGGCTTCACTGCCGAACGTGGCCTGGAACGACAGCCCGGCCGCGACGCCAAGATTGATCTCGTCTGCATACATATGCTCGCCGAGACCTACCGTGACCTTCCTGACCCACGGCAACGAGGCAACGGCAATACGCATGTCGTCGGCCATCAGGAAGGCGAAATTGGCGGCGCACCAGTAGGTCGGCAAGCGAAAATCGATGCGGACCTGTCCGCCGGCATCGACCCCCACGCTGGTGACGAAACCCAGTTCCGTCACCGATTCGTCGAGCTCGGGATCGATAACGGACTCCAGTTGCGCCCACACCTCCGCGGTCCGCTCATCGGTAGCAACATCTGCCATGATGGTCATACCGTGACCGTCTGGCGCGTATCAGCCAGCAGCTTCTTCTGCGCTTCCACGTCCACGCCATACAGCCGTGCCGCGTTGAGCCCAAGGATTTTCTTCTTCGCCGTCAGCGACAGTTGAACGCCGGTCTCCTTGGCAACGGATTCGGGCAACTCGAACGCCATGAACTTCTCGATCAGCCACTTCGGCGACCAGATACCGTAGTCGCTGCCGTACAGGATCTTGTCTTCGCCGATCCAGAAAAGCAGCTCCGAAATCACATGAGCGAAATACTCCGGGCGCGTGTGGATGAACGGCAGCGCCACCGCAAGGCCGCCATATACGTTGGTTTCCTGGGTCGCGATCCAGCAGAAATCGTCCAGGCGCGGCAAGCCGCAGTGCTCGACAATGAAGTTCAGGTTCTGGAAACTCGTAGCCGCGTCGTCGACATCGGCAACATCGAACGCATCGCGGTTCAACGGCAGGATTGTCGGGCCCTTGTGCACATGGATGTTCTTGATGCCCAGTTTTTCGCAGCGCTCGAAGTATCTCTGCATGCCCGGGTCCGACAGCTTGTAGCCCTTGCTGTCACCGCGCCATTCAGCGGTATAGAGCTTGACGCCCTGGATCTTGTAGCGTTCGGACAACTCCTCCAGGTGATCGAGCCCGGCCTCGCCGTCACGGGGGTCAAACGCACCGTTGACGATAAACCGGTTCGGGTATTTCTCCTTCAATACATAGTTGGCCTCGGTCGTGTTGAAGCCGTTCTTGTAGAAGTCCGTCAGGTAGGTCGGCTGGCAAATTGCCATGTCGTCGTAGCCTGTGACGAACAGGTCGTCGTACATGGCTTTCTCGCCGTACTTGTCGAACTTCTCCTTCGGCCACAAATACTCCTTGGGACTCAGGTTCGAATGATAGGCATAGAAGCAATCAATGAACTGCTGACCATGCACATTCTTGAGGTTCGCCTTGCTGCCGTCCCAGAGATGGACGTGCCCGTCGATGATGAAGATCTCTTCACCGTCCTTGGTTCGATACATGACATTGTCTCCATGGTTGTGCGAGAACGACCGGCTTCATGCCACGCAAAGGTCATGCAAAGCCGGTCGCGAAGTGCGATACGGTCGCGCCCAGGTTGTCACTCGTAAGCCATGGCGTCGTCCATGTTGCCGAACAGCACGACGGTGTCGTCGTCTATCATCACCATCCGCCCGTAGTGGGTCGAGGTGGAGATCTCGAACAGATGCGGGGTCATCTCGCGGCCGAGCGATTCGCTGATCTCACTCATCTTGAACTCGATCTTCCCCTGCCCGTCTATACGAATCATCGCGGGCAGGTAGGTCACCGTGATGCCGGGTTTATGCGCCATCAACTCCGCAATGGCGCGTGCCTCGACGCTATCGTTCATGGTGACGCCGCACTGGTGAGAAATGGTTTGCTCGAAACGAACGTCTTTCATCGACTTGAAGATGTTGTCGGTATGCACTGACATCGCGTACTCCTATTCCCGGTTAGGTGGTGTGACTAAAGAATGGCTCAGGCCTGGATCGCCAGCGGGAAATGAATGCCGATCTCACGGGCAATCATCTCGGCGCGCTCGATCGCACTGTTCATGCTGTCGTTGAACTGCACCACCTTGACATGCGGAATCGACCAGACCGGCTGCAGGCGTTTCGCTGCCTCGGACGCCAGGGCGCCGTGCTTTTCCAGCCACTCGCCGAACAGCTTGCGGTTGGCGTCGCCGTGCTTGGGGTCGTTGGCAAGCATGTGAAACAGCTCGACCGCGTTGGCCAGGTTGCGCTCATAGTCGCCCTCAGCCGCGGAAACAACCGTAGGCGTCAGGAAGTCGTTTTGCGATGCGGCCATCTGCATGATGAAACCGCTGCGGAACAGGTCCGCCACCAGCGGCTCGAAGACCACGTTCACCGCGAAGTACTTTTCGAGGAAGTCGGTTGCACCGCCAATAGCCTCCACCGCCCGGCGCGTTTCCTGCCAGATCGGGTCGTTCAGCCAGTGAGACTTGCCGGCGTCGAGGTCCAGGTTCGGCGCGTCCAGTGCGATCTCCCCCAGGTACAGCGTCAGGTCCTGCGCAAAGCGCAGCTTGTACGATGCATTCGTGAGGATGGCGCTGTTGATCATCTGCGTCACGCCGTAGCGCTGGGCATGCATGGTCGCGGTACCCAGGCCAAATTCCGCATGCTTGTATGCGCCAAGATGCTGCTCCAGCACCTTGAGCCACGCCTTGTCGAAACGCTTCACCGCGCCCGAGCGCCGGGCATTGCCAATCGCGCCGCTGATCATGCCGATGATCGTGGACTGGCGTTGATAGTGGGTGCGCTCCCATTCTTCATCGACCGCGCGGAACTTGTGCCAGTCCGTGCATTTCACGGCGGTCCATGTTTCCGAGTAGGTCGGCGTGCCATCGGCGAACGAGATGATCCAGTCCTGCAGCAGGTAGCGCTTCGGGTCCGGCTGAACGTCGACGGTCATGTCCTCGTAATGGGTCGCCTTGCGCCCCTTGGGTTCAAAGTAGTTGTACTTGCGGCTGTCCCAGCCGGCGAACTGGGCAGCGCCGGCCGCGCCTGATGCAAATGGCGCCGGTTGCTCTATCGTGGTGCTCATGTCGATCCTCCTTCGTCTTTCATTTATCGGAACTTCCGGTCTGAAGCCCTGCCAGGGGGCCGGTCATCGGACGGCCTGGGTAAATTTGTCGAAATAAAGCCGTTCGGGTGAAACGCCCGCCATCTGCAGCACGGGCATCACTGCGTCGATCATCGGTGTCGGACCACACGTATAAGCATCGATCTCGCCGGCAAGCGCTTCCTCGCGCAAGGTCCGTCCAAGCACCTCGTGAATGAAGCCGGTCTCGCCGGTCCAGTCATCGCCCGCTTCAGCGTGCGACAGTGCCGGGATAAAGCGGAAGTCGGCCAGCTTCTCCGTGAGTCCGGCGAAATCGTCGAGATAGAACAAGTCGCGACGGGTACGCGCGCCGTAGAAGAAGCGCACCGGTCTTTGCTCGCCGTTCTGGACGAGATCGTTGAGGATCGACCACAAGGGAGACATTCCGGAGCCGCCGCCCACCAGCACCATCGGCCCCGGCTGTTCTTCCCGTCGGAAGCAAGTGCCGTACGGTCCCTTCGCCACCAGCCGGTCACCCGGCTTGAGGCCGTCGTCAAGCTGGGAAGAAAAAGCGCCGTTGGGATACTTCTTGATGATGAACGCAAGGCTCGTCTGCCCCCCGGGCTCGCTCGGAACGCTTGCCATGGAGAACGACCGTGTGATGTCCAGCCCAGGAATGGTCAGGTCGACATACTGCCCGGCCCAAAACCTCAGCGGCTGGTCCAGTTCCACTTCGAGCAGCCTGATGTCGTGCGTCAGCGCACTTATCTTCGTCAGCGTCGCCCCGAATTCTTTCACCGCAATGGAGCGGCGCATCAGGTCTTCGTCGTAGTTCAGCAGTTCCACCGTCAGGTCGCTGAAGGCGAGCGTCCTGCACAGCAGGATGTGATTCGTCTCGCGCTCATAGTCGGGCAGCGCGAAGGTCGAGTACTTCTTCAACTCCACGTCGCCCTCGATCAACAGGGACTTGCAACTGCTGCATTGTCCTTCCTTGCATCCGTGCATCACCGAGATGCCCTGGCGGAAGGCGGCATCCAGCACGGTCTCGCCCTCCGCGACCTCCATCTCGACGCCGACAGGCTCGAATCGCACTGTATGAACTGTCTGGTAATCGACTGTTTCCGGCATGGCATCCCTCTTCCATTGCGTATCGTTCATGCTGCTCATCGTCCCCTCCTGATTCGTCCGGGAGCGGTGATCACCCACTCGTGCGCTGAATCTCTCCCGGACGGCACCGCTTCGTCAGTTCACCGGATTAATCTTGAAACCGGCTCGATATTCAGCGATGTGCTTTTCGCGCTGCTCCGGCGTCATTGCCCGCAGCAGGACGATCGGGCTCTGGATGATGTGACCGCGAACATGGTCGAGCGTCCACATGTTCTTGTCGTCGAACCGGAGATGCGGCTGCGGCACCAGGGTCTTGCCGTCGCTGCGGACAAAACCGAGATCCTTGATGCAATCAGCCAGATCCCAGCCGTGGTAGCACTCTTCCCATTCGCGGCGTCCGCTGAAGCGCCCCATGGCCGGCGTCGGCCGCCCCTCGTATTCCGAGGCGAACGCTACCTTGTGGGTCCAGCGGCACAACTCGGAGCAATACGTGTACAGCTGCCCGTCCACTTCATCGACTACGAAGTCTTCCCGGATCAGGCACGGCACCAGGCAGCTCCAGCAGCGGTGCGGGTACACGTAACCATTCTCCTGGTCGAACAGCATGTTGGTCTCGCCAGGCACACTCTTCTTCGCGTACCACTTCCAGTAGTCGCCGAATTCTGCGTACCAGCCCGGGTACTTGTGCTCGAACCACTCGAAGTCCTTTTCGGTCTGCGCCTCGATCCGCCAGAAGTTGACCGGCCAGCCCACGGAGAAGAACTGTGCAACCTTGTGCACGTAATTCTTCTTCACCAGGCGATCCCATGCGGCCCCCACGTCGTCGTGGTGAATCTTGATGCCGTATTTCTCCAGCGGCAGCATGTACGTGCGGTAGTAATCCTCATAGATCCACCGGTGCCACAACTCGGCATACGACTCCTTGGTCTTGTCCCGGTCCGTGGTGCCGTACTCGATGAACGTGCCAATGGCTGCGTCCACAATGGCGTGGTTCTGCCAGAAGGCGTAACGAAGATCGCGCTCGAGCAACAGATGGTTGTCCGGGTCGTTGATGACCGACATCACCAGCGAATGGCCATTGCCTATGTGCCGGCTTTCGTCGGACTGCACGGACAGGAACACCGTCGGCAATGCATAGTCGCCGTTGCGTGCCGCTTCTGAAGGCATGGCGACAAACAAGGTGTTCGTGAAGGCCGTTTCGGCGACCACTTGCAGGAACACGTTCGCTGCGGTGACGGCGTCGCCGGTCAGGAACCCTTCAGCAAACTGGCGACCGATCGTGGTCGCGTAGCACTTGCCGAATGCCGCCTCGGTGATATCAAACCCGGCCGGGTCGATGTAGTTCTCCATGTACCACTTCTTGAGGTTCATCTGGATAGTCGAGTGCCGGAACTCGTCGACCATCTGCATCGTGAAACCCGTACGTAGTTCTTCTCCGGGCGCCAGGCGACCGAGCATCGCCATCGACCGTGCCGCCGAAATTTCCGGGAACGGGATAATCGCCAGGAACAGCTTCATCCACTCGACCCAACGCGGCTGCACGTTGCGGAACATGTCGCCGCGCAACGCCGCATCCAAGGCACCGTAGACGCGGTTATCCTTTTCCTCCTGCATCGGAAAATAGGAGCGCAGCACCTGTTTCATCGGGTCGCGAGGCGCCTTGCTGATCTTGTAGTCCGTCGGGAAGGTCATCGCCTCCTGAACGTAACTGGGTGTCCAGCCGAGATCGGCAACGCGGCGTGCCGCCTCGCCAATGCTGATCCCACGCTGGGAGGTGATCTTGTTGAGGGTTAATCCATCAGACATTGAGCTCTCCTTTTTCATTTCACGAATCACCGTCGTATTTCACGGTCATACGGCGGTGCTACGGGCAGGGCCGCGTAACGCCACGGCCAGAGTCAACAATCAACAACACAGGCCGGTGGTCATGGTCCGGTCTTCACGATCCATGCCTCCTGTCGTTTTGTTATGCACTTCGGATCATCGACGCTTGCGTCTTGATCTGCTCTCATAGAGCGATTTGCGTGCCAACGAGGCTAACGTCGCGCCCTATAAGGCTGTGCGGTGCATGCGGTTATTTGCGTCATCTCCCGGCCAGGAATTCTGTTTTGTTATGCGACATTCGCATTCAACCTGTCTGTCCGATATTGGGACGCTCCTTCCACTCTCGGCTGAGCAGGTACGGGTGCAAATCTGCGGACGCTCAGCGGCCATATGACGAAGTTGGAAAGGCATCATCGTATTTTCAAGCAGATTATTTAATTAATTAGGAAAACAAATTATCTATCTGGATAGGGAGTCGTCGCGGCCCAAAGGTTCGATGCACAACCACCTACACTCGCGTTTCTCCCGTATAGATCACGCTCTCGGCTTTACCGCTATCCGGTTTCCTCTCGGCAATAAACCGCGCGGCGAGGACCAGCGCACCCATCGCGAAGTCCTTGCCGTAAGCTGCGATCATTTCGTCGCCAATCGCCCCCAGCCGCTCGAAGAACTGGTCCTTGGTGAGGTTTTCATGGGTCATCGTTGTCTCCTTCTTTGTATGTAATGGATCTTGCCCGCTCGCTCATCTCGGGCTTCCGAAATGAAACAGCGCCTCCGGCAACGACACCAGGCCAATCTCGCCTGCCTCCGTGCCCATTGCCAGCCGTCCGCCATCGGGCGACCACGCGATCGTGCTGACAGGACTGTCGCCGGCCGCCTTGACGAACAGCACATCACTGCCGCCCGGCTGGCACAGCAGTACCGCGCCGTTGTGATACCCAACCGCAATCAAAGGATGAGTGGGATGACAAACGACCTGAGTGACGGGGGTCTTCCCCACGATGCCGCATTCTCGCGGCTGGTCATCGCCACCGGGCGGGTCGAATCGCCAGCAAACCGCGCGCGGACCGCCGCTCGTAACGAGCACCCGGCCGTCCGCTGAAAACGATAGCGACCGGGGTTGCCCGGGATAACCGCCCATCTCGATGTCGCCGCCGTCCGGCAAACGCCACCCGTGCAGCGCGTTCTCTTCCATGCCGCTCACGAGATAGCGGCCGTCGGGACTCCAGGCGACGCTGCGGTGATAGCCGGGCCACGCAAGCAGGCGGGGAACGTGAGCGTCAAGCGGCCACAGCGTGACTCCGCCATGATGGCCGATCGCCAACTGGTCGCCGGCGGCATTGAAAACAAGGGCTGTTGCCGAACCCGGTAACGCGAGACTGGCAGGCTTCGTCCCCAGCCAATGAACCCGGCGCCCCGTTGCATAAGCTCGCCCGGCCTGACTGGTTGCCACAAGGTCGATCCATTCGCCATCGACATTGACGAGCACCTCGCTCGCGCCATCCCCATTCAAGTGGACAAGCCGGCCGTCGTCACCACCGCTGAGAAAACCTCCTTCGGGATCGGCAGCAAGCGCCAGGCAGGTGCCGTCATGCACGCTGAAGCGGGCCACTGGCGCTGGGGGTTCCCGCGCCTGCACGAACTCGACTCCACCACCCTGCCGGGGCTTGAGCGCCGGGCCGCCAGGCCATTCGCCCGCCGCGAGCGCCACCGTACCGTCACCGAGCGCAAATCCCGCATTGCGCCCGGCAACGTCCCACGCAAGCGCAACCACGGGCGCCTCCGTCATCCAACTGGCCCCAAGCAGTTCAATCAAAGGCAGTGGCGCGTTCATAGGTCGGTCTTGCAATGCCCAATACTCTCCCGCAATCCGAGCCGATCGAGATTGCGCCCGATAAACACCAGCCTGCTATCGCGTACTTCGTCCACTCGCCAGGGCCGGTCGAAATCCGTGTCCATGGTCATATGCACGCCCTGGAACACAAAGCGGCGGTCTGATCCCGCCAGGTCGACGATCCCTTTGGCTCTCAACAGATCCTGGCCTTGCTCGACCACCAGTTGCTGCAGCCACGAAAGGAATCGGCTGCGTTCAAGCGGCTTCTCGACGCGCAGCGACACGCAATCTATGCCGTGGCTGTGACGGCCGGGACTCACGGATATGTGGCGGAAGGGGCGTTCATCACGGGGCGGCTGGTCCGTATTCCCTGGCGAGTTGGCAAGATGAAGGCGCTTGAGATCGAATGCACCTCGATCCAGTAGCGTAGCCAGGGGCACAGCGCAGCGAACACTGTGCAGCAACTCCGCAGTGGGATTGATGCCTCGTATGGCCACCTCTACCGAAGCCAGGCCAGTTGCGTCGACGAGATCCGTCTTGTTGAGCAGTACGATGTCCGCCTGCGCCAGTTGCTCCGCGGCCTCACGGCTGTCCGCCAGACGTGCCTGGAGGTGCAGCGCGTCGGCCACGCAAATCACGCTGTCGAGCCGGGTGCGTTGACGAATGACATCGTCTACAAAGAATGTCTGAACCACCGGCGCGGGGTCCGCCATTCCCGACATCTCGATCAGGATGCCGTCGAAGCCGCCCTTGCGTTTGACCAGCCCCGACACTACGCGGATCAGGTCGCCGCGCACCTTGCAGCACACACAGCCGTTGTTCAGTTCAATTACCTCATCTTCCGCGCCCACGACGAGGTCCCCGTCGATGCCGAGTTCGCCGTATTCGTTGACGATCACCGCATAACGCCGGCCGTGCTGCTCGCGCAGTATGCGATTGAGCAGCGTGGTTTTTCCTGCGCCGAGAAAGCCGGTAAGAACAGTGACGGGAATTCGATTCATTGCCACTCCCCTGGTTTCTTGCCGGACTGCGCCGTGTCGAAATTCGCCAGCTCGTTCTCAAGCCAGTCACGCTCGGCTTCGATAGCCAGCAACTCGTTTTCCGAAGCGTCCAACCGCTCCCGCAACTCCGCGATATCCCGTGTCCGATCCGGCGTGGCGCCTTCGCGCTCCTCGCACGCAAGCGCACACGCCAACTCGATCTCAGCGCCGGCGCAGCGGTTTTCACCACGCAAGTAGCGGGAATTAACCTCGGTCAATGCAATGACCAGGCGCACGCGTTCGGGAATTGGCATTGAATTTTGCTGCGACGCCACGGCGTCCTCCCTGTCGGATCCCTATCGCTATGGAATCAGCACCGCGCGGCCCCTGACCTTGCCGTGATGCAGGTCCTTGAGCGCCTGGTTCGCCTCGCTCAGGCGATATTCCTTCGTCGCCAGATGAACCAGTCCACGATCGGCGAGCGCCATCAACTCGACCAGCTCGGGATAAGTGCCGACCAGATTGCCGACAATGGTTTTCTCGCTGGTGATCATGTCGATGGTCGGCAAGTCGATCTTCCCGCCATAACCGACGATGTAATAGAACCCGCCGTTGCGCGTCATGGCGAGGCCCTTGGCGACCGCATCACCTTCACCGACGAAATCGATGACGGCCTCCGCGCCGTTGCCGCTGGTCAACTCGAGCACGCTTTGCACCTCGTCGCCGCCGCCCTTGACCGTATGATCCGCACCGCAATCCTTCGCCAGTTGCAACGCAGTTTCCGAGCGGTCGACCACGATGATTTCCGCAGCGCAAAGCGCTTTCAAGACCTGGATGCCGATGTGTCCCAGGCCGCCGGCGCCAATGACAACGGCGAACTGGCCAGGCAGCAAATGGCGCGATGCCTTCTTGGCAGCACGGTACGCGGTCAGTCCGGCGTCGGTATAAGGCGCAACGTCCTTGGGCGCAAGAGACTTCGGCAGCTTGATCAGCGAACGCTCGCCCGTTAGCAGATATTCGGCATAACCGCCGTTGGCGTTGATGCCGGGAAAACTGCTGTCGGTCGCATGCATGTCGTCACCGCGCCTGCACGCCAGGCAATAACCGCTTGTCACGAGCGGATGGCAGATCACCGCGTCGCCGACCTTGACACTCTCCACCGCGGAGCCCACCGCCTCGACCCAGCCGGCGTTTTCGTGGCCCATGATGTAGGGCAGGACCACGTCGACCTTGCTGCGCCAGATGCCTTCGACGACATGCAGGTCGGTGCGGCACACACCGGCCCCTCCAATACGCACGATAACGTCGGTGGGCCGCCCTATCTTCGGATCAGCGACTTCCTCGTAACGCACGAACTCGTCACGGCTCAATGATTCATCGTACTCATGCAGCACTGAAGCTTTCACGTTTCGTCTCCTTATCACCGCTTGACGGCTTGCATGGGAACTTGCCGGCCTTTTATGAAGCGAGCAGGCTCACCGGTTTGTCCAACGCGTTTTTATCGCTTTCGTTTATGCAATCTCCATGCCGATGACGCGCACCTCATCGAAACAGTGCCTTGGCGCTTGACGGACAAAAGGAATTGAATGAATTGAAAGCGACCCGGCCAGCTCAGGAATTCGAGCCACTGTCGCAGAATCGGACGCTTGACCGGCTAGCTGCGACCGCACCTGTCGCGAAATGAGACATGTGCACTGTGCGCAGCGGATCAAATCATTCGCGCGGTTTATACACGGCCATCAGGAAAGAGCGTTTTACTTATTCTTTTTGGTTTTCGATAAAGGCATCAGGCGGTGCAGGTGACCGGACGTCATTGCACAAGCTGGCCATAATATTATTCAATTCAGCCAACAAGACCTCGCCTTCGCTTTGAGGTGCCACTACGCTCGATTAACGTTGATCGGCCCGGCGGCTCCCTCCTGGATAAGCCGGGCCTCGCGAATCACGTGGTTTGTCTGCAAGGCACTCGCACGGCGCGTGCGACAGCTTCGTCGACTCAGTCCTTCTTCACCTCCTTGAAGTCGGCATCGACAACGTCGTCGTCCTGCTCGGGCGCGGTTTGTGCACCGGGACCGCTTGCTGCACCTGCTGCGCCCGCCGCACCTGTCGCGCTCGCCGCCTCGCCTCCCACGCCCTGCGCTGCCGCCATGTCGGCGTACATCTTTTCGCCGAGTTTCTGCGACGCCGTGGCCAGCGCTTCGATCTTTGCGTCGATCGTTGCCTTGTCAGCCGTGCTGCTCTTCAGCGCCTCTTCCAGGTCCTTCAACGCCGCTTCGATCTTCTCCTTCTCAGCCGCTTCAACCTTGTCGCCGTATTCAGCCACGGCCTTCTTCGTGCTGTGCGCCAGCGCGTCGCCCTGATTGCGCGAGTCGGCCAGTTCACGCAGACGACGGTCTTCTTCGGCGTTCGCTTCGGCGTCCTTGACCATCTTGTCGATCTCGGCGTCCGACAGACCCGAGTTCGCCTTGATGACGAT
>NZ_FCOK02000032.1 GCF_001544555.2 Caballeronia udeis | reverse complement strand
CCGAACCGCCGTGTACGGACCCGTACGCACGGTGGTGTGGGAGGGGTCGGGCCGCGAGGCCTGCCCCTATCCCGATCCCCGCGGAACAATCGGAAAAATACTTTCATATTTCTTTCGGTATTAACCCGATCTGGTAAAAACCCTGTCAATTCTTTCATTGTACTTACTTGATATATTACATATTGTGTATTCAATCGCCATCAAAACCAAGGACGGGCGATGACGGAGACGTCCATTCGGCGTCGCGAATACAAGGCAGCAAATGCCAAGGAGACAGTGATGGATACAAATCGCCAGGAAGGTGTGTCGCGGCTAGCGTCGCCATGGATGCAGCTTGTGTTTGGCGTGATCTGCATGGCCATGATCGCGAATATGCAGTACGGCTGGACCTTGTTTGTGAACCCGATCGATGAAAAGCATCACTGGGGCCGCGCGGCCATTCAAGTAGCGTTCACGATCTTCGTGGTGACGGAAACCTGGCTCGTTCCTATCGAAGGTTATCTCGTCGACAAGTACGGCCCGCGTCCGGTCGTTGTTGGCGGTGGCCTGCTTTGCGCGATTGCGTGGGCGCTTAACTCGGTGGCTTCGTCGTTGCCGTTGCTGTATTTCGCCGCGGCCGTGGGCGGTGTCGGCGCAGGCGCCGTATATGGCACGTGCGTTGGCAATGCGCTGAAGTGGTTCCCCACTCGCCGCGGCCTGGCAGCCGGTATCACAGCCGCCGGCTTCGGCGCGGGATCGGCTGCAACGGTCGTGCCGATCGCGCACATGATCAAGAGCAGCGGTTACGAAGCCACCTTCCTGTGGTTCGGTCTCGGCCAGGGACTGGTGGTGTTCCTGCTCGGGATGGCGCTGTATGCGCCGCCCGCAAGCCTGCTTGCATCGGTCAAGAGCGCCTTGAAGAGCGCCGTTTATAACGCGACGCCCAAGCAGGTCGTGAGCTCGCCGATCTTCTGGGTGATGTATCTCATGTTCGTGATGATGGCGGCCGGCGGCCTGATGGCGACCGCGCAGCTTGGTCCCATTGCGAAGGACTTCGGCCTGCATGACTCGCCGGTCTCGTTGCTTGGCCTGACGTTGCCCGCGCTCACGTTCGCACTGACGATCGACCGGGTCCTCAACGGCTTGACCCGGCCTTTCTTCGGCTGGATCTCGGATCGTATCGGCCGCGAGAACACCATGTTCATCGCGTTTGCGATCGAGGCGATCGGCATTTTGCTGCTGTCGAAATATGGCCAGAGCCCGGTGGCGTTCGTTGTGCTGACGGGTATTGTTTTCTTCGCCTGGGGCGAGATCTATAGCCTTTTTCCCGCGACGTGCGGCGATACATTCGGGCCAAAGTTCGCGGCCACGAATGTGGGTTTGCTCTACACGGCGAAAGGTACAGCGGCCTTGCTCGTGCCGTTCAGCAGCGTGATTACGGCTGCGACCGGCAGTTGGCATGCGGTGTTCATGCTGGCCTCGGGGATGGCCGCGGCATCGGCACTGCTGGCGCTCTTTGTGCTCAAGCCAATGCGGCAAGCTCACAAGCAGAAGCATGCCTCTGGGCTAGCCGGCATGCCGTTTGGTTCGGCCTTGAAGGAGTGATCAAACGTTCGGGCGAAGCCAACGTGTGTGCCGGCTTCGCTCGTTTCCGATGAAGGAGTGGCCGGTTTTCATCCGGCCGTTTTGCTATTTTCTGCCCACCAGATAGCAGACGCCTTCGGGGCCGTAACGCTCGCTGTGGGCTTCGTTCGCTTTCAAATGGAACGCATCGCCGACCTGATAGAGCGTGTCCTTGCCGGCGATGCGCAGCGTCAATTCGCCCTCGAGAATCAGCGCCTTCGCTTCGAACGAATGCGCGTGATCGTCAAGAGACGCGCCGGCTTCCCGCTCCACGAGTACGGTAGTCTGGAAACCCTCGCGCGCCAGCATTTCGATGAAATCGTCGCGTTCCATGATCGTTCCCTTTCTAGCTGATCTTTACTCACCCCTTAATATAAGTTGAAACGCCCCGGCGCAGGTGCAAGGGGCCGATGCACCGCATCGCCCCGGATCAAACTCAGCTCCACTCAGCTCTCCAGCCGCGGACCTTTCGCCAGTTCCATCGCTTCAAGATCACGCGTCGACCCTTTCGCCGGCCGCCCGGCCCAGTACCCGGCGAGCAACGATCCCGACAAGTTGTGCCACACCGAGAACAGTGCGCCCGGGAGCGCTGCGATCGGCGTGAAATACAGTTTGCCCAGCGTGGCCGCCAGTCCCGAATTCTGCATGCCGACTTCGATTGCCAGTGTGCGGCACACGGCTTCATCGAAGCCAAGCAGACGGCCGCCCCAATATCCACCGAGCAGGCCGATACCGTTATGCAGGATCACCCCCAGCATCACCAGCAAGCCGACTGAGGCAATGCTTTTCTGCGTCCCCGCCACCACGGCCGAGATGATCAGCAGGATTGCGATCATCGAAATGATCGGCAATGCGGGCTCGACCGCGCGCACAGTCTTGTTGAACAACTGGTTGATGATCAGCCCGGCAACGATAGGCAGCGCGACGATCTGGAGAATGCTCATGAGCATGCCGTGGACATCGACGGCAATCGACGCATCCACGTAAAGGCGCGTCAAGAGCGGCGTGGCGAACACGCCGACCAGCGTGGACAGGGCACTGATGGTGACGGACAGCGCCACGTCGCCGCGCGCGAGATAGATCATCACGTTCGACGCCGTGCCGCTGGCAACGCTGCCGACCAGCACCATGCCCGCGGTCAGGTCGGGCGGCATGCGCAGCAGTTTTGCGATTACCCAGGCTGCGAGCGGCATCACCAGGTAATGCAGCCCGATCCCTGCTATGACCGGCGCCGGCCGGGTGAAAACGCGCCGGAAGTCGGCGAATGAAAGCGTTACGCCCATCGCGAACATGATGATGGTGAGTAGCAGGGTGACGTGCGGCGCGATGCCTGTAAACGAGGCCGGCGAGAAGTAGGCGACGACCGAAATGAGAACGGCCCAAAGAGGAAACAAGCGGGTGACGCGCGAAAGCATGGAGAGACGATCCTGGCTGATTTCTGATTGATAGGGGCGTAGCCCGAAGCGCCGGGACATGGATATGGACGTGCACGCGGGGCGGGTGGGCGATCAACGATATGGCGAAGCAAACAGAAGGGTGTTCCAGGCCTGGCTGACCGTGCCATCGATAGATGCGGCCAGTGATGCAACCCGTCACGGGTCCTTGTGGGACCGGCCGGCGGCGAATGCGTCGACGCGAATTGTAACGTTTTGTAGGAGGAGACCCGCGGGAGCGGATTCTTCGCTTACCTCAGCCGCGCGACCGTTCCCGCGTCCGGCTCGCCGCCGAAATAGGTATTCAACGCCAGTTCGAACGGCGCCTTGTCGGCGGCGGCGTGGGCGAAGAGGGTCATCGAAGAATGGAATTTCAGGTCGTCGGGGTAGCCGAAGATCTGTTCGACCGAGCGGCCGTCGAGTGCGTTCACGATCTGCGTGAGGATCAGGAGGCGCTCGCCGAGTACAGGGTGAGCCAGGTAGGCCCGCGCCTCGTCCACCGATGAAATCGCGTACCGGCGCGCCATGTCGCTATGGCCCAGCCCCTGGATCTGCGGAAATACGAACCACATCCAGTGCGTGCGTTTCTTGCCGGCCTCGAGTTCGGCCGTCACCGTCTGGAACACCGGCGCCTGCGCATCGATAAAACGCTGCAAGTCGAAAGGATCGGAATCGGTCATGCGAGCCTCCGGGTCTTCCTGAATCTTGCCGGAACGCGCCGCAAACCACGTTCCCGCGCATTTCGCGGTCAAGCTGACCGAGGTCTAATCCCGGCCATTTGCGAACGATATTCCGCTTTCTGATATCTTCACGGCCATGCAAAACATCATCGAAATTTCGAACCTGTCGAAGAGCTATGCGTCCGGCTTCAAGGCGCTGAAAAACGTCACGCTGAGTATCCGCCATGGCGAAATCTTCGCACTGCTCGGGCCGAACGGCGCCGGTAAAACGACGTTGATCAGCATTGTGTGCGGCATCGTGAATCCCACGGAAGGCACGGTGCGGGTCAACGGTCACGGCATTATCTCCGACTACCGCGCGGCCCGCGCGATGATCGGCCTCGTGCCGCAGGAGCTGACCACCGACGCCTTCGAGTCGGTCTGGGCGACCGTTTCATTCAGCCGCGGCCTGTTCGGCAAGCCGCCCAATCCGGCGCACATCGAAAAAGTGCTGAAATCGTTGTCGCTCTGGGAAAAGAAGGACAACAAGCTGCGCACGCTGTCCGGGGGTATGAAACGCCGCGTGCTGATTGCCAAGGCGCTCGCGCACGAGCCGGAGATCCTGTTCCTCGATGAGCCGACCGCGGGCGTCGACGTTGAACTGCGCCGCGACATGTGGAATCTCGTGCGCGGCCTGAAAGCGAGCGGTGTGACGATCATCCTGACGACGCATTACATCGATGAAGCCGAGGAAATGGCCGACCGGATTGGCGTGATCAACGGCGGCGAGATCATCCTGGTCGAGGAAAAAGCCGAACTGATGCGCAAGCTCGGCCAGAAGAAACTCACGCTGCAACTGGAAGACGAGATCGGCGAGATTCCCGCCGGCCTCGGGGCCTACCGGCTCGACCTGTCCGCAGACGGCAGTGAACTGACCTACACCTACGACGCGCAGGACGAACCGGGGCGCATCATTACGCTGCTAAAAGATCTGGCCGATAACGGCGTCAGGTTCAAGGACCTGCAAACGACGCAAAGCTCGCTGGAAGATATTTTCGTGAGCCTGGTCGGAGAGAAAAAATGAATATCCACGCAGTCCGCGCAATCTATGTATTCGAAATGGCGCGCACGTGGCGCACGATCATGGGCAGCATCATCTCGCCGGTGATTTCCACGTCGCTGTATTTTGTCGTTTTCGGCGCCGCAATCGGCTCGCGCATTCCCGAAGTGAACGGCGTCAGTTACGGTGCGTTCATCGTGCCGGGGCTCGTGATGTTGTCGCTGCTTACGCAGAGCGTGTCCAACGCGTCGTTCGGCATCTACTTTCCCCGGTTTAGCGGGACCATCTACGAACTGCTGTCGGCGCCGGTGTCGTATCTGGAGATCGTGCTGAGTTATGTTGGCGCGGCCGCCACCAAGTCGATCATCCTCGGTCTCATCATTCTTGCGACCGCGCGTCTGTTCGTGCCGCTGCACGTCGATCACCCGTTCTGGATGATCGTGTTCCTGCTGCTCACCGCGGTGACGTTCAGCCTGCTGGGATTCATCATTGGCGTCTGGGCGGACGGGTTCGAGAAGTTGCAGGTAATCCCGCTGCTGATCATCACGCCGCTGACGTTCCTCGGCGGGAGTTTTTATTCCATCGACATCCTGCCGCCGTTCTGGAAGGCCGTCGCACTGTTCAATCCGGTGGTGTACCTGATCAGCGGCTTTCGCTGGAGCTTCTACAGCACCGCCGATGTCAGCGTCGAGATCAGCCTCATCATGACGCTGGTGTTCCTCGCGGTGTTTATTGGCGTGGTCGCGTGGATCTTCAAGACGGGCTACAGGCTGAAATCATAGGGAGCGTGCTTTATGCGTGACGTGATGCGTGACGTGTTGATCGAGCGGTTCGGACTGCAGCCGCATCCTGAAGGCGGCTATTTTCGCGAGACGTTTCGCGGCGCGGACAGGGTAGTGCGCGAGCTCACGCGCGATGCTTCGCCTGGCGAGATGCGCTCGGCATCGACGGCGATCTACTACATGCTTTGCGACGGCGCACATTCGGCGTGGCACCGGATCCGCTCGGACGAGGTGTGGCATTTCTATGCAGGCGAGCCGCTCGATGTTCATGTCATCGATCCCACCGGGAAATTGGTCACTCATCGCCTGGGTAATGCGCTGACGCATGACGACGCCGTATTTCAGGCAGTCGTACCGGCAGGGCAGTGGTTTGCGGCAGAGCTATGCAATCCGGCAACGTTCGCGCTGGTGGGCTGCACGGTGGCGCCGGGTTTCGAGTTCAGCGAGTTCGAGCTTGCCGATGTGGCCGCTTTGAAAAAGACGTATCCGCAGCACGAGGCTGTGATCGGGAGGCTGGCTCCGGCGGCGGGAGCGAAGCGCTGAGCGCGTGCCGTGCGTGGCACGCAACCCGCACGACGGGAACAACTTAAAAACAGAACGAAAAAAAGCGGCGCTCTCATTTCTGAGGCGCCGCTTTTGCACACTTCGATTTATAGGTTGGCCCTGACTGCGTCGCGGACGGCGTCCATCATGCCGCCGTAGTTCAGCGGTATGTCGAGTGAATCGCCATAGACATCCTGATCCGCTTGTGCACGTGCTTCCTGCGATTCGCGGCGTACCGGCGATTCGTAAGCTGTGTCACCTGAACGAATAGTGTCTCTGGCTTCGACGCGCTGCGCTTGATAACTCTTCACGATGAACTCCTTGCAGTGATGGAGCGGCGGGAGACTGCGATGCTACTGAACTGCCATGACAGATTTACGACGCTTGATGCTTCATGGTGCACGACTACGCCGGGTGAACCGTTCGACCCTGACTATGTTGTGTTGCGCACCCTGCAATGAAAGCGCGGCTCTACAGTTTAATGGCGTCGCGAAGGGGGATTCGTACTTCTGGCTTATGACCTGATGTCGCCACTATCAGCGCGCAGCGCGAGTTTGGGCTTGGAACTTGCGTTTGACGCAAGCGTTTGCGCGGGAGCCTGGAAGAGGGGGATGAGACCGGCGGACGGGGCGGATGGACTTTGTAAATCAGACCGGCACCGCACTTATCCGCGTGTACATTACGCTCCGCGGAAACAGTTAAAGCTGTTTCTCAGAGTTGGCGCGTTTGCTGTGCGGATTCCACATGACGGAAAGCACAACCGCATGGCGCAGCCGTGCTTTTCGTCAGTTCAACCGGGGCCGGCGACGCTTTCAGGCGTGCTGGTCCTGCAAATCGGCGTCGCTGGTCTCGTTTTGTGGCATGGAAGCCGCAAGAATCATTGCCGACGCGTTTTGCGGTTTCGGGTCGCGCTGTGACGGCCGGTACACCGAGTCGCCTCGATGAATGGGTGCGCCCGTGAGTGCGCAGGCGCCGTCCGACGTAGCCGTAGTGACGCGCCAACCCTGGTAGCCGTAGTGGCAAGTTGCCGCGTCGGACCAGTAGACGATCGCCGTCGCGCTGCTCGGCCGCTCGATCACACGCACCACCGCTTCAGGGAACGGCCGCGGCGATTGCGGCGACGGCGACGCGACGCGCGGATGATCGCGCTCCCGCGCTCGCGCGAGCCGCTCTAGAAACGGGTGCGCGGCCTTTTGCTGCGGGGCAGGTTCTGCCGCGCGGTTGTGGGTCGCTGTCAATGAGCGGACCGTTTGCAGCCACGGGTCCGCGCTTCTCGCTAACGCTGTCATGGTTCGTTCCTGGCATGGTTCATGATCGAACTTACGCAATCAGCCTGTTCCGATAAATACCATTAAGGTGAATACACTGTCTTGTTAGCGCGAATAATCACAACAACGCTTTATGCAATAAGGCTTTCCCCGATGCTGCCAAGCAGCAGAAGTGCTGTCTGCGCTTGATTGAACGTTTTAATGGGCGCGATAGCGGCGGTGGTTTGACGAGAACCTGACGCGCCGGGCGATACCGGTTCAAACAATTTGTATAGATTTCGTAAGGTGCCAATTTTCGCCAAATGCCGTGGAACGAAACTTGCGTGGAGGATACTAGCTGCATACCTACAACGTTGAACGAGGTGTTCGTGAAGAAAAGCTATATTCGTGCTGCAGTGCTGTGCGCAAGCCTGGGTCTGACGGCCACGGCGTTTGCCGAAAACGGTCCGGGTGATCAAGGTGGGCCGCAACAGCGTCCGGGCGGTTCCGCCATGCAAGGCCACAACGGCGGCGGTCATCAGGATCAGAACCATAACAACGGCGGTCGTCAGGATCAGAACCACAACAACGGGCGTCCTCCCGCGCCAATGCATGCGGACAATGGTCCGGCACGCGGCGACCCTGGCGGTCCGCGTGGCGAAGGTCCGCATGACTGGCACCGCGGAGATCGCTTGCCGGACGACTATCGTGATCGCCAATATGTGGTCGACGATTATCGCGGTTATGGATTGCATCAGCCCCCGCGCGGTTATCACTGGGTGGGCGTGAACGGCGATTACGTGCTTGCCGCAGTCGCGACCGGCGTGATTGCGCAGATCGTACTGAGCAACGGGCACTAAGCGCTTACTCGCGGAACGCTCTCGTAGCGAGCCAAGACGCGAGTCGAGATGAAGAGGCCGGTCCAAACGCGAGTCTGGACCGGCCTTGTTTTATGTGCCCGGCGTGAACCTCCAGCGCAACCGCTGCCTACCCTTTTGCAGTATCGGTAATCGCTTTTACTACGCGCGCCAGCGACTTCAACGCCATTTCGGGCGAGTCTTCAAATTGCGCGCCGACTATGGCGCCGTCCACCGCCATGGCCAATGCCCGCGCGTCGGCCTTCGCGCTTCTCGACGATGCCGGCAAAAGTGTCCTGATGACCGCTGCCATATCCAGCTTGTGGCGTCGTGAAATACTCACCGCTTCGGACAAGGTCCCGCCTACTTCCACCACCGCGTTGATGAATGCGCAGCCGCGATACACATCGCTCTCGAACCATTCCGCCAGTGCCGGGACCAACGCATCCGCGTTTGCGCCATGGCGCTTCACGGCGTCTTCGAACCACGTCATCCAGTTGCGGTGCCGATATTCCAGAAACGCCACGATCAGGTCGTTTTTCGCCGGATAGTAGCGATAAAACGTCTTCTTCGCGACGCCTGATTCCGCGATCACGCGATCGATTCCGGTTGCGCGAATACCGTCCCGATAGAACAGTTCATGGGCCGTGACCAGAATGCGGTCGGCCGGTGAGAGGTCGGTCGAAAGTTCTGTATTGAGTGAATGATTGTCCATGGCAAGTCATTGTAGACAGGTCTGTCTCCCTGCGCTAGAGTACAGTGGTAGACAGACCTGTCTACCACTGTACTCTAGTGCCAGGTGAGCTGCTAATCAACCCTTCGCGATCAAAAGGAAACGTCATGGAAAGCAAACCGCCCTTCCCGCCATTCGATGCCGACACCGCTCGGCAAAAGGTCCGTCTCGCGGAAGACGGCTGGAATTCACGCGACCCAAAGCGGGTTGCCCTGGCGTATAGCGAAGACACGCGCTGGCGCAACCGCGCAGAGTTCGTATCGGGGCGTGCTGAAGTGGAAGCGTTCCTCGCGCGCAAATGGGCGCGCGAACTGGACTACCGGTTGATCAAGGAGTTATGGGCGTTCACCGGATCACGGATTGCGGTGCGCTTTGCTTACGAATGGCACGATGATTCAAGAAACTGGTTCCGCAGCTACGGCAACGAGAACTGGGAGTTCAACGAAGCAGGCCTCATGACGCATCGGCACGCATCTATCAACGACTTGCCGATCAAGGAGTCCGAGCGCAAATATCACTGGCCGCTGGGTCGCCGTCCCGACGACCATCCTGGCTTGAGCGACCTGGGTTTCTGATTGGAGCGTGGCCGGCAGTCCGTGGCTTCGGTCTTCATCCGTAACGAAAACCGGTTGTGTGAACTGACTGCTGGAATGCTAGCGGCCTCGCCGCCGGTAAAAGGCCCACCATCCGGCCAGAATGGTGAAGGTCGCCACTATAGCCATCATCACCCAGAAACCGTGCTTGTTTTCGGCGAGCGGAATTCCGCCAACGTTCATGCCGAAAATGCCGGCGACTATATTGATCGGCAGCGCCAGCACGGTGACCAGCGTCAGCGTGAACAGCGTGCGGTTGCTCTGCTCGTCCGTGCGCGCGGCGATCTCTTCCTGCAGCAGCTTGATGCGTTCGACCAGTCCCGCGAGATCACCCAGCACGAGCGAAAACTCCTCGGTGGCATCGCGCAGGTCCTGCAGGTCAAGCGCTTGCAACCAGCGTGGCGGCCTGGCCAGCAGCCGGAAAATCGACCCCGGTTCAGGCGCGAGCAAACGCTGCAACCTGACCAGCACGCGTCGTGACGCACCGAGTTCCGAGCGGGTGGCGGGGGATCGCATCGACAGAAAACGGTCTTCTATCTTGTCAATATCAATGCTCGTGCGCCGTACGATCTGTACCAGCAGATCGGCCTGGTCGCGTAACAGATGAATGAGCAGTTCGGCCGTCGACCTGAAGGCTTCGCCGTTGCGTACCGACTCCCTCAGCGTATCAATAGACCGCAACGGTTTCAGCCGCGCGGTGATGAGCAGCTTTTCGCGGGTGTAGACCCACAACGTCGCAATTTCCGACGGCGTGACGTCGAAGTTGAACATCACGTCGTTGATGACGGCGAGCAGCGCGCCCTCCTGGTGTTCAATCCGCGTGGAATGCGACCCGTCGCGCAGGTTTTCGAAGAAGGCATCCGGCAGGTCGAGTTGCGTGCGCATCCAGCGTTCGCTCGCGCTGTTCGCGAGATCGAAGTGCAGCCAGACAAAGTCGTTTGAAGACCGTTCGGCGCGGGATTGCTTCAGCCACTCAAGCGCGCCTGCGGAGTCGATATGCACGCCCGGCGCATCCGGCGCAAAACGAAAGCCGCACACGATGCCGGAGAAATCAGAGGCGTAGGGTAGGGCGGTAGTCATCGTGATCGTTATCGGGATTCAGTCGTTGTGATTCAGTCGTGATCGGCAAGGGCAATTGAAAGCTGATCCGGACTTGGATTGTCCCCGCGGTGCAACTCGAATCAAGCAACGTCCGATCGGATTTGCGTTATTGTTGGGCAAATGCCGCGTGACACAGAAAGTACTTATGGATGTCACGCCCGATGGGTAGACTCGCGCGGTGCAAGAGGGCCGTCGGGCGCAGCCCGACCCTTTACGCTTCATCGGGGAAACACAAATGGAAGATCGCGTCGAGCAGGACGAACCTACGCAAACCACGGCAGACGGACTGACGCGGCTCGCGACGAGCATCGTCGAATTGCTGGGCGAGCAAGCCATCGACAGCCGTCTGGGAGCCAAATTGCTCAAACGGCTTGAAAAAGAAGCGAAGCTGGTAGCCGAATCGGGGCCGCACCTGCTGGACAAGGCTCAAAAGCGCACTTTGCGCGAGGCGCTGGAAGGAGTTGAACACGCGGTGCGTCAGGTCGATGCAAATCTGTTGGTATCGGCAAACGCAAAACTACGCTCCACGGACGAATCTTCCAGCAAAAAAGCCAAAACCAAATCCTGAAACCGGGCCGGCTGTCGTCTCGTGAAACCCACGCGGCGCTGCCTCTAAGCCCGTCTGGCTTTATCGGACAAGAGATCTGGCGGTTTTTTCATTACACCGGCAGAAACCGCTCGCAGCAAAAAAGCAGGATGGCGCGGAAAATGCTGCGTTTGCTGCACATGCATAAATCTGAGCGGTCATGGTTTCAGTCTCTTTTACCCCAAGCTGCGTGTTATGGACCGATCGGAACGTCGAAGCGGACGCTGAGCGCTGGCGAATTCTGGTTGTCGACGACAACGCCGCCAGTGCCGAAGGCCTTGCCGCGGCGCTGAGCGCGGACGGTTGCGACGCGCGTTATGTGCTGAGCGGCGTGGATGCGCTGCAGGCTATTGACGGCTGGGTGCCGCACGTCGTGATTCTCGATATCAGCATGCCGGAGCACGACGGTTTTGCGACCGCGCGGGTCCTGCGCCGGATTTCTCCCACCCGTAACGCCGGGATCATTGCGTTTACGGCGCTCGGCGAGGATTACGTCCGCTCGAAAGGCCTCCATGCAGGTTTCGACGGCTACTGCCAGAAGGGCAATGCGCCCGGTGTCCTGGTGGATTTGATCAGCCGGCTGGTCCAGGTTCACTGAAGGTTCAATCAGCATTTCCGGGCACCTCATCGAAATTTTTCTGATTTCGATGGAGTCCGGCCCTTAAAATTTTCCCTTACCTTAACTTCCCTGCAAGCCTTTTCCAGGCGCGCTCGCGTCGATTTTTCAGGATCGGGACCTCATTCGATTATTGGCTTATCCCGAAAAGTGTATTGAAGTTTATGGAGATAAAAAACCGATAGTAGGGGTATACACTGCATTTCATCGACGAAGCAGCCACCGAAACAAAGTCTGACCGCTGCGACGCCTTCTGAACCAGTCGAAAGCCAACGTATATCGGAGCTCACCATGAAAAAGAATCTTCTTGCATCGTTACTCATCGCTGCTACTGCTTCTATCGCTGTTCCGGCATTTGCCAGCGGCTACGGCCCGGCACCTTCGTATCGCCCGACGGTTGGCGCTCCGGCTTCGCAACAAGGCCTGAACACGCAAACCATCGCTGCACAAAACAACGCTGATACGAACGCCTACGGTGGCGAACGTACGTCGGTGTCGCAATCGGGTTCGAGCCACAGCCGTACCAACAACGCACAAGCTGTTTTCTTCGGTCAGTAATTCTCAAGCTTCTACGTGCATGGCCGGCAGTACGTGTGCCGCCATGATCGCGCCGAGCTGGACGACCTGAAACGGACAAAGGCCCGCTGAGCGAAAGTTCAGCGGGCCTTTGTTTTGTGCATGAGGAAGGAGTGCTTCAGGTGCCTGTCTTGAGCGCGTCCCGCATCACCGTTGCCAATTCCGAGGCCGCGAACTTGGCTACATAGGCGTTTGCGCCCACTTTGCGCACATGCTCCTCATTCGCCGACCCCGACAGCGACGAATGGATCACGACCGGAATGGCCTGCATGCCGGCGTTCGCCTTGATGCGGCGCGTCAACGTGAATCCGTCCATCTCGGGCATTTCCAGGTCGGTCAGCACGAGCGCGATTTCGTCCGCGGCACAGCCACCATGTTTTTCCGCCTTGCTCTGCAGGTCTTCCAGCACGTCCCACGCTTCCTGGCCGCTCTTGGTCATGATGAACGACACGCCCATCGCGGTCAGGCTTTGTTCGATCAGGCTGCGCGCGACGCCGGAGTCGTCGGCGGCGAGCACTTTGGTGCCCGGTTTCAGAATCACCCGTCCGGTGCTCGATTCGGTGATCTCCACTTCAGTCGACGGCAGCACGTCGCGCAGGATCTGCTCGACGTCGAGCACCTGCGCGAGCCGCGAGCCGTCCACGTTGCCGTCGAGGCGCGCGAAGCTGGTCACCGTCCGCCCGCTCGAATGCGATTCCGCGGACAAAACCTGATTCCACTCCAGCCGTACGATGTCATCGACTTCCTCGACGGCGAACCCTTGCGTCGTGCGCGCGAATTCGGTGACCAGCAGGATCTTCAGGCCGTTCTTCGGCTGGCAGCCCGTGACCTGCGCCAGGTCGATTACAGGGATGATCTGGCCGCGGATGTCGGCTACGCCAAGAATCTCCGGGTCTGCGCCGGCGACCACGGTGATCGGCGGCATCGCGAGAATCTCGCGCACCTTGAACACATTGATGCCGTACAGCTCGCGTTGTTCGGAGTCCGGTGCTTCGCCCAGGCGAAACAGGAGCAGTTCGAACATGTTGTTGCCGGCGAGCCGAACCCGCTGTTCGATGTCGTGTTGTGAACTGCTCAAGGTGGTTCTCCTGATCGATTTATGCCTGGCTTCTAAATAGCCGGTTCCTGATTAGCGGCGGGATGCGGGGAAACTGAAGCGTTTTTCGATGCTTTGTGACGAGACTGTTTCATGCCGGCCGGCTCTCTCGCGCGGCAGCATCGGGATAGACCCTTGGACGCATAAAAAGCAGTGTTTTCCAGCGTTCACGCGGCAGGTGTCTGGCCTATACTTTTTGAATGGGCTGGGTAATCCGGATGTAAGGTGCCAATGCAAGGCAATTGATCTAACGCGGCGGGTGCGGAGTGTCGCCCGAACCCGCGGTGACAGGCGCCGTGCGACCGGCAAGCCGGCTATTCACCCATGTGAAACGCCCGCCAGCCGGCAGGCGTCGCGCGGTTCAACGGAGGCGTTCGATGGCAACAGTCGCACAAGTTCTTAATTCGAAACCCGATCACACCATCTTCACGATCGCCGATACGGCATCGGTCTACGAGGCGATCGCGATGATGGCGGAGAAGCACATTGGCGCCCTGATCGTGACCCACGGCGAGGCGATCGTCGGCATCATGACCGAGCGCGACTATGCCCGCAAAGTCGTGCTGATGGACCGCGTCTCGCGGCAGACTCCCGTGCGCGAAATCATGACCTCGCAAGTGCGTTTCGTGCGTCCCGACCAGACCACGGACGACTGCATGGCCCTGATGACTGAGCGCCGCATGCGGCATCTGCCGGTGATTGATGGCGAGAAGCTGGTGGGCATGATTTCAATCGGCGATCTGGTGAAAAATATTATCTCCGAGCAGCAGCTCACGATTCATCAGCTCGAGGGATATATTCGAGGCGAGCACATGTAGCTTGCCCGGGAGGGGCGCAGCGCGGCGTGAAAACGCCGCGCTGTGTTTTATTGGTGTTGCTGCGTGTGCATTGCGCTCACTCGGTTCGGGCGCGGCTCGGGTTACCGCGCGTAGTCATTGTTCGATCCGTCAAGACCGCTGCGGCGGATTCGATCAGCCAATCGCTATGTAAGCTAATTGTTATAATTGGCCGATGCCGCGCATTGGCCTGATGCATTGGCCTGATGCATTGGCCTGATGCATTGGCCTGACTCAGGGCACCTGTTCCCTCGCCGGGTTGCATTCGGCCTCTGACTTCAGAGGAGCGCCCTTCATGATCGCGTTCAAGCGCATCACGGTGACGCATCCGTCCAAACGTCAACGACCCGTCAAGGTTGCGGCCGGTGGCGAGATAAACTGGATCACCATGCCGCTCGAATTTCGCGTAGCTCCGGAGCCGTTGTTCCTGCTCAAGCTCGAGGCAGACGTGGCCAACGCCAATCGCTCATGACCCTGTTGCTCCAGATTTCTGATCCGCACTTTGGCACCGAACAACCGCCGGTCGTGGCAGCATTGCAGCGGCTTGCCAATATGCTGCAGCCCGATCTCGTTGTCATGTCCGGTGACATCACGCAGCGCGCCAGGCGTGCACAATTTAATGCAGCGCGGGCGTTCGTCGATACATTCGGTGCAACGCCTTTTATTATCGTTCCCGGTAATCATGACATTCCGCTGTACAACCTCTTCGCTCGCATCGCACATCCGTATGCCAATCATCAGCGCGTGTTCGGAGACGATCTCGAACCTGTGTTCGAATCGGCCGAGCTGCTGGTGATCGGTGTCAATACCACGCGTGCGTATCGTCGTAAGGATGGCGAAATATCCGTGCAACAAGTCGAGCGCGTGGTTCGCTGCCTCGACCATGCGACACCGCGTCAGTTGCGGGTTGTGGTCACGCATCAGCCCGTGGCGGCAGCGCGTACCAACGACATCAGGAACCTGTTGCACGGCCGCGAACATGCGATTGAACGCTGGTCGCAAGCGGGCGTGGACCTGATCCTGGGCGGCCATATCCATCTTCCGTATGTGACGCCGCTGCATGTTGCGTATAAGGACTTGCCGCATCAGATGTGGGCCGTGCAGGCAGGAACCGCGCTGTCTTCGCGCGTGCGCGGGCGCGTGCCCAATTCAGTGAACGTGATTGACTACGACGGGTCCAAGACGGACGCACGCGGTGCGCTTCATCGCGCAATTCGCCGTGCGATCGTTGCGCGCTGGGATTTCAGTCGGGCGAGCGCATCGTTTGAACTCAACATGCAACACGAACTCGACCTGGATAGCGAGTCACTCAAGACTCCATTAGCGACGCTTTTATGAAACAGACTGAAGGGCCGTACGCCGGCTTGTTTGAGGTAGCACATATAGCCGGTGAACATGCATTGACGGTGTTTGCGGTGTCCCTGGTTCTCGCGATGGTCGTAGTGCTGAGTGTGTGGCAGCTCGTTCAACGTTACGGTCTGCCGCGCGAAGAAGGCGGCCCGTCGGCCAGGGTCCTGCTGATCGTGAATCTGGCGGTGAGCTTCGTCGTGATCGTTGGCGCGGCTGCCTTGTTCGCCGCGATTGCTGATGAAATAGGCGCAGGAGAGACACTCGGCCGGTTGGACCAGGCCTTTGCCGACGGCATAGCGAGCGCGGTTCCTATCGGCGTGATCCGCGCGTTTGCACTGGTCACGCATCTGGGCGATGCATGGTTACTCGGCGTGTGGTGCGTGCTCGGCGCAGCGATCCTGACGGTGCGGCGACGGTATGCGCTGGCCATTGGCTTCACACTCGCGATAGTCGGCAACGGCCTGCTCAACAGCATCTTCAAGCATCTGTTTGAACGCGTGCGGCCAGTGCATGATCAATCGATCGCCACCGCCACCGGATGGAGTTTTCCGAGCGGTCATTCATCGGGGTCGCTCGTCACCTACGGCATCATTGCGTATGTGCTCGTGCGGGTTTTGCCGGACCGCTGGCGCCTGGCCGTCATCGTGGCGGCCACGCTCATCGCGTTCACCACGGCAAGCAGCCGCGTATTCCTGCGCGTGCATTTCGCGAGCGACGTGCTGGCGGGCTTTGCACTGGGAACGGTTTGGCTGGTGGCGTGTATCTTGAGCATCGAACTGACCCGCAGGTATTGGCCGAGGCCGTCGCGGCGTCAGGCCTGAGGGTGTATCGAGAGTTCGGGGAAGCCGGTGCGCGGATCCAGATCGCGTGAGAAGCGCACGCCGTCCAGGCAAACGATCAGGATTTCCGCCGTCGTCCGAACAATGCATCCCGGCGATACATGGCCGCCGTACACATGGCCCTCGGCATTCGAGACGGCCATGTGAAGATGCGCGCCGTCAGCAGCAAGCGAGCCGGCCAGCGTCAGGATCTCGAGGTCGCCGGTAAGCCGGGCCGGCTGGTCGAGGCCCGCGTAACGCAGGTTCGCCACGCTCAGGCTGCCAATGCCCTGCATCACGAACGCGGCGCCAAGGGCCTGGTCTCGCGCGATTGTCTCAAGCGCCACACGCAGGTCGTCGCCGGGAACAAGGCGCACGGGAAGTGTTTGCATGAGTGAAGTCCCAAGGCTACGTAATGCATCAATGATGGCATGATGATTCCGGTTTTGCGTAACGACCTCCAATCAAACGGGCACCTCCCATGACGACCGAACTTCATATCCTCGCCTGGGCGCTTGTACTCGCCCTCATTCAGGTGCTGCTGCCGTCGGTGGTTCGCAACCGGGAAACCGGCGTGGGATATAACGGCGGACCGCGTGACCAGCCGGGGCCGCCAGTCGGCAAGGTGACTGGCCGTCTGATGCGTGCCCAGGCCAACCTGTTCGAGACCTTGCCCGTGTTCGCCATCGCCATCCTGGTCGCGCACATGGCCGGCCGGGAAGGCACGCTGACGCTTTACGGCGCGTGGTTGTACATCATCGCTCGCGTGATCTACCTGCCCCTGTACGCGGCAGGGATTCCATTCCTGCGCTCGCTCGTATGGCTCGTCTCGCTTTTCGGCATCATTCTTGTTCTTGTCCCTATCATCTGAAAACATCTGAAACCGGAGTCCAGCCAATGACCGCTTTGCTCACCACCATCGACGTGGAAACCGCGCCGAATCCCAAGTTCGCCGTGATCCTGATGCACGGCCTGGGCGCCGACGCCAATGACTTTATCCCGCTGGTGCCGGAGCTGCGCCTGGGCGATCTGCCCGGCGTGCGTTTCGTGTTTCCGAATGCCCCCGAAATACCGGTCACCGGCAACAACGGTTATGTGATGCGGGCGTGGTACGACATTCTGTCGTTCGAAGGCGTGAACCGCAGGGTCGATGAAGCCGGATTGAAGGTTTCGTGCGAACGGATTCGCGAACTGATCGCGCGGGAGAACGAGCGCGGTATTCCGACCTCGAAGATTTTCCTCGCAGGTTTTTCGCAGGGCGGAGCGATGACTTACACCGCAGGACTCACGCATCCGGAGAAACTGGCGGGGCTGATGGTGTTGTCCGGTTACGTGCCGTCGCCCGGTTTGATTGATGCGGCGTTCAGCGATGCGAATCGCGACACGCCGATCTTCGCCGCACATGGCACCCAGGACCCCGTGCTGCCGATCGAGCTGGCCATTCAAGGCCGCGACTTCGCGCTTGCGCACAAGTGCAAGCTGGAATGGCATACCTACCCCATGCCGCACTCTGTCTGTGCCGAAGAAGTCGAGGCCTTGCGGGTCTGGCTCGGCGCAAGGCTGCGCGCCTAGACTGCCTTCATCAAGGTGTTTTTATATAACTCCAGCATGCCGGCTGCATCCACGCCGATGCAGACCGACTGCGCCGGACGGTCGTCCCAGTCCGGCGCGGGAACGCGCATGGTCGAGGGTTTCTGTATCGTCTGACCGGTGGCCATTCCGCTGGTCAGCACACGCACGGGCCCTTTGCGCACGGTATAGAGATGCGGAGCCAGTACGTACGCCACCGCCGACGCATCGTGGACATAGATGCCTTCGAGTCCGGCGCTGTCACGGTGGAACTGCGCGTAATGCCGTGATACGTCCCACACAAAACGGCCGGTCTCGCCCGCGCCGTCGCAGACCGATGCCAGCCATTCGTTCGGCATGATCGTGCTTTGCGTGACGTCCAGTCCGACCAGCGTGACCGGCCATGCGGCGCCGAGCACGAGATCCGCTGCATCGGGATCGCACATGATGTTGGCTTCAGCGGCCGGCGACACGTTGCCGAGCACGCCCGCAATCCCGAATGCACCGCCCATGATGACGACCTGCTTCACCAGCCCGACGATGTCCGGGTCGGCTTTCAGCACGTGCGCGAGATTCGTCAACGGACCGACTGCGATCAGCGTCACCTCGCCAGGATGTGCACGAACCGTATCGATCATGAACTGATGCGCGGGACGTGCGTCGAGCGTTGTATCAGCGGGCTGGCTCAGTTCGATATTGCCAAGACCGTTGTCGCCGTGAATCCAGCCGACCGGCGCAGGCGGCGCACGATGCAACGGCGCTGCCGCCCCGCGCGCCACCGGCACGCCGGGTGCAAAACGCGAACGCAGATAGAGCGCGTTAGCCGTGGTCGTTTCTATGGTCGCGTTGCCGAACACGCTCGTGATGCCAAGCAATTCGATCTCGGGATGCAGCGCCTGGAACACCAGTGCCATGGCGTCGTCGACACCCGGGTCGGTGTCGTAGATGACTTTATGGTTTGTCATAGGTAGAACGCATCGGGAAGTTGTTCGCGGGCAGTCGTGTCGCGGATCGCGCCATTGAGGTTGCCGAGGCGAATGGTCAGGTCGGGGCCGCCCAGTTCAATGATCACCTGCCGGCATGCGCCGCAAGGTGCAATCGGTCCGTCGGTGTCGCCAATGACTGCGAGCGCCGTGAACTGGTCACGTGTGTAACCCGCGGCGACAGCGCTGAAAAACGCCGTACGTTCCGCACAATTGCACAACCCGTACGATGCATTCTCGACATTGCAGCCATCGAACACGCGACCGTCCTTGGTGAGCAAAGCGGCGCCGACCTTGAACCTGGAATAGGGTGCGTAGGCGCGATCGCGCGCGTTCTTCGCGCGTTCGAGCAACTGGTCCATCGTCATGCGTGACTCCTTAGTTCAGCGTCAGGAACATGCCCGCGATTGTCGCGCTCATCAGGTTCGAGAGTGTGGCCGCGAGCACGACCCGCAGGCCGTAGCGTGCGACTTCCGCGCGCCGCTCCGGCGCAACCGCGCTGAAGCCGCCGGTCAGCACGGCGATGGACGAAAAATTTGCGAAGCCGCACAGCGCGAAAGACAAGATCGCTATGGTACGCGGATCGAGCGCCTGCAATCCAGCCGCGGCGACGCTGGCGGAGTCCTTCAAATACGGAGACAGTGACGCGTACGCCACGAACTCGTTGAGAATGAGTTTCTGACCGAGGAAGTTGCCGGCGAGGGCGGCCTGATCCCAAGGCACGCCGATCAGATACGCAAGCGGTGCGAACACGGTGCCAAGCATGGATTGCATGGATAGATTTGGGTCGCCGAACCAGCCCCCGATGCCGCCCACCACTCCGTTCAGCAACGCGATCAGGCTGACGAACGCAATCATCATGGCGCCGACCATGACCGCGATCTTCAGGCCGACGGTTGCGCCGGAACTGGCCGCTTCGATCACGTTCGCAGAACGTTTCTCGTCGAAGTTCAGGTTTTCGAGGGTCACACGGCTGGCTTCGCTCGTGGGATGGATGATCTTGGCGAACAGCAATCCACCCGGCACGGCCATGAATGACGCAGCGAGCAGGTATTCCACCTTCACGCCGAGGCCCGCATAACCCGCGAGCACGGAACCCGCGACTGCCGCCATGCCGCTCGACATCACGGCGAACAGCTCCGCGCTTGTCATGTCGCGTGCGAACGGCTTCACGACCGCCGGCATTTCGCTTTGGCCGAGGAAGATGGTGGTCACGGCCGAGAACGATTCGATCTTCGACACCCCGAGCAGCTTCTGAAAGACCGTGCCGAGCACGATCACGATCCAGCGCATGATGCCGAGGTAATAGAGCACCGAGATCAGGGCGGTCACGAAGATGATGGCGGGCAGCACGCGAACGGCGAAGACGAATCCGCCGTTGCCGAACAGTTCGAACATCTTTGGCTGGACAAGACCGCCGAACAGGAACTCGATGCCTGCGTTGCCATAGCCGAGTATGTGATTGACGCCTGCCGCCGCGGCGGAGAGCACGCTTTTGCCGAAGGGCACGAACAGGATGAAGGCGCCGATGCCGACCTGCGCCAGCAGGGCAGGCCCGATGGTGCGCAGGCGAATGGCGCGGCGATTGGCGGAGAAGATGAAAGCGATAAGCAGCAGGACGGCGATGCCAAGCAGATTGCGTGCGATCAGGGCCATGTCTCGTTATATGTGTTTGTCAGAGGAATGGGCGGATGCTACGCCATGTGCGGGGTTTGGAGAATAGGGCGGGAGATTGGGTTCACGCCGCGTTCCCGTGATGTCTGCGGGCCGCTGGACCCCTCCCTTGAAGTCCCGGAGGCGAACCAGAACCTTACGCGAACAATTCGATGACCGGCCAGTTGCGCTCGGCTGCAATCACCCGCAATTTCGCGTCGGGATTCGTTGCAACCGGATGGGTGACACGCTCCATCAACGGCACGTCGTTGACGGAATCGCTATAGAAATAGCTTGTTTCGAAATCCGCCAGCTTCAATCCCTGGGAAGCCAGCCATTGCTCGGTGCGGACAATCTTGCCTTCGCGGAACGTCACCACGCCCACCGGGCGCCCGGTGTAACGCCCGAGCGGATCATCGCCTTCAGTGCCCAGGTCGATGGCCAGCAAGTGCTCAACGCCAAGCGCCTTCGCAATGGGCGCGGTGACGAACGCATTGGTAGCGGTAACGATGCAGCACAAGTGCCCCGCGTCGCGATGACGGCGCAGCAGCGCAAGCGCTTCGGGGCGGATGGCCGGTTCGATCACCGTCTTCATGAAGGTCTCATGCCACGCGTCAAGTTGCGCGCGCGGATGATGCGCCAGTGGCGCGAGCGTCAGGCCCAGATACGCGTCCATGTCGAGCGTGCCGGCGACGTATTGCTGATAGCAGGCGTCAATTTCTTCCGCATGGTCCGCACTGCCCTCGAAACCCAGCGTGGCGTAGAAGCGCGCCCACGACTGATCGCTGTCCAGCGGCAGCAATGTGTGATCCAGATCGAACAACGCCAGAGTACGACTCATCCCATAGCCCTTGATGGCAGGTTAAAAGCGGGTAAAAAGCGCGCCGGACCACCGTCCGGCACAGGTTTCCCAAGACGATTCGATCGTAACTTTAAATACCCAAAACTACAACAAAGCAAAATTGTACAACCTGTTTGCGTGGCATCATGGCACGGATGGCAGTACAGTCGGAACGAACAACGGACGTAGCCTCATGTTGATTCTCTTGAATATTTTGTCAGGCGTGGCCCTGCTGGTATGGGGCACGCATATTGTCCGGACCGGCATCCTGCGGGTCTTCGGCGCCGAGTTGCGGCGCGTGCTGGGACGCAGTGCGAACAGCCGCTTCCGGGCATTTGGCGCAGGCTTGTGCGTGACAAGCCTGGTCCAGAGCAGCAACGCGACCGCCGTGCTGGCTTCGTCGTTCGCAGCGCAAGGCCTGCTGCCGCTCGCACCCGGGCTCGCCATCATGCTGGGTGCGGACGTCGGCACCGCGCTGATGTCGCGTGTGCTCACGCTCGATCTCTCGTGGCTGTCACCCATCCTGCTGCTCGGCGGCGTGATCGCGTTCCTGTCGTTCAAACAGACCCGTACCGGTCAGGTGGGACGTACGATCATCGGGCTGGGGCTGATCCTGCTGGCCCTGCACCTGATTGTGGAGGCCGCGCAGCCCGTGATGCAGGGCGAGGGCGTGAAGGTCATGTTCGGGGCGCTGACGGGCGACTCCATGCTCGATACGCTGGTAGGCGCGGCCTTCGCCATGATCTCCTACTCCAGTCTTGCAGCGGTGCTGCTGACCGCAACGCTGGCGTCGTCGGGCGTGATTTCGCTGAAGGTGGCGGTGTGCCTCGTGATTGGTGCGAACCTGGGCAGCGGGCTGCTTGCGGTGATCGGCACGCTGGGACAAAACCCCGCCGGCCGGCGCCTCGCCCTCGGCAACGTGCTGTTCAAGCTGGCCGGCGCATTGATCGTGCTGCCGTTCGCCCCGTGGATCGCCAAAGGCATTGGCGCGTTGATCCCGTATCCGCGCGAGGCGGTGATCACGTTCCACCTCATCTACAACATGGTGCGCTGCGTGGCGTGCATGCCGTTGATCGATCCGGTGTCGCGCCTGTGTAATCGCCTGCTGCCGGACCGGCCTGAAGTCAACCCGGAACTGCGGCCGTTGTATCTTGATCCCGTCGCGCTCTCCACGCCTACGCTTGCTCTGGCGAATGCCGCGCGCGAAACGCTGAGGATCGGCGACATCATTCGCACCATGCTCGACAACCTGCTCGACCTGATGCGGGCCAACGACCCGGCCAAGGCGCGCTCGACAATCCGCATGGACGACGACGTCGATCAGCTCTACGCGGCGGTAAAGACCTATCTTGCCCGCATCTCACGCGAGCAGCTCGACGAGGCGGATAGCCGCCGCTGGACCGACATCATTACGTTGACCATCAATCTGGAGCATGCGGGCGACATCCTCGAACGGGTGGCGACCAACATTCTGGAGAAGAAGATTACGCACCGGCTGGCCTTTTCGCCTGAGGGCCTGGCCGAGCTGGAGGACCTTCATTCCCGCGTGATCCTGACCTTGCAACTGGGTTTGAGCGTGTTTCTCAATAGCGACTTGCGTAGCGCCGAGCGCCTGCTCGCCGAGAAGGAACGGTTCCGCGATCTCGAGCGCAGTTATTCGTATGCGCACCTGGACCGGCTGGCTGGGCAGAGCGCGCGCAGCATCGAGACCAGTGCGCTGCATCTCGACATCATCAGCGACCTCAAGCGCCTCAACTCGTTGTTCTGCTCAACCGCGTACCCGGTGCTCGACGCAGCCGGCGCGTTGCGCGACACCCGGCTGCGGCGCCGCGTGCTCGACGCCACCTACGGTAACGACAGCGTTTGAAACGCTAGGCGAGAATGACTTGCGGCAGCTTCTTGCGCAATGACAGCAGCGCGGGACCGTCGGCGCCTTTCTTGTTGGTGATCAGCGTATCCACGCGATTGATCGGACAGAACGCAATCCTGCTGCACTGCCCGATCTTGCTGTAGTCGGCCAGGATCACTACCCGGTCGGCGTGCGCGACCATGGCGCGAGCCACTTCGGTCTCGGCGTGATCGAAGTTGGTCGCGCCATGCCGGTGATCGATGGCGACCGGCGAGAGCAGCGCCACGTCGGCGCGGTACCTGAGGATTTCGGCGACGGTCGTGCCGCCTACCGTGGCAAATGCCCGGTCGCTGATCGAGCCGCCAAGCAGGATGATCTCGTTGCTGGCATCCGTCTTTTCGCCGGTTGCCCGCATCTTCTGGGCAACGTCTATTGAGTTGGTGATGATGGTCAGGTTGGCCAGCTTGGCGAGTTCTTCGGCCAGGATGGCGGTGGTCGTGCCGGCGTCGATAAACAAGGTCTGGCCACTGCTGACCAGCGCGGTGGCCGCCCGTGCAATGGCGTTCTTCGACTTGACGCGCGTGTGGCTGCGCTCGGCGATCGGCGCTTCGCCAGCTGGGCGCGTCACGCCGCCATGCACGCGCCGCAATTCACCCAGTGCTTCAAGATCCACCAGATCGCGGCGGACCGTCTCGCGCGACACGCCGAGTTCGGCCATGATGCGTTCGGTCGACACGCGTTCAAGTGTGGCGAGCAGCGCGCGAATTCTCTGATGACGATCTTCCTGCCACATGCCGTATTCCTGAGCGTTGAAGTTGAACGGTGACTAGTGAAAACGAGTAGACGCTGCGTGGCCGCCAATCCGGTCCGGCAGCGCCTCAAGTCTTGTGAACGGACTATGTGTCGCCCGTGTGTCGCCAATATTAATTGGCTGTCCGGCGTCAGGTGTTATCAGGGATTCCGGCTGAAAGATTAACAAGAACTGGCGCTGCCGATGTTGCATTTTTTTGGATACTTGCGAATTTGGGTATTTGAACTTAGTCTCTCCGTCACACTCGCGGATAGTTCCCCTGGACCGTCCGGAGTGCCTGAAACAAGTCCTGGATTGCTGTCTTTTTCACTGTCGTCATCGTTCTTAAACATTTGGCCGCCAGAGTCGCGTGCGCGCCAAATGTGAGTGCGCATTAGAAAAACAAGTTTCGGACTATGCAGCACGCAGGCAGCACGCAACTTTCCAAAAACGTAAGCACGCAGGCAGAGGATGGAATCACCATGAATCAAGACGGGTTGCGAGTGACCTCGACATTTCGCCGTTCAAGCGGCAAGGCATCCATCATGGCGGCGATTGCCGCGCTGACCGCGGTCGCGGGGCAGGCCGTGGCGGCGCCACCGGCGTCGCTCATCGCTGCTGCGAAGAAGGAAGGCCAGTTGACCACGATCGCGTTGCCGCACGATTGGTGCGGTTATGGTGCACTGATCGAGGGCTTCAAGGCGAAGTACGGCATCACGGTGAACGAGCTGAATCCGGACGCAGGTTCGGGCGACGAAGTCGAAGCCATCAAGGCGAACAAGGGCAACACGGGACCGCAGGCGCCGGACGTGATCGACGTCGGTTTGTCGTTTGGACCGACGGCGCAGGCCGCCGGCTTGCTGCAGCCTTACAAGGTGTCGACCTGGGCGACCATTCCGGATTCGGCCAAGGAGAAGGACGGCTATTGGTACGGTGATTACTACGGCGTGCTGTCGTTTGAAGTGAACACCGACATGATCGACAAGGTCCCGACGGACTGGGCCGACCTGCTCAAGGCCGACTACAAGAATGCCGTGGCGCTCGCGGGCGACCCGCGCTCGGCTAACCAGGCGATTCAGGCCGTCTACGCTGCGGGCTTGTCGCAAAGCAAGGGCGACGCATCGAAGGCGGGCGCCGCGGGCCTGAGCTTCTTCAGCACGCTGAACAAGAACGGCAACTTCGTGCCGGTGATTGGCAAGGCGGCATCTCTTGCGCAAGGCACCACGCCGATCGTCGTGCGCTGGGACTACAACGCGCTGGCCGATCGCGATACGCTGAAGGGCAATCCGAAGGTGTCGGTGGTCGTGCCGAAGACGGGCGTGGTTGCCGGCGTCTACGTGCAGGGCATCAGCGCTTACGCTCCGCACCCGAACGCGGCGAAGCTGTGGATGGAATACCTGTATTCGGACGAAGGCCAGATTGGCTGGCTGACCGGCTACTGCCATCCGATCCGCTTCAAGGACCTCGAAGCGAACAAGAAGATCCCGGCAGCGCTGCTCGCCAAGCTGCCGCCGCCGTCGGCCTACAAGAACGTGGTGTTCCCGACGCTCGACGAGCAAAACGCTTCGAAGACGCTCATCACGGGCCAGTGGGAC
Organism: Caballeronia udeis; assembly: GCF_001544555.2. Taxonomy (GTDB): domain Bacteria; phylum Pseudomonadota; class Gammaproteobacteria; order Burkholderiales; family Burkholderiaceae; genus Caballeronia; species Caballeronia udeis. Next base: position 70,906 of record NZ_FCOK02000032.1, on the reverse strand, counting down.
CAGGTGGTCGGCGCCAACGTGAAGTAACTGCCTGACTTGGTCACATGAAGTAATCACATGCAGTAGTCACACGAAGTAACGTAGTGCACGGTTAGCCGGACTCCAGGTCCGGTTAACCTCCCGGCTCGCGCTTTGTGCTTTTCTCCAGCGCGGCCTGTCAGTCAAGAGCGACATCATGAGCACTTCATCGAAGATCGCCACGCCCATGTCCGGACATGAGGAGCGCGAGGGGCAGTCGAACCCGTCGCTCGGCCCCGGCATGAAAGCGGCGCGACGCGTGTCGCCCGCGTGGAATTATCTCGGCGTCTTACCGTTTTTTGCGTTTGCGGTCTTGTTCCTGCTGCTGCCCACCGCGTGGCTGATGGTCGGTGCGTTCCAGGATCCACAGGGCCATTTCACGCTTGAGAATTTCCGCCAGTTGCTTCAGCCCAGCGTGCTCGACGCGTACTGGATCAGTTTCAAGGTCAGCGCGGCATCGGCATTGGGCGGCGGTGTGCTCGGGCTCCTGCTGGCCTGGGCGGCGGTGCAGGGCAAGCTGCCTGTGTGGATTCGCCCGACCCTCATGACATTCTCCGGCGTGGCGTCGAACTTCGCGGGCGTGCCGCTCGCGTTCGCGTTTATCTGCACGCTTGGGCGCGTCGGGCTCGTCACGGTGTTGCTGAAGAAGTATGTCGGCATCAACCTGTATTCCACGGGCTTCAGCATCCTGAGCTTCACCGGCCTGACGCTGACCTACCTGTATTTCCAGATCCCGCTGATGGTGCTCATCATCACGCCCGCGCTCGACGGCCTGAAGCGCGAATGGCGCGAGGCTTGCGATTGTCTGGGCGGAAGTGCGTACCACTACTGGATGTTCGTCGCGCTGCCTGTTCTCTGGCCGAGCGTGCTCGGCGCCACGCTGCTGCTGTTCGCCAACGCGTTCGGCGCGGTGGCAACGGCTTATGCGCTCACGGGCAGTTCGCTCAACATCGTGCCCATTGTGTTGTACGCGCAGATTCGCGGCGACGTGCTGCACAACGAGAATCTTGGTTATGCGCTCGCGCTCGGCATGGTCCTTGTGACCGGCTTGTCCAACGGCGGTTATATCTGGTTGCGCTCGCGCGCTGAAAGGGGCCGTCGATGAGCACCGTCACCACAGTCACTCCGACTCCGGACAACAAGGTCCGGGCCCAGACTCGGGCGGGCGCTTGGATCGCCATGCTCATCGGTGCGCTGTACTTCCTGTTGCCGCTGGCGGCCACCGTGGAGTTCAGCCTGAAGATGCGTCGCGATGAATACAGCTTCGACGCCTACCGCGTGGTCCTCACCGATCCGCATTTCCAGGCGTCGTTTGGCTACTCCATCATGATGGGCGTGTTCGCCATCGTGCTCGGGGTGCTACTGGTTGTGCCGACCGCCTACTGGGTGCAGTTGCGCTTGCCGAAGCTGCGTCCGCTGATCGAGTTCATCACGCTGCTGCCGCTCGTGATCCCGGCCATCGTGATCGTGTTCGGCTATCTGCATATCTACAACAGCAGTTCGTTCCTGCCGCTCACCGGCAATGAGCGCGCGACCGATTTCCTGTTGATCTGCGGTTACGTCACGTTGTGTCTGCCCTACATGTACCGCTCGGTCGATGCGGGCCTACGCGCCGTCGATGTCCGTTCGCTCACCGAAGCGGCCGAGTGCCTGGGCGCGAACTGGCCGACCATCCTCTTCAAGATCATCTTTCCGAACGTGCGTTCCGGGATCCTGTCGGGCGCGTTCCTGACGTTCGCGGTGGTGATCGGTGAATTCACGCTGGCGAGCCTGCTCAACCGTCCGGCGTTCGGGCCGTACCTTCAGTTGATCGGCGCGAACCGGGCGTATGAACCTTCGGCGCTCGCGATCATCGCGTTTGCTATTACGTGGGCCTCGATGGGGCTTATTCAGGTCTTCGGCTCGGCGCGCTCTCTCGCCGGACAAAAAATTTAAAGGGCAGGCTTGTCATGGCACTTCTCGAGATCGAAAACCTTTCCAAGACGTTCGGCACGAACACCGTGCTGCATCAGTTCGACATGCAGATCGAACGCGGCGAATTCATCACCTTCCTCGGGCCGTCGGGTTGCGGCAAGACGACGGTACTGCGAATGATCGCCGGCTTCGAAACCCCCACGCGCGGCACGATCAAGCTCGGCGGGCGCGACGTCACCCACGTGCGCACGCGGCAGCGCAAGGTCGGCATGGTATTCCAGTCGTACGCGCTGTTTCCGAACATGACGGTGGCGGACAACATCGGCTTCGGACTGAAGGTATTGGGGCGTCCGCAGGCGGAGATCAAGGCGCGGGTGAAGGAAATGCTCGAGCTGATCAAGCTGCCTCACCTGGCCGACCGGTATCCGTGGCAGATGTCGGGTGGTCAGCAGCAGCGAGTGGCGCTCGCGCGGGCGCTTGCCAATAAACCGCAGGTCCTGCTGCTCGACGAACCGCTGTCCGCGCTCGATGCGAAGATTCGCGTCTCCTTGCGTGAGGACATTCGCAACTTGCAGCGCGAACTCGGCATTACCTCGATTTTCGTGACGCACGATCAGGAAGAGGCACTGTCAATTTCCGATCGGATCGTGGTGATGAACGAAGGGCGCGTGGAGCAGATCGGCACGCCGTCGGAGATCTATAACTTTCCGCGTACGCGTTTTGTGGCGTCGTTTGTCGGAACGTTGAACCTGCTGTCGGGACAGGTGGTGGATCCGGCGAGTGGGAAGATCGTGGTTGGCGGTCAGGAATTGCGGACCTCGCACGCGCTTGGTTCCGCCGATGCCGGCAAGCAGCGGATGCTCGCGGTTCGGCCGGAAGCGATCGTGCTGGAAGCGCCGGCGAACGGCCGCAATACGCTCGCAGCGACGGTTGAGGATGTCAATTTCCTCGGCGCGGTGGTGCGGATCAGGACGCGCGTGGACCAGTCCGTGATTTCACTCGATGTCTTCAACGATCCGAATCGGCGTTTGCCGGAACGCGGGCAACCCGTGGCGCTTGGGTTCTCGCACGAGAACCTGCTGGTGCTGGAGGAGGGGGCTTGAGCATTGGCTAGCTGAAGCCGCCCGAAGCGGCTTGACGACGGGTGCTGGTTCAAGAGGCCGCTTTGCATCGCGCGAGCGGCCTTTTCTGTTCGGAGAGGCCGAGCCGTCCCGGATCCTGGCGCTGGAACGGCCCTTATTTTCCCCGGCGTCGCCGCCATCCGGTCACCCCTCCAAAACGCGACACACTCTCCACCTTCGTCTCAAAATGTTAAGGTAGTGCTCGGTTTATTTTGAGACGGACAGCAAAAGCGTGATTTTCACCACCCATCTGAAGGTTCTAGGCGTTTCCCTCGCCGCATCGATTCTTGTTCTCAGCGCTTGCGCGCCCCTGCCGACCGACACCGGCGCGAACGCGCCGGCAGGCGCAAGCACCACGCCGGTGGCCGCAGCCAAAACGCAATCCACCCCGAAACGTTCTGCACAGGTCGATTCTTCCGGCGTTCCTGGCGAACAACGCATTGAGGTCGGCGGCCCCAACGGCTACCGCACCGAAGTCGCCATCAGGCCGCCCAAGCAGGTATGCGATCTCGACGCCTTCGCCGACGGCGTGCAATACGGTTATGCCTACACGTGGAATCGCCTCGTGATGGAACAGGCGCGCGAAGGCGGCAAGACCGCCGGTGCGCCGCAACCCCAGTTCGATCCCTCAGCCATCCGTTTGCAGGACGAGCAGTACAAGATCGTGTGGAACGGTGACCAGCGGGTGAATGCGTGTGCGTCGGATGGTTATCTGATCGGGCGCATCGTGGGTACGCACCGGGCGTACACCGATCTCAAGGGCGGTGCGAGCTGATTTTCCCGCGCGTGGCTCAGTCGCATTTGTGGGCGTCGGCCACGTAGGCTGCCGCGCTCACGATATCGCCGTAAATCGTATATCCCGTGCCGTTCGCCGACGGTTCCGCGTCAATCAGCAACATGGTCTGTCCATTCGCGCCGTGCACGGTGATCACGCTGCCGTCCGCGTTCGGTGAGTATTCGGCGATCTTCAGTGGCCGCGTGGCCCATTTTGCCTTCACGCAGGTCGCGAACGGCAGCGTCTTGAGTTGCGACGTTCCCGAGCCGACCGGCACCGTCTTGATCAGCGAATCGTATTGGGTCACACAGGCGCTCAAGGCGAAGACGGCGACGGAGAGGGTCACAGCGGCGGCGAGGCGTGGCGTTTTCATACGGTAGAACCTTTTATCGATGATAAATGCGGCGCCCGGGAGGCGTGCATCGGAGCCAAGATGCTAACCGCTCACCCGGTCAGGTGTGAAGAAAACGGCCGAACAGGCACAAAACCGCTGCTGGACTCGCCCGAACGGCATAGTCTCCGAGACTTTTCTTAAGTCCCGTCAACCTACGCCGTTATACAACCGTTGCTAACCGTAACGTTCTATTCAGGTTTTTGAAATCTGAATGAGCGCCGGATAGATGCGCAACGGTCCGGCTTTTGGCCGCCAGAACCAAGAACCAACAAGAACGCTAAAAAGCCGCAAGGCCAGAAGGCGTTGGAGCAAGTCCGGTAATCCGCATGTCTCGCAGAAATAGTGTCAGTTCAGTTCCTTCGCTGGAGTCGCTGCTCCGCTTGTTGAAAGCGTGGCGGCTGCAGCGTTTCACCACGCCACTGCTCGCACTGGTCGTGTGTGCGCTGCTGCTGGTGGTATTCCAGCATCTGTCGCACGCCGTCAACTATAAAACGGTCGTTCACCAATTGCGCGCGCTGCGCTTCGAGGCGTGGGCCGGCGCGCTCGCCGCCACCGTGCTGAGCTACGTGGCGCTGGTTGGCCGCGACGCCGTGGGCCTGCGATACCTCGACACCAAAGTGCCCCGTTCCGTGCTGTGGGTCGGGGCGACAGTCGCCTCCGCGCTCGGCAACGCGACCGGTTTCGGCGCGCTGACCGGCGGCGCGGTGCGCTGCCGCGTGTATGGCGTCGCGGGCGTCACGCCCACGCAGGTCGGCCACCTGACCGTGTTCACGAGCGTGACGCTGGCGCTCGCGTTGGCGTTGATGACCGCGGTCGGCATGGTGAGCGCCGCCGATACCCTGGCCGCCATGCTCCATGCATCGCCGGATTTGCTGCGAGTAAGCGGTAGCGCGGTCCTGGCCGGATTCGCCGTCATGATCGTACTGTGCCGCGCTGCGCCCAGAACGCTGCGGGCGCGCTGGAACTGGCTTGCCGTCACCATTCCGGCACGCCGCGACCTGGTTGCGCAACTCCTGCTCGCCTCACTCGACGTGTTCGCCGCCGCACTTGCGCTGTGGGCCGTACTGCCGCACGCCCAGGTGGGCTTCGGCGAATTCCTCACGGTGTTTTCCGCGGCCATGCTGCTCGGCATGATCGGCCATACGCCCGGCGGTGTCGGCGTGTTCGAGGCGGCGATGGTATTTGCGCTCGGCGGCAGCGTGAATACGCCCGAAATGCTGGCTGCGCTGCTTGCGTATCGCGCGATCTATTTCGGCCTGCCGCTGATCGCGTCCACGTTCGTCCTGGCGGCGTTCGAAGGCCGCGCGCTCAAGGGACGCTTCGCGTTCCTGAATCCATCGAATGTGTCGCAGCTCGCGCCCGTGTTCCTGAGCGTGGTGACCTTTGTGGTCGGCGGCATGCTGGTGATTTCCGGTGCAACACCCGCTTTCGGCAAACGCATCGCCATACTGCAAGCCGTGTTGCCGCTGTGGGTGCTCGAAAGCTCGCAACTGCTGGGAAGCGTGCTGGGCGTGGTTCTGCTTTTCGTTGCGCGCGGTTTGCTGCGCCGTCTCGATGCTGCCTGGTGGCTGGCCATCACGCTCGCGGTAGCCAACCTGGCGCTGTCGATGGCGAAGGGACTGGCGTTTGTCGAAACAGGTGTGCTCGCGGTGCTGATCGCCATGCTGCTCGCGACCCGTGACCGCTTCAACCGGCGTTCTTCGCTGCTGGCTGAGGGGTTCACGGCGAGCTGGCTGGTCTCGGTGGGTATTGTGATCGGGCTGGCGGTGTGGATCCTGTTGTTCGCTTTTCGCGATGTCAGCTACAGCCGCGACCTCTGGTGGCAATTCGCCTTCGACGACCGCGCGCCGCGCGCGCTGCGCGCGACGCTCGCGGCGGCTCTGTCCGCCGCGTTGTTCGCCGTGTGGCAGTTGTTGCGTCCGGCAGCCGGCCGGTTCGAGAAGCCCGCGCCGCAGGACTTGCTCGATGCCGCACGCATTTTCCGCGCGCAGGAGCGCAGCGACGCCGGTCTGGCGATGATGGGCGACAAGAGTTTCGTGTTCTCGACCTCGCGCGAAGCGTTCCTGATGTACGCGAAACACGGACGCACCTGGGCGGCGCTGCACGACCCTGTCGGCCCGCGCCGCGAATGGGCGGAACTGATCCGCCGGTTCGTGGAAATGGCGCATGCGCACGGCGGTCGCGCCGCGTTCTACCAGGTTCGCGCCGACGCGCTGCCGCTTTACCTCGACGCCGGTCTCACGCTGATGAAACTCGGCGAGGAAGCGCATGTGGTGCTGGAGGATTTTGACCTGAAGGGGTCGCATCGCGCTCACTTGCGATACGCGCTGAAGCGCGGCGAACGCGACGGTTTCGACGTGGAAGTCATCGATTCCCCGCGCGTTCCCGGGTGCATGCCGGTCCTGCGCGAGATTTCCGATGCGTGGCTGGGAAGCCGCGAGGCGCGCGAAAAGAGCTTTTCGGTTGCGGCCTTCACCGACGATTACCTCGCCGCGCAGTCCGTGTTGCTGGTGCGCCAGCAGGGCAAGCCGGTGGCGTTCGTCACTTTCATGACGACCGACCTGAACACCGAGGCCACGGTCGGCGTGATGCGGCATCAGCCCGACGCGTCGCCGTACGCGATGGAATATCTGTTCACGAAGCTCGCGCTGCATTTGAAGCAGGCGGGGTTCCGGACCTTGAGCCTGGGCATTGCGCCTTTGTCCGGCATGCAGCCGACGCCGCTTGCTTCGCCGTGGCATCGGCTGGCCGGTCTGGTCTGGCGGTTCGGCGGGCGTTTCTACAATTTCCGGGGCTTGCGCGGTTTCAAGAGCAAGTTCCAGCCGCGTTGGGAACCGCGTTATCTGGCGGCATCCGGCTCGGTGGGCGTGTTTTTCACGCTCGCAGATCTCTCGTTGCTGGCGGGAGGCTGGCGTTCATGACATTTTTCAGGAAGTTCGCGGTTGTTTCCCTGCTGTCTGTGTTGTCGATTTCAATGGCCCATGCGGCCACCTTGCCCGGCGGCCGTTATGGCGACGTGACGTTCACGAAACCCGCCGGTCCCATGCGCGGCTTCGTCGTGCTGTTCTCCGATAAAAGCTGGACCCCGGCCGACACCCAGACCGCCGACGCGTTGGCCAAAAACGGCGCGATGGTGGTCGGCGTGGACACGGCGCGCTACGCGGCGAAATTGCCGTCGCTGAAGGAGACTTGCCACAACCTGGTTGGCGATGCCGAATCGGTGAGCCATCAGCTTGAACGCGAAGTGCAATCCAGCCGTTATTTCGCACCCATCCTGACGGGCACGGGGCAGGGCGGCGTGCTGGCCATGAAGATCCTTGCGCAGGCGCCGGACAACACGGTGGCGGGTGCGCTCGCGCTGAATCCCGATCCCCGGCTGGATGCGCGTTTCAACCTGTGCCCGCCCGATCCGACCATCACGCACGCGAAGGGCCTGCCCGGTTTCTTCGATAAAACCACGCAGCCCGCCAGTGCTTCGCAAGCCGATGCGCTGCTTGCCCTCGCCGCGCCGCATCTGAAGGCAGAGCAGATCCGCGATGAAGACGTATCGGATTTACCGCTGATAGAACTGCCCGCCGCGCGTCCGACGAACCTGCTCGCCATCGTGATTTCCGGCGACGGCGGCTGGCGCGATCTCGACAAAACCATTGCGGAGTCGTTGCAGCAGGATGGAGTGTCGGTGGTCGGCATTGACGCGTTGCGGTATTTCTGGAGCGCGAAGACACCCGAGCAGACGAGCCACGACCTCGCTCGCGTGATCCAGGCTTACAGCGCTCGCTGGCACTCGGAGCATGTTGCTTTGATCGGCTATTCATTCGGCGCCGACGTCATGCCGTTCGCCTATAACCGGTTGCCGGATTCGGTGCGCGCGAAGGTGTCGCTTGTGTCGTTGATGGGCTTTGCGCCCGACGCCGATTTCCAGATTCGCGTCACGGGCTGGCTCGGCATGCCAGCCAGCAGGGACGCGCTGAAAGTGCAGCCGGAACTGGCGAAACTGCCGCCCTCGATTGTGCAGTGCATCTACGGCGCGGCCGAGACAGATACGTTGTGTCCCACACTGACGCAGACCGGAATAGAAGTGGTGAAGACCACCGGGGATCACCACTTCGGCGGCGATTACACGCTGCTCGCGCGACACATCCTGGCCAGCTGGCAGAAGCAGGTCGCCGCGCGGACCTGAACCGGGCGGCGGTCGGCTTTCAGCGCTAACCAGGGATCAGGCCGTTACGCCGGGCTCGAGCGGCCCGATGAAATCGCGCTTTCCTACCGGCACGCCGAGATGCCGGAGGATGTCGTAAGCCGTGACAATATGGAAATGGAAGTTCGGTAACCCGAACTGGAACAAATACTCCGCGCCGCTGAATTTCAGCTCCAAGTCCTTTTGCTTGATGGTCACGACACGCGTATCAGCCCCTTCGAACGTCCCCGCATCAATCCCTTTCAGATACGCCGTCGTTTTCGCGATGCGCTCCCGCAGTTCAGCGAACGTTGTTTCGGTATCGTCGAAACGGGGTGCGGCGACGCCCGACAGCCGTTCCGCCGTTGCTTTCGACGTGTCGCTTGCGCGCTGGATTTGAGCCGAGAACGGCAGCATGTCCTCGGCTAGCCGGGCGCTCGTTACGTCCGCGTCGCTCAAGCCCTTTTCTTCGGCGTGGGCGGCGGCTTTATCGAGCAGGGAAGCGAGCACGTCGAGGCTACGGATCAAAACCGGAACGGTCGCGCGATACATTGAAACGGACATGATGAGGCTCCTGACTGGACGGGCCATCAGCATACCGGGACGTCGCCCATAGCGCTTTTTCCGCCGTTCGAGCGCCGCGTTCTTCCGGCACGCGTGTGCCATTTTTCAAGCTTGCGAAACGTCCGTCACGCTCGCTGCCAAAGGCGAAAGCCGCGCGCGTAAGACGCCGCGCATGAGAAACTCTGCGTTCGAACTGCCGCCAAACACGGCTATCATTGACATTTAAACGGCCGGGACGTCCGTCATGATTTCAGACGATATTACTCAGGAAATACAGCGCATCGACCGTGAGGCACTGCGCGAATTCATCGACCGGAAGTGGGACGACGAGATTCTCCCCGCGCTCACGGACTACATCGCGGTGCCCGCAAAGAGCCCGATGTTCGACCTCGACTGGGCACGCAACGGATATATCGAACGCGTCATTACGGACGCTGCGCAATGGGCCGAGCGGCAACCCGTGCGCGGCCTGAAAGTGGAAATCATCCGCTTGCCCAATCGCACGCCCGTGATCTTTTTCGAAGCACCCGCTACGCGTTCGAACAGCAGCGACACCATTGTTCTGTATGGCCATCTCGACAAACAGCCTGAGTTCGACGGCTGGCGTCGCGATCTCGGGCCGTGGTCGCCCAAATACGAAGACGGCAAGCTCTACGGCCGCGGCGGCGCGGACGACGGTTACGCCACCTATTCGTCAATCAGTGCGATCGCCGCGCTGGATGCCCAGGGTGTCGAACGGCCGCGCTGTGTCGGCATTATCGAAACATGTGAGGAATCGGGCAGCTATGACTTGCTGCCGTACATTGATGCACTGCGTGAACGGCTCGGCAACGTGAGCCTCGTGATCTGCCTTGATTCCGGTGCGGGTAACTACGATCAAGTCTGGCTGACAACATCGCTGCGCGGTCTGGTTGCGGGCGACCTGGAAGTGCAGGTGCTCGACGAAGGCATTCACTCGGGCACGAACGGCGGCATTGCACCGTCCACGTTTCGCATCATGCGCAGGCTGCTGGAACGGCTCGAAGATTCGAGCACCGGCAACCTGCTGCCGAAGGGTTTTCACTGCGACATTCCGTCGCGCCGGCTGAGCGAAGCGGAAGCAACGGCACGCATTCTTGGCGACGATGTATGGAAGAAACTTCCGTGGACCTGCGGGCAAAATGGCGGCACGGTGTTGCCCGTCACCACGGACCCGCGTGAAGCGTTGCTCGATTCCACATGGCGGCCGTCGCTGGCAGTGACCGGGGCGGAGGGGCTGCCGTCCCTGATCAATGCGGGCAATGTGCTGCGCCCGCGCACCGCGTTCAAGTTGTCGTTGCGCCTGCCGCCGCTGGTTGAAGCCACGAAGGCACTTGCAGAACTCAAGGCCATGCTCGAAGCCGATCCGCCTTATAACGCGAAGGTCACGTTCAAGCCCGAGCGCGGCGAAGCGACCGGCTGGAGCGCACCCGAACTGTCGCCGTGGCTGGGTGACGCCCTGAATGACGCCTCGCGCCGGCATTTCGGCGCGGATGTCGCGTTCCTTGGCCAGGGCGGTACCATTCCGTTGATGAACACATTGCAGGAAGGCTTTCCGCGTTCGCAGTTCATGGTGTGCGGCGTGCTGGGACCGAGGTCGAACGCGCACGGCCCGAATGAATTCCTGCATGTGCCTTTCGCGAAGAAACTCACGGCGACGGTCGCCGAGGTGATCGCGGCGACACCTTGATGGCGGGTGAGCGACCCTGACTTTCATACGGCGCGCAGCTTTGCGCGCCGTTTTATTTGTACGCCACGGCGATGAACCGGCGGGCAGTTGAACCGGGTTGAATTTGGTTGAGTTTGGTTGAGCCTGAAGTGAAGTCCTTTCAAATACCAGGAGACGCAGTCTCATGAGCACTGAAACCACGCGCGAATCGCGCATTGCCCCGGATACCTTGCACGCCTATGTCAGCGCAATATGGACCCACGCCGGCAGTACGCCGCGTGAAGCTGAACTGGTGGCTGATCATCTGGTGATGGCGAATCTGTCGGGACACGATTCGCACGGCGTCGGCATGATTCCGCGCTATATGGCGTCACTTGCGGACAACGAATTGAAGCTCAATACCCACGCTGACATTGTCCGCGATGTCGGTGCGGTGCTGACTATCGACGGTCGCAAGGGTTTCGGCCAGGTCGTGGCGCATGAGGCCATGGAACATGGGATCGAGCGGGCAAAAAAGCTCGGCGTGTGTGCGGTCGGTTTGCGCAATGCGCATCATATTGGGCGCATCGGGCATTGGGCCGAGCAGTGCGCGGCGGCGGGTCTGGTCTCGTTTCACTTCGTCAATGTGGCGGGCGACCCGCTGGTCGCGCCGTTTGGCGGTATTGACCGGCGCTTCGGCACGAACCCGTTCTGCGCCGCGTTTCCGCGCGAAGGCAACACGCCGCTTGTGCTCGACTTTGCGACCGCGGGGATCGCCTATGGCAAGACGCGCGTGGCCTACAACAAGGGCGTAAAGGTCGCGCCGGGTTACCTGATCGACCACGCGGGCGTGCCCACCATCGAACCGAAGGTCATGCACGAAGCACCGTTCGGTTCGCTCACGGCAATGGGGGCGCACAAAGGCTATGGCCTCGCCGCCATGTGCGAGATTTTCGGCGGTGCGCTATCGGGCGGTTTCACGACCCATGCGGACACGCTGGACAAGACGAACGCGATCATCAATTGCATGACGTCGGTGATTGTCGATCCGAATGCCTTCGATGCCCCCAACGCGCAGGCCGAAGCCGATGCATTTGTTGAATGGGTGAAGGCGTCGCCACTCGCGGCCGGTACGGATAGGATCATGGTGCCGGGCGAGCCGGAACAGGCGCGGCGGGCCGATCTCAACGCGAACGGCATTCCCATCGATCCCACCACGTGGCAGCAAATCCGTGCCGCCGCCGTGCAGTCGGGCATGCCGGCGGGCGCGATCGAGGAGTTCGTGCGAGCGTTGAAATAAGGCTGGTTTTGCACGGGTTGCCCTGGAGCAGCCGCGCGGGCGAGGGACCCTATCCAGCCTCGCCCGCGCGGCGTGCAACTGCCGGTTAGCTTGTCTGCACCATCTCGTTGCTGATCCAGTCGGTCACCGACGTCCGCTTCGGTTCCCAGCCCAGCAGTTCCCGCGCGTGTTTGCCACGCACCCGGCTATTCGATCCCAGCCCGTACGACGCCATTTCGTAGCCCCATTCCTTCTTGGCTTCCTCGAGCGGCCAGTCTTGCGGCGCGCCGAGACCGAGTACCTTGGCCATTGCCGTCGTCATATCGCGGAAGGCCGCTTCGCCGCTTTCGACGAAATAGAACGTGCCGGCCGGCGATTTTTCAAGCGCACGCGCGTACAGGTCGGCGACATCGTCAATATGCACGTTCGACCAGATATTGCGTCCCGGTCCCACATGCCGCACGACGCCGCTCTTTTGCGCCTGCGCCAGCAAACGCGGCAACTGGACGCTTTTCGCGTTCGCCATGGCGCCGTGGCCGTAGATCAGCGTATTGCACAGCACGGATGCACGCACGCCCCGTTTGGCTGCGTCGAGCACGAGATTGTCTATGGCCACGCGCGCGGCTTTGTCGGCGGTCGGTTCGGGCAGTTTGTCTTCGTAATAGATCGCGTCCGACCCTTCGCCGCCGGATGCATCGCCGACAATGCTCGAGCCGCTCGTGTGCAGCAGCGGTTTGTTCGAGCCTGCGAGCCCTTCGATCAACGCCTCGACCGCACCGCGATGGTCGCTGCTGGCGGCGTTGATAACGCCATCGGCTGCCTTGGCTTGGGCGATCAGCAACGCACGGTCGTCCAGGCTGCCGATCACGGGTTCAATGCCCAATGCCTTGAGTTCGTCCGCCTGTTCCGGGCGGCGGATGAGGCCGCTGACCTGATGGCCGTTGCGGGCCAGGTGCGCCGCAATCGAGCCGCCGATAAAACCGCCTGCGCCAGTCACAAAAATCTTCATGTCCATTCTCCGGTCCCATTGAGTCGATGCATGCAGTATCCCCGTGTTCGACTTTCGCAAAGACAGTGTTAGTCTCAAATCAATCTTGATTTAGAATCAACAATGGATAGATGAAGACGACCACTGAAGAACTGCTGGCGTTCGTGACCGTGATCGACAGCGGTTCGATCACAGCGGCTGCCGAGGCATTGCAGCAAACCGTTTCCGGCGTGAGCCGGGCATTGACGCGGCTGGAGCAGAAGCTGGACGCCACGCTGGTTCGGCGGACCACGCGGCGCCTGCAACTCACCGACGAAGGCGAACTTTTCCTTGTGCGTGCCCGCGCCATCCTCGCTGCGATCGAAGACGCCGAGGAGTCGATCGCCCGGCAACGCGAACGGCCGGCGGGGCGTTTGCGGGTGGATGCCGCGTCGCCTTTCATGCTGCATAGCATCGTGCCGCACGTGCAGGCGTTCGCCGCGGCGTATCCGGAAATCGTGCTGGAATTGAGCAGCAATGAGCGAATTGTCGACTTGATGGAGCAGCGCGTGGATATAGCGATCCGGATTGGCGCGCTGCAGGATTCCACGCTGCACGCGCGCGCGCTCGGCAGCAGCCGGCTGCGTATCCTGGCGAGCCCTTCATATCTCGCGGAACGCGGGGAACCGCGCACGGTGGCTGAATTACGGCGGCATCGGCTGATCGGTTTCACAGCGCCCGAGAGCCTGAACGACTGGCCATTGATCGATGACGACACGGCTAACCGGGGCGGCGGCGCGCGCTTGCGGATCGTGCCGGACATCGCGGCATCGAGCGGCGAGACCATGCGGCAACTTGCGCTGGCCGATGGCGGGATCGTCTGTCTCGCTGCGTACATGACCAGCGCGGATGTAGCCAGTGGACGGCTGCAAACCGTGATGGATCCCGTTCTACTCGACGTTCGCCAGCCGATCAGCGCGGTGTTCTACCAGAGCGCGTCCATGGCGCGACGGGCGAAAGCCTTCCTCGATTTCCTCGCCGGACGGTTGGTGCTTTAAAGCGCGCGACGTATGCTGCCGGTTTCCCTTTTCTTTTTCCCTTCGTGAATTTATATGCCCATTGAGCTCATCAACGCGCCAGGTCTTCCGGTACCCGCCGGCCACTACAGCCATGCATCCCGCGCGGGTAATCTCGTCTGCGTGTCGGGCCAGTTGCCGATGCGTCCCGACGGCACGCATACCGGCGACTTGCCGTTCGAACAACAGGCGCAGCAGGCACTGGACAATGTCAGCACGGTGCTGGCAGCCGCCGGCGCGGGGTTGAAGGACGTGATCGAAGTGACGGTTTACCTGGTCGGCGTGGATCACTGGAAAACCTTCAACGAGATCTACGCGCGTCATTTCGGCGACTGGAAACCTGCGCGGGCAGTCGTTCCCGTGGGTGCGCTGCATTACGGTTACCTGCTGGAAATCGCAGTGCGGGCATGGGTGGAGCCGGCTTGAGTTGTTGCTTGCCTGAGCGGCTGGCCCGGGCGTATAGGGGCGAACGCACAGCCGTTCGATTCCCGTTGGCGTAACGCGGCAGCGCTTTTATCATGGCGAGGCCGCATCCTTACAGGTAACGTCATGATCCAACTCGTGCTGCTTCTGCTGGGCGTGGACTATCTGCGCCGCCGCTGGCGCATGCTCGCCGTGGCGGGCGGCATCTGGCTGGTGATCGGGGTGTCGGTGTTTATCGATGCCCTCGACGGCGTCCTGTATTTCCCCATCCGTCTGTTCGCCTGGCTGCTGCTCATTGAAGGGCTCGCGACTCTCGCTATTGCGAGTATTGGCGTGGGCGGCCAGCGCACGCTGCGTTACGTGAAAGGCGGCGCATTCACCCTCGCCGCGCTGCTGATCATGGCAGGCAATCATCACGGCAACTTCGTGCTGTCGATGATCTTCGGCACGTTTTTTCTCGCCGACGGCTTGCTGCAGACCGTGTCGGCTATCGTGGTTCGTTATAGCCGGTGGAGGATTGTGCTGGCGCTCGCGATTGTCGAGATCCTGCTTGCCATCTTTTTCTTCGAACCGTATCCCACGCATTACGTCGGCACGGCGCCGTACGCGATCGGGCTCGGGCTCGCGTTCGGCGGGTTGAACATGCTGTGGATCGCATTTCGCGTACGCCGCATGGAAAGCCTGCCCCCTGAAAACGAGAAAGCGCTGGCGCTTTCCGACGACGTAATCCCCGATCCGATGCTCGCTGAAAAGTCTGCTACGGCAAAGGCTGCCGCGGTTGGGGCGGAGACCGAGGCCGACAGCCCGTTCGAATGGGACGGTCCCCCCGCCGCCGATGAAAAAGCGCTTACCGTGCATGTATGGACGCCCGTCGGGTCCGCACGGGCGCAGGCCAATCGGCGTCTGATCGTGGACCGCTACATTGCCGCCGTCGATGCCAACGGCGTCATCTCGACGGGCCACGCGGCGCTTGAGTCACCCGAGGGTATTTACATCAGCCTGTACCCGGGCGTGGAAATCGATCGCTCGCCGGACGAGTTCGGACGCATCTTGCGCGCGAGCCGTGAGAACAACGTGCCGGGCACATTCCAACCGGATTACGCGACGGAATCGAAGGCATGGTGCGAGTCCACCACCCGTGTGCGTATTCGCAATTACCGGCCGGATCGGCTGAAGGCTTTCTGGGAGAAATATCGGCAGGATCAGACCTATAACCTGACCTACCGGAATTGTTCCAGCACTGTCTCCAAGGCGCTGGAAGCGTCACTGGAAGGCACGGTGGGTACCTTTCACGGCCGCGATACCGGTTGGCGTGCGTTCCTGCGCCTGATCGTCACGCCGGAGCTGTGGGTCGCCGCGCAGATCCGCAAGCGCGCCGCCACCATGGCCTGGACCCCGGGCCTGACGCTCGACTACGCGCGGGCGCTGAGCATGCTCGCCGATCCCCGGCCGTTTGGCTATCTCAAGATGGCGCGGCTCGCGGTGCGCAAGATGCTGCGCTCGCGGCGCCAATGGCGGCGGGAAGCATCCGATGCCGCCGACGCCCGCGCAGACCGGATGGACGGCTCGCGTGCTTCATAGGTCCTGTGCGCCGTCGTGACCTCGTGGTGCGCCGTCCAGGTTCGCCCGCCGCCGCGGGCGTTTGCGTGTTTACGCGTTGCGAGTCGCCGTTTGCGGTTTGCGGCTCAGGCGAGATCGAGCGTGGCCGTCATGTCCCCTAGCGGCGGCTGGCCGTTTGCCGCGAATGCCCGGTCCCGCGCGACCACGCCGTCAAGCGGCACCAGGTCGTGGACGCGCGTGATGAAGCGCAGGATCGAGTTGGTGTCGTAGACCGTATGGTCGACGAGCCCCTTCTTCGCGAACGGCGCAATCACCAGGGCTGGAACGCGCGACCCTGGTCCCCATCGATCCCCTTTCGGCGGTGGCACGTGATCCCACCAGCCGCCGTTCTCGTCGTGCGTGATGATGACAACCGTGCTTTCCCATTGCGGTCCACGCTGGATTCGCTCGACTACGTTGGCGAGATGCCGGTCGCCCGATTCGACATCGGCGTAACCCGCATGCATGTTCAGATTCCCCTGCGGTTTGTAGAACGTCACCGCGGGCAGCCGCCCTGCGTCAATGTCCGCAATCAGCTTGTTGGTCGACGAATCGTCACCCAGACCCGCGTCGCGCAGGTGTTGGGTGCGAGCCTGCGTGCCGGGCGCAAAGCTGCGGAAATAGTTGAACGGCTGATGGTGATACTGAAAATCGGGAACCATGCCGGTGTCGCTGTGCGTGAGCGCATAGTCCCAGCCGCCGCCATACCACGCCCAGTCCACGCCTTTATCCGATAACCGGTCGCCGATGGTGGCGTAAGTTTGCGGTGGCATCACGCGATAATTCGACGGGTCCGCCAGCGCTGGATCGCCGCCTTGCGCCGGGCGAACGTTGCTCGGCTGATAAGGCGGCGCCATGGTGTTGACGGCGTAACCGTCGGCGGTGAGCGCGCCGTCGTTGACGAAGGACGGGGGGCCGTCCAGTGCCGATGCCGGCGAATCAGCCGCGAGTTTCAGGCGAGTGCCCAGCGGATCGTCTCCGTCCAGGACCGACAGGAGTTTTTTCGCCGGGCCGTTATGCGCGTCCGGATAGAACGGGGTCTGTGCCGAGATCAGGAAGATGTGATTGAGCCAGGACCCGCCAAATGCGGCCATGAAGAAGTTGTCGCACAGCACGTTTTGCCGGGCGATGTTCCAAAGCTTCAGCGATTCAGCCGAATTGCGGTAATGCCCCATGACCAGACCGCCGGAGTCGCCCCAGGCGGCGAACTGGTTGTTGCGGCCCGCGTTGATCTGCATCTGGTTCTGATAGAAACGGTGCACGAGGTCGCGCGTGATGACGCCGTTGGGCAGCGGTTGCCCCTGTGCGTCGACCAGATGGAACGGTCCGTTCGGCACGCCGTCGATCTGTTTTTCCGAAATCATGTAGCGCTTGCCGTCCACTTCCTGCGCTTGCGGCACGAGGCCGCCCCAGATTTTCGGCAGGACAGCCATGGGCGTGCGCCCGTCCCGGTCCAGCTGCACATAGCGGGATGCGGGCACGGCTTCCAGCGGATATTGCACGCCGGGATAGTTGCCCCAGAGGTTGCTGAAACTGCGATTTTCCGCGTAGATCACGACAATATGGCGGACGCGCGCCTGCAGCGTTCGATCAAGCGCCAGGTCGGCGGCCGTCTTGGGCGTGGCGGGGCGCGAGTCGAAGAGATTGCAGCCGCTTAGCGACAGTCCGGTCAGGCCGGCCAGACCGACGCCGGCCGCAAGCAGGCGGCGGCGCACGGGATCTTGGGGCAGGTCGGACACGGGTTCTTCGTCGCGGGGATCGTCAGTGTGGCTCATCGCAGCTCCTGAATGTCTGGCGGTTCATCAATGTGCTTCTTGATGTTGCTAAATAGTGTGACCCAACAAAGTGACGCAATTTTGCAGCGGACTATTTTGAATCAAACCCTTGGACCGAACCCTTGAACTGAGCCTGCTAATCAAGGCGATGCACGAGCACGAGACGCTACCCGGTTGCATATCGCAGAGAGCGCCTGTGCGGTGCTTCATCCGCTCTTGTCTACCTGAATCTTGCCCGCAAACGTGTGGTTCCCGATAGCTGACCGAACGGTCTATGTGCTCGGAAAATGGGTCGACCCGGACGTCATATGCCGTTTGGTCGACTGGAAAGCGTCACGCTGGGCGACTACTATCGTTCGAACTGCCCGGGAATCAACTGAGTACCAGTTTCACACCGACAATCACCAGCGTGGCCGCCAGCACGTTACGCAGCAGTACCTCCGGCGCCCGGGAGGCAAGCATGCTGCCCAGCACGATCCCTGGCAGCGAACCCACGAGCAGGGACAGCAGCAGGTCCCAATTGACGGAACCGAGCAGCCAGTGGCCGGTTCCTGCAATGAGCGTCAGCGGAACGGCATGGGCAATATCCGACCCGACTATGCGTGCGGTCGGCAAACGCGGGTAGAGCAGCAACAGCACGGTCACGCCAATGGCGCCTGCGCCGACCGAGGTGATGGACACCAGCACGCCCAGGATCGCGCCGGTGAGCACGGTCCAGGCCAAGGTGCGGGTTTCACGGCTCGCCGCCCCTGGTTTTCCGCTGGCTTCGCGGGCCATCCCGGTCTTGTAGGCAAGGCGTGCGAGTTGCGGGCGGAACACGAGCGAGACAGCGGTAACCAGCAGCGCGTAGCCCAGCACGAGCTGGATCACCCGGGCGGCGGCAGGCGTGTTCAAACCGTACCGGTTGAGCAGGATCAGGGTAATGGCCGCCGCCGGGATGCTCCCCGCCGCGAGCCGGCCGGTGATGCGCCAGTCCACGGAACCCTTGATACCGTGGACCAGCGTGCCGGTCGCCTTGGTCGCGGCCGCGTAGAGCAGGTCCGTGCCGACCGCGGTAGCCGGGTGGATACCGAACAGCAGCACGAGCAGCGGCGTCATCAGGGAGCCGCCGCCCACGCCGGTCAGGCCCACGAGGAAACCCACGGCCAGGCCGGATGCGGAATAAAGTAAGTCGATGTGCGGAAAAGGCATTCGGCTGGGAGAACCGGTTGGATGAGCGTCGGTCGAAAAACGGTCGATGATAGCGGGTCCGCGGCGCGCTTGCCGCCCGCCACGCAAAATTGATTCACGGGCTTCGGCCGTACAATCGGCCAGGTGTCCAGGCAACTCTTTCAGGAAGGTGTAATGGAAACGAAGGAACAACAGCAAGCAGAGCAGGCGCAGAATGACCGACAGGCCCGTGATATCGCTCGCGAAGCTGCCCACGGTCCCGCTCATGACGACATGCCCGATCCCATCCGCACCGCGGCCGGCGTTCGCGAGGTTCCTCCGTCGACGCCCGATGCAGTAGCGGACGGGGCATTTATCGCAACCGAACATACGAACTACGCGAACGAGCGCCAGTTCGTGCTCAAGGCCGGCAACACCTTCGTCGTCAACGACGCGAACGGCGACATCCGCGGCAATGACGACGGTCTTTTCGTCAACGACACGCGCGTGTTGTCGCAGTTGCGCCTGACCTTCGGCGGCCGCTCGCCGTCGCTCTTGTCCGGTAGCGTGTCCAGCGACAACGCCGTGTTTACCGCGCACCTGACCAACCGGCCGCTGCCCCCCATCGGCGGGGCGACCACACCGGAGGGCGTGATCCACGTCGAGCGCCGCCGGGTGTTGTCGCGGCACGTGCTGCACGAAGCGATCGTCCTCACCAACTACGGTACGGAACCGGCCACCGTGCCGCTTTCCATCAACTTCGCCGCCGACTTCCACGACATGTTCGAAGTGCGCGGTTCCACCCGTCCGAAACGCGGGGCCATGCGCGAGCCGTGCATCGAAGATGGCGAAGTCGTGTTGCGCTACACAGGGCTGGATGAGGTCGAGCGTACCGCGCGCATCCAGTTTTCGCCCGCGCCACATTCGCTCTCGGTCAACCGCGCGGACTACGTGCTGCGGATCCAGTCGGAAACGGCCATGTCGATCTACTTGTCGATCACGGCCGTTACGCACGCATTGAGCGACGCCAGCGCGGAGAGCAAGAAGATCGCTGAGGAAGGCGCCGAATGCGCGCCGGAATCGGGGCGTCCGGCCATTCGCGAGGCGCTTGTCGATGCCCACCGGCGCATGCGCGAACGGCGGCGCTCCGTGGCACGCGTGCGCTCGAGCAACCCGTTGTTCAGCGAATGGATCGATCGTTCGCTCGCCGATCTCGGATTGCTGACTACCGATCTTGAAACGGGACCGTATCCGTACGCGGGCATTCCGTGGTTTTCCACGGCTTTCGGCCGCGACGCCATCATTACTTCGATGCAGATGTTGTGGCTCGATCCGTCGCTTGCCCGCGGCGTGCTGCGGTTTCTCGCGGCACACCAGGCACGTGAAGACTCGGCGTTCCGCGATGCCGAAGTGGGCAAGATCATGCACGAGACCCGCAATAGCGAAATGGCTGCGACGGGCGAAGTGCCGTTTGCGATGTACTACGGCGGAGTCGACAGCACGCCGCTGTTCGTCGCGCTGGCCGGCGCATTCGCCGAACGCACCGGCGACAAGGCGCTCATTGACGAATTGTGGCCCGCGCTGCAACTGGCCGCACAGTGGATCGCGCGTCATTGCGACAAGAACGAATTTGGCTTGTTGAGCTACCAGCGCGCCACGGAAGCGGGGCTTGCGAACCAGGGCTGGAAAGATAGCGGCGACTCCGTGTTTCACGCCGACGGCAGTTTCCCGGTCGGACCGATCTCGCTGGTCGAAGTCCAGGCCTATGCCTCCACCGCGTTTGCCACCATGGCCCACTTCGCGAGGCAGCGCAACGCACCGGAGCAGGCGACGGACTTCGAGCGGCGCGCGCAAAACATCCGCGAACGCGTGGAGACGATGTTCTGGATGCCCGAGTCGGACTTCTACGGTATCGCGCTCGACGGAAAGGGCGATCTGTGCAAGGTCTTGGCGTCGAATGCCGGACATTTGCTGGCCTTCGACCTGGTTGAGCGCAGCCGCGGCGAAGCGGTCGCGCGCCAGCTTGAATCAACCTTGTTCAACACCGGCTGGGGCGTTCGCACGCTGGCAGCAGGCCAGCCGCGTTTCAATCCGATGTCGTACCACAACGGCTCCGTATGGCCGCACGACAGCGCCATGTGCGCTCGCGGACTCGCACGCTACGGTGACCGCGGCGGCGCAGTGCGCTTGTTGCAGGCACTGTTCGAAGCGGCCGTCACGTTCGACATGCGCCTGCCCGAGCTGTTCTGCGGGTTCACCCGGCAACGCGGCGAGCGGCCGATCGGCTACCCGGTCGCGTGTTTGCCGCAAGCCTGGGCCGCCGGATCGCCGTTCATGATCCTCGAGGCCTGTCTCGGTGTCACGATCGACGCCGAGCGTCAGGAAGTGCGTATCGACCGGCCGCAGTTGCCGGATGGTATCGACTGGCTGGAGATCGGTGAACTGCGGGTCGGCGACAAGACCGTGTCAATTACCTTCCGGCGCGTGGGCGGGCAGGTTGTGCCGTCTATCGAAGGCGATATGCGGGTGGTGGCGGTGCTTTGACCTTACCCGAACCTCGCCGCCACC
This sequence comes from Caballeronia udeis, assembly GCF_001544555.2. Taxonomy (GTDB): domain Bacteria; phylum Pseudomonadota; class Gammaproteobacteria; order Burkholderiales; family Burkholderiaceae; genus Caballeronia; species Caballeronia udeis. The sequence goes on along the minus strand of NZ_FCOK02000032.1, from coordinate 49,441 downwards.
GTTTAGCCGCTTAGCTGCCTGAACGTTTAAACCGCGACGCTGCCGACGTAGTTTTCGGCCAGCGCCGTGGCGGCCGCGCGCGACGTGGTCACGTGCTCGAGCTCGGCCACTTGCAGGCGTTGCTCGAACGGCGAGGTGTCGTCAAGCTTGTGCAGCATCCGGGTCATCCACCACGAGAAGTGCTCCGCGCGCCAGACGCGCTTCAGGGCCGTCTCGGTGTAGCGGTCCAGTTTGTCGCTCGCGCCTTCTTCGTAGAACGCTTGCAGGGCAGCGGTCAGAATACGGACGTCGGACACCGCGAGGTTCATGCCTTTTGCGCCGGTGGGCGGGACAATGTGCGCGGCGTCGCCGGCGAGGAACAGCTTGCCGGATTGCATCGGCGTGGAGACGAAGCTGCGCATGCCGACAATGTTCTTCTGGAAGATTTGCCCTTCGGTAATCTGCCAGCCGTCCAGCGTGTCCACACGTGCGTGGAGTTCGGACCAGATGCGGTCGTCGGACCAGGCATCGACCGAATCTTTCGGATCGCACTGGAAGTACATGCGCTGCACGTTCGGCGAGCGGGTGCTGATGAGCGCAAAACCACGATCGTGGCGAGCGTAAATCAGTTCATGCGCGGAAGGCGGCGCGTTGACCAGGATGCCGAACCAGCCAAACGGATAAATGCGCTGATAGTCATGCCTCAGCGCCTGGGGCATCGAGCCACGCGCGACGCCTTGCGAGCCGTCGCAGCCAATAATGAAGTCGCACTCCAGGTCATGCTCGAACCCTTCGTGCCTGTAGCGGATGCGCGGCCGGGTGGTGCCGGGGGCGTCGTCGAAGTCGTGCAGCGACACGTCGGTCACGCCGAATTTCAACGCACCGTCGGCCGCCACGCGTGCGGCGACCAGGTCCTTGATGACTTCGTGCTGCGCGTAGACGGTGATTGAGTGGCCGGTGAGTACAGTCAGTGCAATGCGCCGGCGTTCCCCTTCGAACGCGAGTTCGAAACCGTGGTGCACCGCTCCTTCCGCGAGCATGCGCGCGCCGAGTCCGGCTTCGTTCAGCAGGTCCATCGTGCCTTGTTCGAGAACGCCTGCACGGATGGTGGATTCGATCTCGCCGCGGCTGCGTGCCTCGAGCACGACCGATTCAATACCGCGAAGATGGAGAAGATGGGAGAGCAGGAGGCCTGCGGGACCTGCACCAATGATGCCGACTTGTGTACGCATGAATGTCTCCGGAATGCGTGTTGATTTTGTGGACACAGTCTTGCGCACGGACCCGGTATCGCGCAACGCGATACCGCGGATAGGCTGTATTCGAAATGCCGATAAAGGTTCTGGATCGTTTGCCGGTTTTTGTGCCGGGCGGCGGGCCGATCATCCAGGCGGAAGGCTTGGGCAATCCGGCTTGGAGCGATTTGGAGCGACTATGCCGTGCGTGCGAAACTGGCGCTTTCACGCGGCAGATCACTGCTCAAGGTCCCCATCCATGCCATTCACCATCCGCCGTCTTACTGCCGCCGACGCCAGTGCATATCGCGATGTCAGGCTCGAGGGTCTCGCCCGGCACCCCGATGGTTTCGGCTCGGCGTGGGAAGACGAGGCAGAGCAGCCGCTCGCATGGTTCGAGCAACGGATCGTGAATGCTGCGGTATTCGGCGGTTTTTTAAACAACGAAAGCGAACTGGCCGGCGTCGCCGGTCTGATGGTGCCGCAAGGCGCGAAACAGCGGCACAAGGGCGTGCTGATGGGCATGTACGTGCGCCCGGCCGCTCGCGGCACGGGAATGGCGCTGGCGCTCGTGCAAACCGTTCTGAGCCACGCGCGCACGGTGGTGGAAGAGGTGCAACTGACGGTTGCGCCGCATAACGAGGCGGCGCAACGCCTGTATCGCTCGGTCGGGTTCGTCGAGTACGCGCGTGAGCCGCGTTCGCTGAAAATAGACGGCAAGTATCATGAGTCGGTACTCATGACCTTGCCGTTCGAACCCGTTGTTTAGCTGATTACCGGGACTACTGCGACTATCGCACTACCGGCTTTAACCGCCGCTCGATTCCCGCAGCTGATTCAAGCGGTATTCCCCCTGACGCGCGAACATCCAGCCCGGGTATTCACTGGCGAGCTGGCTGACTTCATCGAGTGCGGCGAGTTCGTCGTCGTTCAGCTTCACTTGCGTCGCTGCAATGTTGTCGTCGAGTTGCCCGATCCGCTTCGCCCCGATAATCACGCTCGTCACCACCTTCTGGTGCAGCAGCCACGCCAGCGCGATCTGCGCCACGGTCACGCCCTTGGCTTCGGCCATCTGCGTCATGGCGTCGATGCAATCAAACGCGCGCTCCATGTTCACCGGCGGAAACGAGAAATTCGTGCGGCGGCCCTGCTCCGTCGAACTGCCGTCGCGCTTGTATTTGCCGCTCAGCAGACCGCCCGCAAGCGGACTCCAGACCATCAGGCCGAGGTTTTCACTCTTGAGCATGGGTACGATTTCACGTTCGAGATCGCGCCCGGCAATCGTGTAATACGCTTGCAGCGACTCGAAACGAGCGAGCCCGAGCCGCTCCGAAATGCCAAGCGCCTTGGCGATCTGCCACGCCGCCCAGTTCGACACGCCGATGTAGCGGACATGGCCGTGCTGCACGAGGTTGTCGAGCGCGCGCAGCGCTTCTTCGATTGGCGTGGCTGTATCGAAACCATGTAGCTGATACAAATCGATGTGATCGAGTTGCAGGCGCTTCAGGCTCGCCTTCACGCCGTCGATAATGTGATACCGCGACGCGCCGCGTGAGTTGATGCCTTTCGTGCCGGTTTCGCCATGGATCTTGCTGGCGATCACCACGTTTTCGCGAGGCACCTTCAGGTTCTTGAGCGCCTGGCCGGTCATGATCTCCGAGGTGCCGTCGGCGTAGACGTCGGCGGTATCGATGAAGTTGATGCCGGCGTCCAGCGCACGGCCGACGAGTTTGTCCGCGTCCGCCTGTTGCAGGCCGCCAATATTGGTCCAGATGCCGCCTTCGCCGAACGTCATGGTACCGAGGCACAATTCCGAAACGAACAAGCCGGTATTGCCGAATTTTCTGTTACGCATGCTGGGTCCCTTAGAATTCATCCTTGAACTAGCGGCCGGCCCGTTGACGGAAAACGTGCCGCGGCGGCCGCTTCGCGGCGGAACGACCGAACGCCCGTTCGGTGTTTCAGCAACGCCGCGATGAAGCAGTATCTGCCTGAGCCACCGCGCCCGGCTAGCCTGATCCTGTCAGATCCTTGCCCGATTCTGCAAAGGCCGCGTGAAGCTCTGGGCGAAAACAGGCAGGCGCGAGTAAGCTGGATGCCATTAGCCGGCAGTGCGCGCTTGATCGCGATTGGCACCTGACTGACGGCGACCCTTCTCCATCCTTGCAAGACTGTGGCCGTTCCCGGGCAGCAGCCGCGCAAACTCACTATCTGCGAATCATGGCCCTGAATGAGACGGCGGATTCCGCCATCGACCCTTCGAACCACGCTATCAACGGCACACCTGCGCCGCTTGATCCGGGCCTCGATCACGCCCGGCTCGATCTTGTCGCGTTACTCGACCGTTTCACGGCGGACACCGCCGGCACGTGCGAAACGGCGGTGCACGGTTTGTTCCTGCACCGGATCTTGCACTGCGGCGGCCCGAGCCACGGCATCCAGACACCGGCGCTTGGCGTGATCGCGCAAGGGTCGAAGCGGATCATGGTAGGCGACGAACTGTATGTGTACGACCCCATGCATTATCTGGTTTCATCGGTGGATCTGCCGGTGATGGGGCAGGTGACCGGCGCTACCGAGGACAGGCCGTATCTCGGCATGCGGCTTGACCTCGATGTCGAGGAAATCACCAAGTTGATTCGCGACGAAAGCCTGCCGCCGTCCACCCCCACGGACGCCTCGCGCGGCCTGTATGTCAACCGGCTCGGCACGTCGCTGCTGGATGCCGTGTTGCGCTTGCTGCGCCTGCTCGATACGCCCGAGGACATTCCGATTCTCGCGCCCCTGGTCAAGCGCGAGATCCTGTACCGGCTGCTGATGAACGGTCCCGGTGCGCGCTTGCGCCAGATCGCGCTGCAGGACAGCCAGACGCAGCGCATTGCCAAGGCGATCATGATGCTGCGCCAGCATTTCGATCAGCCGTTGCGCGTGGAGTCGATCGCTCGCGACGTGCATATGAGCGTCTCGTCGCTGCACCATCATTTCAAGGCGGTCACGGCGATGAGCCCGCTGCAATACCAGAAACAATTGCGCCTCCAGGAAGCGCGCCGTCTGATGCTGATCGACATGACCGATGCAGCCACGGCGGCGCACCGCGTGGGTTATGAGAGCGCATCGCAATTCAGCCGCGAGTACAGCCGCCTGTTCGGTGCGCCGCCGTTACGCGATACCCGCAGATGGCGTGAAACTGCCAGCGCGTGAGCAAGGGTTCAACGTGCTGCCTTAACGTTGTTTTAGCGTTGCGTGGAAGCTGCCGGAAACGAGAAAGCCAGGGACGTCCCTGGCTTTCTCGTTTCTTGATGCTTCAAGTTGCTTCAAGGCCGATCAATAGTCCCGATGCGGGGGGCCGTCATGACGCGGTGCGTGATGGCGTTCCCACTCGCGCCGTTCCCAGTAGCGATGCCCGTCGTAATACCGGTCGCCGTGCCAGCCGCGGCTGTCGACGTGAACGTAGCCGGGCTGAAAATGGTCGTCGGCGGATGCGGTGTTGGTGAAGCCGAGACTCATTGCTGCGGCCACCGCGAGCGATGCAGCGGCCAAGCCTTTTTTGACTGTCAACATGTTGGTTTCCTTTGCGCTTGTTATTCGGTTTCCCACTTTATCCAGCTAAGCCGGCAGGGGCCGTAGTGGCCTAGTAGCGGCCGTAACCGGAACCGTAGTAGTCGTGATGGTGATATCCACCACCGTCCGGCACGACGATGCAACCACCCAGGGTGCTGCCGAGCAGTACCGCGAGCGTGGCGAGAATCGCTAATCGTTTCATCGGTTTCTCCAAGTGAAATCCGTGAAATCAATTTAGCGATTAGATAAATGACAAGCCGTTTGCGTTTGTAAGGAAAAGTGTGTCTGGAAATATTCGGGAATGACTGTGAAGGCCTGGTGCTCAGGCGCTGTTACTGAACGATCTTCGGCCTTACATTTGGGGTGAGCGAAACACCGACCACACGGCCATCGCGCACACCGCAACGGCTGTCTACGCGGGTCCACTGCGAGCGGCCGCGGACTTTGGCGACGGCGCGCATGGCGATCACTTCGTCGACAGGAACGGGATTGCCTGCGCTGAAGACCGTGGTGTCGCTATCGATCTTTGCGCTCAATACGCGCCGGTCGGGCACGATGAACGTGTCGTACTTGGGCGTCATTGCCACCCACTGGTCGAATGCTGCCACGCAGCGGATCACCGGCTCCGGGACATGCATGCGGGTCAGGTAGGCGTAGTCTTCTTTGGAGGGATCAGGCATTTCCTGGGCGTGACTGAGCTGACTAAATTGATATGTCGAAGCGCAGAGCATCAGGCCGAGAACAAGCGGTAAAGATTTCATGCGGGTAAAGGGCGCGGGGCGGGTGATGGGTAATGTTGAAAGACGGCATCGGACCGTGACTCGAAGTGTACCGCGTGAGCGCTCGCATGACGCCTCTCGACGTTGATGCGGGCGGATCGCGGCGCGCATCGGGACGGCAGGCGGGATCGCAAGCTGGATCGCGGTCGCCACGTCCGGACGCGACAACCACGATAATATCGGTCACACGCAACTTTGCCGGATAACCGCGAATGACTGACATCAAGCTGAATGCAACCTCGTCGCCCCGTCTGACCAGCTTGTCCCACGGCGGTGGCTGCGGCTGCAAGATCGCGCCGGGCGTCCTTGCCGACCTGTTGAAACGCAGCGTGCCGTTGCCGTTTTTCCCCGACTTGCTGGTCGGCAACGACACCGCCGACGATGCGGCGGTTTATCGTTTGAATGACGAGCAGGCGATTGTCGCCACCACCGACTTCTTCATGCCGATCGTCGACGACCCGTTCGACTTCGGCCGTATTGCCGCGACCAACGCGCTATCCGATGTCTACGCCATGGGCGGCAAACCGATCCTCGCGCTCGCGCTCGTCGGCATGCCGATCAACGTGCTGCCGCACGAGGTGATCGCGGCCGTGCTGAAGGGCGGCGAGTCGATTTGCGCCGAGGCGGGCATTCCTGTCGCGGGCGGTCATTCGATCGATTCCGTCGAGCCTATCTACGGCCTTGCGGCAATCGGCATCGTGCATCCGAAGCGCGTGAAGCGTAACGCCTCGGCTCGTCCGGGCGACGTGCTGATCCTCGGCAAACCGCTCGGCGTGGGCGTGTTGTCGGCTGCGCTGAAAAAGGATCAACTCGATGCCGCCGGCTACGCCGCAATGATCGCGGCCACGACCAAGCTGAACCGCCCGGGCGTGGACCTCGCCGCGCTGGACCTCGTGCACGCGCTCACCGACGTGACCGGCTTCGGCCTGCTGGGCCACACGCTGGAACTGAGCCGCGGCGCCGGTCTCACGGCACGCCTGCGGTACGCCGACTTGCCATGGCTGCCCGGCGTGGAGGCGTTCGCGAAAGCGGGCGTGGTCACGGGGGCATCGGGCCGCAACTGGACGGCATACGGCCACGACGTCACGCTGGCGTCGTCATTGCACGATGTGGCACGAAGCCTGCTGACCGACCCGCAGACGTCGGGTGGCTTGCTGGTATCGTGCGCGCCCGAAGCCGTTGACGAAGTCCTCGCCATCTTCCGCGCAGATGGTTTCGACCAGGCGGCCGTGATCGGAGAAATGATCGATGGAGCGGGCCGCGTGGAAGTTGTTTAGTGCAGTGGTGGTTGGTTTCCTGAGAGGTTTAACGAGAGCGCCTGACCCCTTTCCGCCAGGAGCACGATGAAAGAAGAATCGCCGAAAGCCATTTTCTACGCGCTCGCAGCCAATTTCGGCATCGCCGTCTGCAAGTTCGGGGCGGCCGCGTTCACCGGCTCCGGCTCCATGTTTGCCGAAGCCATCCACTCGAGCGCCGACTGCGGCAATCAACTCCTGCTGCTGTTCGGCCTCAAGCGCTCACAGGCCCCCGCCGACGTGTTGCACCCGCTCGGCTCAGGCCGCGAGATCTACTTCTATTCCATGCTTGTCGCGCTGCTGCTGTTCTTCGTCGGCGGCGCGTTTTCGGTGTATGAGGGCGTGCACCGGATCGCCCGGCATGAAGTGGTCAGCAACCCGATTGTCGCGCTCGTCGTGCTGGGGATATCGGTCGTGCTCGAGGCGTTTTCCCTGGCCGGCGCATTGCGCGAGATCCGCAAGACGTCGGGGAACAAGTCCCTCTGGCGATGGTTCCGCGAGACGCGCGAGTCCGAACTGATCGTGGTCGCGGGTGAAGATGTCGCTGCGCTGGCAGGTCTTGCCATTGCGTTCTGCGCCGTGCTGATGACCATGATCACCGGCAATCCCGTCTACGACGCAGCAGGGTCGATCGGCGTCGGCGTGCTGCTCATGGTGATTGCGTACCTGGTCGCCCATGAGGTGAAATCCATGATCGTCGGGGAATCGGCGAGTCCGGAGGTACGCCGGGCTATCGATGCGCACTTGCGCGCGCGCCCGGAAATTGTCCGCGTGATCAACCTGATTACGCTGCAGTGGGGCAAGCAGATCGTGGTGGCCGTGCAAGCGGAGATGGTGCACTACGACAGCGGCCGCGCGATGGTCGATGCAATCAACGTGATCGAAGCGGACCTGCAACGCGCATTTCCCGAAGCGCGCTGGGTCTTCTTCGAGCCGGATATTCCCCGGGTGGCCGAGGCGAGTGTTTGAGCGGTGATGACAGCCGCAACGTTCCATTAAACTGAAACCGGTGCACGCGGAGAATCCGGCATCACGGTAAATGGGCCGGCGGCCGGCCGTAATGCGGACGTGGTGTATCGGGCGTAGCAGGAAGCTGGGTGTCGCCGCTGGCGGGAAGTTGTGTGGTGCCTTCGTCTGGCGGCTCGACGCTCTCGACCTGCTTTGTCACACCCGCAACCGATGGCGGCGTAGGCTTTGCGGCCCGCTCGAGAGTTCCGCGTTCGGTAGCGGATACCCGCCCGGGCGCAAGAAGTGCTGCCAGCAGTCCGGCCGCCGAGAACAGCACGGCGGCGCGGGACACGGCAGCGCCGATTTTGCCAAGAGTGCCGATGATTCGTATGGTTCGCGTAAGGTGGACGCTCATGCCGTTGTCCGGTAGCTTTGATCTGATGTTTGTCGCACGAACCATTCCAGCTTTACCCGCTTGCCCAGCTTGTCCCGCTTGTCCCAGCTTGAGAGTGAACACCGCAGGTTCAATCGCGCTGCAGGTCCGGCGCATCCGTGGCGGTTTCCCTAACCGAGTTCCTCATCTTCGCCCATGCGCAAAATTGTTCTCGTCATCTTTCTTTTTGTCCTGAGCGTCCTGAGCAGCACGTTCGCATCTGCCGCGAATGCCGCCGCCAGCGCAGCCTCACCTGCCGCTGATTCATCCACCGTCGCGCTGACCCCCGAACAGGCACGTGCCGCGCTGGCCGTCCTCAACGATCCTGTGCGCCGTGGCCAGATGGAGGACACGCTGCGGGCGGTCGCCGCCGCGGGTGTGCTCGCCACGCCCGCGCAGGCTGCCTCAGGCAGCTCGGCGCCTGCTGCGAGCGCGTCGGCTGCAAGCGGTGCATCGGGCGCGGCCAGCGTGCTGGCGAAGTCCCTCACGAGCAACGGCCTCGCATCGCAGATTTCACATGAAGCGGGTTATTGGCTCGTGGGGATCAGCAGCGGCTTGCGCCGTTCCGTCGTGGCGCTGCTCGACTACGGCTCGGTCTTCCAATGGTGGCGCCAGCGCATGCTGACCGCCAGCGGCCGCGCGCTGATCGGGCAGGTGATCTGGTCGATCTCGATCTCGTTGTTACCCGCACTGTTGCTGGAATACCTGAGCTCCCGATGGCTGCGCCGGTTGCGTGCGAGGATCGCGGCTCGCGGGGTCGTGGATGCCGATGCAACCCAGCCCGAACTCGCGCAGAAGGAGCGGGCGGCAGTGCACGCCGAAGCCGTGGCCGAGCGCTCGGGCAACGAGGCGGCTATCCAGGTCGCTGAACGCAAGACCGATACCGCCCGTGGTGTGCGTCATGCCGCGCGTCACTGGACCCTGTTGCAGCGGCTGCCAAGCGCCATCCTTCGTGGTTTGCTCACGGTGGTGCCGCTGATCGTGTTCGTGGCCGTGGCCGCGGTGCTGATGTCCATGTTCATCGACGACAGCACGCCGCAGGGCCGTACTGTCGGTGCGCTGATCGACGTGTACCTGCTGTGCCGCGGCATTGTGATCGCGAGCGGTTTGTTCCTCGCGCCTAACGCCCCGGGCCTGCGCCTGATCCAGATAGACGACGATGCCGCCCGCTTCGCGCACGACTGGCTGGTGCGCATAGTGTGTGTGGCGGGAGCGGGTTCGGCCCTCGCGGAAGCCGCGGTGCCGCTCGGCATGACCGACGCCGCCCATGACTCGATCCTGAAGGCGGTCGCGCTGGTCGTGCATGTCCTGCTCGCTATCGTGATCCTCAAATGCCGCGTGCCGGTCGCAGCGTGGATTCGCGAGAGCGTCCAGGGGCGCCGTTCATTCGTACTGCTGGCTAATTGGGTTGCTGACGTCTGGGCCGGGCTTGCGGTGTTTTTTGTGCTGGCGCTGTGGTTCGTCTGGGCGCTCGATGTCCGCAACGGGTATAGGACGCTGTTTCATCTGTTCGGCATCTCGGTCCTCGTGCTGGTCGCGGCGCGCGTGGTCGCGATTGTCGCGTTCGGTGCGCTTGGCCGAATCTTTCATAAGGAGGGCAGCGGGGAAGACATGTCGGACAAGTCGATCGCGCATCGGCACGCCTACCGCTATTACCCGCTGATGCGGCGTGCGGTGCAGGCGGTGATCGTCGTCATTACGCTGCTGACGCTGCTGCAGGTCTGGGGGCTTCACGTCCCGTCGCTATTCTCGTCGGGCGGAGTAGGCCATCGGCTTGCGTCCGCGCTCATCACCATCGCGGTCGCCGCCGCGTTTGCCGTGATCGTGTGGGAAGGCGCGAACGTGATGGTCGAGCAACGGCTGGAAACGTGGACCGCGAGCGGCGACCGCGTGCGCGCCGCGCGCCTTCGAACCTTGCTGCCAATGATGCGCACCGCGCTTTTTATCGTGATCGCGATGGTCGTCGTGTTGACGGGATTAAGCGAGATCGGGGTGAACACCGCGCCGCTGCTCGCGAGCGCAAGCATCTTCGGCGTGGCGCTGGGTTTCGGGTCGCAAAAGCTCGTGCAGGATTTGATCACCGGCATCTTCCTGTTGATGGAGAACGCCATGCAAGTGGGTGACTCGGTCACGCTCGCGGGGGTGTCGGGAACGGTCGAATATCTGTCGATCCGCACGGTGCGTTTGCGGGGCAGTGACGGGTCGCTCTTTACCGTGCCGTTCAGTTCGGTATCGACGGTGAACAACACGAATCGCGGCATTGGCAATGCCGCGGTGCGCGTGAGCATCGCGCTCGGAGAGGACGTGAACCTGGCTGCGGATACGCTCAAGGAGATCGGGGCGTCGCTGCGTGAAGACGATGCGTTCAAGGACGGTATCCTCTCCGACTTCAGCCTGTGGGGCGTGGACGCGGTAGATGGCTCGAGCGTCACGCTCGCCGGTCAGATCCAGTGCCGTGATACCGCGCGCTGGGGTGTGCAGCGCGAGTTCAATCGACGTATTGTGGACCGGTTCACGGAGCGCGGCATCGAGATAGCGAATCCGCAGCGCAATTTCGTGATCGTGAAGGGCGGCGATGCGGGTGAGTTGGCTGCAGTCGTGGAGCGGGATCAGCAGAGCGACTCTTCAGGCGACGCGCATACCAATGCCAACGCTGCTAATGCCGATGCCGGTCAACGCGGCGAGCGCACCATCACCGGCGAGCCTTCGAACTTGCCCCCTGAGCGTTCGAACCCCAGCCGGCCGTAAAACGCTTCGAGTGCCGCGCTATCCGGCGCGGCCTGATCAACAGAAGGCGCGGCAGCGTCTTGTCCTTTTTGCGTGAGCGGCCGTGGCACGAGCGAAAGCATGACACCGTGCCGGTCCGCCAGCGCAACCAGTCGCTCCAGGGCCGCACGTGCATGCCCCCGATGATGTTCCCCCTCGGACCACAAGGCCTCGAGCGCAACGGCGGAGTCGCCGGTAGCCTCGAGGCACATCTGGACGTGCTGGCGGTCCTCGATACGGCTGGCGTGAAACGCATCGATCATTCGTGAAGCGGCGGTGTCGGACATGGGTGCCTTGCAGAGCAAGTGGACTTCACTTAACAGCAGGAAGCGAGATAGCAAGAGTAGTGCTCGATGGCCGTTACCGGAACATTTTATGTGGCTTACAACGGCATCCTTCGCCCTTCTATAATGCGCTCAGCGCGCGAGTGTCCGGCGGGTGGGTTCGACTGGACGGGTGTGCGTCCAGGCTATGCACCTCGCCGTGCGTTGCACCTCGCGTTTTCCTTCCACTTACGGTGCCGCCCAGATGAAATCGATCATCCGTTCCTCGCTTGACCTGCTTCGTCGCTCCTCATTCAGCCCCTCATTCATTCCCTCGGGCATCACTGCATTGAGCACGACAGCCGCAACGGCAGCGTTCTTGTTCAGTGCTTGTACGCCAACGTTTGCGCAGGCTGCCGATAGCGTTCGCAGCGCCAAGGGCGATAACAAAGGTCAGCCGGTCAAGGTCATGATCATTTCCATGTTCGGTCCCGAGGGCAAGGTCTGGCTCGACAAGCTCGGCCCCTGGAAGGCCATTCGCGTGGACGGACTCTCGCCGGATTATCCCGTGGTGAACTGCAACCGGCAGGAGGTCTGCGTGATGACCACCGGCATGGGTCATGCGAACGCGGCCGCTTCGCTGATGGCGCTCACGTTCTCCGATAAATTCGATCTGCGCCGCACCTATTTCGTGATCGCGGGGATTGCGGGTATCGACCCGATGCAAGGCACGGTCGGCTCTGCCGCGTGGGCCAGATATCTCGTTGATTTCGGCATCCAGTGGGAGCTCGATGCCCGCGAAAAACCGGATAGCTGGCCGGGCGGTTATCTCGGCATCAATACGAAAGGGCCAAACGATAAACCGCCGCTCGATTACAAGACCGAGGTGTTCCGGCTGAATCCGGATCTGGCCGATGCAGCTTATGCGTTGTCGAAGAACGTAACGCTTTCCGACAGCCCCGAAGCGCAGGCGGCGCGCGCCAAGTTCAGCTATGCGCCGGCGAACCAGCCGCCGAAGGTGATCCAGTGCGACACGCTGGCGAGCGATACGTGGTGGTCGGGGAAATATATCGGCGAGCGTGCGCGTGAATGGACCAGGCTCGTGACTGACGGGAAGGGCGTGTATTGCACGACGCAGCAGGAAGACAACGCGACATACGAAGCGTTGTCGCGTGCGGCGAGTGCGCATCGCGTGGATTTGACCCGGGTGGCCGCAGTGCGCGCGGGCTCGGATTTCGACCGGCCACACGACGGACAATCAGCCTCCGATAATCTTCTCGATTACGCCGCTCAGGGCGGCTTCGTGCCGGCTATCGACAATTTGTACCGGGCAGGTAACCCGCTGGTGCAGGAGATTGCAACGCACTGGAGCGAATGGCGCGCGGGCGTACCGCAACGGTAACGGCATGAATCCCGGTCGCCGTTCTTTCGCATCGGTGCTTACCGGGGGCGGCGGCATTAAAGAGTAATTCTCTATTGATTAGTAAATTTCAATAGTCTTTATGGCGCTGTTACAACTGGGTGCAACATATGCCGACCGGCTGTTATTTGCCTGTCCTGGCGGTCAAAATAACGACCTCGAAAGTGAAAGCGGACTGACAGTTTTTATCCAAGGGTTTTCCTTCGCGACAATCCTGAAAGCTGACTGAGCGGCTGTTACAACTTCGCGATTCATCGCAATCCGATTAATTCATCGGGCGCGTCAACCGACTATTGCCCCTATCCGTTTTTTCCCTAAGGAATCAATCGTCAAGCAAACCTTCTGTCGATTGACCCATGTCAACCCGCTTCAAAATCGCCGCCAAAAATCGGTCACACTTTCTTGTTACAACTTCGGGAAAAAGTTACCGTTTCTCTCTGTTGTTTTATGGAAATTTATTATTGAGATGTTCTTGATTTCCCGCTGCGTGGTACTTACAATCCGTTTCACAGTGTTGTTACAAGATGTAACTCACTGAAACAAAGTTTAAACGTAGCCGGACAGGACAAACGTTTGGCTAGGCAAAAAGATAGCTGGCAAAAAATGCCGGTAGGGTGCTCGGGGTTTATATCGAACGCAGGAAAATCATGAACGGTCGCGAAACGCTGGACTCGATTCGAGAAATCAACTTGTCGTACATCATGCTCGCGCAGCGCATGCTGCGAGAGGATCGTGCTATCGGGATGTTTCGACTGGGTTTGTCTAAGGAACTCGCCGACCTTCTGTCCGGGCTGACGCTCGCGCAGGTTGTCAAACTGGCGGCTTCGGACCAGTTGCTGTGTTTTTTCCGCTTCAACGATCACACCATGCTGGCTGCACTCACGTCGCCCGCGAAGCATGCGGATATCGCGCCGACGCACGCAGCCATCTTGCTGGCCGGCCAGCCAGCGGAACAGTTCCTCTAAGCACGAGAGCGCGCCATGCTTAAGAAGAGCCTCACCGAAGATGCACAGGAAGTTTTCCGCGCGATCGCATTGATCGAACTCGGGGCGCGGATGCAGGTGCTCGAAAGTGAACTGACACTGTCGCGTGACCGGATGATCCGGTTGTATCGCGAGGTGAAGGGTGTATCGCCGCCGAAGGGCATGCTGCCTTTCTCGGCTGACTGGTACATGACGTGGCTCGCGAACATCCATGCTTCGCTCTTCTACAACACGTATGTGTTCCTGAAGAAAGAAGCGGGTTGCTCGCACCTCGATGCCCTGACGAAGGGGTATCGGCTGTATCTCGAACATTGCAGGAATAGCGATGTCGAGGCGGTACTGGATTTGACACGGGCCTGGACCCTTGTGCGCTTTTTCGATGCAGGCATGCTGCAGCTCACGAAATGCTGCCGCTGCACTGGAAAGTTCATTGCGCACAAACATGATTTGCAAGAAAACGTGGTGTGCGGGGCCTGCCAGCCGCCGTCACGCGCGGGGAAGACCAAGAAAGCGGCGGCCGCCCGTCAGGCGAGCCTTGAGACCGCGCTGGTGGAGTTGAGTGTGGTATCGACTAACGAAGTGCCGGAACCGACGGCGCTCGAAAACGCGGCGATGTTACAGGCGCGCAAAGAAAGCCTGATTGCACAGGCTGCTTAGGCGGTAGCGGACCGGTGGCCCCGAGGACCATCATTCGATGGGGTGGCCGCAGGACCCGCTGCTGTTTTTTAAGGTTTAAAGGGGTTGTGGATTTTTTTTGGGGCTACCGAGGTTGGTAGCCCTTTTGCTTTTTGGTTTTTGCTTTCTGGCGCTTGCTTCTGACCCTACGCCGACAATAGCGACCCTGTCCTGAACGCAGTCGCACTCGCGACCCTGGCCACTTCCATCCCCGCGGTGGCGAACCGCGCAATCTGCCGCGCATACAGCACACCGGTGGTCGTGCAATTCAAAGGCGTAACCGTATCCGTCAGCGGGTCGACCACGTCGGCAATGGCGTCGCCGGCCTTGACCAGCGCCCCGACTTTCGCGCGAAACACCAGCACGCCGCTCACAGGCGCAACAATAGGCTCGGCGCCGGCAAGCGGCGTCGCCGGATAGGAAAGTGCCGGCATGGCGGGCGCGGTGGCATCGATCACGCCACGATGGATCAGGTAGTTGATGATGCCCTGCGCGTCGGTATCGGCGAATTCATACGATACGTCGTGCTGGCTGCGCAACTCCACCGTCACCGAAATACCGCCGTTCGGCACCGGGAAACGATCGCCAAACTTGGCCCTCAGGTCCGACCAGCAGAAGCTGTGAATCTCGTCGAACGGGTTGCCCACCGAATTCAGCGCCAGCAGCGAAGCCTTCGAATCCAGGTATCGCGCAAGGGGTTCCACTTCGTCCCAGATCTCCGGGTTGGTGTAGAGGTGCAGCGCCGCGTCGAGGTCGCAATGCAGGTCGAGCACGACATCGGCGTCGTAGGAGAGTTTTTGCAGTGCGAGGCGTTGCGATTCGAGCTCGGTTTGCGGTTTTTGCTCGTCCAGCGCCTCGCGCATGGCCTGGCGCACAGCAAGCTTGTTCGCATCAATATTGCCGGACAGCCGGCCTTCCATGCGCGGTGCGACCAGCGCAGCGAGGTCGTGGAAATTGCGGTTGAAGTTGTGGCCGCTGTTCAGCTCGAAACGCCCGAGCAGCGTGCCATGCATGTTCTGGTTCAGCCCGATCGGGTTGCATACCGGCACGATCACGACTTCACCGCGCAGCTTGCCCGCCGCTTCGAACTCGGCCAGATGCCGCCGCAGCCGCCACGCGACCAGCATGCCGGGAAGTTCGTCGGCATGCAGCGAGGACTGGATATAGATCTTTTCGCCGCCGCCCGGGCCGTAGTGAAAACTCAGGATAGTGCGGATGGTGCCGATCGACGGCGAAATCAGGGTGTGCGTTTTGGTTTGCATGATTTTCGGTGCACGGCGCTCGGAAACGCGTCGCGCGTGGGATAAGTGTCGGCGTGTTCAGGAGAGCGGGGCGGAGCGCCCGCAACGGCCGGCGGGTATTGCGGGCCGGTCGCATCGGCCAATACCTGGCAAGTTCCCTGGTCAGTTACTCGCGGTGCCGCCTGCCCCGGACCTTCGATCTTAGCTGAAAACGGTGGTATTACCCCACCGGGTGAAAAAAGACGCCCATAACAAAACGGGCTCCGCGTTTGTCGCGGAGCCCGTTTTCTCAGGCGATCAAGCCAGGTCCGGAACGTGTTCCGGGCTCAGGCCAGGGGACTGCTTAGCTGCCGTACACGTCGAAGTCGAAGTACTTCTTCTCAAGCTTCTTGTACGTGCCGTCCTTGATGATCGAGGCAATTGCCTTGTCGATCTGTGCCTTCAGGTCGGTGTCTTCCTTGCGCAGGCCAATACCCGCGCCGTTGCCGAGGATCGTCGGATCGACCAGATCCTTGCCCACGAACTCGTAACCCGCACCGCGTGGCGTCTTGAGGAAGCCAACGTCAGCCTGCACTGCATCTTGCAGCGCTGCGTCCAGGCGTCCAGCTTGCAAGTCGGCGTACACGCCGTCCTGGTTCTGGTACGGCGTAACCGTTACACCCTTCGGCGCCCAGTAGGTCTTGGCGTAGGTTTCCTGGATCGTGCCTTGTTCCACACCCACCGTCTTGCCCTTCAGGCCTTCAGGTGTCGGCAGGATGCCGCTGCCCTTCTTGGCGATCAGGCGCGTCGGCGTGTTGAACAGCTTGCTCGAGAACGCAATCTGTTCGGCCCGTTGCGGCGTCATGGACATCGACGACAGCACGCCGTCGAACTTCTTCGCCTTCAATGCCGGGATCATGCCGTCGAAATCGTTTTCCACCCATACGCACTTTGCATGCAGACGCGCGCAAATTTCATTGCCGAGATCGATATCGAAGCCGACCAGGTTGCCATCCGGACCTTTCGATTCGAACGGGGCGTAAGAGGCGTCGACGCCGAAACGGATGGTCGAGTAATCCTTCGCATTGGCGGTGACGGAGGTGATCGATGTGACGGCGAGCAGGGAAATCGTCAAAGCCGCGAGCAGTTTTTTCACTGTTTTTACTCCATAGGTGGTCAGTACGTCCCGGATAGGTCGGTACCCGGGTTTGTCCGGCGTGAGGCCCCTCGGCGCCGGACAGCTTGCATTCCGCGGATTGTGTCCGCAATAGAACCGCAGCAGGTTACCAAGCCAAAAAAATAAGGGAGTTGGTGAAAGTCCCGATAGCTAATCTTGCAACCCTTGTGCGGCCGGGCATTTCGGCTCGTGCGGGCGATTGAATCATTTTTTGTGCGACACGATTGTAAGTCTGACTGGTAAGCCGGATGGTGAGGCTTGTCATGAAGTGCGGCAGCTGGAGTGCCGCGGGGGATGTTCCGGCCATCGCAACGGCCCCGCTCGCCGCCGTTGAGATCGGGGCGGCGAGCGGAGCAGGTACCGCCGGGCTATTGCGCGATGTCGATACGGCCGTAAATACCGGTCGTCGGGCTCGGGCCTGCGGCGAAGAACAGCGTATTGAGCGGCTGGTTGTCAACGTTGTTGCCAAACGCGATGCCCCAGATGCCCTTTTGCAGGATCGCGGTGCCGTCGACCTGGGTCAGTGCGCCGATGAACGCACCGGTAGCCGGGTTGAATGCATCGATGGTGCCGTCACCGAAATTCCCGATCAGCAGGTCGTTGCTTGCACCGCCGAAATTCGCCGGCGCCATGGCGATGCCCCACGGCGAATTCAGGGTACCGTTCGTGGCGATTCGCTTGACGAAGTGACCGTCGGTGTCGAAGGTGTCAATCACGCCATTTCCTGGACCATTCACCTGCGTGCGTCCGTCCTGCCCCACCTTGGCATAGGTGACGAAGACCGTGCTACCCGTCACGCTGATGCCGAAAGGCGCAAAACCCGCGGGCAGCGTGGGGTCCTGGAACAGGCCGTCGAGCTGCACCTTGTTGAAGGATTTGTCGAAGACATCGACCTTGCCGTTATGGAAGTCGGTCGCATACAAGAGGTTTGCAGTCCCGTTCTTGCCAATGGCGAGGCCTTTGTACACCGCACCGCCGGCACCGTCGTCGTAGGCCTTCACGGCCGTGGTTGGCAGCACCTTGGGCGACCAGCCGGCAATCGTCCCGGCTTCCGTTGCCCAGATAAACAGCGCGTTGCTGGTGTTGCCGTTTGCCGTGACCTGGAAGTCGGTGCTGGTGTTGAACACGATGCCCGTCGGGCCGCCGGTCTGGCCGCCCGCCGCTGGCGGGATCGTCACCACCAGCGACTGCACGACACCGTTGCCGTCGTATAGCGTCGACTTGCTCGTGGTGTTATCGGAGACCCACACTACGCCAGCCGGATTGAACGCGATGCCCCACCCGTTTTGCAGGTTGGCGTCGGTGTGGGGCGCCGCGCTGGTGCCGTCGGAGACCAGCACGGTGGATTTGAACGGACCAACAATCGGCGCGTTGTTCGAGTTGGAATCACTGCCGCCGCATGCCGCCAGCGTTGCAACGGCCATGCCCAGTAGCACTGACACAGTAAGCTTCTGCTGAAGTTTCATTGATGTTCTCCTCTTGCGGTCCGAGTGGTGTTCGCCGATGTCGACTCTCCCTGGGTGACGCCCGGCCAACAGACGAGAGGAATCGCTGGATGCAGCGTTCGATCGTCCCAGTCTGAACGTGCGCACCAAAACATTTATTCCATGCTGAGCAGGATTGATTTTCGTTTTCCATTCCTAACTAAAACTCAGGGCCGACTGGAAACGTTCACCGGGCCGCAAACTGGCGCGAACAAGAGAACAGCTGGCGCCTCGCAGATATTCCAATCAAACGAACTATTTTTTTGCGGTTCGTATCGCGAAGATTTGGCAGTCGAATGGAATAAAGCCGACATTGAAAACGTTTAGGTCGATGGACGTCTGGTACGCGTTCGCCGATTGTCTCCCGCCTCGAAAATTGCTCTCAAGTTTTTCCGCCCACGTCCGTAAACCGGTCGACAAGCTCGTTTTCAGACAGCGTGTTGCACGTTTTTTGCGGCTATAACCCATCGGCAATTTTTCATAACCCTGTTGCCGAAGATCAAACGAGAACAACCCTATGACTATCGTTCGACGGCTGGTGATGACGCTCGGGATGGCGTTGCTGGCGCTGGCTTTTGTGGGAGGCTATGGGCTCTCGCAGCTTCACGGGTCCTATCAGCGCATAGAGGGCCTCGAGACACACACTATCCCTGGCCTCAAGTCGATCTCAATGACGCTCGACGATGTCGCCGACATGCGGTTGAACGTGTACCGCTATGTGGTGGATGGAATCGACGACGCGAGCCGGAGCGCGATCGAAAAAGAAATCGGCGATGCGGATAAACACTTCGATAGCCACGTCGCCGACTATCAGTCGCTCGGCATGTCCGACCCGGCCGATCAAACCATGCTGGATGCCGACCGGGCGCATATTGCAGCCTATCGCGCCGCTCGCACTGTCTTCTTCGGGAAGATCCAGGCAGGTGACAAGGACGGCGCGCTCGCCATGCTGCACGACGGCGGGGCGGTGCATACGGCGGCGGTCGCGCTGAACAGTGGCTTGCATGGACACCTCAACTACAACATCGAACGCGGCCAGGCGGTGCGCAATGAAAACGCCTCGGCTTACAAGACGGCATTTGGCCTGATGCTGGTTATCGTCGCGGGTGCGTTGCTGTTGACGGGGGTGTTCGGGAGCCAGCTTTACCGGTTGATCAGCCGCGGCCTTGGCCGCCTGCAGGACACGCTGCAGAGAATCAGCGCATCGCTGGATTTGTCCCAGCAGACGCAGGTGGAACGCATGGACGAAATCGGTCACACCGCCGTTGCGTTGAACAGCCTGCTCAAGCGCATGGCGGGCGTCGTGGCGGAAGTCAGGGTGTCAAGCGATGCGGTGGGCGTTGCATCGAGGCAGATCGCCGCAGGGAACATCGACCTGTCCGCGCGCACCGAGCAGCAGGCCGCCTCTTTGCAGGAAACGGCGGCGAGTCTCGGCGAGTTGACGGCCACGGTTCAGGGCAACGCGGACAACGCGAAACAAGCGAGCGCGCTGGCGGTGAGCACGACCCATATCTCCGACGAAGGCAATCTGGCCGTCGAACGGATGGTCGGCACGATGAACGAGATCGCGTCGAGTTCCGCGAGGATCGCGGAGATCACCACGCTGATAGAAGGCATCGCGTTCCAGACCAATATTCTCGCGTTGAATGCGGCCGTCGAGGCTGCGCGAGCCGGAGAGCAGGGGCGTGGTTTCGCGGTGGTGGCGTCGGAAGTGCGCAGCCTCGCGCAGCGCTCGTCGGTGGCGGCCAAGGAGATCAAGGATCTGATCGAGCGCTCAGTGACGACCATTCAATCGGGCTCACGTCAGGCCGAAGAGGTCGGGCGCACGACGGCGGAGGTGCAGCGCGCGATCAAACGGGTAGCGGAAATTGTCAGCGAGATCGCCGCGGCGTCCGATGAGCAGGGCCACGGGATCGAGCAAGTCAATCAGGCG
This sequence comes from Caballeronia udeis, assembly GCF_001544555.2. Taxonomy (GTDB): domain Bacteria; phylum Pseudomonadota; class Gammaproteobacteria; order Burkholderiales; family Burkholderiaceae; genus Caballeronia; species Caballeronia udeis. The sequence continues at coordinate 29,290 of NZ_FCOK02000032.1, read as the reverse complement.
ATTGGCCAGATCGATGAAGTCACGCAGCAGAATGCGGCGCTGGTTGAAGAGGCGGCTGCGGCGGCTCAATCGCTTGATGAACAGGCGATCCGGTTGAGCGGGACGGTGTCGGTGTTCACGGTCGAGGCGGGCGTGTCGGGGCTGTCTTATCGGTCCGCCGACGCGCGGGTTTTCGCCTGACTGCGACGCCCATGCCGTTCAACATCCGTTCGTCGAAGCTCATGAGCATGCTCTCCTGTCATCAATCGATCGGAGCTCATGCTATCGCGAAATGGGTGCGGCAGTGGTGCGGCTGCTGGAGAAGAGTGGCATGGCGCAACCCGTGCGCAGCGTAGCCAACATTCCGGGGATAGCGATTCTTTCAGGTCATTGACGATTCGATGATCGCTATCCCGCGTACAGCGGAGACCTTTGAATTCCGCCGTGGGTCACGCAAGTGACACTGCATTTCTCTATCGTGGATAAAGCTCAGTCCTCCTGTGGATTGAGCCCCGTTGCAAACACTGGAGATTTCCATGAGCGACCAACACGAAGTTCATCACCATCACGAAGAAGCGGCCAAGCATCTCGATGCTGCCGCGAAACATCATCGCGAAGCGGCAAAACATGCCGAGGCCGGCGATCATACGCAGGCAAGCCATCATGCCCATGTAGCCCATGGCCATGGACTGCACGCCAGCGAACATGCTGAGCATGCAGCGAAGAAGACCGTGCACCTGCACGGCGGGCACTAACCGGTTCAGCGGTGAACGGCCGGGACACTTCATGGAAGTGTCCCGGCTGATGGACTCGGTGGATGATCTCGTCTTGTTGATTGTCTCGCAGACAATCACGCCTCCGTATTGTCCCGAAAGCATCCACCCGTTTACCAGCGCCGCCGAACGGTTACTTGATCGACTGGATCTGCGCCTGGCTCAGCTCCCACGTATGCGGCGGCAACGGAATGAAATGTACTGAGTTCAGGTAGGCTTCATTGGTCTCGGACGGTACGATCGACCAGGACAAAAAGCTGCGGACCGCTGCAGCGGTTGCGGCATCCGGCTGCTTGGTCGAGACCACTGCGTACTCGTAGTTGACCAGCGGGTATGACCCGCTTGCCGGCGCAAATACAAGGCTCAGACGCTCGTCAGGCGGCGTCCGGGGACCGAGCGAAGCCGCGCCAGCGGTGATCGTCTCTTTGGTCGGCATGACAAATTCGCCGGCCCCGTTCTTGAGCGCCACTGTGCCCAGCTTCGCGGCCGCTATGCCGTCGCTGAAGCTCACCCCGACGTAGCCGATCGAATAGGGGGTTGACTGGATAGCCTGCACCATGCCGGCGTTGCCCGTCGCTGTCATGCTACCCGGCACGGCGGGCCATTCGATCGTGGTGCCGTATCCCTTGTCGTTCTCCCATGAAGGCTCGGAGAACGAGAGGTACTGAGTGAAGACGAAGGTGTCGCCGGAGCCCTCGGCACGATGGATCGGAACGATCGCCTGATGCGGCAACGAAACGCCTGGGTTGAGCGCTGCGATGGGCGCTGCATCCCACTCGCGGATGGCCCCCGTGTAGATCCCGGCCAGCACCGGCCCGTCCAGTTTCAGGTGAGCCGCGTTGAGACCGGGCACGTTGTAGTTGACCGTCTGCGCGGCGATCGCGAGAGGAATGTTGAGGACCTGCGGGTGTTGCATGACATCGGAGTCCGACATGTAGGCATCCGACGCACCGATCAGCACCTTGCCTGCGATCGCCTGCTGGATCCCCGACTCCGAGCCGGTTGCGCCAACGCTGATCTGTACATCGGGATGAGCCTTGGTGTAAGCCGCGACCCAGGTATTGAACAGCGGATAGAGCAAGGTCGAGCCGGTTTCGCTTAGCTTGACGCCTTCCGCGTGGACCGGTGTGGCCGCGAGCGCGGCCAGCGTCGCCATGCATAGCGGCACAGCAGTGAGCCATCGCCGCTTTACGGGAATCGCCGGGTCTTTAAGATATCCAATCATGCGCGTCTCTCTGTCGGGCTGCGGGGAAGCCATATGTTCTGTCTGATGGCCATGACGGCCCTGGAAGTCGTTATCGCCCGATCTCATCGAGGCTTACTCCGTTCGTCTCGATACGGAACAACCATGTGATCACCGCGCCGAGAATCGACGTCGCCACCAGAATGTAGAGAAGCGGCGCCGTGCCGATACCCGTAAGAAGAATCGGGAACAGGAAGGCCGTGGCCACCGCGCCGATCTTGCCGACCGCCGCAGCGAAGCCTGCGCCCGTGCCACGAATCGCGGTGGGGAATACTTCTCCCGCGAGCAGGTAGGTCTGCGCGTTGGGTCCCAGGTTGGTCATGAAGTTGAACAGCATGAAGCCGGCGAAAATGACGGCTGTCTTCGTGGTCCCTTCGAAGCCGGTCGAGAACGATGCGAGCAACAGGCCGGCCGCGCAGCCGATAAAGCCGATCACTTGCAGCCAGATCCGGCCGACCTTGTCCGCGAGCATGACGGCGAACACAATGCCGACGATCAGCAGTGTGGTGATCAGCGCGGCGCCCTTGGCTGCAAGGATGTCGTTGAGGATCAGGTCGCTGACGCTACGAACATGATCCGGCTTGCTGCCGAACGCGGCGGCAAGGATCGTGGGCGTGAAGATACCGATGCCGTACGTTCCAAGATCCTGCAGAAACCACGGTACGGAGGCCAGGATTGTCGCGCGCAGGTTGCGCTTCGCGAAGAGCGCGAAAAAACTCTGCTTGTCGCCGTGGCCGCCTGCCTCGAACTCGCCACCGCGTGCCAGGGAGATGTTGGTCGGGTATTGCGGAACGCGGACCAGCAGCCGTTTTGCGGCTAGCTCCGCGCGGTCAACCGCGCCGCGGACGTGGAGCCAGTTCGGGCTCTCCGTGATGTAGAAGCGTCCGATCGTGACCAGCAGCGCGGGGATGATCGCGGTGCCGTACATCCAGCGCCATGCATCGAGGGTTGGTTCGATCGACAGGACAAGAAAGCCCACCGCCGTGCCGCCGAGCGCACCCAGTGCCTGGAACCCAAATGCAGCCAGAACCAGCTTGCCGCGGCTGGTGCTGGGAATACTTTCGGAGATGATCATGTGCGCGGTCGGATAGTCGCAGCCAAGCGCCACACCCAGGCCGAAGAGGCAGACAACGAGCGATATGAAGTTGGTGCAAAAAATGAGCAGCACCAGGAACGCGCAGAAGATGATCATCTCGACAATGAACATGCGTTTGCGCCCGAAGTAATCGGACATGCCACCGAGACCGACCGCTCCGACCAGGATGCCCATCAGGCTGGCCGCGCTGATGAAACCATTCTGCGCAGCGCTGATTCCGAACTCGTGCGAGATCAGGGGCAATGCCACCCCCGTCATGAATACGACGAATCCCTCGAAGAACTTGCCTGCTGCCGCGAGTGCCCAGATGCGCCACTGCATCGAGGTCATGGGGGCTGACGGAAGATGCGTTCCATCTGGCCACATTGGCCGTTCGTCGATGTAATCCTGAACCGACTTTATGGTGGAACGCTGCACTTTGTCCGGATCTGCCACATCATGCATTCCAAGCTCCTTGTAAGATAATTATCGCGTCGCCCATGTGGCGCAGGAGGCTTGTCGGCATGACGCACACTCCGCTCTGCGTCATGCATCACACCCGCCCGAACCGGAGACGAATCTGACCGATGCCCGGCCTGCTGTTTTGCAACAGGCGAGCCCGTCGGCAGATTCATTCGCATTTTTGATCCAGCCATGGTGACGTCGCGTGGTGTCCGCTAAATGACAAAACTGCGACGGCTCAACGAGTTGGTCGTCAATCGACCGCGCTAAAAACCCAAGCAGCTACTCAGCGCGTTGGGGTGAGCAATCGTCAGAACAGACCTCAGCGATAATGCGTTGGCTGACGCGCCGCCTTTGCGCGCGTCGATTGATGAGGGAGCAACGGCGTGGCCGATTCATCCGCAGTCCTGGCTGTTTTGTCTGTTTATATTGCAGGCGTGGTTATTCCCGGACCGAACTTTGTCGCGGTGGCGCACAAGGCGGCCTCGTCGACACGCTCCGAGGCCCTGGCGGTCGTCGCGGGCATCGTCCTGGTCAGCCTGTTCTGGGCGACCTGCGCCATTCTTGGCGTAGGGATTGTGTTTGCTGCATTCCCGTGGATGGCGCTGGTCGTCAAGATTGGCGGCGCGGCGTATCTCATGTGGTTCGGCTGCAGGCTGATCATCAAGGCGCGCGCCGGCGAGTCGGGCATGGCCGAGGCGAGCGTGTCTGGCGGATTGCGCAAGGCATTCGTGCAAGGCTTCGCGACAAACATCACGAACCCGAAGTCGGTGGCGTTTTTCGCCGCCATCTTCGCGTCCGCCACCCCGGCGCATATGTCGCCGGTCACTTTTGCGGCGATGCTTGCAATGGTCGCTTTGGTCGCAACGACGTGGTACGGGTTCGTCGCACTCGTCCTGTCACACGCAGGGATTGCGTCAGGCTACCGCGGGTATCGGGCGTGGATCGACCGCGTCTGTGGCGGGTTGATCGTGGCGCTGGGTGTGCGCCAGTTACTGACGCGCTGAAAACCCATGTGACGAAGGCGAGAGGCGAGGGCGCTACTGAGGCTCTTCGCTTACGGCTGCGAATAGGTACCTTTGTCGGTGACGTGGCGCGTCTTCTTGTGCTTTTTATGTTTGGGCGGCGGTGCGTGCCGCGACGTGTTGCCGCTTCCCGACATGGACGTCTGTCCCTCGCCGAAGTGGTAAGTCTCCGCCAGTGCGGCGGTCGAGATAAAGGCAAAAGCGCTGAGGGTCGAGGCGATCACTATGTGCGTAAGCTTCATTGTGCGGACGTTTGGAAGTTGAGGTACATCAGCTTAAACCAAATGAGCCAAACCGCCGCTGACGCACCTCATTGCTTCGCTGTTACTTGCGAAGCGGCTTGTCCTGCATGAACCAGGACAACGCAAACGCAAGCAGCACGACCGCTCCGGCGACGAGAAACACCACATGCATCGATCCGGCGAACGCATTGAGATAGGTATGGCGGAGAGCGGCGGGAAGATGCTCGACCGTTGTCGGCCCCATCGATCGCGGCAGCTCCGCCCCGGGCGGCATGGTGTCGGCCAGACGCGATTGCAGACCGTTCGTAAAGATTGCGCCGAATGTTGCGACCCCCACCGAACCGCCGATCGACCGGAACAAGGTCGCGCCGGACGTCGCCACGCCCACGTTCTTGAACGGCACCGCGTTCTGCACGGCGAGCACCAGCACTTGCATGACCATGCCGAGCCCGAGTCCCAGCAGGAGCATGAACAGGTACATGGTGTGAAGCGGGGTGGTCAATTGGAGCGTGGACATCAGGAACATGCCGCAGGCGACCAGCGCGGTGCCGCAGATCGGGAACCAGCGGTATTTGCCGATTCGGCTGATCAGGCGGCCACTGATGATGGAGGTGGACAGTATGCCGGCCATCATGGGCAGGATTTGCAGGCCGGCTTGCGACGGCGTCGATCCCTTCGCCACCTGCAGATAAAGCGGCAGGAACGTGATGGCGCCGAACAGCGAAAATCCTACGATGAAACCGATCAGTCCGCTCAGCACGAACGTACGCTCCCTGAACAGCTCAAGCGGCATAATGGGTTCATCGGCGAGGCGTTCTTCGTAGATAAAACCGCCCAGCGTAATGAATCCGAGCACGAGCGTGAACCAGAGCTGCGGCGAACTCCACGGCAGCAGCGTGCCGCCCTGACTGGTAAAAAGGATGATACAAGTGAGCGATGCGGCTAAAAACGCAGCGCCCATGTAATCGATTTTATGCTTCACGTGCGCCACATGCGGTTTGAACACGAGTCCGATCACGATCAGCGCAAGCACGCCCAGCGGCACGTTGATGTAAAAGATCCAGCGCCACGACAAGTGTTCGACGATAAACCCGCCCAGCAGCGGTCCGACGACCGTCGCGAGTCCAAACACGCCGCCGAACAAACCCTGGTAGCGGCCGCGTTCGGCGGGCGGAATGACGTCGGCAATGGCGGCCATGGTCACGACCATCAAGCCGCCGCCGCCGAGCCCCTGCAACGCGCGCAACACGATCAGCTGGGTCATGTCCTGCGCGACGCCGCACAGGACGGAGCCCGCAAGAAAAATGAGGATTGACGCCTGAATGACGACTTTGCGGCCAAACAGATCGCCGAATTTGCCGTACAGCGGCACGACAATTGTCGACGTAAGCAAGTACGACGTGACAACCCACGACAGGCTTTCGAGCCCGCCCAGCTCGCCCACGATGGTGGGCAGCGCTGTTGAAACAATGGTCTGGTCGAGCGCCCCGAGCAGCATGACGAGCAGCAGCGCCGTGAAGAGCAGCCGGATGGGAGGCCGCTCTTCAACGACAGGAAATGCGACAGAGGGTTGCAGGGAATCCATTCAGCCGCCCGATGAGATTAATTAATGTTGGAGTTAATATTAGGCGACACCATTCCCGGGGTCAATTGCCACTATGACTAAAGATGTAACCGATCCTTCCGAACATTCCGAATCCGCCGTCCCCGGCGTCCCCGCCGAGCCGCCGAAGGCCGGCCGCCGGCCCGGCCGGCCGACCGGCGCGCAGCACGGCGAGCCGCGGGCGCTGCTGCTGGACGTGGCGCTGGTGTTGTTTGCCCGCCAGGGAATCATGGAGACCACGCTCGGCGCGATCGCTCGCGAGGCGGGCGTGACGCCGGCCATGGTCCATTACTACTTCAAAACGCGCGATCAACTGCTGGACGTGTTGATCGACGAGCGATTCGTGCCCTTGCGCGCCGAACTCGGCCGTGCGTTCGCCGACTCGGACGCGGAACCGGCGGAGGCGTTACGCGCATTCGCGGAGGGTCTTATCGCTGTCTGCGAGCGGTATCCGTGGTTTGCGACGCTATGGGTTCGCGAAGTCATCAGCGAGGGCGGTTTGCTGCGCCAGCGTATTGCCGAGCGTTTTGGCGATGCCAACAAGAAGGCATCGATTGCACGTATCGCGCAGTGGCAGAAGGAGGGCAAGCTCAACTCGCACCTGGAGCCGTCGTTGCTGTTTGTGTCGCTATTCGGATTGACCGTGTTGCCGCTGGCGGTGACTTATCCGTCGGCTGAGGAGAGCGGCGGCTGTGCACCCAGGCGCGACCAGATCGCGCGGCACGCAGTGGCAATGCTGATGCACGGGATTGGGCCGGCCGGTTGATTTTCGCTCGCGCCGGTGGACGGGTTTGGGGGTTTTGGTCCGATAAATTCGAGCGCAAGAGCGTGATTGTTGCGATGGCGGTTACGGCGCGCGTCTTTTGCGCCCGGTGACCGTGCCCTGGCTCGCCCGGATTGCACGGCGATTTATCAAATAGCAACTAACTGTCTGCCGGGCTCGCGTCCGCGAGCTTCCACAATCTCATTTCTCCCGGCTCGCGGCTTCTTCGAACCGCCGCGACGCTTCTTCCACGTCCTGTCTGAACTGCGCAAGCGCAGTCAGGCTGGCAGCGGGGGGCTGCAGCGCGGTCCACAGCACGTCGATGAGTTCATCCGCGGTTGTATCGATCTGAGCCTGACTCAGATGCCGCCTGGCGAGTGTCGCGTCCCACAGCACGTGTTCCATTGGCCCGAAGATCAGCGAGCGCATCAGCCGCAACGGCAAGTCGGCCCGCACCTGGCCAACCGTCTGGCCGTGAGCGAGCACGTTCATCAGCGGTGCGGTATAGCGGCGTTGCAGGTCGGTAAGCGTGTCGCTGAGATCATGGTGTTTCGTCCGCCCTTCCGATAAAACCAGCGCGCACAGCCCCGTCCCGTTCACCAGCATCAGCCGCAAATGCGTCCTGACGATAAACGCAAATTGCTGGCGCACGCTGCCGTCGCGCGGCAGTCCGGTTTCGAATGCGTCGATGATCTCGTCATACCAATCCGCGATCACCCGCGCGCACAACTCCCGCTTGCCGCTGAAATAGCTGAATACGGTAGCCTCTGAAATCCCGGCGCGCTGGGCGATCTCGGCGCTCGTCGCGGCGTCGTAACCTTTTTCGGCGAAGACGTCCCGGCCGGCCTGAAGAATGTCCTTCACGCGCTGCTGCGACTTCACGCCGGCGGGCGTGCGGCGATTTCCGGTGACGGGAGTGGAGGACATAAGAAGGCGTGCACGATGATGAACCAGATGTGAGCGTAGCTCAAATCCCTATTGACGGGAAGGGGTATTCGGCGTGAAACTCCCGTCCATCATGGAAATTCCCGAGTGTGAGTTCGACTCAAGATTTGAGTCGAACATTTGGTCCTGCCAACACCACGCTGCCGACCTCAAGCCGATACACCGAAGAAGGAGACCCGCATGAACGACGTACCCGGTCTGAATTTCGCCCTGGGCGAAGACATCGACATGTTGCGCGATTCGCTTGCCAATTTCGCCGCGAAGGAGATTGCGCCGCGCGCCGCTGAAATCGATAAAACCGATCAGTTCCCGATGGACCTCTGGAAGAAATTCGGCGATCTCGGTGTGCTTGGCATGACGGTCTCCGAAGAGTACGGCGGTGCGAACATGGGTTATACGGCGCACATGGTCGCGATGGAGGAGATTTCGCGGGCGTCGGCGTCGGTAGGGTTGTCGTATGGCGCGCATTCCAACCTGTGCGTGAACCAGATTCATCGTAACGGCACCGAAGCGCAGAAGCGCAAATATCTGCCGGGGCTGGTCTCGGGCGAGCACATTGGCGCGCTGGCAATGAGCGAGCCGAACGCCGGATCGGACGTGGTCAGCATGAAGCTGCGCGCCGATGAAAAGGGCGATCACTACGTGCTCAACGGCACGAAGATGTGGATCACCAACGGGCCGGATTGCGACACGCTCGTGGTATATGCGAAGACGGATATTGAGGCCAATGCGAAGGGCATTACGGCGTTTATCGTCGAGAAGGGCATGAAGGGGTTCTCTGTCGCGCAGAAACTCGACAAGCTCGGCATGCGCGGTTCGCATACGGGCGAACTCGTGTTCGAGAACGTGGAAGTGCCCAAGGAAAATATCCTTGGAGCATTGAACGGGGGCGTGAAGGTGCTGATGAGTGGCCTCGACTATGAACGCGCGGTGCTGGCGGGCGGCCCGACGGGCATCATGGTCGCGTGCATGGACGCAGTCGTGCCGTACATCCACGACCGCAAGCAGTTCGGTCAGGCGATTGGCGAATTCCAGTTGATCCAAGGCAAGGTCGCCGATCTCTATACGACCTTGCAGGCGTGCCGCGCGTATCTCTACGCGGTTGGACGTCAACTTGATACGCTCGGTGCAGGTCATGGCCGCCAGGTTCGCAAGGATTGCGCGGGCGTGATTCTCTACACGGCTGAAAAGGCGACGTGGATGGCCGGCGAGGCGATCCAGATCCTGGGCGGCAATGGCTATATCAATGAGTATCCGGTGGGCCGTCTGTGGCGCGATGCGAAGTTGTATGAGATCGGCGCGGGCACGAGCGAGATTCGCCGCATGCTGATCGGCCGCGAACTGTTCGCTGAAACAGCTTGAGCGAGCGGACCAACTTATGCCGATCATCGAATCGAAACTGAATCCACGCAGCGACGAATTCCGTGCGAACGCGGCGGCGCTTGAAGCGCTTGTCGCGGACCTGAAGGAAAAGGTCGCGAAGATCGCGTTGGGCGGCGGTCAAGCTGCCCGCGACAAACACATGTCACGCGGCAAGCTGTTGCCGCGTGACCGCATTGCCCAATTGCTTGATCCGGGCACGCCGTTTCTCGAGTTGTCGCAACTGGCCGCCTACGGCATGTACAACGACGACGCCCCTGGGGCCGGCGTGATTACGGGCATTGGCCGGATTGCGGGGCAGGAGTGCGTGATCGTCTGCAACGACGCAACCGTGAAGGGCGGCACGTACTATCCGGTGACGGTGAAGAAGCATCTGCGGGCGCAGGAGATCGCGGAAGAAAACCGCTTGCCGTGCGTGTATCTCGTCGATTCGGGCGGCGCGAATCTGCCGAATCAGGACGATGTATTTCCCGATCGCGATCACTTCGGCCGCATCTTTTATAATCAGGCGAACATGTCGGCGAAGGGCATTTCGCAGATTGCCGTGGTGATGGGGTCGTGCACCGCGGGCGGCGCCTATGTGCCGGCGATGAGCGATGAATCGATCATCGTGAAGAACCAGGGCACGATTTTCCTGGGGGGGCCGCCGCTGGTGAAAGCGGCAACGGGCGAAGAGGTCAGCGCCGAAGATCTGGGTGGTGGCGATGTCCACACGCGGCTCTCAGGCGTGGTCGATCACCTCGCTCAAAACGATGCGCATGCATTGGGGATTGCGCGCAGCATCGTGGGCAATCTGAATCGCGTGAAGGTTTCGCCGGTGGCGCTTAAAGAACCGCTGCCACCGCGTCATGATCCGCATAGCTTGTACGGCGTGATTCCGGCAGACACCCGCAAGCCGTTCGACATTCGCGAAGTGATTGCGCGCATTGTCGACGACTCCGCCTTCGATGAATTCAAAGCGCGTTACGGCACGACGCTCGTATGCGGGTTTGCGCATATCTGGGGGCATCCGGTCGGCATCATTGCGAACAACGGCATCCTCTTTTCGGAGTCGGCGTTAAAGGGTACGCACTTCATTGAGCTGTGCTGCCAGCGCAAGATCCCGCTCGTGTTCCTGCAGAACATCACGGGTTTCATGGTCGGGCGCAAGTACGAGAACGAAGGCATCGCGCGCAACGGCGCGAAGATGGTGACAGCCGTTGCAACGGCGAAGGTGCCGAAGTTCACGGTGATTATCGGCGGCTCGTTTGGTGCGGGAAATTACGGCATGTGCGGCCGCGCGTATTCGCCGCGTTTCCTCTGGATGTGGCCGAACGCGCGCATTTCCGTGATGGGCGGCGAGCAGGCCGCGTCCGTGCTCGCGACTGTGCGCCGCGACGGCATAGAGGGCAAGGGCGGTACGTGGTCGAAGGAAGAGGAGGAAGCGTTCAAGTCGCCCATTCGCGAGCAGTACGAAGTACAGGGGCATCCGTATTATGCGAGCGCACGCCTGTGGGATGACGGTGTGATCGACCCGGCGCAGACCCGCGATGTACTGGGGCTTGGGCTGGCGGCCTCCATGAATGCGCCTATCGAGGACACGCGTTTCGGCGTGTTCCGGATGTGATCTTGCAGAGCTGTCGACTGGACTTGGCCCTTCAGCGCCTGGTCCAGTCCCATGCAGGGCTGACCTCTTTCTTCCAGGCTTCGTCATGTTCAATAAAGTACTGATTGCGAATCGCGGTGAAATTGCGTGCCGTGTGGCTGCGACCTGCAAACGATTAGGCGTGGGCAGCGTGGCCGTTTATTCGGACGCCGATGCAGAGGCGAAGCACGTCGCCGTCTGCGATGAAGCCGTGCACGTAGGTGGAGCGGCTGCGTCCGAGAGTTATCTGCGGATCGAAAAGATTATCGGCGCGGCGCTTGCAACCGGCGCGCAGGCGGTGCATCCGGGGTATGGGTTCTTGTCGGAGAACGAGGACTTTGCTTGTGCTTGCGAGAAGGCCGGGCTGGTGTTCATCGGCCCGCCGGTCGAGGCGATCTCCGCGATGGGGTCGAAGGCCGCGGCCAAGGCGCTGATGCAATCGGCGTCCGTCCCTCTCGTGCCGGGTTATCACGGCGACAGCCAGGACCCTGCATTGTTGCAACAGGAAGCCGATGGCATGGGCTATCCGGTGTTGCTGAAAGCAAGCGCGGGCGGCGGCGGCAAGGGCATGCGCGTGGTCGAGAAAAGTGCGGATTTTGCGTCGGCGCTTTTGTCATGCAAGCGCGAGGCCGCAAGCAGTTTCGGCAATGATCGTGTGCTGATCGAAAAATATCTGCAGCGCCCGCGGCATGTGGAAGTCCAGGTGTTCGCAGATCAGCATGGCAACGCCGTGTATCTCTTCGACCGCGATTGCTCGGTGCAGCGCCGCCATCAAAAGGTGCTGGAAGAAGCGCCCGCGCCGGGCCTCTCCGACGAAGTCCGCCGCGCGATGGGCGAAGCCGCGGTCGCAGCCGCGCGTGCGGTGAATTACGTGGGGGCGGGCACGGTCGAATTCATCATGACCGGCGATGGCCAGTTCTATTTCATGGAGATGAACACGCGGCTGCAGGTTGAGCATCCGGTGACCGAAATGGTGACGGGGCTCGATCTGGTCGAGTGGCAACTGCGCGTGGCGAGCGGCGAACTGTTGCCCTTGTCACAGGACCAGTTGAAGGTCGGCGGCCATGCGATTGAAGCGCGTATCTACGCGGAGAATCCGTCGCGCGGATTCTTGCCGTCGACGGGTACGCTCAAGCATCTGCGTTTGCCCGACGCGGTCGAATTTCAGTTGAACGGTAACGTGCGCATTGATAGCGGCGTGCGTGAAGGCGATACCATTACCCCGTTTTACGATCCGATGATCGCCAAGTTGATCGTGCACGGCCGCGATCGTGACGATGCGTTGTTGCGCATGGCGCTGGCGTTGAAACAATGCGAGGTGGTGGGCCCATCGACGAATATCGAGTTCCTGCATCGGATCGTGCTGAGCGAACCCTTCTCGACCGGTGATCTCGATACCGGTCTGATCGAACGTCATCACGACACGTTGTTCGCGCCATCGGAGGTGCCAAAAACACAGGCGCTCGCGTTGGCTTGCGCCGCGCTGCTCACGCGTGAAGGCGGCGAGGCGCATGGTGTGTCGCCGTGGGATGCGTTGTCGCATTGGCGCATGAGCGGTGGTTACACGCAGGCGTTGAACTGGCGCCTGGTTGGGTCGGACGATGAAATTCTGGCCGTCTTTACCCGCGATTCAACGTCAGGCCGCGCCGATAACAAACAACTCGAACTGTTTGGCGAAACGCTTACGTTCGACTGGTCCCACGGGGATGAGCCGCATGCATTCGTCGTACTGATCGGCGATAAGCGGATCAAGGGGCGGGTGTTTGTCGACGGCGACGTGTTCCATGTGTTTTACGCGGGGGCGTCGCTGGCGTTCGAATGGCAGAACCTGCTGGCGCATGCCGCCGATGCCGAGCATGGCGAAGGCCGCCTGACCGCGCCCATGCCGGGCAAGGTGATCGCGGTGCTGGTGGAGGCGGGCGCGGTGGTCGAGAAGGGCGCGCCGCTGCTGGTGATGGAAGCCATGAAGATGGAGCACACCATTGTTGCGCCGGCGGGCGGCACGGTGGGCGAGATCCTGTTCAGCGTTGGCGACCAGGTCACCGATGGCGCCCAGCTATTGGTGATGGAAGTGCAGCCCGCGAAATGACGCTGCACATGGTTTCGCGCGTCATTTCGTCTTGAAGCGTCCGATCAGTGTTTCTTCAGTTTCCGTCTTCACGATAATCTCCACGCGCCGGTTCAACGCACGCCCTTCGGGCGTGTCGTTGGTCGCGATCGGTTGCAGGAACGCAATCCCTTTTGTCTTGATACGCGCAGCGGGAACGCCGCGTGCGACCAGTGCATCGCCTACGGCATTGGCACGCGCCGTGGACAGCGTCTGGTTGTAGTCGAACGGGCCGACGTTGTCCGTGTGCCCTTCGACCATGATCGGACGGGTGCTGCGCTTGAGCAGCACGGCTGCGCGGTTGAGCACGGCGATACTGTCGGGGCGCATGGTGGCTTCGTCGAAGTCGAATAGCGCCGTATCCTGAAGACGCAACTCCACGCCCTCGTTCACCGGATGGACGACAATACCGACCTTCTGGTTGAGCGCTTCTTCTTTTGACCGGTTCAGGCCGGACGCGCATCCGGCAAGCAAGGCCGTTGTTGCGCACGCGTTCACAATCGTTTGAATGGCTTTCACTGCATGTCTCTTGAACGGTTGCCAGGCGAAGGGATTCGATTATAGGGAAACGGAATTGGCCGAGTGTGAAATTAGAACAACACCCGGAAAGCGGGTTGAAAGCGTCTCGGCCTTGATTCTGGCCGATACGGGCCCGACTTACAATGCAGGGTTGGCACTCAGTTGGACGACTCGGTAAGACTGGGACGGAAGCAGGCTTTTAGGTTTTAAGTTAAAGAACAAATAACCAGGGCGTTTCATATGATTCAACGCGATCAAACCTCGGCGGACGAAAAGGACCGCACGCGGCGCCTGCAACGAACCGCGTCGGGGTTGCTGTACGTGGTGCTCGTCGCGGTCGCGATCTGGATGATCCGCGACTTCATTCCTGCGGTGGTGTGGGCGGCCGTCATCGCCATTGCGTTGTGGCCGTTGCTGACCTGGCTCGAGCAGCAGCCAATGTTCAAGCAGCACCGCACCTGGCTTGCCGTGAGCATGACGGTCGTGACCGGGCTGGTGTTCGTGGTGCCGTTTATCCTGGTCGCGGCGCAGGCAGGCAGCGAAGCCCGCGACCTGATCCGCTGGTTTCATGAGTCACTGAGAACGGGCATTCCCATGCCTGATCTTGTCAACCATCTGCCTGCCGGGTCGAAGCAGATATCGGCGTGGTGGCAGGACAATCTTGCTACGCCGCTTGAAACTTCTCCGGCGGTGAAGAACCTTCATAGTGCAACCGTGGTTGCGATGACCCGGCACTTTGGTGGTCGCGTGGCGCACGGACTGGTTGTATTCGGTTTCATGCTCGTCACGCTGTTTTTCCTGTTCAAGGCAGGGTCGAAACTGGGTGAGCAGTTGCTTGAAGCATCGAGGCGCGGGTTTGGTTCGGACGGCGCGTCGCTTGCGCGGCGCATGGCCGAGTCGGTTCGCAGCACGGTGACCGGGCTGGTGGTGGTGGGTCTGGGCGAGGGAGCGATGCTTGGCGTGGCTTATGTCGCGACCGGCGTACCGCACGCCACGTTGCTGGGCATGCTGACTGCCATTGCCGCGATGCTGCCTTTCTGCGCGCCGGTTGTGTTTATCGGCGCGGCGCTGTGGCTGCTTTCGCAGGGCGCGATGGTGGCGGCAGCCTGTGTCGCGGTGTTCGGGTTTGTGGTGGTGTTCGTGGCCGAGCACGCTGTGAGGCCGGTGCTGATCGGCGGCGCGGCGAGGTTGCCGTTTTTGCTGGTGCTGTTCGGAATTCTGGGTGGGGCGGAGACGTTCGGCGTGGTCGGGTTGTTTATCGGACCGGCGTTGATGACGATTCTGGTTGTACTGTGGAATGACTGGGTGCATTGAAGCAATGTAAGCACCGCTGCGGCAGGCAGGACGAAGTCTCGGAATAGCTGCTCTAAGCGTTACCTGCGCTCGGCCGGAGCCATGCCAGAACGGTCCGGCCCTCTGGCTGGTAGTGCGTTCCAAACCGCACCAGACCGCGCTTTTTCAGATGGCAGGTCATTTCGTAGCTGACCACCATCCCCGGTTGCGCGGGCATCAATTCCAAGTCTATTGAACGGATGCGCGGCTCATAGACCAGCAGCGTGGCTTCCATCTGCGCCTTGAGCTGATGTGCTGACACGGGCAGGTTCCTGTAGACCGTGGTCAGGTCGGGGAGCCCATAGTTCGGCAGGTGCTTGAGCGTTCCCGCGCGAGTATTCAGGATGCGCCTGAGATTCTCCAGCACGCTCAATATCTCGAGCGTGTTGTCGTCGTGGTCATCCAGTGCATCGCCGTTGATGTGACCGAGCAGCATGTCGTAAAGGGAAGGGCCGGATCTTGTCATGGCGTCAGCCGGGGCAGGTTGACCAATTGCACATCGAGCGATTTCCCTAGAACAAACCAGATCAGGGCTGCGGAACGGACACGATTCCGGCGATGGCCCAGGGCGAGAGCCGGCGTAGCCAAGCAAGACGGGTGCCGCTAACGGTGTCAATAATGAAACTACGGCGTTGCGGCCCCGCCCGTTGAATGCGCTCATTCAGCAGGGCCGCCAATTCCGCACGTCGGGGTTCACCTTCGTGCGCGTAGCGGCCGAGGAACCCGAGGCCAAGGACCGCAGCGTAGCACTCCAGGAGTACCACTTTAGGTGGCATCTCCCGTAAGCGAAGCGCAATTCGTTCGTAAACTCGATTGCCGGCGTCGTGGTTTCCAAAACGTTCGACCTGCAATGGGTGAGCATCCCATTTCGACCGCTCGTCTTCCGGGAGACATCTCAACGCTGTCTCGTCCAGCAGTCCGCATTGCGCATAGACAGCGTCTTCCAGTACATCACGAGGACATTGCCTGACTTGCAATGCACGATCGAAATCATCGACGATTCGCAGGCAGCGTTCCCGTAAGTCGAAGGCTGAACGCTCGGTCGCGTCCTGCGAAAGCAATGAGACTTCGAGGGCGGTATCGCGCAGCAGTGCGCGCATTGACGCGCCGTCGGATTCGCGCTGGGTGGTCCCGTTCACGACGTCAGCACCGCGTAAAGTTCAAACGATGCATCGGGCAAAGTGGTTGGAAGATAGACATGGCATGCACGTGCCGCAAGCATTCGTGCATGCGCGGGATCACGGGCGTCGAGCGCGAAGTACTGGTTTTCGAGGCGTACCGGAATGGCGGCCGGGACTCGCAACACAGCCTTCAGCGGTATGCCGGCGAGCGCAGAATTGACAATTCGTTCAATGTCGTCCGGCGCACCGACCTTGCATAATTTCGGGATTTGCTCGGCGATCTCAAACGCTGGCGCGGAAGAACTCACCGATAAATAATAGTCCGCGCCTACCAGCAGACGGTCATCTTTGAACTGGCCGGACCAGGTGGTCGCGCTCTTGCGGGTCAGGCCGATAGGAATAACGCGAGACGGAATGATTGCATCGAGAAGATCGCGAATCAGGGATTCGAGAGTCGAAAATACTTCGTCTTGCTTAGCATGTTCGTACATCGGAATGGACGTCAACGCCGTGCCGGTCGAAAAAGTCATCAACGCGCCGGTCAGCCCCGCCAGGATTTCGTACAGGCGTTCGGGCGGCTGATTGGGATGGGTGCCCAGGAAAGCCAGTTTGGGCCAGTGCGTGTTGATGCAGTGCAGAAGCCAGAAGAGTGATACGTCGGATACGCCAAATTCCGCAATTTGATCAACGCGCTCGCTGCGCCGCACGGCGAGCACCGTGCTCTTTGCCAGCAGGATATCCGCCAGGCGCGCAACGCGTTCCTGATGGCGCGCATTGGCCAAAAGCGTGAGACAAGGAGGGACGTAGGTACGATCGATCTCGAACTGGCCCCGTGCCCTGCGTGTGATGCGTGCGATGGGGCATACGACATCGTCCGCGTGCGGTTCGAATTCGAACAGTAGATGAACCGCATGGCGTTCCACCGAAAGCTCTTCCACTCCCGTTCCGTTCAGATCGGGTACCTCGATGAATTCCCGGAAATAGCGGCGAGGGCGCGACAGGGTCTCGTTGTCGAACCTGCAATTGCTGCCGTCTGCGTTGAGTAACGGCAGCGCCGCGACTACGATCAAGCTCTGCGCGTCAGCGGCCACGTCACGACCGAGATCGCGCGGACGTGGCAAGACGTCGGTGACTGAGGTGTCGATCAGCGTTCCATCGGGTAGCCGCAACTTCAGCCGCGTGAGAGACAGACGACCGGCGTCGAGCATATCTTCATCGATCGCCACGTCGATAACGCCCCACGGCTCAGCCACGGCGAGCGAGGCGAATTGTCGATGTGCGAAATTAAGCCACTGTTCTTGCTGTTGAAAATGCTGCGGCGTGAGTATCAGACCTTCATGCCAGAGCGGTTTGAAAGTCCGCATAGCGATTAAGTTTATTG
Organism: Caballeronia udeis; assembly: GCF_001544555.2. Lineage (GTDB taxonomy): Bacteria > Pseudomonadota > Gammaproteobacteria > Burkholderiales > Burkholderiaceae > Caballeronia > Caballeronia udeis. The sequence continues at coordinate 11,716 of NZ_FCOK02000032.1, read as the reverse complement.
TTGGCTTATTGGGGAGCAATCTAAACACGAACCATGCGGTGTCGTCTATTTAAGAGATAGCGATGCGTCAGGCATTAATCTGAAATCACCTTCCATGCGTTGGGGGCGCATCTTGCCTGGGTCTATTAGGCGTGGAGTCAATTTGTTGGTGTTGAAATTTCACATATATCTTCACTGGGTTTGATTTTAAAGAGGAGTTGATATGCCTCTGAAAACATAGTTTTGCCATTTAGATAGAATCGGATACCTAACGGGTTGACGAACGATCGTTCGCCCTGTTTTAATTAAAAAATACGCACGGGCCAATTTGAATTTATTTTGATTCATCCGGCCGGACGTTTCGTCACACCGTCAGCTGTATTCGCATTCTCCCTTTTTCGCACTGCGTGGTTAGCGTTATACGCGGGCTGCGCAGTCATCAATACAGGGCCACGAAGTCATGTCTGATAACTTTGAACGGGAAATTCCCAAGGCCCGAATTTCCATCTCCGTGGATCTGCACACTGGCGGAACGCTGCAGCGAGTTGAACTGCCTCTCAAGCTCCTCGTCATGGGTGACTACAGCGCCGGACAGGCGAGTAATGCACTTGTCGAGCGGAAAAGGATCGACGTCGATAAAAGTAACTTCGATGCGGTTCTCGCTGAGCTGAACCCGAAGATTGAGGTCGATCTGGAAAACGCCCTGGACGGCGAAAACCCGGGCTCGGGCGTAGCACTGAGCTTCATGTCGATGAAGGACTTCGAGCCAGAAAATGTTGCTGCTCAGATTCCGCAATTGCAGCGGCTCATAGCCATGCGCAACCTGCTGCGCGATCTCAAATCGAACCTGCTTGATAACAGCGCGTTTCAGATCGAACTGGAGCGAATCGTCAAAAGTGCGCCGCTATCGGAAAGCCTGATTGCCGAACTCGGGCGCCTCGGCACTGCGGAGTTGACGTGACGCGCACTGATAATTCAGAAGTCGACGCCGTACTGCCTTCGCCATCTGCACAGTACGACCGCAGCGTCTTAGGCAATCTGTTCGAAAAGATCGACCTGATTCCGGTGTACGAAGTGCGGTCACTGGAAGGGTTTCAGGATAACGACGCGTTGTCTACAGCGCCAGTTGCTGAACGTTTAACGCGGGCGCTTGGCGTGCTCATGGCGACGCTGACCAACTCTGGCTGCCCGATTGGAAGTCTAGATAAATCGCTTCTTGACTTTCACATTGATGCGCTTGATCAGCATGTCAACCAATGTCTCGATACCGTGATGCACTCGACGCAGTTTCAGACGATCGAGTCGGCGTGGCGCGGGTTGAAGTTTCTGGTCGACCGTACCGATTTTCGCAAAAACGTGAAGATCGAAGTGCTTGACTGCTCGAAGGAGACTTTGCAGCAAGACTTCGATGATACGCCTGAAGTGATCCAGAGCGGGTTGTACCACCACGCGTACATTCAGGAATATGACACTCCAGGTGGCCAACCGATCAGCGCGATCATCTCCGATTTCGAGTTCGTGAATTCGGCAAAGGATATCGCACTGCTGCGCAATATTTCGAAGGTCGCCGCAGCTGCGCACATGCCATTTATCGGCGCTGTGGGTCCGGCATTTTTCGGCAAGAAGTCGATGGAGGATGTTGTAGGGATCCAGGAAATTAGCGACTACTTCGATCGCGCCGACTATCTCAAGTGGATGGCTTTTCGCTGCACCGAAGATGCGCGCTACATCGGTCTTACGATGCCGCGTGTTCTCGGTCGTCACCCTTATGGCCCCGACAACACGCCCGTACGTGACCTGAATTATCGGGAAATGATCAAGGGTACTGATCCAAATCGCTTCCTTTGGGTCAGTGCCTCGTTCGCCTTTGCGGCGAACATGGTGCATAGCTTTGTCCGCAATGGTTGGTGTGTTCAAGTCCGAGGTCCGCAAGCGGGCGGGAAGGTTGCGGGCTTGCCCGTGCATCAGTATGACCTTGGCACCGGATTTCAAAACAAGATTTCAGCCGAGGTGTTGATCCCTGAAACGCGGGAATTCGAGTTCGCGAATCTGGGTTTCATGCCGCTGTCGTTCTTCGAGAACCATGACTTCGCTTGTTTCTTCTCCGCGAATTCCGTGCAGAAGCCCGCGCTTTATGCCACCCCTGAGGCCACTGGCAACAGCCGGATCAATGCGCGTTTGCCTTATATATTTCTGCTGTCACGCATTGCACATCACTTGAAACTGATTCAGCGCGAAAACATTGGTACGACCAAGGACCGACGTCTGCTTGAGGTAGAGCTCAATAATTGGATCAAGACGCTGGTCACCGAGATGACTGATCCTACCGATGACCTTCAGGCTGCGCATCCGCTGCGGCAAGCGGAAGTGTCGGTGGAAGACATTGAGGATAACCCAGGTTTCTTTCGTGTCAGGCTTTTTGTCGTTCCGCACTTTCAGGTGGAAGGCATGGATGTTGGTCTTTCCATGGTTTCGCAAATGCCGAGGGACAAATGCGAATCTATGTAACTGCGGACAGCACACTTCAATAATCAGCCGATGTATTGCGAGACATGTCAGCCAACAGGAGACGCCCACCAATGGGAATCATGGTTCTACCGACGCAAGCGTATAGCCTGCGTATCTCGAAGCAACCCGCCGCATTTTCTGTACTGTCTTTCGGGGGTCAGGAAGATATTAGCAAGCCGTATTGGTTGGTGATTGAGTTCACCTGTGCTCGCGCTGGACTTCCCATTGCCGACGTTCTCGGCAAGCGAGCCAAGTTTTCTGTTGAGCCGGTGGATCCCAATGCAGGACTGGCAGCGGAATTGGCCGCGCGCCTGGTGAAGCCACCTGAGCGGCTGATCAGTGGAGTTATCACCGAGTTCGATGAATTGAGTTCATCAGCCGATGAAACGCGATACAGCGTAAAGCTTGAGGCCCGTTTGTCCGATCTTGGATCCGAGGTCGCGAGCCGGCTGTTTCAGAATCAGACTGTTCCTGCCGTTATCGAATCGACGTTGCGGCACTACGGTTACACCGCTGTTGATTTCAAGTTCCAGCTTAGGGCCGAATACGAAACGCATGAATACATTACGCAGTATGCCGAATCGGCGTTGGCGTTCATCCAGCGCATTGCTGCTGAAGAGGGCATCTGGTTTCGTTTCGAGCAGACGCCCGAACATGAGGTCATTGTCTTTGGCGACGACCTCGATGCGTACGCGCGTGATCCGAAACTCTCGGCGCCGTATCGCGAGGAAGGCGGCTTTGCCAGCCGAGGTGCTGATTCAGTCATGACCTTGGTCGAGCGCCGCAAGCGCGTGGTGCAATCGATTACTGTGGATGACTACAACCATCGAACTGCGGGGGTTGCGTTGTTGACGAAGGTGAACACCGCACGCGACGACGAAACTACTGTCGGCAATCAGTACCGCTGGGGCGAGCATTACACCACGCCCGAGACTGGAAAACGTGTAGCGACCTTGAGGCATCAGGCTGAATTGGCACAACAGGTAATCTTTGAGGGGACTGGCAATGTGATCGGCATGACGCCCGGCGCGGTGTTCCGCTTTACCAACCGTGAACTCGGGAATGCTGAACATGGATTGCCGACCGTCAACGCACCGTACAGCACAGGCTTCGCGCTAGTCAGGCACCGCATGGAATACCCGCGCGGGCAAAAGCTGGCGTTCTTCAGTTTGTATATGCATTTGCAAAGCGTTGAAGAGTACGAGAAGGACAGCGCGCTAAAAAAGCCTGCGTATTGGGACCTAGCGTATGAAATCTTAGACTCTGCTGTGGATCGACCGGAAGCCAACGCGAATACCGGAATCGCCGCGCCTGAACAACAAGTCGGTTTGCGAGTTCGTGCGGCGCCGCGGCGTGGACAGATACTTGCAATTTTGCCGCAAGGAACGCGGCTTAGGATCGGCGAAAAGAAAGAGAAAGACCTGTGGGGAAAAATCGTTGAGATCGAATCGGGCGGGGAGGTGTATCCGCCGCAGGCCGGGGCTTATGTCGCCGACGATGCAAAGACCGGATGGATTTTTCTCGGCAAGGAACACGGCAAGCCGGTCGTTAAGCAGGTTTTGTCCGACGCGCAGTTAGACCGCGTGGTCATTTTGCCCAAACCGTTTCCTATTAACGCTGGCGACCTTATTGGACATCTCGGCCAGTATGACCTGTTGAGTCCACCGACCGCTGGAAACCGGATGGTACACATCGAGGTACTTTGCGACGAGGAGATTGAGTCGTATCTAAAGCAGAGTAGAACGTATGTGGATCAGCATGCGAAAGATGAAGATCACACGATCGTTCGCGTCGACAAGCAGGTGAAGCTTTACAAGAAAATGGACCAGGAGGGCATAAGTGCGCCGGAGACGGGAGTAGTGCAAATTTATCCAGTATCGGTCCTGGCCGCAGCCAAGAAAGAGGATCAGGCCCAGGAAACGGTAGCTGGAAGCGATGGAAGGAAAGCGCATTGGTGGATGATCGACAGTGCGGACGTGCGTCACGCGCCCATTGAAGGTTGGGTGCGGGAGACAAATCACGCCGGGGGAAGGGTGACGCTGGAAGCACCACACCAGTGGGTCGACTTCAAGACGCTAGAAGAGGCCCACGATCCTACGCATACGATGTTCGCTAGTGCGCAAGGTTGGATTGACTACAAGCTGGATGCTCCGGTACCCGAGGTTGCGGCATTGGCCAAGTTGAGTCCGGCCGCAAACGAGATATATCGGGCGGCGTATCCGACGGGGTCAGGGGCGCAGGCGGCGGACGAACTGCGTAAAGCTTCAAAGAATAAGTGGCGTCAGTTGATCTTGTCGCGATTAATAGTGCGGCACGAAAGCGAGTGGGCTAATCCGACAAAGTGGGATTCCCTATTTGCACAGGTCGAAGAGCGGACCGCCCACGATCCAGCGCTGGATGAAGAGAAGAAACGGATCGCGAAGCTCGTGTGGTGGAGCGATGTGGAAGCGGGGAAGATTGAAGGGTTTCCGTCGTCGCCGGAGGTGTTTCATATTCATCCGATTGGATTGTTGGGTAACTTCGTTGGAAAACCCGGTTACTTTTGCCGAGAATGCCGAGTCGATCTAATGGTCACTTCAGACATGATGCGTGAAATATTTCCCACCATTAGCCCTGACAACGCAAATGGCTTCGCTCCCGAGTTAAACATAGCCTTCGAAAAATATGAAATCAATACATGTCACCGAGTTGCGCATTTTTTTGGCCAGTGCGCCGTGGAATGCGGTGGCTTCACAGCATTCGCCGAGAGCTTGTACTACAAGGACGGAAGTCGACTCTGGCGCACATACCATAGCGCATTAGTACGTGGTCTTCATCGCTTACACCCTGCTTGGTCTGAAGCTCAAATGGAAAAATATTCAAAAACCGAGTTGGTAAAAAATGATCAAGGCTTAGGGTTGGTTTTATTTGGCGATAGTGATCAACCGGACGTGGATTATCGAGGGCGTGGTCTCTTACATTTAACGTGGATGGAAAATTATCGCAAATATAAAAGTCACAGCGGTATTGATATTGTCAAAGACCCACTGTCTGTCCAGTTTGACAAACACATAGCCACGGATTCATCGACCTGGTACTGGTCTCAATGGGGTATCAACGCAGTGGCAGACGAAAATAAGATCGTCAAAGTCACTGCAAAGATAAATCCCGCCCTGAAGGATATCGGTCGGAGGAAAGAAGCTGTCAAAGCCGCCTTCCGCGTCATCAATAAGGAAAGTCAATTATGCAAACAAAGATGGGAATCAACGCTCGATCAGGTGCATGGATGGTAAGAACTGCGTCTACGTTGTTATTTACTTATGCTTTTTTTTCTAGCCCCTTGTTCGCGCAAGTTGGTGACGTTGCATCACCAGCTATTTCCGCCAGCAATCTTATGGAGGGTTGCAAAATAGCTTTTCCCAAAGACGTTAAGCATTCGGATAGTGATCCGCTAAGTTCCGGTGACTTCGATATTCGAGTTATGTGGACGTGTGTCGGAAGTACAGATGTTGAGATCGATCGGTACGAAATCGAGGGCGGGAGTCCCGAGATTGTAACGTCAATCGTCTGGCCGAGCAAAACCGAACACTCGGCGTCTCTGCACCGGCCTATGTATTGAACGCAGTGGAAGTCGATGGTCCGGCTCCCGCGATGACCGAGCCCGTCATGTGTTCGTGGTCAACTCGATCCAATAACTCGCGCGGAGTGGAAGCGTCGCTCACCGATCTGTCTGAGCGGCTCGCCGATGCAGGCGTGCAACGTCTCAGTGAAAGTAAGGAGGAAGCCTGTCTTGCGCAGCTGTCGCAACAGGTAGCTCGACGCGCGGAGGCGCTGTCGCAACTTGTTTCGCAGCTATGCAACTCGCGGACTAGGCGTACGACGGTGTTCGGCGTAGTTTTCACGCCCCTGTTCAAACAGCAGCTCCTCGGCGGTGCTAACGCAACCCAAGCGCCATCTGTACTTGCGCAACCAACATGGCATGCCATCGCAGCCCACAGCCGGACCGTGCACGGCCGCCCCGTGGGTTTCTCGTTCTCACGTGTCGCGGCGTGGAGCGCAATCGCGCTCGCGGCCGTATGGATCACTGGCACGCTGGTTTCCGTGGCAGCCAATCGCAACGCTATCCAGACCGCGTCCACGACGATCGCAAAGCTCGCAGCAGCGCGCGACGCAACGCAAGCCACACAAAACCTCGACGTCCTACAAAACCAGATCGCCACACTCGAAGCACGTCAGCGTGACGGTGCCCCGTGGTACGCCCGCTTTGGTCTGAACCATGATGCCGCACTGCTGAGCGCCGCGTGGCCCGCCTACGAAGTCGCAAACAATCGCATCCTGATGCAGCCCTTGCGAACGAAGGTGGAATCCGATCTACGACAACTCGGCTCACTCACCGATCAGGAATTGGCAAGCGGCGGCGACGCACAGGTCAAACGCGCTTACAGCACCCTCAAGTCATACCTGATGTTGACCGAGCCTAAGCGCGTCGATTCGGGCTTCCTGATCCCTCAATTGCTGGCTGCTGGTCAACCTGCACGTCCCGGATCATCCGCCCTCAACCCGAGCAACTGGCGCGACGTGACCCAGCGTCTTGTGGCATTCCATGCGAACCACCTACGCCAGCGCCCGTCACTCGCCATCACACCCGACGCAACGTTAATCACCACAGCCCGTCAGACGCTCGTGAGCGTGATGGGTCTGCGGAACTCCACCGATACCGTCTACCAGCAGATCCTCGAAGAAACCCGCGTCAAGTACCCGCCCGTGTCACTGCAGTCGCTACTGGGCGACACTAGCAGCCGTGGCGTGTTCACAACCAGCGAAACCGTACCCGGCGTCTACACGCGGCAGGCGTGGGACGAGCGCATTGGCAAAGCTATCGATGACGCCAACGAGCAACGCACAGTTACCGGCGACTGGGTGCTGTCCGATGCATCAACAACAAGCGCAACCGCATCCGCTGCGTCGCTCAAGGAACAACTGCGCCAGCGCTACTTCGCCGATTACGGCCGTGCCTGGCAGCAGTTCCTGAACAGCGTGCGCTGGCAGGCGGATACATCCTTATCCGGTACCGTCGATCAACTGAGCCTGTATGCCGATCCACAACGCTCGCCGCTATCGGCGTTGTTCAAGGTGATCGTGTATCAGGCCAGCACGGGCGCTGTGGGGCAGTCGCTATCGGATACGCTCGTCAACAAAGCCCGGTTGCTCGTGGGCGGTGGTGACAAAGATAGCGATCCTTCCAGCGCTTCCTCACAACCCGAAGCACCGCTTGCATCGGCTTTCAGTCCGCTGCTGCGCGTCGCGGGCAGCGATCTGGCAACGGCCAGTACCACCAAGGCCGCTGCTCCATCGGCGAACACATCCGATATCAGCCTGCCGCGCTATCTCGAACGGGTAACAGGAGTACGCCTCAAGCTCCAGCAAATCATGATGAGCCCGGACCCGGACGCCATGTCGCGCACGGCGGCGCAGGCGATCCTGCAGGGAAAGACATCGGATATTGGCGACAGCCGCGACTACGCAAGCCGTGTTGCCGCGAGCCTTGGCGAGCAATGGTCGGGCTTTGGCAATGCGGTCTTTCAGCGACCACTCGATCAAACCTGGGACGTCGTTCTCCAACCGGCGACCGCGAGTCTGAACGAAACGTGGCGCACGGCCATTGTCGCGGCCTGGAACAAATCGTTCGGCGGACGTTATCCGTTTGCGGACTCGGATAGCGATGCTTCATTGCCTGAAATGGCGCGCTTCCTGCGTGTGGATAGCGGCGTGCTCTCGCAATTTATATCGACGCAACTTGGCGGCATCATCGAGCGTCAGGGTGATCAGTGGGTCGTCATGCAAGCCGCCGGAGGCAATACGCTCAGAGTCGATCCTGAATTCGTGAGTGCATTGAACCGGCTCACACGTGTAGCGAACGTTTTGTTCCCAACGGGTGACGCGAACCTGCGCTACGAACTACGCGCTATCCCTACACCTGGAATCACCGACGTAAAGATCGCGCTTTCGGGGCGGGACTTGCATTACTTTAATCAGCGCGAAGAGTGGGCGCCGTTTGTGTGGCCGGGAGAGGCATTGGAAAACGGCACGCGTATTGAGTGGAAGACCGAGCAGGCTGGCCCGCGCGTGGCGTTCGACTTCACAGGGCGATTTGGGCTGATTCGCTTACTCGAACGGGCAACCGTCTCGCAGCAAGATGGTGCCCGTTATCCGAAGTGCATGACGGCGCCGCAACGCTAATTAAAGGTGCCCGAATCGAACCGGCGGGATTTTCAGCAGAAGAGCGTTTGTGGCCGAAGGCGGACATCGCATTTTCAGGCTATCAACTCCTGCTGGAATATTTCACGTTCCGCGAGAAATTTTTGTTTGTCGACTTGTGCGGCCTGAGCATGGATGCGTTGCCAGCAGACGCCTGGAGCTTCGAGGTCGAAGTGCTGCTCAACGAAAGTTATCCAGCCGACCTGCGCTTCACGGCCGCCAATGTACGGTTGTTTTGCACGCCAATCATCAACTTATTCGAACTCGACGCCGAACCCGTGCGGATCGATCATCACGAAACCGAGTATCGCGTGAAGCCGATGCATCATCACGGCGACTTCGTCGAAACGTATTCGGTTGAAGCGGTTGAGGCGTTCGATCACGATACCGCCGAGCGTTTCGAGTACGTACCATTTTCGACGTTTCGGCATCGTGGCGGCATGCTTCGCCATGAAGCGCCGGAACGTTACTTTCATACGCGCGTCAGGCAAGGCGTGAAGGGTTTGTTTGACACATGGATCATTCTCGGCGGTCACGCGTGGGAATCGATGCCGGACCTGCCTGAGGAGACGTTGTCACTACGCGTAACGGGTACCAACGGCATGCTGCCACGCAAAGGTCTGCGCGAAGCGAGCATCAATGAACTGGTCGCGAGTGCACCAAATGTCGGACGCGTCCGCAACCTTACGTCGCCCACGCTGCCGGTCTATCCACCGGTGAATGACCGCTTCCAATGGCGCGTGCTGTCTCATCTCGCTCCGAACTTCTTGTCGTTGATGGACGCTGAAGTTTTGCGTGGGGCGCTGGCGTTGTACGACTGGACGGGAGACGAACTGAACCGTCGTCGACTCGCAGGTATTCAGCATGTATCGCAAAAACTCCTGCGCAAGGTGATTGGCGGCGGTATAGAGCGCGGCGTGCTGATTGAAGTCACGCTTGATAGCCATGCTTTCGCGGGCACAGGTGATGTGTACCTTTTCGGCGAGTTATTGCACCGGTTCTTTACGCTGTACGCCGAGATCAATCTATTCACCCAACTGGCGATCATCAGCTTACCCTCCGGAAAGCGCATCGAATGGGCGGCGAGTCATGCAGAGCGCTCACCGCTATGAGGACGCCTGAAATGCCTGATGGAATGACACCGTTCGTGCGGGCTCTGCTCGCGCGAGCGCCGCAGATGAATTTCTTTCAGTTATGCCAACTTCTAGAAACGCTGATGCCGCACAGCATGAGTCTTGGGGCCAGTGACACGCCAGCCGGCGAGACAGTCAGATTCCGGCCGTATCCCAAGGTGGGTTTTCCGGGCACTGAGCTTGCCGAAGTGGAATTCGATCACGAGCGTCCGGATCGGCCACCTACTGTTCGGACTACCTTCCTCGGACTGTACGGCGTGAACGCAGTGATGCCGCCGCATCTGATCGACGACATTGTGCTGAGGCGCGAAGGGCACGAGGAGGTCATGTCCTTTCTTGACCTCTTTAATCACCGGATTGCAACGCTTTTCTATCGCACCTGGCGCAAGTATCGGTATCCGTCGGGGTTCGAACGTGGCGATGACACGACCTCACGCGCGCTGTTGTGCCTTGCGGGATTTGGGCTCGGCGACAAGGCAGTTGGTGCCGGTCTGCCTGGTGCAAGCGTGCTCGGATTGCTGGGTCTTCTGACCCAGCGCACGCGAACCGTGGAGGGGTTGGCAGGCGTGGTTGCGCTGACGCTGCCCGGTGCCGGTGTGAAGGTTGACGAGCGCTTCCCTGTTTGGGTGAGGCTGGGCGATCAACCAGGACTGCGTTCGGGCGGTTCATTAGGCCCGCCAGGCACGCGCGGAACCGCTGGACAAGGGCTTGGCCAAGGACATGTTCTGGGAAGGCGTGTCAAGAATCGCGGCGAAGCGGTCTTGCTTACATTGCGGCCCTCAACTCCTGAGCAAGCGCACGATCTGCTGCCCGCTGCCCCGCTTTATAAAGAGTTGATCAGCATGTTGCGTGTGTACGTGGGTAACAAGGCAGACGTCGTGTTGCGAATGGAGGTATCCGCCGCCGTCATGCCGGTACTAAAGCTGGGCGCGGCACACGCTCACGCACTCGGCAAAGGTCATCAAGGTCGCCTTGCCTGGACCACGTTATTGAAACCGGCTAATGACCGCGTCATCACCATCCCGTTGGGCCGATACGAAGCGATCCCGACAGAACATGTTGCGCGTCCGGCACCCGGTGGCCGAGCTGCATGAACCAGGAGTTTGCATGCACGTTATTTCTACTGTAACCGCCGTTGCGGCGAGCCTGAGTCTATGCGCATGTGGTGCTTGGCAGGGCGTGTCTGACACGTCGTCCAGCGCTTATCAGGCAGTGTTTCACAAGCAGGTCAAGGTATTAAATGTTGATCTGAATGCGCGTGCGTCGCTGAACCCTGACGAGGCTAACCGCCCGGTGTCCGTAGCCGTTCGCGTTTATCAGCTAAAGGATCGTAAAGCGTTCGATGGAGCGTCCTACGATGATCTGTTGAAAAACGAGCGAGCCGTGTTGAGCGCAGACCTGCAAGACTCGGCGGGAGTGGTCGTCAACCCGGGCAGTGCGGCGAGCCTGTCGCAGCCCATGAGGCCGGACACAGAATATATTGCGATCGTGGGATTCTTCCGCAACCCGAAAAACGATCGCGATTGGCGCCGAGTGGTGCCGAGGAAATCGCTGTCAGCGAGCGACCCGCTCAGGTTCGATCTCGTTGGTCAAGAGCTTGTGGCGGCCAATGAAGTTCCACGTGAGCGACCTGCACGATGACGCCTGTTTGCCGCTTGTTGAGCAGGATCGCTCAACTGCCGCCGATTATTGTGGGGTGGAGTGGTGGATGGGTGCATCTAAAAAACAGCCGTTTCGCAACATCGCACGAATGGCTGTTTCGGTTAACGCAAATCCAGAATCAAATCACGTACAAATCAACGTATTCATTGACCGGCATTGCTTCGAGCGCTGCCTGATCCAGCGATACCGCGAGGATC
>NZ_FCOK02000031.1 GCF_001544555.2 Caballeronia udeis | reverse complement strand
CCCAGTAGCTATCCTGCGCTCGCACGCATAACAGCGTGAAATCAATGGCTTATGTTTGTGATCGAGTCAAAGTTCGGACTAACGAAACGCTCAGGCCGAAGCAATCCGCCGGGCCGGCACCGCTTCCATTTCACGTTGCGCAAGCACGCCGAACAGCAAACCGAGCGTGGTCCAGATCACCGCCTGGATGCCGATTGCCGCCACGCGGAAATTCCACAGCAGCGTCGCTGAAAACAGCTTCGGCACTTCGTCGACCGGCGGCAGCGCAAAATGCGCCAGCGCCATCAGCACGATATACACGGCGACCGAAATCAGCGCTGCGTTCCAGTTGCCGTGGCGCGCCTGCAAACGCCGCTGCAGCCGCACAGCAAACACGGCGACAATCAGCGAGATCGCGACCATGCCGAAAAACAGCGCGGTCCGTGCGCCGATCGTGTCAGGATTGCCCACGGAAGGCGGATTCGGCGGGTACTTGAGGAACGGCACGACCGCAATGGTCACGAAGCCGAACAGGCCGAGCAACGCCGACGTTCCCCGTGCGCGCAAAGCGCCAAGCCGCGCATACGAAAACGCGAACACGAGGGAGAACAGGCCGCCCAACGCTGTCCCGAACACGCAGACACCCGTCAGCAAACCGAGCCCCGCTTGCGTGCCGCGACTGACGAGCTCGACGTCATCGGCAGGATCGTGCTGATGCCCGGATGCGGCTTCCGCTTGTTCGTGCAGCTTTTCCTGCTGCGCTTCAAAGGCAATCGCGCGATCAACCGAAGGCTCACCCAAGGTTTTGGCAACACAAAAGCCGAGCAGGCCCGCGACGAGTCCCGCGATCATGCCGCGTATCAAAAGGTTTCGGATCATGGTCGGTCTCAGTGGCAGGGAAAGCCGAGCAGATGGCGACCGTCGTGGACAAACTCGTGGATAACCATACCCTGGAAGATCGAGGTCGCGCCCTGTTCGGCGCCGACAAAATAAATCGCGATCAGCAAAAGCAGGCCGATAAAGACTGCCCAGGGCAACACTTCACGCACCGGAATGGGTATGGGTGCATCAAATGCGGGATTATTGCCGGTCAAACTGGCGGATGCGGCAGGATGGCTCATGAACGACTCCAGGGGATTACGCGTCCCGTAAGAAAAAAGAAAGGTTGCAGCGAGGGTCTGACTTGCAGATGCAGAAGGCTGAAGCACTGGCAGCCCTTCAATAGCCTTGTTTGACATCCGCTCACAGTGGCGCGACCGTGCCGGACTTTCACCGGTTTCCTCGCAATGCAAGTCGCCATTCTAGAATGAGTCGGCCGAATGTAAAGCACTCACTTAATCGAGCCCCATGAAAACCGAACTTATCCTGCTGTGCCACGCGACCACGGCTTCAATGAAAAGCGGCTCGTTTCCGAGTAGCGGTGACGCTATTGACGGGCCTGAATTGTCTCGCCTCACACGGCTCCCTTCGGCCTTTCAACCGGATCGGATCATCACAAGCCCGGCACACGCCGCTATTCAAACCGGGCGCGCCTTCGAAACCGCGGCGAGCATTGACACGTCATGGGGCGACTTGGATTACGGTCGTTGGCAAGGCCGTCCCATCCGCGATATTCACGATGAAGACGCGGCCGGATTGGGTGCGTGGCTTTCCGAACCGGAAAGCGCGGCGCATGGCGGTGAGAGTCTGGGAGCCCTGCAAACAAGGGTTCGCGGTGCGCTGGAGAGCTGGCGAGGGACTGGAGTCACGCTGGTCGTGACGCATGCAATCGTGGTCAAGACCGCGCTGGCGACCGTGCTGGATGCACCCCTTACAGCAGTCTATTGCATGGACCTGGAGCCGCTTTCGGCAATCACGCTGACTCGATCAGGCGACGCATGGCGTCTTCGACACAGGTCTTCCCTATGACAAAAAGGCGTCGTTTTTACCAGCGACTGAAAAAATGAGCAGCGCTGCGAGCGTGCGGGTTCGTGCGAGGTTCAGGCTTTCGCGCCGCGCGCCATGCGCTGGAGCGTCGAAGAATCGATCGCGCCCGCGCAGATCCTGATCGCTTCTTTCAGCGTGCGGGGACGTCCCGCTGCGAAATGCGCTTCAAGAATCGCGATGGCGCGAAGCCGTTCGTCGTTGCCCAGCTTCTCACCGGTCGCCAGTTCGAGCACCGATATGAAGTACGTCGCCGGTGGCGTGACGCGGGAAGGCGCCGTTGGCGTGGCAGCGGGAATTGCATCTGACCACGCCTGTTTTGCAATGGTCGCTATATCGGATTGGGCGCGCCAATCCGCTTTTTCCGCTTCTCTCAGTTCAAATTCGTTTCGACTAGTCATCAATCAAGCCCTGAAATAATCCTCGGATCAACAATGATTAAATAGCAAGGACTATTCCAGCTTGTTATGCAAGCACTTTCCTTAACCCGCCCCGAGCATCGCCCGGACAACTCTGCATGCGGCCAGATCCCACGCAGCGCATCCGACGCTCTTGAACATGACCGGCCGCTTGATCCCTGATTCAGCGGCTTGAGCACCCAACGCACTCGCAAGCGGCCGCACCTCGTCCCAGCTAATACCTGCCTGTATCAGGTCCCCGGCCTCATGCCGCGCACCGGCCAGGTCGTCCACGAACACATCGCTCGCCAGCACCGTCGATGCCGCAATCTCAGCGGCATCAGGCGTGAACGCGCCCACGCCGATCACGAGCCGGCCCTCGATGGGCGGCAGCGTATAGACCGGCGTTTTACTCGTGGTGGTCGCGATAACTACGTCGATCGACGCGGGTATGTCGACGTCTTTCAACGCGCTCAATCTCTCCGATAACGCCACATGGTCCACACAAAATGCCTCAGCGCGTTCGACCCGCGAGCCCTGCACGATAATCTTAGCGTCCGGATAAAGCGCACTCAGCGCCTCGACATGATGTGCTGCCTGCTTGCCCGTGCCGATGACCAACACCTCCTTGGGCTCGCGCCCAAGCAGCGCCTGGATGCCGATCATCGTGACCGCGGCGGTGCGGCGGCCGGTTACCGTGGGCCCGTCCAGCATGAAGAGCGGCACGCCGGTCGCGGCATCGAATGCGGTGACCTGGCCGTGAATGGTCGGCAGCCCGAGCGCGCCGTTCTTCGGGCATACATTGACGAGCTTGTGCATGGCGAGGTCGGCGGCGGCGGCCGGCATCGAGAGCATCACGGCGCCGTCGCGAAGCGGCACCACCATGCGCTCGGGACTCGTGATGAGGCCGCTCGCATAGTCGAGCATGGTGCGCTTCAAGGTATCGACGAGGCGGTCGAAGGGCAGCAAGCGCGCGGTATCCGCGTGGTCGAAGTGAGGCAACGACGGCGAAAGCGAAGCGGTATCGGTCATGGGGGTCGCAAGGGGATGCCGTTGGCAACGGCGATGGGGCATTCTAAAGGCAAACAATTACGCTCTGGCCCGACTAACCCCCAGCCGGTAATCAGTGCACACCGTCCCACCGCCGCGAGAACAGGATCAGCGCCGGCATCAGGATGGCCCAGCCGATCGCCAGCGCGAGTGTCGCCGGCAGCGGTTGCACGAAGCGCACCGCGCCGAGCGCTGCGCCAGCGCGAAACGACATCGGCCCAACTATGGCGCCAAGCATCGATGCAAGCAGCATGCGTTGCTTGAGCCAGCCGAACGCGGTGTTGAACTGGGCCGCGAAAAGCGCCCACAACGCAAGGATCCAGTAAGGTGCGGCGGCGGACAACACGGTGCCGTTGGGATACTCGAGCCATCCGGTGGCGACCGGCATGCTCTCCCAGATCGCGCCCATCACAACCACGCTGACCAGCAGCTTGAACTCCGGCAACGGCCGGTCGACCCACGCAAGATGCACCGCGACGAGCACAATGGCTGTTGCCACGCCGATCCATGGCACGTCATGTGCAGCGCTCAGTACGCAGGCAAACCAGCCGAGCTGCCCGATCACGAAATAGACGCACGGCGCCCAGCGTTCGACCGCCGATGGGCGTCGTGGGCCACTGGATGCGTCGTGCATGCGATCTCCGGCTCACGGGCAAAGTGCCCAACCCTGCCGTATGACGCGAAAACCGTTCCACGCTCAGCATCCGCGAAAGGGCGGATCATTGCTTACTTGCCCCGCTCCGGGCCCGCCTGCCGTAACATTCCTGAAATTATCGGACCGGATAATCGATAATTTGCAGGATTGCAAGGTTTTGTATTGCCTGCCGGGACGATCAACGCGGTTAACACGGTCAACACGCCCAACCAGACGGAGCTTCCCATGATTTCGCAGGATAAACAGCGCCGCTTCGAAGAAGACCTGATCGACAGTTACGACGAAGAACTCGAGATGGAAGTCGACGACCGCATCCTCGACGGCGACAGTGCGTTTTCCGCCGAAGCGCGCGAGCAACGCAAGATCTACTTTCGCGAGCTGTTCCGCCTGCAAGGCGAACTCGTCAAGCTGCAAGACTGGGTTGTCGCCAGCGGTCACCGGCTGGTGGTGATCTTCGAAGGGCGCGACGCCGCCGGCAAGGGCGGCGCGATCAAGCGCATCACGCAGCGGCTGAATCCGCGCGTGTGCCGGGTCGCCGCATTGCCCGCACCGAACAATCGCGAACGCACCCAGTGGTATTTCCAGCGCTACGTGTCGCATCTGCCGGCAGGCGGCGAGATCGTGCTGTTCGACCGCAGCTGGTACAACCGGGCGGGCGTTGAACGTGTGATGAATTTCTGTACCGACGCCGAATACGAAGAGTTCTTTCGATCAGTGCCGGAATTCGAAAAGATGCTGGTGCGCAGCGGCGTGCAGATCCTGAAGTACTGGTTCTCGATCACCGACGACGAGCAGGAAGTTCGCTTCCAGGCGCGCATTCAAGATCCGTTGAAGCAGTGGAAGCTGAGCCCGATGGATCTGGAAAGCCGCCGTCGCTGGGAAGCCTATACGCATGCGAAGGAAGTGATGCTGGCGCGCTCGCATATTCCCGAAGCGCCGTGGTGGGTCGTGCAGGCCGTGGACAAGAAACGCGCGCGGCTAAACTGCATTCACCATCTGCTGAGCCAGGTGCCATATCACGAGATCGAGCACCCCACGATCGAATTGCCCGACCGTGTTTATAACGACGATTATTTGCGGCAGCCCGTGCCCGAAAGCATCATCGTGCCGGAAGTGTATTGATTGCTGATGGACTAGCAGTGGCAGGTCTTGTCATGCATGGCATGGACCTGCGGTGTAAGGGCACCGCTACGATCGGCTTGATCGTGACGTTGCCTGAATACCGCTTGAAACATGTATTGCGAACCCTTCATGACCACGACGAACGTCACTTGCATCAGGTTGAAATCGAGCGTCACCATCAGGCGCATCAAGACCAACAGCGGTAGTACGACGGCGGGTCGGTAGAGTTGTCGTTCGATTAAGGCTCTCATGACGGCTCCCGTATCCATAGCTTTATTCTACGGACCGGGAGCCCCCGGATAAACCCGCTGTAATCGAAGACACTTGTCGCGCGTTTTGAACAATCGCGCTTCCAGTGCTGCGTTTAATGCTCAGCGCGACGCAACACTCGCATCTGCCGCAGGTGCAGCAGGTGTTGCCGATGTTGCAGGTGTTGCAGATACAGCCGGCATATCCCCCCAACCGCCGCCGAGTGCGCGGATCAGGTTCACGGTCGACGTAGCCTGCACGCCCGCCAGTTGAACCGCTGCGCGCTGCGACTGCAGCACGGTACGCTCGGCATCAATCACGTCGAGATAATTGACCGCGCCCTCGGTGTACTGCGAACGGGAAAGCTGCGCTGCCCGGTTCGACGCGCTCACCGCTTCGGCCTGGGTGCGCGTCTGGTCCTGGAGGATACGCAGGTCGGAGAGGTTGTCCTCCACTTCCTGGAACGCCACCAGCACCTGCTGCCGATAGTTCGCGACATCCTCTTCATAGATCGCGCGTGCGTTCGCAAGATTGCCCTTGCGACGCCCGCCGTCGAAGATCGGCAAATTGAGCGCCGTGCCCGCAAATGGTCCGAGCAGGAACGTGCGGCTCGACCAGTTGAAGAGATCGCCAAGCGTCGCCGATTCGAATCCGCCCGAGCCCGTTATGTTGAGCGAGGGGAAAAACGCCGACTTCGCCACGCCAATGCGCGAGTTCGCCGCCGCCATTGCACGTTCTGCCGCCGCGATATCCGGCCGGCGTTCGAGTAACGAAGAAGGCAGGCCCGGCGGAATCCTGATGTCGACAGGCGTCAGCGGATTGGCCGCCATCGAGAACTGCGACGCTGACTTGCCGAGCAGCACCGCGAGGCTGTGCTCGGACGCGGCGCGCAAGCGCCGCACCGTCATGGCGTCGGACTTGGCGGTAGCAAGTTCGGACCTGGCCTGCGCCACGTCCAGCTCGCTGATCTCACCTTCATTGAAGCGGTTTTGCACGAGCTTCAGCGCCTGCTCGCGCAGCGTGACGGTACGCGTAAAGACGTCAGTTTCCGAATCGAGCTCACGCAGGTTGAAGTAGTTCTGCGCCACGTCCGCCTGCAACGCGAGCTGCACGGACCGGAACAGCGCTTCGCTTTGCTCGGTGTCGGCGTTTGCGGCCTTCACCGAGTCCGACACGCGGCCGAACAGGTCCACTTCGTACGAAGCACTCGCCTCTGCGCGCCACAGGGTCTGCGACGGTACATTGGCGTTGGCGGGGAGAAACTGCGAGGCCGGCGAGACCTTCTCGCGCGTCGGGCCGAAGCCTGCATCCAGCGTCGGGAACAAGGCCGCCCGCGCGGTCTGGTTGATCGCGCGCGATTCCTTCACCCGCGCCGCCGCTGCCTTCAGGTTCTGATTCGCCTCCAGCGCCTGATGTTCCAGGTCGTTGAGCGTCGGGTCGTTGAAAACCGTCCACCATTCGCCGCGCAACGCCTGTTCCGACGGTTGCGCGGTCTTCCACGTGCCCTGCTCTGAAGGCGCCAACGCCGTTTCCTGCGGTGTTTCCTTGAAGGCCGCCGGCGCGCTCACGTCGGGCCTCGTGTAGGTCGGCGCGAGCGAACAGCCCGCGACAACCAGCATGGACCCGAGTAGCGCCGACAATCCCAGCCATCGCTTGATATTCAACGTTTTCATTTCAACCTCTCTCATACTTCAAGCGAAGCATTGACACCGCGCATGTGCGGATTGTGGCCATGCTTGTCGACGAGATGTTCGCCGCCAGCCAGCTTTCTCAACAACACATAAAAGACCGGCGTAAGCATCAGGCCGAACAGCGTCACACCGAGCATGCCGAAGAACACCGCCACGCCCATTGCATGGCGCATTTCCGAACCCGCGCCCGACGACAGCACGAGCGGCACCACACCCATGATGAAAGCAATGGAGGTCATCAGGATCGGCCGCAGACGCAGGCGGCTGGCTTCAATAGCCGCCTCCACGATCGAGCGCCCCTGCATTTCCAGCTCCCGCGCGAACTCCACGATCAGGATGGCGTTCTTCGCCGACAAGCCCACCAGCACCATCAAGCCGATCTGCGTGAAGATGTTGTTGTCACCCTTCGTGAGCCAGACACCGACCAGTGCCGAGAAAATGCTCATGGGCACGATCAGGATCACGGCGAGGGGCAGCGTCAGGCTTTCATACAGAGCTGCCAACACGAGGAACACGAGCAGCACGCTGATCGGGAACACCCACATGGCCGCATTGCCGGCAAGAATCTGCTGATACGTCAGGTCGGTCCATTCGAACTTGATGCCGCGCGGCAGCGTTTCAGCCGCAATGCGTTCCACCGCGGCCTGCGCCTGGCCCGACGAATAACCCGGAGCCGGACCGCCGTTGATGTCGGCAGCGGTATAGCCGTTGTAACGCACCACCATCTCCGGACCGAACGTCGGCGTCACCTTGACGAGCGACGACAGCGGCACCATCTCGCCATTCGCGTTACGCGTCTTGAGCAGGCCGATGTCATCCGAGCTCGAGCGGAACGGCGCATCTGCCTGCACCCGGACCTGGTACACCCGGCCGAAGCGGTTGAAGTCGTTCACATACAGCGAGCCAAGGTAGACCTGCATGGTGCTGAATACATCGGTGACCGACACACCCAGTTGCTTCGCTTTCACCCGGTCCAGATCCACGTTCAGTTGCGGCACGTTGATCTGGTAGCTGGAGAAGGTCGGGCCTAGTTCAGGCGCTTGCGATGCACGCTTGATGAACGCCTGCGTAGCGTCGCTCAGCGCGGAGTAACCCAATGCGCCACGGTCTTCCAGTTGCAGCTTGAAGCCGCCCAGCGTCCCCAGCCCCAACACCGGCGGCGGCGGGAACACGGCAATGAACGAACCCTTGATGGCCGCGTATTTCTGGTTCAGCGAGCCTGCAATCGCTCCCGCCGAGAGCGCTGCACCCTTGCGCTCGCTAAACGGCTTGAGCGTCACGAACACAATGCCCGCGCTCGACGAATTCGTGAAGCCGTTCACCGACAAGCCCGGGAATTCCACCGCGCTTTGTACACCCGGTGTTTTCCTCGCGATGTCCGTCATCTGGCGAATCACCGCCTCGGTACGATCGAGCGATGCGCCGTTGGGCAACTGCGCAAAGCTGATCAGGTACTCCTTGTCCTGCGCCGGCACGAAACCGCCAGGTACGACCTTGCTCATCATGACAGCGCCGCACAACAGCACCACATACACGCCCATCATCAGCGCCTTGCGGTTGATGACGCCCGTCACACCCTTGCCGTAGTTCTCCGAACCGCGCTTGAAAACCTTGTTGAACTGGCGGAAGAAGCCGCCGAACACACGGTCCATGCCACGCGTCAGCCAGTCCTTCGGTTCGTCATGGCCCTTCAGCAGCAATGCCGCCAGCGCCGGCGACAAGGTCAGCGAGTTGAAGGCCGAGATCACCGTGGAAATGGCGATGGTCATCGCGAACTGCTTGTAGAACTGACCCGTCAGGCCCGACATGAACGCGAGCGGCACGAACACAGCCGTCAGCGTCAGCGCAATGGCGATAATCGGCCCGCTCACTTCGCGCATGGCCTGATAGGTCGCCTCTCGCGCCGATAACCCCGCCTCAATATTGCGTTCGACGTTTTCCACCACCACGATCGCGTCGTCCACCACGATCCCGATTGCGAGCACCATGCCGAACAATGACAACGCGTTGATCGAGAAGCCGAACGCGAGCAGCAGCGAGAACGTACCGATGATCGACACCGGCACCGCCAGCAGCGGGATGATCGACGCGCGCCAGGTTTGCAGGAATACGATCACCACCAGCACGACCAACGCAATCGCTTCAATCAGCGTATGGATCACCGCCTCAATACTGGAGCGCACGAACTGCGTCGGGTCATAGACGATTTGATAGTCGACGCCCGCCGGCATGTCCGCCTTCAGTTCCTTCATGGTCTGGCGGACCTGGTCGGAAATCTGCAGCGAGTTCGCACCCGGTTGCTGGTTGATCGCCATTGCAACCGCGGACTTGTTGTCGAGCAGCGAGCGCAAGCCATACTCGGATGCAGCCAACTCGACACGCGCTACGTCGCGCAGATACGTGACAGCGCCGTCAGGCGAAGTCTTGAGCACGATATCCCGGAATTCCGCTTCGGTCTGCAAGCGGCCTTGCGCATTCACGTTCAGTTGCAGCGGCACGTTCGACGAAGTCGGCGATGCCCCGATCACCCCGGCTGCCACCTGCACGTTCTGCTCACGAATGGCGTTGACCACGTCGGTCGCCGTCATGCCGCGCTGCGCGACCTTTTGCGGGTCGAGCCAGATGCGCATGGAGTAATCGCCCGAACCCCACAGCTGAACCTCGCCCACGCCCTGGATCCGCTCGAGCCGGTCCTTCACGTTGATCAGCGCATAGTTGCGCAGATACGTCATGTCGTAGCGGTCATTGGGCGAGTTCAGGTGGACCACCATGGTGAGCGTGGGCGACGACTTGATGGTCGTCACACCGAGCCGCGTCACGTCTTCCGGCAAGCGCGGCAGCGCTTGCGACACGCGGTTCTGCACCAGTTCCTGAGCCTTGTCCGGGTCCGTGCCGAGCTTGAACGTCACCGTGATGGTCAGGTTGCCGTCGCTGTTGGCCTGCGACTGCATGTACAGCATGTCTTCCACGCCGTTGATCTGCTCTTCCAATGGCGATGCCACCGTCTCGGCGATCACCTTCGGATTCGCGCCCGGATACTGCGCATGCACGACCACGGACGGCGGCACGACTTCCGGATATTCGGAGATCGGCAGCTTGAACATGGCGATGATGCCGGCCAGCAGGATGAGCACCGACAGCACACCCGCAAAGATCGGGCGGTCGATGAAAAACTTGGAAATGTTCATGACGTTTTCTTTATCTGCATGAGAGGCTGCACGCGCGTAGCCGCCGACCGGTCCGTCCCGTCAGGAACGCACCCGTCACATACCACGCACATGAGGAGCCGCTGTTAAGCGCTTATAAAACCCGTCTGGTAAAGCGCGTCTTATGAAGCGTCTTTAGCCGGCGACGCACTCGCCATTGCTACGGAATTCGGCTTCACCACATCGTTCGGACGCACGCGCTGCAGGCCGTTCACCACGATCCGCTCGCCCGGCTGCAAGCCCTTCACGATGACGCGCATCCCGTCGCTAAGCGTGCCGAGGGTGACCTCGCGGTACTGCGCGCGGTTGTCCGCGTCGACCACCATCACGAACTTCTTGTCCTGGTCGGTCCCGATCGCGGCGTCGTCGATCAGCACGGCCGGATGCGGCGTGCCGCCACCGACCTTGATGCGTGCGTAGAGACCCGGCACCAGCGAACCGTCGGCGTTATCGAAACGTGCCCGCACGCGAATCGTGCCGGACCCCGTATTGAGCTGGTTATCGACGGATGCGACCTTGCCTTCGCGCGAGAAACCGTCTTCATTTGCGAGACCGAGCGAGACCGGCACGCTTGCGCGCGAGTCGCGGCTCAGATAACGCAAATAGGTTTGTTCGTCGACGTCGAACGATGCATAGATGGGCGACACCGACACCAGCGTGGTCAGCAGCGGCGCACTGGCGCCCGTCGACACGATGTTGCCGACCGTCATTTCCGCACGCGACACCCGGCCCGACACCGGCGCCACGATCTGCGTGTACGTCAGGTTGATCTTCGCCGTCTCGAGCGCCGCTTGCGCCGCCTTCAGGTTCGCCGCCGCTTCGTGCGCAGCGTTCTGCTTCTCGTCGTAGTCACGCTTGGCGATGGCGTTATCCGCCAGCAAGCGTTCCGCCCGTGCTGCATCGGTCGATGTATAACCGTTGCGCGCCTGAGTCGCCGCGAGTTGCGCCGCGGCTTGATCGACCGCCGCCACGTACGGCCGCGGGTCGATCGTGAAGAGCGGATCGCCCTTCTTCACCAGCGCGCCGTCGGTGAAATGCACCGCGACAATGGTCCCCGGCACGAGCGGACGGATCTCGACCTTGTCGACCGCTTCCAGGCGGCCCGAATAGTTCTGGTAGTCGGTGATGGTCTTCGAGACCACCGTGGCGACATCCACTTCCATGGCGGGTGCCGACGGCTTGATGGCCGCTTCAGCACCGTTCACCGGCAGATCGCCGCGGCCGAAACCATGCATCGCAGTGAAGGTTCCGATACCTGCGACGACCAGCGCTGCGCCTAGCGCGACGGTAAGACGTTTGCGAGTGATGGACATGCGTAGCTCCGATTAAGTCGTTGAGATTGTTTGAATTTTTTGGTGTGCCGCGAGCGGCGCAAGCGTCCGCGCGCGAAGCCGTTTCTTGAAGAACGTGACGACATCGGCGAGCGCGGCCGGGTCCGCTGCAAGCGCGTTATGCGATGCATTGACGTGCCGCGTGACTTCCGTCGGCACGCCGGCGGCGATCAGTTCGCCCGCATATTTCTCAGCCTCGATATGCAGCAGGTCGTGCTGCGCGCTTGCGATCAGCGCAGGCGGCAGACCGGCGAGACGCCGCGATTCCAGTGGCGCCGCATACGGATGAAGCCGTTGTGAAGCGTTCGGCAGATACGCGCGATAACACTGCGCGCACTCCGTCACGCCGATGTCCGGCGAGCGCACCTTGTTCTCGTCGGCCATGCGCGTCATGCTCGGGTCCAGCAACGGCGCCAGCAGCGCTTGCGCCAGGATCACGATGTCGCCGCGATCCCTCGCGATAGCCGCGAGACACGTGGCCAGGTTGCCGCCTGCATCGTGCCCGGCCACCCCGATGCGGTTTGCATCCGCTCGTTGCGCACGAGCGTTCGCAACCGCCCATTGCGCCGCCCGATATCCATCCTCCGGCGCCGCAGGAAACGGGAAAGCCGGCGCCAGGGAGTAGCCCACCGAAATGACCCACGCCGCCGTATCCCGGGCGATGGTGCTGGCGGTAATGTCGGCGTCATCCAGCGTGCCGCGCACGAAACCGCCGCCATGAAAATAGAGCACGACCGGCAGGACGCTGCCGTCCGAGGCGGGGCGATAACTGCGCAAGGTTATGGGTTGCGCATGTCCCGCGATTCGAACATCCTCTATGCAGAGGCCCAGATCCAGCGTCGATGCCATGGTTATTTTCAGCGCGTCCGCGCCATCCCACCCGAGTTGCGATGGAACGAATTCTGGGGGCAACGACATTTGAAATAAATGCCTATAATCCGGCAACACAATTCGGTCGTACCGAACAATCGCGATCGAAACTGCCCATTCCTGTCTGAGCGGCATCCTTATTCCGGATGCTGCAAAGCATTGACGGTGAGAGAAAAATGGACCGGCTACAAGCTATGCAGGTGTTTACAAGAGTGGTCGACACCAATAGTTTTTCGCGCGCAGCAGACACGCTGGACATGCCGCGCGCCTCGGTGACAACGATCATTCAGAACCTCGAAGCGTTCCTCAACGTGCGTCTCCTGCAACGCACGACACGACGCCTGAACCTCACGCCGGACGGCGCCGCGTATTACGAACGCTGCGTGCGGATCCTCGCGGACATAGAAGAAACCGAGAGTTCCTTCGCCCATAGCAGCAAGGGTCCGCGCGGCAAATTGCGGATCGATATGCCGGGGTCGATCGGGCGCATGATCGTCATGCCCCAGCTTTGCGAATTCCACGCGCGTTACCCGGACATCGAGTTGATGATCGGTTTTGGCGACAAACCGGTCGACCTGATTCAGGAAGGCGTGGATTGTGTCATTCGCGTGGGAACCTTGCAGGATTCGAGTTTGGTGGCACGGCGGATCGGCGTGTTCCAGGGCCTGACCGCGGCGAGTCCGGATTATCTCGAGCTGCATGGCGTGCCGCATACCATCGAGGATTTGCAGCAGCACACGGCCGTGAATTATTTCTCCAGCCGCACCGGCCGCGTGATGGATATAGATTTTGTCGTCGATGGGAAATCCGTCGAGGTGAAACTGCGCGGGCCCATTGCCGTGAATGATGCGGAGGCCTACATAGCGTGCGGCGTCAAAGGAGTGGGAATCGTCCAGATAGCGCGATTCATGGCCCTTCCGCATTTGCGCTCCGGCGAACTGGTCGAGGTGCTGCCGCAATGGAAACCGCTGCCCATGCCCATTTCGGTGGTCTATCCGCATAACCGGCATTTGTCGCCCAAGGTGCGGGTTTTTGTCGACTGGGCGGCGGAGTTGTTCGAGCGGTGTCCGCTGCTTTCCGGGCAGGAAGACGCCGAGCAACGCTGCCTGCCGACGGCTACGCCGGCCAAGTCGATCGTCAGGCATGGCACGCCCGATGTTGCCGGCACCGCTGAGATCGTGGTCTAGTCGTGCTCGCGGACGCGGTTCAAGCTGGGTCGCTCTCAGCCCCTTGCGTCCTTTAAGCCCTATTCGACCCTCACGCGGGTAAGGGCTTAAGTCCCTTTCACCAATACTGGTTTCGCCGCAAAAGCCCTTTCCATAAGGGCTTTTTCGATTATTCGCCTGGTGCGATTAATCTTTTCGCTTAACGATCATTTATCCGCCGCGCTCGCTTGACTACATTTCATCCTGTCGCAGCGCGGCTCGTCGATTAGTCGATGTCATTGTCTTTCATTGGTTAGACTGCATTGTTCAGGATGATTAATTAGCCCGACGCCCGCTGCCCCGCTATCAGTTCGATTGCATCGACTCCGTTGAATGCTTTTCGGATGAACCGACAGGAGCAGCACGCATGAAAACCGCTATTGCAACACTCTCGCTTTCCGCTATCTCGGCGATTGTCTCCACCACCGCATTCGCGGACGGCGGCATTGGGCACGCAGGCACTTATCAAACCGCGGTGACCAGCCAAAGCACCATGACACGCGCACAAGTCCGCGCAGAGCTGGCCGCATCTTATGCAAACGGCACGTTGCCCGCGCTGAACCGCAACACGTACCCTGAACGCAGCATGGCCGGGATTGCCATTGCCGAGCAGCACGAACAACGTGCACGGGAAGCGGCGGCTGCGGAACAACGTAATCGTGAAATCGTGGAATTCGCGAACGGCTCAGTGACACAAAGCGGCAACGCGCACGTTCAATAAATAAAGGAGTCCATCATGAATGAATTAGTCCCCCTTGAAGACTTCTCCGCGCTCGATGACTGGCTTCCGGCCGCACCGCAGTGGCAACCGTACCGGCCGCAAGCAACACGCGAGCCTCAGGCTACGGAGTGGACGGATTCGGCGGCAGGTTAAACCGTTCCGCGTTGGGTTGGTGCGGACTATCAGGTCCGCACCAACCACCGTCATCAAGCTGCATGCGAGCGTGTTAATGAAGTGGAGTGCTTCAACCGCACGCACCTATTTCGCCACACGCTGTACAGAAGTCGCAACCGTCCTTGCGGATCATTGCATTGGCACCGCATGTCGGACATTTGCGCCCGGGAATGGGTAGCAAGGCATGCGGATTGGCCGCATCCGCGTTGTCCTCGACGACCGTAGTGATGTCGTCGTCAGCGGAATCAGGCGGAGCCGATGCAAGCCCAGCCTGTGCATTCTCATGCCGGCGCTGCGCAAGCGCGCGCGAGGGGATCTGACCGCCCTCGGTATCGAGGAAGCCCCGCCGATACAAAATCTGCTGGATCGCATAAGCCAGCGCCGCGACTTCCGAATCGTGCCATCGCGGCGACTTATGGCCACCCGGGCGCTCGACGTCACCAAGACGCACTTGCCCGCGATCCCACGACACCTTGCGCATATCCTGCAGATTGCGTGCAACAAAACCACCCCGCGCCGCCAGCGACAATGACCGCATGGTCGCCGTGATCCACTGCTGCGATTCGTCGCGCTGCCCGGTTGGGATGAAGAACTCGATAGGCCGCTCGATGGTGACATCTTCACCGCTCAGCCGGCCGGTAATCTCCATGAACGACACCGCCACATAAAGCGACTTCTTGCCGGCCTGCGTGAGGTACTCCACCTTCTCGATGATCGCCGGCAACTCGCCACGCGGGCGGTGATCGACGGCTATGCGCAACGGGTCCAGTTCGACCTCGGCGTCCGCCGCGTCCGAGGGATCGGATACGGCGGCGGGTGCCTCGGGCGTCACTGACAACACCGCGCCCAGCGTGTCGTTAGGACGGTACGTGGCAAGACCCTTCAGCCCCCGGCGCCAAGCATCGAAGTAGAGATCCTTGAACTTATCGAACGGATAATCGGCCGGCACATTCACCGTCTTCGAAATGGAGGTATCGACGAAAGGCTGCACCGCCGCCATCATTTCCAGATGATCGTTCGCGGACATATCGAGCGCGCTGACGAAGTACTCCGGCAACGCCTTCACGTCGCCGCCCAGCTCGCGATACAAGCGATACGCGTGATCTTCCACCGCGAACGATTGCCGGCTGCCGTCGGCCATGCGTTTGGTCCGCTGATAGGTCCACGAGAACGCCGGTTCGATACCGTTCGACGCGTTGTCAGCGAATGCCAGGCTCACCGTGCCGGTAGGCGCGATGGAGAGGAGGTGGCTGTTGCGGATACCGTCGCGATGAATCTCCGCCTTGATGTCATCCGGCAAACGCGACGCAAACGTCCCTGTTTCAAGGTACTTCTTCGCATCGAAGAGAGGGAACGCGCCCCGCTCCCGAGCCAGCTCCACCGACGCGCGATACGCTTCGTCGCGCATGGTCCGTGCCACGCGTGCCGCGAAGTCGCGCCCTTCCTGCGAGTTATAGCGCACGCCGAGCATGACAAGCGTGTCGCCGAGCCCGGTAAAACCCACGCCTATGCGCCGTTTCGCTTGCGCCTCCTGATCTTGTTCGGACAACGGCCAGAGCGTTACGTCGAGCACGTCATCGAGAAAACGGACCTGCGTGCGGGTACTTTTCGCCAATCCATCCCAGTCGAATACCGGCGTTCCTCCATGACGCTGCGCGAACGGTTCACGCACGAAACGCGTCAGGTTCAACGGTCCGAGATTGCAGCAGCCATAGGCGGGCAACGGCTGCTCGCCGCAAGGATTTGTCGCGCGAATGGTCTCCACGGCACGCAGGTTGTTGTCGTCGTTCATGCGCGATACGAACACCACGCCCGGCTCCGCGACGTCATAGGTCGAACGCATGATCGTGTCCCACACTTCGCGCGCCCGCACTTCGCGATAAACCCACAACCCGTCATCACGTTGCCGTGCATCGGCCGACGCCTTGAACGAAGGTGACGGCTCGGCGCGATGCACGAGTTGCCATGGCGCGTCGTCGGTAACCGCCTGCATGAACTCGTCGGTTACCGCGACCGATACGTTGAAGTTGTTCCAGCGCCCCTTCTCATGCTTTGCCGCAATAAATTCAAGCAGGTCGGGATGGGAGCAATCCAGAATGCCCATCTGCGCACCGCGCCGAGACCCGGCACTTTCAACCGTCCTGCAGGACGCGTCGAACACGTCCATATAACTGCACGGACCCGACGCGGACGATCCCGTGGAATGCACGCGTGCGCCCTTCGGACGGATCGCGGAAAAGTTGTAACCCACGCCGCCGCCGCGCCGCATGGTTTCAGCCGCCTGCAACAGCGCAACGTAGATGCCCGGCAAGCCGTTCTCGTCCACGCCCTGGATGGCGTCGCCTACAGGCTGCACGAAGCAGTTGATGAGCGTTGCCTGGATGCCCGTGCCGGCCGCGCTCATGATGCGGCCCGCGCCTAGCGCGCCACGCTGGAAATTCTCGAAGAATTCGGTCTCGACCTGCTTTCGCCGCGCCTCGGGTTCGGCCATTGCCACGCCTCGCGCAACCCGCAGGTAAATATCGTCGATGCGCGTTTCTTCGCCCTTCGCATACTTTTCCAGCATGACGTCGATGGAAAACTGCTGCGGTGAAACGGTGATCTTCAAGTCGTCTTCAGCCATGTTCTGTCCTCATGTCCAGCGGTTTGTTGCGTTGCACCGGGTTCGCGGAGCGTGCGTGGCCAGCTATATCCCATTCCAAATTACACCTTTCGGAGTAGTCCCGCCGGAGGAGTGGCATGGAGTCACGTCCTTCCATTGGCGAATGGGCGGCACGTCGCGCAGTTCCTAATCTTGCAGTGAATTCCCAACTCAACGCAAATCTAATCGACAGGCACGCAATATGACTGCCGCAGGCAAGTTCCAAGCCACTCACGATGTATCGACCGCCGATCCGCGCGCCTGGCGCGTTTTGTGGTCGAGCACCTTCGCCTTCACCATCTGCTTCGCGATATGGATGATGTTTGCGATTCTGGGCATTCCGCTGAAAACGCAACTCGGTCTCTCCGACACCGAATTTGGCCTGATCGCGGCAACACCCGTCCTGTCCGGCTCGCTCGCCCGCGTCCCGCTCGGTATCTGCACCGACCGCTTCGGCGGACGCATCGTCTTTTTCCTGACGATGCTCGCAACCGTCATACCTGTCTGGATGCTCACGTACGCCACCCAGTTCTGGCAATTCATCGCACTGGGGCTGCTTGTGGGCCTCGCCGGCGCCAGCTTTTCGGTCGGCACGCCGTATGTGGCACGCTGGTTTCCAAAGGACCGCCAAGGGCTCGCCATGGGGATCTTCGGCGCCGGCAATGCCGGTTCGGCGCTGACCAAGTTCGTGGCGCCCATCCTGATCGTGACCGCAGGTACCTGGATGATCGTGCCGAAGGTGTACGCGATCGCCATGCTGGTCACGGCCATCCTCTTCTGGATGACCTCGGCCAGCAATCCGGCTCATCGCGTCGCGAATCCACCCAGTTTCGCCAGTCAGCTGGCCGTGATGAAAGACCGCCGTGCATGGCGTTACTCGCAGTACTGCTCGGTCGTGTTCGGCGGTTACGTCGGGCTCGCGCTATGGCTGCCGCATTACTACGTCAATCACTACGGTTTTCATATTGAACAGGCCGCGCTGCTGGCCGCGTGTTTCTCGCTGCCGGGCGGCGTGCTGCGAGCAATCGGCGGCTGGCTGTCCGATCGTTTCGGCGCGCAGAAAACGACCTGGATCGTGATGTGGACCGTGCTCACGTGCTTCTTCTTTCTCAGCTATCCGGACTCGGGCTTCATCGTTCAGTCGACCCGTGGTCCGCTCGCTTTTCATATTGCGCTCTCTCCCACGGTGTTCACCATCCTGATGTTCACCGTCGGCATCGCGATGGCGATAGGCAAGGCCTCCGTATTCAAGTTCGTCGCTGACGAATACACCGGCAACATCGGCGCGGTCTCCGGCGTAGTCGGTCTCGCCGGCGGTCTTGCGGGGTTCGCACTACCCATTCTGTTCGGGGTGCTGGCCGACCTGACAGGCGTGAGCAGCACCTGTTTCATGCTGCTTTTTGGCGCAACCGCAGTCAGCCTCATCTGGATGCACTTCTCCTTCCGTCCGCATGGCGCCGAAGTCCCGCCGCGCGCGTCCCTCCAATCTCGCTCATAAGAACATGTCCGACTATCTCCTCAAAAAATGGGAGCCGGAAGATCCGGCGTTCTGGAAAACACGCGGCTCGGCCATTGCCAATCGCAACCTGTGGATCTCCATCCCGGCGCTGATGCTTGCCTTCGCCGTGTGGTCGCTCTGGAGCGTGGTGGTCGTCAATCTCGACAAAGGCGGCTTCCACTTCACCAAGAACCAGTTGTTCTGGCTGACTGCATTGCCCGCGCTCTCGGGCGCCACGCTGCGGATCTTCTATTCGTTTCTCGTGCCCATCTTCGGCGGCCGGCGCTTTACCGCCGTCTCTACGGCAACGCTGCTGATTCCCGCGCTCGGCATGGGATTTGCGTTGCGCGATCCATCGACCGGTTATACCACCCTGCTCGTGCTTGCGTTGCTGTGCGGTTTTGGTGGCGCGAACTTCAGTTCCTCAATGTCGAATATCAGCTTCTTCTTTCCCAAGGCGCGCAAAGGACTGGCGACGGGATTGAACGCCGGCATCGGCAATCTGGGTGTGTCTCTGGTGCAGTTCGTCACGCCGCTCGTGATCGCCACGGCCGCCTTCGCTTCGCTCGCAGGTGACGGCCAGACCTTCGTCGCGAACGAGGTCGAACGGGGTATCTGGCTGCAGAACGCGGGCTTTATCTGGGTGCCGTTTATCGTCGCGGCGTCGCTGGCGGCGTGGTTCGGGATGAATGATATTGCCGACGCCCGAGCCTCCTTCGCCGAACAGGCCGTGATCTTCACGCGCAAGCACAACTGGCTGATGTGCTGGCTTTATATCGGCACATTCGGCTCGTTCATCGGCTTCTCCGCAGGTTTTGCATTGCTGACCAAAAGCCAGTTCCCATCGATCAACCCCACTACCTATGCGTTTCTCGGCTCGCTCGCGGGCGCTCTGGCACGTCCGGTGGGTGGGTGGATCTCCGACCATCTGGGCGGTGCGCGCGTGACGCTCTGGACCTTCCTTGCCATGATCGCGGCCGTGTTCGGTGTGATCTCGTTCATGCCCGCAGCAGGCACATCAGGCAACTTCGACGGCTTTCTCGCCATGTTCATCGTGCTGTTCATGCTGACCGGCATTGGCAACGGCTCGACCTTCCGCATGATCCCGGTGATTTTTATGACCGAGCAACAGCGCCGCGCCAAGGGACTTGATGCCGCCGCCCAGCGCCAGGCTCTTCACGACGCCGGCAAGGAATCGGCGGCAGTACTGGGCTTCTCCGCCGCTATTGGCGCGTACGGCGGCTTCTTCATCCCGAAGACCTTCGGCACCGCGCTCGACATGACCGGTTCCGCCATTCCCGCGCTGTACGTATTCATCGCGTTCTACGTGACGTGCGTCGCCATCACGTGGTTCTGCTACGCACGCCGCAACGCGAGCATGCCTTGCTGACGCACCCTATTCGACACAGGACACAACAATGAGTCATTTTCTGGATCGCCTGAAGTTCGTCAAGCGCACGCAGTCGACGTTTTCGAACAGGCACGGTGCGGTTGTCAACGAAGACCGCAAGTGGGAAGAAGTTTACAGAAACCGCTGGCAACACGATAAGGTCGTGCGCTCCACCCATGGCGTGAACTGCACGGGTTCGTGTTCGTGGAAGGTCTATGTGAAGAGCGGGCTGATTGTCTGGGAGACGCAGCAGACCGACTATCCGCGCACCCGGGCCGACCTGCCGAATCACGAACCGCGCGGCTGTCCGCGTGGGGCGTCGTATAGCTGGTACGTGTATTCGGCGACGCGGGTGAAGTATCCAATGATCCGCGGCCGCCTGATGGAGATGTGGCGCGAAGCCCGCAAGTCGCTCGATCCGGTCGCCGCGTGGGCGTCGATCAGCCAGGACCCGGTCAAATCAAAACGCTATAAGAGCGTACGCGGCCTCGGCGGCTTTGTACGCGCGGACTGGGACACTGCCAACGAAATGATCGCTGCGGCCAATGCGTTCACCATCGGCAAGTTTGGTCCGGATCGCGTGATTGGTTTCTCGCCCATTCCCGCCATGTCGATGGTGTCGTATGCGGCAGGCTCGCGTTACCTGAGCCTGATCGGCGGCGTGTGCCTGTCGTTCTACGACTGGTACTGCGACCTGCCGCCCGCTTCGCCGCAGGTTTGGGGCGAGCAGACCGATGTGCCGGAATCCGCGGACTGGTACAACTCCACCTATCTGATGGTGTGGGGGTCGAACATTCCGCAGACCCGCACACCCGATGCCCATTTCTATACCGAGGTGCGCTACAAGGGCACGAAGACCGTCGCGGTCTCGTCGGATTTCGGCGAGATGGTGAAGTTCGGCGACATCTGGCTCGCGCCCAGGCAAGGCACCGACGCCGCGCTCGCCATGGCGATGGGCCACGTCGTGTTGACGGAGTTTCACGCCGCCAACGCGCATGCCAGGTCCGCGTACTTTCGCGACTACATCAAGCAATACACCGACATGCCCATGCTCGTGCTGCTGCGCGAGAACGACGGTTTGCTCGTTCCCGATCACTTCCTGCGCGCCTCGCATCTCGCCAACAACCTCGACGAAGCCAACAACGCGCAATGGAAGACGCTGGTGATCGACGCCGAAAGCGGCGAGATCGTCGCGCCTAACGGCACTATCGGGTTTCGCTGGAACGAAGCCGCGCACAACGACGGCCAGAAGGTCGGCCGCTGGAATCTCGAACTCAAGGATGGCGGCAGCGGACGAGCGATCGACCCGTGTGTCTCGTTGATCGATGCAGGTGCGCACGATGAAGTCGTCGCCGTCGGTTTCCCCTACTTCGGCAGCGAACACAACGCGTTGCTTGAACGTCACGTTCCCGCGCGTCGCGTGACGCTCGCGGACGGCACAAGCGCCCTCGTTGCAACCGTGTTCGATTTGCAACTGGCGAATTACGGTGTGGATCAGGGACTGGGCGGACCGAACGTCGCGCAAAGCTACGACGACGATGTTCCCTACACGCCCGCTTGGCAGGAAAAGCACACCACGGTTCCGCGCAATCTCGTGATCCAGGTAGCGCGAGAGTTTGCTACCAACGCTCATCAGACGCATGGCAAAAGCATGGTGATCGTGGGCGCGGCGCTCAACCACTGGTACCACAACGACATGATCTATCGCGGCATCATCAACCTGCTGATGATGTGCGGTTGCGTGGGTAAAAGCGGCGGCGGCTGGGCTCATTACGTCGGCCAGGAAAAGCTGCGGCCGCAATTCGGCTGGGCGCCGCTTGCGTTCGCGCTCGACTGGTCGAAGCCGCCGCGCCAGATGAACGGCACGTCGTTCTTCTATAACCATGCGAGCCAGTGGCGTCACGAGAAGCTCGCCCTCGACGAAGTCCTCGCGCCTACCGCGAACAAAGCGAAGTACGCGAACCTGGCCATGCTCGACATGAACGCCAAGTCCGAACGCATGGGCTGGTTGCCGAGCGCGCCGCAACTGGGCGCGAATCCGCTCGACCTGACGGACGAAGCGGCACGTGCCGGTATGAAACCGATCGACTACGTTGTAGGTCGCCTGAAGTCGGGTACGTTGCAGTTCTCCTGCGATGACCCCGACAACCCCGTCAACTTCCCGCGCAACATGTTCGTCTGGCGTTCGAACATTCTGGGCAGTTCAGGCAAGGGTCATGAATACTTCCTGAAGTATCTGCTGGGCACGCAGAACGCCCTCTTCTCCGACGAAAGCGACGCGCTCATGCCGGCTCAAGTCACCGTACGAAATGCGGCCGAAGGCAAGCTCGACCTGCTCACCGTGCTCGACTTCCGCATGAGTACAACGTGCCTCTACGGCGATATCGTGCTGCCCACCGCCACGTGGTACGAGAAGGACGACCTGAATACATCGGACATGCATCCGTTCATTCATCCGTTGTCCGAAGCCGTGCAACCGTTGTGGGAAAGCAAGAGCGACTGGGAAATCTATAAGGGCATCGCCGAAAAATTCGCCGAGATTGGCGGCGAGCACTTGGGCACGCGCACGGACCTGGTCTGCACGCCGCTCATGCATGACACCCCCGGCGAACTTGGCCAGCCGTTCGAACCGAAAGACTGGCGCGCAGGCGAGTGCGACCTCATCCCCGGCAAGACAGCACCGTCCATGACGGTGGTTGAACGCAACTACAAGGACGTGTATCGCAAGTTCACGTCGGTGGGTCCCCTGCTCGACACGCAAGGCAACGGCGGCAAGGGCATCAACTGGAACAGCGCGCACGAAGTGGACGAACTCGCGCACATCACGCGCACGGTAACGGAAGCAGGCGTGAGCCAGGGACGGCCACGTCTGGACACCGCGATTGACGCAGCCGAAATGATCCTCACGTTCGCGCCCGAAACCAACGGTCACGTGGCGGTGAAGGCATGGCAAGCGTTGTCGAAGATCACGGGACGCGAGCACGCGCACCTCGCCGCGGGCCGCGAGCACGACAAGATCCGTTTCCGCGATGTCCAGGCGCAGCCGCGCAAGATCATCTCCGCGCCAACGTGGTCCGGGCTCGAGTCCGAGGAAGTCAGCTACAACGCCGGTTATACGAACGTGCATGAACTGATCCCATGGCGCACGCTGACGGGCCGCCAGCAGTTCTATCAGGACCATCGCTGGATGCTGGACTTCGGTGAGGGCTCGTGCGTGTATCGCCCGGCTATTGATACGAAGACCGTTACCGCAATGCTCGGCGCGAAACCGAACGGCGAGCATGAACTGGTGCTCAACTGGATCACACCGCACCCGAAATGGGGCATCCATTCCACGTATTCGGACAACCTGCGCATGCTGACGCTTTCACGTGGCGGGCCGCATGTGTGGGTATCCGAAGCGGAAGCCAAGGAAGCCGGTCTCATCGATAACGACTGGGTGGAAGTGTTCAACATCAACGGCACGCTGACCGCCCGCGTGGTGGTCAGCCAGCGCGTGCCGCGCGGCATGTGCCTGATGTATCACGCGCAGGAAAAAATCGTCAACGTGCCGGGCGCGGAAACAAGCGGCATGCGCGGCGGCATTCATAACTCGGTCACACGCACTGTGCTCAAACCCACCCACATGATTGGCGGTTATGCGCAACAGGCCTATGGATTCAACTACTACGGCACCGTGGGCTCGAATCGCGACGAATATGTGATCGTGCGCAAGATGAAGAAGATAGCGTGGCTCGAAGGCCCGCTCAATGAAGGCGAAG
Organism: Caballeronia udeis; assembly: GCF_001544555.2. GTDB lineage: Bacteria > Pseudomonadota > Gammaproteobacteria > Burkholderiales > Burkholderiaceae > Caballeronia > Caballeronia udeis. The sequence continues at coordinate 74,203 of NZ_FCOK02000031.1, read as the reverse complement.
GAGCCGCATCATGAAGATCCGTGCACAAGTTGCAATGGTGTTGAACCTGGACAAATGCATCGGTTGCCATACCTGCTCCGTGACCTGCAAGAACGTGTGGACCTCGCGCGATGGCGTGGAGTACGCGTGGTTCAACAACGTGGAGACCAAACCGGGTATTGGATATCCGAAGGAATGGCAGAACCAGGCGAAGTGGCGCGGCGGGTGGACCCGCGATGCCGGCGGCAAGCTTCATCCGCGTCAGGGCGGGAAGCTGAAGGTCCTCGCGAACCTGTTCGCCAATCCGAACCTTCCGGCTATAGACGACTACTACGAGCCTTTCACGTTCGATTACGAGCATTTGCAAAAGGCGCGCCTGTCCGAGACGCCGCCGACTGCAAGGCCCGTTTCCGTGATCACGGGCAAGAAGATGGAGAAGATCGAATGGGGTCCGAACTGGGAGGATGACCTGGGCGGAGAGTTTGCTTCGCGCAGTCGCGACGTGTTGTTCGAGAACGTGCAGAAGGACATGTACGCAAGCTTCGAGAACACCTTCATGATGTATCTGCCGCGCCTGTGCGAGCACTGTCTGAACCCCGCGTGCGTGGCGTCGTGCCCGTCGGGTTCGGTGTACAAACGCGAGGACGACGGCATTGTGCTCGTCGACCAGGACAAGTGCCACGGCTGGCGCATGTGCATCTCGGGTTGCCCGTACAAGAAGATCTATTTCAACTGGAAGAGCGGCAAGGCTGAGAAGTGCATCTTCTGCTATCCGCGTCTTGAAGCGGGTCAGCCAACCGTGTGTGCGGAGACGTGCGTCGGGCGTATTCGCTATCTTGGCGTGCTGCTGTACGACGCGGACAAGATTGGTGACGCTGCGTCGGTCGAACGTGAACAGGACCTGTATCGGTCGCAACTGGACGTGTTCCTCGATCCGCATGATCCCGCTGTGCAGGCCGAAGCACTCGCGCAGGGTATATCGCAAAGCTGGCTCGATGCCGCGGTCAAGTCTCCCGTATACAAGATGGCGGTGGAATGGAAAGTGGCGTTTCCGCTGCATCCCGAGTATCGGACTTTGCCGATGGTGTGGTACATCCCCCCGCTTTCTCCTATCCAGTCCGCAGCGGACGCGGGCCATATCGGCATGGACGGCATCATTCCGGATGTGAAGAGCCTGCGTATTCCAGTGAAGTACCTGGCGAACCTGCTGACCGCCGGCGATGAAGCGCCGGTCACGTCCGCACTGGAACGCATGCTCGCCATGCGCGCGTTCAAACGCGCCGAGGTCGTACACGGCCGCGCGGAACCTGCATTGCTGGAGGGCCTGAACCTCACGCCCGCGCAAGTGGAGGACATGTACCAGACGATGGCAATCGCCAACTACGAGGATCGGTTCGTGGTGCCCTCATCGCATAAGGAACAGGTCGAAGACAGCTTCAACGATAAGAGCAGTTGCGGCTTTACGTTCGGTAACGGCTGCTCGGGCGGTGTATCTGATGGATCGTTGTTCGGCAAGAAACCGCAAGGTAGCGTGGTGTTCGCGGACATGCCGAAGTCACGCAAGAGAACGGAGGCTGCATCGTGAGCGAAACATCCATTTACACGTTGCTCTCGACCTTGCTCGACTATCCGGAACCCGAACTGATCGAAGCAATGAACGAGATCGGGCGAGAACTCAAGACCCTCCCTGAGGCCGGACAAGTCGCGTTGCAACCGTTGCTCGCCCTGCTTAAGGAGCATCCGTTGATCGAGTTGCAGGAGAACTACGTGGCAACCTTCGACCGCAATCCTGCGCACTCGCTGCATCTGTTCGAACACGTTCACGGCGAAAGCCGCGATCGTGGGCAGGCAATGGTCGATCTGCTGGATGAATATCGCCGGCTGGGTCTGGAGATGGCGACCAATGAACTACCCGACCATGTGCCGCTGTTTCTCGAGGTGCTGGGGAACATTGATCCCGCAGAAGCGCGTTTGCTGCTTGATGAGGCCATCCATGTTCTGGCGGCGCTGGGCGACCGTCTTGCACGCGACACGAGTCCCTACGCGGGCGTATTCACCGTGCTGCGGTCAATGACGGATGTCGTGCCGCAAGCCGCCGAGGTGCCGCCGATCCGCGACATGGACGAGGCGCTCGAGCGTTTCGGCCCTGGCGCCGACGGGGTCGAACCGTTGCTCGCGCCATCCATGCCCACGCCGCTCGCCCAGCCGATGCACTTCCATCCGCGACCGCCTGCTACGGCCAACTGAGTTCCAGGGACCACGTTCATGCTCAATCAATTTTTGTTCGGCATTTATCCGTACATCGCGGCGGCCGTGTTTCTGTTCGGCAGCCTCGCGCGCTTCGAGCGCGAACAGTACACATGGAAAGCCGATAGCTCGCAGTTGCTTCATCGCGGCAATCTGCGGCTCGGCAGCATCCTGTTCCACGTCGGTATTCTCGGGCTCTTCTTCGGGCATCTTGCCGGCCTGCTCACGCCGGTGGCTGTCTGGGACTGGCTCGGAATCGGGCATGGCACAAAACAAGCCGTTGCGATGATCGCAGGCGGCGTGATGGGCTCCCTGTGTCTCGCCGGTCTCGTCATCCTGATTCACCGGCGAATCAGCAACGCGCGAATTTCCGCCGTGACCCGCACCGGCGACAAGGTGCTGCTGCTGTGGATTCTCGTTACACTGCTGCTCGGTTTGTCGACGATCCGGGAATCAGCCAATCACATGGAAGGCCATATGATGGTCCAGCTCATGACCTGGGCACAGCACGTCGTCACCTTCCGCGGCGACGCAGCGCAGTACGTGGCGGCCGCACCATTCGTATTCCGGATGCATCTGTTCATGGGCATGTCGCTGTTCGTGATCTTCCCTTTCACCCGGCTCGTGCACGTCTGGAGCGGCTTCGCTTCCGTCACGTACCTGAGCCGCGCATGGCAGCTCGTGCGGCCGCGCTGACCCGTTCGGAGGAGAACATCATGGCAATAATCGTCAACGGCGTGGAACTCGCCGATACGGACCTGGAGCGCGAAATGCCGGCTTATGCAGACACCCCCGATTCAAAGCCGGCAGCCCTGACCGCGGCTGTACTGCGCCGCGTATTGCTCGACGAAGCGGCTCGGCTGCAGATCGTCGCTGCGACTCAGGGCGACGAGGCCATGATCGAAGCGTTGCTCGATCACCAGCTCGCTAAAGCTGCGGTGCCCACGCATGAAGAGTGCGAGCGCCACTATCTGGCGGACCTGGAGCGCTGGCGGGTAAACGAGCGCGCGAGGGTGAGTCATATCCTGTTCCAGGTGACGGAGAAAGTGGACCTGGTGGCGCTGCGCCAACGGGCTCAACAAACACTCGATGAACTGTTGCACAGCGACGACCTCGAACTGCGCTTCGTCCACTTTGCGCGTACGTTGTCGAATTGCCCCTCGGGCGTGGATGGCGGCGCGCTTGGCGAGGTCGGACGCGGTGACACGGCGGTGGCATTCGAAAGCGCGGTGTTTGCCGCGCCCGCGGGTACCCTTTGCCCTGTGCTGGTGGAAACGGAGTTCGGCTTCCATATCATCCGGGTTCACGAGAAGTCGCCGGGCATGGTGCTGCCGTTCGATCAGGTCGAACTGCGTATTCGCGTCGCCATGTCGCAGGCACTGCGCGATCTCGCCGAGCGGCGTTATGTGATGGAAGCCGTGTCACGCGCTAATATTCAAGGATGGAAAAACGGGGTAGCGACATGACAGAAGCAGCGGCGAAGCTGCGCATCTTCGGCATTTGCGGGCGTTCGGGACAGGGCAAGACAACGTTGATCGAAGCGCTGCTGCCCTGGTTCCGCGCGCGCGGACTGGTCGTGAACGTGGTGAAACACAGTCATCACTCAATCGAGCTCGAGCCGCCGGACAAGGACAGCGCACGCTTCCGCACGGCCGGCGCGGGCGAGGTGCTGATCGCCTCGCCCTACCGGTACGCCATCGTGCGGGAACTGCATGACGCGCCCGAGCCGCCGTTAGCGGATCTGGTTGCGCGGCTTGCGCCGGCAGACCTGACGCTGGTGGAAGGCTTCACGCGCGAGGCCCTGCCGCGTCTCGAAGTCGTGCGTCCCGAGGCCGGCCGCGACCCTCTGTATCTGATCGATACGGCAATCCTCGCGATCGCCACCAACGACGCCCCGCGTCTTCATGACGCACCCGCAATCCCGCTTCTGCCACTGGCGGACGTTGGCGGTATTGGTGAGTTCATATGTAAAACAGTCGGGCTCTCGCTATTGGACGCCGGCACGCCGGATAATTAACGCCCTTTGCATTCCGGCCGCGCAAGCACGCAGTTCCATGTCCGATCTCCCGCTTCATCCGGCCTCGTCTGGTGCCCTGCGCGCGGCCGCGCTCACTACACCGTTCCGTTATCGGCTATCCACGCGCATTGTGACGTTGTCCGGCGTTGCGCTGGCATTGGTCCTTTCCATGATCGCGGGCACGCTCTGGCTCTCGTGGCAGCTCGAAGGCGCGGGCGCGGCGATCAACGACGCCGGCAGCCTGCGTATGCGGGCCGGCAACGTCGCCATCCAGCTCAACGAAGCACGGGCCGGCCGCAAAGCCGACGTGAGTTCGCAAAGCACCCTGCTCGATCTCACACTGGACCATCTGAAAAGCGGTGACCCCGCTCGCCCATTATTCCTTCCTACCACGCCGGCGATCCACGCTCAACTGGATGCCGTATCGCAAGCCTGGCACGGCTCGTTGAAACAGGCGATCACGCACGACTCGTCAAGCTCAACCGATACCCCCTCGCTTTATCTCGCCCGGCTGCCCGCATTCGTTGCGGAAGCCGATGCGCTGGTCCGCATGATCGAACGCGAAAACGCGCGCAAGACAGCTTGGCTGCGACGCTGGCAAATGGCCCTTGCGGCGCTGGCGTGCGTAGGCACGATCGCGATCGTGTACCTGCTGTACGCGTGGTTCGTGATGCCTGTACGACGTTTGGAGCGTGGCCTGTCCCGTATCGAACAGCGCGAATTCAGCGCGCGTTTGCCGGTCGAGTCGCGCGACGAGTTCGGTCATCTCGCACACGGCTTCAACCGGATGGCGAGCGAACTTCAGAGCTTGTACGGGGACCTGGCGCTGCGCGTGACCAACAAAACCGCACAACTTGCCACACGCAACGGCGAGCTGGTCGCACTCTACGAAATGACCGCATTCCTGCATGGCGCGTTTGACGTCGAAGTGCTGTGCCGCGGTTTTCTTGCACGCGTCATGCGTCAGTTCAACGCCGACGCAGGCACCGTCCGCGTCCTCGCCCAAGACGGGGACAACCTGCATGTAGTCGTGTCCGAAGGTTTGCCCGAACCGCTGCTGAGCGCGGAGCGCTGCATGCCGGCAAGCACCTGCGTATGCGGCGAGGCCGCCACCAGCGGCCTCGCGGTCGTGCGCGACTTGCGCACACCGCAAGCGCTCGACACGGGTCCTGCGACCCGTTGCGGCAAAGCGGGTTTCAACGCCGTCGCGGCCTTCGGCATCGTCTCGCATGACATAACGCTGGGTTCGTTCTCTCTGCACTTTCGCAACAGCCACGCGGTGCTGCCATCGGAAACGCGCTTGCTCGACACCCTCGGCAAGCATCTGGGCACGGCCTTGCAGAATCATCGTCTTGCCACGGCCGCCCGTCAGCTTGCGGTCGCGCAGGAGCGTCATCTGGTCGCGCAGGGACTGCATGACAGCATCGCGCAGAGCCTGAATTTCCTGAAGCTGCAACTGCATTTACTCGATGACGCGGCGAGCCGCGACGACATGAACGAAGTGCGCGAAATCGCGCCGTTGTTACGCGGAGGTCTTGAGGAAAGTTATGAGGACGTGCGTGAACTGCTCGTCAATTTCCGCACGAAGTTCGCTACAGGCAATCTTCGCGACGCCGTGGACGAGACGGTAACGCGCTTCGAACGGCAAACGGAGGCGCTGGTCAGGCTCGACTACGACGAAGCGGGCGGGCTGCCCCTGCCGCCCGATCAACAACTGCAGGTGCTGTTCATTCTTCAGGAAGCGTTGTCGAACGTTCGCAAGCATGCGTCCGCTACGCAGGTCCATATCGCGATCAGGAACGCCCTCGATTTCAACCTGACCATAGAAGATGACGGCGACGGTTATGATCCCGTCGATATCGCGAGCCGCGGCGACGCCCATATAGGTTTTCACATCATGCGTGAACGCGCGGCCAGGCTCGGCGCGCAATTGCGGCTGGACAGCGAACCGGGTAACGGCGCGCGCGTTCACCTTCTGCTGCCCGGCAGCGAACGGCAGGCAGCATGACTATCCGCATTCTCCTGATCGACGACCACACGCTGTTCCGCTCCGGCGTGCGCGCGTTATTGCAACGGCAACCCGACTTCGAAGTCGTGGACGACGCCGCCGACGGCCTTGAAGGGTTCAAGCGCGCCAAGCAGCATCGCCCGGACGTGGTCCTGCTCGACCTGAACATGCCGGGGTTATCGGGTATCGAAACCTTGCAGTTGTTGCAGCAGGATTTGCCGGACACCGCGGTGATCATGCTGACCGTGTCGGAAGACGTGGATGAACTGACCTGCGCATTGCGTGAAGGCGCGTGCGGCTATCTGTTGAAAAACATGGAAGCCGACGCACTCGCCACCATGATCCGCCGCGCCGCCGAGGGCGAATCAGTGATTGCGGAGAGCATGACGCAGCGGCTGATCACGCAGATGAGAACGCCGGTGCGGGCAGAAGCAATGGCAGAAGCAACACCGGCAGCGGCGCCATCCGGACCACGCGACGCGCCTGCGTTGACGTCTCGGGAACACGATATTGTGCGGATCCTGTCGCGCGGCGCGAGCAACAAGGACATTGCGCGTGAACTCGATCTGGCCGAAAGCACGGTGAAAATCCACGTGCGCAACGTGCTTCGCAAGCTCAACCTGTCCAGCCGCGTGCAGATCGCGATCCACGCAATCTCCCGGGACCTGAACGATTGATCGTGATTGATCGCGACTAACACCGGCTAGCGCGCACGCGTCCCGATCAACTCGCGATACACATCGATGTATCGCAACGCGGACGCTTCCCAGCCGAAATTCTGCTCCATCGCGCGGCGCACCACAGCCTTCCATTCCAGCCGCCGCTGCTTTAATGCAAACGCGCGACGAATGGCGGCCACAATCGACTGCCTATCGAATTTCTCGAATACAAACCCGGTCGCCAGATCATCGGCGAGGTTTTCCAGCGACGCATCCGCCACCGTGTCAGCCAGACCACCCACGAAATGAACCAGCGGCAGCGACCCATACGCCAACGCGTACAACTGCGTCAGGCCGCACGGCTCGAAGCGCGACGGGACCATCACGATGTCGCTGCCCGCAATAATTGAATGAGAGAGCGTTTCGTCGAATCCAAGCTCCACGGCAACCGCTTGCGGATGCGCCAGCGCCGCTTTCTTCAGGCCGTTTTCAAGCGCCGGGTCCCCGGTGCCCAGCACGACGAGCTGCCCGCCGCGCTGGACGATATCCGGAATGACCGACAGCAACAGGTCAATGCCTTTCTGCTCGGTCAACCGGCTCACCACGCCGAACAGCAACGCATCCGGCTCGCGCGCGAGGCCGACCCGTTCCTGCAACGCGGCTTTGCACTTCGCCTTGCCGGTGAACTTTTCGATCGAGTATCGGGTGTCGATGGCGGTATCGGTCGCCGGATTCCACACCGTCTGATCAACGCCATTGAGAATGCCGCTGATGTCGTGCGTGCGGGTGCGCAGCAAACCATCGAGCCCTGCGCCCTGCGCATGCGTCTGGATCTCGCGCGCATACGTCGGGCTCACGGTCGTGATGCGGTCCGCGTAGAACAGCCCGGCCTTCAGGAAGGACAGATGACCGTAGAACTCGACGCCGTTGACAGAGAAAAAATCCGCCGGCAGCTGAAGCACGCTGAATTCCCCGGCGGGAAACACGCCCTGGTACGCGAGGTTATGGACCGTCATGACCGACGGCACGCGCGCCACGCCCGTCTCACGCTCGCGCGCCCGCAGATACGCCGGCGCGAGGCCGGCATGCCAGTCGTGCGCGTGCAGGACATCGGGTTTCCAGGCCGGATCGGCGCCGCCCGCAAGCCGCGCCGCCGCCCAGCCGAGCAGCGCAAAACGCCGGTCGCTGTCGGCATACTGGGTGTGTGACCCATCGAGATACGGATTGCCCGGCCGGTCGTAGAACGCATCTGCGCGCACCACGTAGACCACGATTCCGTGCGGCTCCAGCAGGCCCCGTTCGAGCCGCACATGATCTATGCCAAACGCCCTGCCAAGGTCGGCCACCGGCTCGATCTGCGTCAGGCCCGCGACCACCGAAGGAAACGCCGGCAGGATCACGCGGGCATTCGTGCCCAGTTGCGTCTGGGCCGGCGGCAATGCGCCCACGACATCGGCGAGGCCGCCGGTTTTCAAAAGCGGATACATCTCCGCTGCAACATGCAGCACGCATACGGTCATCGGTTCCCCATTGGCTTGTTTCCGGTCGCCCGAATTATGACTGCTTGGCTTGTCCGAGACGTGTCAACGCATCCTGTGTCACGAGTACCACACCATTTTCAGTGCGGAAAAACCGCTCGGCATCGTAATCGGGATCTTCTCCTATGACCAGTCCCTCGGGCAGCGTGCAACCCCGGTCGATCACCACGCGCTTCAGGCGGCAACTTGGGCCCACCGTGACCTGCGGCAACAGCACGGCCTCGTTGATGTGACAGAACGAATGCACCCGCACCGCCGATGAAAACACCGACCGCGCGACTTGCGAGCCCGAAATCACGCAGCCGCCGCACACCAGCAGATTGTTGATCGCGCCCTGCTGCCCGTGCAGGTCGCGCACGAACTTGCCCGGCGGCAACTGCTCCTGATTGGTCCAGATCGGCCATTTGCGGTCGTACAGGTCGAGCGCGGGAATGGTCGATGCGAGATCCAGGTTCGCCGACCAGTACGCGTCCACGGTCCCCACGTCGCGCCAGTAAGGCGGCGCGTTCGGATCCGTTTCGGAGGTCACGCACGACATGCCGAACGGGTGCGCGATCGCCTTGCCGCTCGTCACCACGCGCGGCAGGATGTCCTTGCCGAAGTCGTGATCCGTATCCGACGTCAGGATGTTTTCTTCAAGCAGCTTGTACAGGTACTTCGCGCTGAACACATAAATGCCCATGCTCGCGAGCGCGACGTCGGGTTTGCCCGGCATGCAGGGAGGGTCTTCCGGCTTTTCCAGGAAGTCCGTAATGCGGCGCTGCGCGTCGACGTGCATCACGCCGAACGCGGTCGCTTCCATGCGTGGCACTTCAATACAGCCGACCGTGCAATCCGCGCCGCTCTCGACGTGGTCGAGAATCATGCGCGTGTAGTCCTGCTTGTAGATGTGGTCTCCCGCCAGCACGATGATGTACTCGGGCCCGATCGACCGGATGATGTCGAGATTCTGGAAGACCGCGTCCGCGGTGCCCCTGTACCAGCTTGAATCAACCCGCTGCTGGGCCGGCCAGATATCGATGAACTCGTTGAACTCGCCGCGCAGGAACCCCCAGCCGCGCTGCAGGTGGCGCAAGAGCGAATGCGCCTTGTATTGCGTGACGACCGCGATGCGCCGGATGCCTGAATTCAGGCAATTCGACAACGCGAAGTCCACGATGCGGTACTTGCCGCCAAAATGCACTGCTGGTTTGACGCGTTTATTCGTGAGCGGTCCGAGTCGGGTACCCCGGCCGCCCGCAAGGACGATTGCCAGCGTGTTCTTCTGCAGATCCGTACGATTTCCTGTCAGCGTCTCCATACCGACCTCCTGTTTTGCGGCCTGTCTCTGGCCCGTTTCTAGCTGGTTTCAGCTGTTATACCGGTGCTTGCTGGCGAATGACTCGAATTGGATTGGGTGGTTTTTCTCCAGAGGATTTGAACGGCAAATAATTGAGCGCGTCAGGATGATTTTGCTGCAAAGGTGAATAGTTCGCACCTGCTTTTCGGAAATTGACGCGCGGTCCCGTCAAAATCGCTTTGCAATCCGATGGAATTTCGCTGCGGATTGCTTCGAAGCCGGTTCGCATTCGCGGCCATTGCAAAAAGCCATAAAGCTGAGCAATCCTCATGCCAAGCGAATCTCGCGCTCATTGGCGTTCCACGAGCAGGTTCTTTCGATAAAGGCGAAAACCACGGCACAATGATGTCCGGCATGCCGAACATGCATGCGGTTTTCGTGCGCGGCCCTGGCCGCTGTCCTGCACCTCGCTAAAAACCATCATGCAAAATGTCCTCAGTATCCAGTCGCACGTGGTCTTCGGCCACGCAGGCAACAGCGCGGCGGTCTTCCCCATGCGCCGCATGGGCGTCAACGTCTGGCCGCTCAACACTGTGCAGTTCTCGAATCACACGCAATATGGCCGCTGGACCGGCGGTGCTGTCGACGCCGACGAACTGACGCGCGTGATCGAGGGGATCGGCGCTATCGGCGTGCTGTCGCGCTGCAACGCGATCCTGTCGGGTTACCTCGGCTCGCCCGAGCAAGGCGCAGCGGTCGTGGAAATTGTCAGGATGGTGAAAGCCGTCAACCCGAAAGCGCGCTATTTCTGCGACCCCGTCATGGGCGCCGCGAGCGGTTGCATCGTCGAACCCGGCATCCAGGAATTTCTGGTGAATACCATGCCGGAAGTCTCCGACGCCATGACGCCGAATCACGTCGAATTGCAGAAACTCACGGGGCGCACCATCGAGACGGTGGACGAAGCAGTCGCCGCCTGCCGCGAGGTGATCGCCCGCGGTCCGAAAGTGGTGCTCGTCAAGCACCTGATCGACAGAAACAGCCGTGCCGATACCTTCAACATGCTCGCCGTGACCGAGACCGAAGCGTGGTTCGCACAGCGGCCGCTCTACCCGTTCGCGCGGCAACCAGTGGGCGTAGGCGACCTGACGAGCGCCATATTTCTCGCGCGCACGCTGCTGGGCGACTCGGTGCGTGACGCGCTGGAGCACACGCTGGCCGCAGTGAACGCAGTGGTCCGGACCACGTTCCAGGCCGGGCGGTATGAGCTTGAGATCGTCGCCTCGCAGGACGAGATCGCCTACCCGACGGAACGTTTCCCCGCGCTTGGCGTGGATTCCGAGTAGGACGGCCGTCCGGGACTGCTGCATCATTCCCGGACGGGACCGGCACTTGCTCAGGTTCCCCACGGTTCCGGCCCAGGTCTGCCCGGCAGGCGCTGCGCTCGCTTTGACAAGCCGCGCGTACGGCGCGCTTCGCATCCAACCAGGGAACGTTATGAATCCAGCACTCGAAGGCCAGGTCGCGCTCGTCACCGGCGGCAGTTCGGGCATTGGCTACGGCGTGGCGCAAGCGCTCGCCAATGCCGGCGCCAGTGTCGCGATCAACTACCACTCCCACGGCGAGGCCGCTGAAGCGCTCGCCGCATCGATAGAAAAAGCCGGCGGCCACGCTATCGCGATCCAGGCCGACGTCTCCGACGAAACCGAGATCGACGCCCTGTTCGACACGCTGATCAAGCGTTTCGGCACGGTGGATATCGTTGTCGCGAATTCCGGCTTGCAAAAGGACGCGAAGTTCGTCGACATGACGCTCGCCGACTGGAACGCCGTGATGAACGTGAACCTGACGGGCCAGTTCCTCACCGCGCAGCGCGCCGTCCGTGAATTTCTCCGGCGCGGCCCGCGTCCTGTGTCCAGGGCGCTCGGCAAGATCATCTGCATGAGTTCGGTGCATGAAGTCATTCCGTGGGCGGGGCATGTCAACTATGCGTCATCGAAAGGCGGTATCCAGATGATGATGAAATCGCTCGCCCAGGAAGTCGCACCCCACAGGATTCGAGTCAATTCAATCGCGCCGGGCGCGATTCGCACGCCGATCAACAAGGCCGCGTGGGACAACCCCGAGGGATTGAAGGCGCTGCTTGAACTCGTGCCCTACGGCCGGATTGGCGAGAGCGAGGATATTGGCCGGGCGGCGGTCTGGCTGGCCTCCGACGACAGCGACTATGTGGTTGGCACAACCTTGTTCGTCGACGGCGGCATGACCCTGTATCCGGGCTTTGCGGACAATGGCTAGCCACGGCGAACGGGCCCGGCAGCGCTGATCAGCACCGCGTTCCAGCTTGATCGGAGCCCGACCGGAGCCTGGACGGAGCGCATCCGCGGTGGTCGCGGAAACAGGTTCGATCACATCTGACCCAAGGGTATCGATGAAGCAGATCAAGGTGGACGTCGCCGTCATTGGCGCAGGGACGGCCGGCATGGCCGCGTATCGTGCGGCACGGCACGCGGGCAAGCAGGTCGTGCTGATAGAAGGCGCCGAGTTCGGCACGACCTGCGCACGCGTGGGCTGCATGCCGTCCAAGCTGCTGCTTGCGGCGGCCAATGGCCTGCACGACGCAAAGGCGCAGGCGCCGCGGGGCATTGAAGGCACGCATGCGCTCGAGGCCAACAGTGAGCATATGCTCGCTTATGTCCGCAGCGAGCGCGATCATTTCGTCAAAGGCGTGCTGAAGGAGACGGATTCGTTTCCGCAGGACACGATCATCCGCGGCTTTGCGCGCTTCGAATCGCGTAACGTTCTTCTCATCGATGACTTCGCACGCGTGGAAGCCACAAGCGTAGTGATCGCGTCGGGTTCGGCATCCATCATTCCAGATGACTTCAAGATATTCGAAGACCGTCTCATGACAAGCGACGATGTCTTCGACCTGAAGACCCTGCCCAGGCGCTGCGCCGTTTTCGGCGCCGGCCCGATCGCTCTCGAACTCGGCCAGGCATTCGCGCGACTCGGGGTCGATGTATTCATGTTCGGCCGGAAGAACCACGTTGGCGCGTTGTCGGACACCCCTGTGCGTGACGCATTGATTGAAGCGCTGCAGCAGGAGTTTTACCTCGACCCCGACGCGGCCATCCTCGAAAAATCAATGCAGGACGGCGAACCCACGATCCGCTTCAGGTCGCTGGATGGAACCGAGCGCACCGAGCGCTTCGACCGGGTGCTCATTGCGGCCGGCAGGAAACCGGCACTGGCGTCGCTGCAGCTTGAAAAGACCGGCATAGCGCTCAACGACAACGGCGTTCCCCTCTTCGACGAATCTTCCATGCAGTGTGGCGACAGCAGCATCTTCATCGCGGGCGATTGCGACGGCACGCGTCCCTTTCTTTCCGATGCCGCCGACGAAGGCAAGCTTGCCGGCGACAACGCCGCGCGTTTTCCCGAGGTCCAGTCCGTCAAACGCAAGGTGCCGTTTTCCATCGTGTTCTGCGAGCCGCAAGTCACGAGCGTAGGCGCGGCCTACGACGACCTCGACAAGCAGATGACAGTGACCGGAAGCGTGTCGTTCGAAACGCAAGGGCGCAGTCGCGTGCTACGGCAAAACCGGGGTTTGCTGCATGTCTATGCCCACGCCAGGACCGGCAAGTTTCTGGGCGCCCAGGGATGCGGGCCGGCCCTTGAACATCTCGGCCACCTGATGGCTTGGGCGCTGCAACTGGACCTTTCCGTGGAAGACATGCTGAAGCTGCCGTTCTATCACCCCGTGATCGAGGAAGGATTGCGCACGGCGCTGAAGGAAGCGAACAGGAAATGTTTTGAAGCACGCGCGCAGACAGCACCCGAATTACCCAACGCCGCAGGTTGTTAGCCCGTTAGCCGCGCCCGGAACAACCATAGAAAAAGCCCGCTCTGGCAAAAGTGCTGGAACGGGCTTTTTATTGCTGCGAGAACCTGAATAACGCTACCGCTTACGGCGCGTGCTTACATTGCATATTGGAGCGCAAGGTCGAATCCCAGCACGACCACCGAGCAGAACACGCCAAGCAGCAAGTTAGCCGCACGATGTGCAACGTCATGGTGTTTCGTCAACATGGCTGCAGCCATGAATGCGATTTCGACCACAATCTGCATCGCGAACACAGCCAGCATCAACGCGAATTCATACCCCATCGAACTGAAGTCCGAGAAGTTGAAACCACGCACAGCCACCCATGAACCTACGCGCCATAACTCATACGCCAGCAGCACCAACGGGAACAGGTAGCTGAACACGTAGGTCGGCAGCGTTGCGTGCCGCAATTCCATGTGAAAGTGACGAGTTGTTTGCATCTGGCTCTCCTTGATCCTGGCTATTTGCCGCCAGCATTTCGCTGGCCTTAATTAACCTGATAAACCTGTTAAGCACCTCAAAGCGGCTTCGCTGACTTCATCATTTACTTACTAATACAGACGAAGACATGAACGTCGTGCTTTGAGAATAGGCCAAAATCAGAAGAAGCGAATCATCGTATTCCCCATGTCCTTGATTAGCATGGCAGAGCGATCGCCATGCTGCAATGCAGCTTAATAGCCCACATAAAACGCATTGCAGCAATTCAGGATTATCGGATTTTAGTCAGGCCTCCTCGCTACCGTACAGCTTGATAATCGCGGAGAAGTCCAACCCGCCCAAGCCCTGCATGCTCATGGTCTGGTAAAGCTGCTGCGCGAGCGCCCCAAGCAAAATGGGTTGCTTGACTTGACGCGCTGCATCAACAGCCAGCCCCAGGTCCTTCAACATGAGATCGGCGCCGAACCCCCCGGTATACCCGCGTGACGAGGGCGCATTCGGTAAAACGTTCGGGTAGGGATTACACGTATCAGCGCTCCAGCAACGTCCCGTCGATGTATTGATGATCCCCGCGAGCTTGTTCGGTTCGATTCCGAGCGACGCGCCGAGTTTCATGGCTTCCGCCACGCCGATCATCGAAATGCCGAGCAGCAGGTTGTTGCAGATCTTCGCGATCTGACCGGTCCCCGTTTCGCCGCACTGAACCATGTTCTTGCCCATGCCGGCGAGCACGGGTTTGAGCGTATCGAACAATGCGGTGTCTGCGCCGACCATGAACGTGAGCGTGCCCGCCTGCGCGCCGCCCGTGCCACCGGAGACGGGGGCATCGGCGAATGGATTGCCCTGCTTCAACGCGGCTTCACCGATCAGGCGCGCGGTCGCCGGATCGATCGTACTGCTGTCGATCAGCGGCACGTCCGCACGAACCCCGGCGAGTACGCCATCCGGCTCCAGATACACCGCCCTGACGTGCGCGGCGGCAGGCAGCATGGTGATCACCACCTCGCTCTCTCGCGCCGCCTCACGCGGCGAAGCGGCGGTCCGCGCACCCGCGTCGACCGCCGCCTGCAACGCCGTCTTCGATAAATCAAAAACCGTCAGCGAATGCCCTGCTTTCAGCAGATTGGCGGCCATGGGTCCGCCCATGTTGCCCAGTCCGATAAAGCCGATTTCCATTGCATTTCCCCTTTTTATTTCGCCGAGCTATTTCACCCGGCAACCGGCTTAGCGCAGCGAAATAGTCGTGTTGACGCCGTCGTTGACGGTAGCGTCGTCGAACCAGCGCGACGTGACAGTTTTGGTTTGCGTATAGAACTGCACGACCTGTTTGCCGTACGGGCCGAGATCGCCCAGTTTCGAACCGCGCGAGCCGGTAAAGCTGAAGTACGGCACCGGCACGGGGATGGGAATGTTGATCCCCACCTGGCCCACATCGATCTCGCTCTGGAACTTGCGCGCCGCCGCGCCGCTTTGCGTAAATAGGCCAACGCCGTTGCCCATCGGATTGCGGTTGACCAGTGCGATGGCATCGTCAAGCGTTGCGGCTTCCAGCACGCAGATCACCGGACCGAAGATCTCCTGCCTGTAGATGGTCATGTCGGTGGTGACGCCTGAGAATACCGTCGGGCCGATGAAATTGCCCTTCTCATACCCCGTCACCTTCACATCGCGACCATCCAGCGACAGCGTTGCGCCTTCCTTCACACCTGTTTCGATCAGACCGAGGATGCGTTCCTTGGCTGCCCGCGAAACAACCGGGCCAACGTCGGTATTCGCTTCCGTGCCGCCGTTCACGGACAAGCCGCGGGCCCGCTCGACCAGCTCCGGCAACCAGTCCTTCGACGCCCCCACGAACACCACCACTGAAGTCGCCATGCAACGTTGCCCCGCCGCGCCAAAACCCGCTCCGGCGAGCGCATTCAGCGTCTGCTCGCGGTTTGCATCGGGCAGCACGACCGCGTGATTCTTCGCGCCCATCATGGCCTGCACGCGTTTGCCGTGCTGGCTGCCGAGGTTGTACACGTGCGTGCCCACATGCGTCGACCCGACGAACGAAATCGCCTTGATGTCGGGGTGCGTACAGATGGCGTCGACCACCTCCTTGCCGCCGTGCACCACGTTCAGCACGCCCGCCGGAATGCCGGCCTCCAGCGCCAGTTCGACCAGTTCCATGGTGGACAACGGATCCTGCTCCGACGGCTTCAGTACGAACGTATTGCCGCAGACAATCGCCATGGGGAACATCCATAGCGGGATCATCGCGGGGAAATTGAACGGCGTGATGCCGGCGCACACGCCTATCGGCTGGCGCAGCGTGTAGGTGTCCACGCCGCCCGCGACGTTCTCCGAGAATTCGCCCTGCTGCAGCGTGCCGATCGAACACGCGTGTTCGATCACTTCAAGGCCGCGGAAAATATCGCCTTCGGCGTCGGGCAGCGTCTTGCCCTGCTCGGCCGTCAGCGTCTGCGCGATCCGCTTCATGTTCTGGCGCACCAGGTCCTGGAACCGGAGCATCAGGCGCATACGCGTGCCGAGCGGCGTCAGACGCCACGTCTGGAACGCTTTTGCGGCCGCCGACACGGCGGCATCGACTTCCTGTTTTGTCGCAAACGGCACCCGGCCCACCACCTCCTGGGTCGCGGGGTTGACGATGTCGCGCCACTCCTGCGTCGTCGATTCCACAAACTTGCCGTCGATCAGCAATTTGGCCGTGCGCACACCGGCGTTGGATTGTTCGGCGAGCGCCGGACGGTCAGCAGCAGTATTCATGAGAGAGGCTCCTTGAAAACGAGAACGTTCCTGGCCGGAACGCAATGAGAGAGACGCGGACGCGCGCGGATGCCGCACAGGTCGCCATGGGGAAATGTCGTCTCCGGAATATTTGATTGTTGTCGGCCCGGTCATTACGCAAAGGTACGAAGCGCGTGCAAAGCGAGTCCACAAGGTTCAGTATAGTTATGCAAATCTCCACGAAGTATCGATACAAATACCCATCCAATATGCAAAAAAGCACGGTTCCTGGCGTCAACAACCTGAACTGGGACGATCTCCGGTACTTCCTGGAAGTCGCGCGAACCCAGCGTGCAAGCGGTGCGGCGAAGCGCCTGGGGGTCGACTACACGACCGTCGCCCGTCGCGTGCGGGCGCTGGAAGACGCGCTGGGCACCCTGCTCTTCGATAAATCCCGCAGCGGCGGTTTCATCCTGACCGCCGAAGGGCAGCGCCTGCTGGCGTACGTCGACGCGATGGAAACCACGGTGCAGTCGGCGACCGAGCGCATTGCGAACTCCGGTCACGCGCTGTCCGGACACGTGCGGGTAGGCTCGACCGAAGGTTTCGGCTGCTTCTTTCTTGCGCCGCAACTCGCGCGGTTCCAGGATGCGCACAGGCAGATTTCCATCGACCTGCTGCCGGTGCCGCACTTCGTCAGCTTGTCCAAGCGCGAGGCTGACATAGCCGTCACGCTGGAGCGCCCGGAGCACGGCCAGACCGTCTACACCAAACTCTGCGACTACCGCTTGCGCCTCTACGCCACGCGCGACTATCTCGATCAACACGAACCGGTGCGCAAGGTGGAAGACCTCGCGACGCATCGCTTTGCGAGTTATATCGACGACCTCGCTTTCAGCTACGAACTGCTGTATCTCGAACGCGCGGTTCCGGGCGCTGTGTCGCACTGGCGCAGCACCAGCGTGATCGCGCAATATCACGCCGCGCTGCAAGGTCGCTCGCTCGCGATCCTGCCGTGTTTCATGGCCGCACAGGACCCGCGTCTCGTGGCCGTCCTCGCGGATGAGATCGTCGTCACGCGCGCGTTTTACCTGTCCTGCCGCGAAGATTTGCGCAAATTGAAACGCATCACGGCAGTGTGGGACTTCGTGCGCACAGTGGCTGAAATCAATCGTCCGCTGCTGATGGGCGAGGCGGGCGAGATGCTATGGAGTGAAACGGTGAAGCCGTGAATTTCGCGTTTATTCAGCTCCACTTATATATGAGATACGCATTCGCGTAACAGGTGCATAATCGTCCGCCCAATAAGGCTTTCCGCCGTAGCCCTGCTGCGGCGTTTTCACATGGACGTGACCTTTATCCATCTCATTAACAGCACTCGCAGACAGGCCGGTAATCCATCGCCCGCGCGTCTTCTTTTGCCCGCGCGTTTGCCGCGCCCGGTGCACTGATGGCGTTCGTCATCTGGTCCCGCCGGAACGTGTCGCATCAGCGCGTGCGTTTCGTCGAAGCGCGCACTGTCCGCACCATGGTGATCGTTGCCGTCATTGCGATGATCCTGGCCGCGCTCGCGCTCGGCATTGCCATTGGCGCGGCAATGGGCAACACCCACGCGGCCGAAGAGAAATCGCAAACGGAGCGGCGCTCCTATGAAATCGATGAACTCGGCAAGATCAGCGCAACCCTCACGCATATTGAACCGCGTGTGGTCGAACTCGTGGAGCAAGTGAACGAACTTCAGGACTTCGAAGCACAATTGAAGGCGGCGCGGCGCGCGGCCGACCGGCCGGATATTCACGTGGTTCCGCCGCTTCCCGAGAACGACGACGAATCGCCGCTCGACAGCAGTGCGTCGAGGGGGCCGTCCATGCCGCCCCGGCTCTGCGACGCCCAGCGGGCAGCGCTGACCGGTACCGCGCCGCAGCGCCTGAAACACACGCAAAGCGCGCTGGATTGTCTCGATGCAACCATCGGCGCGCTCGATGACGCCGTGCTCGCGCACTACGCGTCATACATGGCGTTTCCGGGCCGCCAGCCCGCACCCGGCGCGCGCTTCGGCTCGCCGTTCGGCAACCGCATCGACCCGTTCACGGGGCACCTGAACTTTCATCCGGGCGTCGACCTGGTCGCCCCCACCGGCACGGCCATCTTCGCAAGCGCAGGCGGCCGCGTGGTGCAAGCGGGACCGCACGGCGGTTACGGCAACTCCCTCGAGATCCAGCACAGCAGCGGCGTGATCACCCGCTACGGGCACACATCGAAGCTATTCGTGAAGGTCGGCGATCTTGTCATGCCCGGCCAGAAGGTTGCCGAAATCGGCTCGACCGGACGCTCGACCGGACCGCACTTGCACTTCGAGGTGATCATCGACGGGACGCAGGTCAATCCCACGCCTTATCTCGCGCTCTTCAAGCTGAAATCCAATGCCGCAAGCTGATCGAAACAGGCCGACGCACAAACTCACCCGCCGCACCTATTCCCTGACCTCGCGGCGCGGCCCGACCTGGCCCATGCTGCTGCTCGGCACGATCGCCGCAGCGTGCGCCGCGGCGGCGCTGGCCGCTGCCGGCTTCGCGCTCGTCACGTCGCGCGACAACAGCAAGAAGGCCGACGCGCTGTGCGCACCGCCCATGTCTGAACGCGAGATTCGCGAGCAACTTTCGAAGGCGCGCATTGCGCTCGACCACGAGGTGGCGACACGGCTCGTCATGGAGCAGCAAGCATCCGAAAGTCTGGCGGAGATCCACAGGATGCGGACCGACCTGACCTTCCTCAAGCGTCAACACGATAAGTCTAACTAACCCTATCCAACTGACCGTTCCCGGAACCTGCGTGCGCAGGTTCCATTACCGGCACTACTTTGCAATTCATACCAGAAGGGGTCTTCCCATGTTCAAGAAAAAATCTCCTGGCGTCAGTCAGGCCAAGCTGGCAACGCTGATCGCACACGACGTGCAGATAGCCGGCAACCTCGAGTTCAGCGACGGCCTGCGCATGGACGGCCACGTGAAGGGTAACGTGACTGGCCGCCCGGGCGAACAGACGCTGCTGGTCGTGAGCGACCAGGGCTCGATCACCGGCAACGTCAACGCCTATGACATCGTGATCAACGGGACCATCACCGGCGACGTCACGGTGGAACATTTTGTCGAACTGCAATCGAATGCGCATGTGAACGGCAACATCTATTACCAGCAATTGCGCATGGACGTGGGTGCGTCCGTGGAAGGGAAACTCACCAAACGCGACAACACCCTGGCGCCACAAGCGGCACAGACGGCACAAGCGCGCCTCACCTCCGATCTGACCTCGGACTACTCGCACAGCGAGACATGACCTGCGCGGCGACTGCATGACAGGACGACGCACGACGGCTACGCGCAGTAGGCACCTGACAAATCCGCTAACATTCACAGCATTCCGGCCATGCCTCCCTGATGCGCTGCCCAGCCTGGCGAAAAGCGTTCGCGAAAGGCAGCATGCGCCGGCTCCATCATCGTGCGAGAGGGGCAAGAATCCATGCTGGTCAATTGCGCGGCCTACCAGAAAGGCCGCAAGCTCGCCGACGTCGCCATCGACGACATTTCCGCGTACCGGGACGTTCCCGACTGCTTCATCTGGGTCGCGCTGAAAGACCCCGGCCCGGGCGAACTCGCGCATATGTCGCATCAGTTCGGGCTGCACGAACTCGCCGTGGAGGACGCGCAGAACGGGCACCAGCGTCCGAAGATCGACGAGTACGCGGACTCGCTGTTTTGCGTGCTCCACACCGTGGAACTCGATACCGACAACGAACTGGTGGTCGGCGAGATCAACGTGTTCGTGGGCAGAAACTATGTGCTGTCCGTACGCAACCGGACGAGCCAGGGATTCCAGGACGTACGTTTGCGCTGCGAGCGCGAGCCGCATTTGCTGGAAAACGGTCCGGCATTCGTGATGTACGCGCTGATCGACAACGTGGTGGACCGTTATTTCCCAATTCTGGAGACGCTGGGCGCGGAACTCGACGAGCTCGAGGAACGCATTTTCACGCGCAACGGATCGGCGGCGTCGCGGGTAATCATTGAAGACCTGTATTCCCTGAAGCGCCGGCTCGTGCTGCTGCAGCATCACACCGCGCCGCTGCTGGAAGCGGTCAGCAAGCTGTACGGCGGCCGCGCGCCGGGAATTTGTACCGGCATGCAGGACTATTTCCGCGATGTGTACGACCACCTGCTTCGGATCGTGAAAACGATCGAAGGGCGCCGCGAAATGATCGTCACCGCCATCCAGGTCAACCTGGGCCTGATTTCGCTGGCGGAAAGCGAGGTGACCAAGCGGCTGGGCTCGTTTGCGGCGCTGTTCGCCGTGCCCACCATGATCGCCGGGATCTACGGCATGAACTTCCACCGCATCCCGGAACTCGACTGGGTCTATGGCTATCCGGCGGTTATCTGCGTGATGCTCGCGGTGGACATTTGCCTTTACTGGCGGTTCCGCAAGGCTGGATGGCTATGATGGTTATAATGGAGGCTTCGGTGCCGCGGGAAGGCGGTTGGATGACGGAAAACGGCTCGACGGAAACCCCGGTTACCGTTGACGGGCACGTCAGCATTGCAGCATCGAGAGGCGGGGCCTCCGGCGACAGCAGAACTTTTTTCTGATTTGCTGTCTAATATTACATAGTGCGCTTCTGGCGCAGCGTGTTCGCCACGGCAACAGCGATCCACCCAACATTTCAGCGCAACGCCCTGGCTGAATGTCATCGCCCCGGCAGTGTGGGCTCCGCAACCGGTCGCGGCCCTGCATTCGTCTTCAAAGTTTAAATAGCAGCGACGTCGACGGTTGCTTGTTCCCAGGCGTTATACCGCGCATGGTTGCATGGGTAATACGTGAGCAGCGCACGTGTTACCTCGACGTTCTTCAACACCTACAGCCCGGCGAGCGGCTGCGCCCTGTGTGCGCCGCGCGCCATTTTTTGCTCGTAATCGCCTGTCGACCGCACGTGCCAAGGGGCGCTGAACGGTCGGCGGTGCGGTTTTCAAGGCATCGACCGCATCATGTCGACGCCCGGGCGGGCGCAATTCAGGAATTCAGGAAACATGAAAGAACTGGTCAAGCCGCTTAAGACGTACAAGGGTTACGAAATTCATCCGCTGATCTACCCTCGCGGCGCCCGGGACGGCGGTGCGGCAGTCCGTGCAGCGGACACCGGTTACGAAGCGTCGGTGCGCATCCGCCGCGCGCCGCCGGCAGGCGAGGAAGCAACGGGCGAAAGCCGCGTGTTCCGCATCGAGCAGGCCGGATCGTTCGAAAACGGTGGACAGGCTCGCCGGGCGTGCTTGTTGCATGCGGAAAAGCTGATCGACGGCCAGATCGACGGCCAGACTGTTGCGGATCTGTGACTAGGCGCGACTGTTAGGCGTTAAAAGGCATCGCGAGGTCGGGCCGGTCTCGCATACAATCGCAACGAATAGATGATTTAAGGAGCTTTATATGGCGAAAGAAGAGTTACTCGAGCTGGACGGCATTGTTGACGAAGTGCTTCCCGACAGCCGCTACCGCGTGACGCTGGACAACGGCGTAGTCGTGGGTGCGTATGCATCGGGCCGCATGCGCAAGAACCACATCCGGATTCTCGCGGGCGACCGTGTGACGCTGGAACTGTCGGTGTATGACCTGACGAAAGGCCGGATCAACTTCCGGCACAAGGACGAACGCGCGACCGGCGGCGGTGGCCCGCGTCCGCAAATGCGTCGCCGCTAAGCAGGAAGCTGTCGTGACGCGCTGTTAAAGCGAGTCCTGCACAGTCCTGCTTACCGGAATCGAGAGCAAAGCTTCGTCGGCGCCGCCGCTGGATGCTGCCAGTCAGCATCGCATGGCGCCGATGCCGCTCTCTCACGCGTCCCGACTCATGTGTCCCGCTCATGCGTCTTCACGCGTGCCCATCCACAAACATCATTTTCCCTTCCGGGCCGCCAGCAATCCGTTGAGGCCAGTGGCAAAACCGTCTTTGTCGTTCGTAGCCGACACAAACGTCGCGTGCGATTGAACCTCTGCTGACGCCTGCCCCATCACGATCGATACACCCGCCACATCAAACATGGCGACGTCGTTGCCCATGTCGCCCAGCACCGCTACATTTTCCAGCGCAACGCCCGCCAGCCGCGCCAGTTCGCGCACGCCCTCGCCTTTGTTCGCGAGCGGATGGGTGATGTCGAGATAATAGGTTTGTGAGCGCATCGCCATGGCGCGGCCCTTGAGCGTGTCCTGGAACTCGGCTTCCTTGCGCTGAAGCAGCGCAGCGTCTTTCGTCGACGCCACGATCTTTTCAACCGAGTCCAGGTCGATATCCTCGAAACGCTTGACCACCACCGCGTCGTATCCCACTGTCCGGCGCTCGAGCGGCACATAGTCGCCGCCGGGATTCGTGATGTACCACTGGTCGTCGATAAACACCCATGCGTCGATCCCGTCGCGCTCCAGGCTTTCCAGCGCCGTTTGCGCGGCTGCCCGCGGCAGCCAATGGGCGTTCAGGGTTTTCCAGCCGTCGGGATCCACCAGTTTGCCGCCGTTGAACGCGGCAAACGGCGCCTTGATCCCGAGCGTCTCCACGATCGAATGCATGCCCTTGCCCGGCCGGCTGCTCGCCACCGTGAAGCGCACCCCCGCGGCGGTGAGATTGCGCACCGCCTCCTGCGCAGGCTCACCGAGCGATTTGTCCGTGTAGAGCAAGGTGCCGTCGCAATCGGAGATCACGAGTTCGACCTTCGCCAGCGCGGCCAGCGCCTGGTCCGGGTCGCCATGGCCGGGACCGAGTGTCAAACCGATGGAAGTCATTCAAACGCTCCAGGCGGCAATTGCCGCGTCTCGCGCACTGAACGCGGGTGCCAGAGCCGCGCGCCGCCTTCAATGCCCGCCTCGTTCGAGACTACCTTCACGTTATCCGGCAACTCGAAATTCAGATTGGCTGCATTGCCGCCGCCAATCCACAAACGGTCGTAGTTCACCAGCGAACTCAGGATGCCGATGATCTTCTCCACCCGGCGATTCCAGCGTTTGTTGCCCGCCTTGTCACGCGCCGCATTGCCGAGATATTCATCGTACGTCTTGTTTTTATTCACCGGATGATGCGCCAGCTCGAGATGCGGCATGAGTTCGCCATCGCGGAAAAGTGCGGTGCCGGCGCCCGTGCCAAGCGTCAGCACGAACTCGATGCCTTTCCCTTCGATAGCGGCAAGCCCCTGCATCTCGGCGTCGTTGATGATGCGCACCGGCAGGTTCCCCAGGTGCTCCGCCAGCATCTGGGCGAGCGGCACGTTGCGCCAGAATTCGTTGCCGAGGTTCGGCGCGGTCAGCACGTGGTTGTCCCGCACTACGCCCGGAAAGCCAATCGAGATCTGCGTGGCCGGCAGCGGTGTCGACAGCGGCTGAACCAGTTCCACCAGCTTCTGCACCAACACGTCCGGCGGACACGGATGCGGCGTGGCCACTTTTAGCCGCTCGGTTTCCATCTTCCCGTGCGCATCGATAATCGCGGCCTTCAGGCCTGTGCCGCCCACATCAATGGCCAGAATCCGTTCTTTCCCGCGCGAGCGCGAGGCTGTCTTGACCGCGGCTGCCTTACCCGCAACCGCCTTTTTCACCGCTGTCTTACCTGCCGCGGTCTTTTTCACTGCTGCCTTGCGTGCTGCTGTCCCCATACGGTTCTCCTCAGTTCTTGTCGTCGTGATCGGGTTTTTGCGTGTGCTCGTCTGCCAGCGGGCGCCAGGCGCGGCCGTCCGCCTTCAGCAGATCGTCAGCTTCTTTCGGTCCCGCGCTGCCCGCCGTGTAGCCATGTACCGGCAACGGGCCGCCTTCGGGATGCAACACGGCGTCAACAGCCGCCCAGCTGGTTTCAATACTATCGGCACGCTGGAACAGCGTTTCGTCGCCGAGCATGCAGTCGTACAGCAGTGTTTCATAACCCACGTTCGGCTTCTCGTCGAAAAAGTCGCCGTACTTGAACGACGACTTGACGGCCCCGACCTGCATCACAGGCCCGGGCACCTTCACGTTGAAATCGAAGGTCGTGCCGTGTTCCGGGTCAATGCGCAAGGTCAGCACGTTCGGCACGAGGGTGTCCACGGGAGTGTCACGGAAGAGCAGGAACGGCACCGCCTTCAGTTGCACCGATATCTCCGTGCGCCGCGCCGTCATCCGCTTGCCGGTTCGCAGATAAAACGGCACGCCGGCCCAGCGCCAGTTCTCGACGAACACGCGCGCCGCCGCGTATGTCTCGGTCTGGCTATCCGGCGCGACATCCGCTTCCTCCCGATACCCCGCCATGGCCGCGGATTTTTCGTACTGCCCGAGCACGACGTCGTTGGGTTTCAGCGGCTGGATCGCGTCGAAAATTTCCGCCTTCTTGTCGCGCACGGCTTCTGCATCGAATGAATTCGGCGGTTCCATGGCGACCATGCCAAGCAACTGGAACAGGTGGTTCGGCACCATGTCGCGGAACGCGCCCGTCTGCTCGTAAAACCCGCCACGCGCTTCCACACCAATGGTTTCCGCCGCCGTGATCTGCACGTGATCAATGTATTCGCGCCGAAAAATAGGCTCGAACAACGCGTTCGCGAAGCGCACCGCGAGGATGCTCTGCACCGTGTCCTTGCCAAGAAAATGATCTATACGATAAATCTGGTTCTCGTCGGCGAACTTGAGGATGCTCTCGTTGAGATCCTTCGCCGACGCATAGTCGTGCCCGAACGGCTTTTCGATCACCACGCGACGGAAACCCTGGTCGCTTTCCTTCAGCAATGCCGCTCGGCCAAGCCGCTCGACAATCGGCTTGAAGAAGCGCGAACTGACGGCGAGATAAAAAATGACATTTCCGTTGTCACCCAACGTCTGCTTCAGCTTGTTAAATACGTCGTCGGTTTCGAATTCGCCGGCCACGTATTGCAGGCGGTCCGCGACCCAGCTCCACGCTTTGTCGTCGAAATGCGACGTGTGGAAGGCACCAGCCTTGTCTGCGGCGAATTTTTTCAGCGAGTCGGTCAGCTGGTCACGCCAGGCGCTCGTCTCGAGCTCCCCGTGATTCACGCCGATGATCTTCATCGTGTCGTCGAGCAGGCGATCCGACGACAGGTTGTATAGCGCCGGCATCAGCAGCCGTTTGGTCAGGTCCCCGGCTGCACCGAAGATCACAAGGGTGCACGGCGGGGCGGGATGCTTGCCCGCGGGCGGCGGGGACGAAGTTGCGGTAGCGAGTGAGGTCGACATAGGGTTCTTTAAAAGAAGAGTTGAACGCACTGCCTATTAAAGACCATGTTGGGCGCGTCACAGTTCAAAATCCCGCCCAAACGGCCTGTTTCCTGGCCTGTTTCCTGGCCTGTTTCCTGGCCTGTTTCCTGGCCTGCTTCTGCCTTTCCGACGTGTGCGGACCGATGCGCAGCGTATGCAATATGTAATCGGCAAGTGGGCGGTGCCGTAGAATGTCGGCACCTCGCGGCGGCTCGCCCGGCCTCGTTTCCATTATCCGTGCAGGAGTTCCACATGAATCAGATACTCTCCCCGGCGCAACTCGCCGCCTATTTCGACCGCATCGGCTATATCGCGCCTGATCGCAAGTCTCAGCAGGCTACATCAGAGACGCTGCACGCGCTGCACAGGCTGCATCCGCAAGCGATCCCGTTCGAAAATCTCGACTCGCTGCTCGGGCGCACGCCAAGCCTGGGCCTCGCGTCCGTATTCGCGAAGCTCGTGAGCGCCCGGCGCGGCGGGTATTGCTACGAACACAACCTGCTGTTTCGCGCCGTGCTCGACACGCTCGGCTTCGAGACCACGGGCCTCGCCGCCCGCGTGCTGTGGAACGATCCGGCCGCCATGGCGCCACGCACCCACATGATGTTGCTGGTCGAAACGCCCGACGACACCTGGCTTGCGGACGTCGGCTTCGGCAGCATGACGCTCAGCGCCCCGCTGCTGTTCGACGCAGGCCGCGAACAGGCGACGCCACACGAGCCGTTTCGTCTCGACCTTATCGAGCGCGGCGATTTCATGCTGCAAGTAAAACTCGGCGATACCTGGAGGCCAATCTACCGTTTCGACCTCGAACCGCAATTTCCCTCCGACTACGCCATCGCGAACCACTATGTATCGACGTATCCCGAGTCGATTTTCGTGAACCACCTGGTCGTCGCGCGGGTTGTGCCGGGTGAGCGGCAGACCTTGTACGACATGACCCTGACCCAGCGTGGCAAGACGGAATCCAGGCGCGAACTGGCGAACCCGGCGGAACTGCGCAGCGTGTTGCAAGACGTGTTTGGGCTCACCTTGGCCGGCAACGAGGCCGATGCCTTGCTCGAGCGTATCGCGCGGTTGTCCACGTCCACCACGTCCTGAATCGTCCCGATGCGTAAAACCGCCAAGCGAGCCCATGAATCTTATCGGACGCCCGTGAAAAACGCCGTGCTCGAAAGCCGGCTGCCACGGTGGCGCTCCACGCTGGTCGTGCTGCTGATGTTCAGCGCCTTCGCAGCGCTCGCCGCGCGTGCGCTGTGGGTGCAGGTCGTGAACCAGGACTTTTATATTAGCGAGGGGCAAAAGCGCTATCAACGCACGCTGGAGCTCAGCGCAACACGCGGGCGCATTGTCGACCGCAACGGCGCAATGCTGGCCGTAAGTCTTGCGACCTATGCGATCTGGGCAACGCCATCGCGCTTTGATCGCGAGACCTTGCCAGCAATCGCTCGCCTGATCGACATGCCCGAAAAGGAGCTCGCGCGCCGCCTCGACGGTGCGCGCTCGTTCGTGCTGCTGAAACGGCAGGTCGATGCCGATACGGCCACCCGTATCGCGGAAACCGGCCTGGCGGGCGTGACCCTGATAGCCGACACCAAACGCTTCTATCCCGAAGGGGAATCAGCGGCACACATCGTCGGTTTCACGGACAACGAGGACAAGGGCCAGGAAGGCATCGAACTCGCGGCAAACGACCGGCTGACGGGCGAACACGGTCAACGCGAAGTGATCCGCGACCGGCTGGGGCGGGTGGTGTCCGAGATCGGCGAAGTGGAGTTGCCGGAGAATGGCGAGACCATTCATCTGACCATCGATCGCCGGATCCAGCAGCTCGCGCACACGCAACTGGCGGCGGCGATCACGAAGCACCGCGCGCGTGCTGGCAGCGTGGTCGTGCTCGACGCGAAGAACGGCGAGATCCTCGCGCTCGCGAACTATCCCACCTTCGACCCGAACGATCGCGTGCGGCTGACCGGCGAACAGTTGCGCAACCGCGCGCTGACCGACACCTTCGAGCCGGGCTCGACGATCAAGCCGCTGGTGGCGGCGCTCGCTATCGATCTCGGCTACGTACGGCCGGACACGCGCATTGATACATCGCCGGGGACGTTCAAACTCGGGCCGAACGTGATTCACGATACGTCGAACCACGGCGTCATTACGGTCTCAGAAGCCGTGCAGATGTCGAGCAATATCGCGTTGACGAAGCTCTCGCTCAAGCTTCGCCCGCAAACGGTGTGGGACAAGTATCGCGAATACGGCATTGGCCAGGCGCCGGACCTGACGTTTCCGGGCGCCGCGACCGGGCGCTTGCGGGCGTACGAACGCTGGCGGCCGATTGAACAGGCGACCATGGCGTACGGCTATGGGTTGTCGTTGTCGCTGTTGCAGATTGCACAGGTTTATACGGCTTACGCGGGAAACGGTGAATTCCGGCAGTCCACCCTGATTCGCGGCCAGGCCACGCCGGAACCGGTGCAAGTCACGAAACCCGCGACGGCGGCGGCTGTGCGCGACATGCTCGAACTCGCGATGGGACCCCGTGGCACGGGACGTGCGGCAGCGGTGGATGGGTATCGCGTGGGCGGGAAGACCGGCACCGCGCGCAAGCAGGTCGGACGCACGTACGCGGCGAACAAGTATCGCGCGTCGTTCGTCGGCATGGCGCCGATGAGCGACCCGCAAGTCATAGTCGCCGTCATGATCGATGAACCGTCGGCCGGCTCCTACTATGGCGGCACCGTCGCCGGGCCGGTGTTTTCGGGCGTGGTCGGCGGCACCATGCAGCTTCTCGGCGTGCCGCCGGATGCGTGATCTGCGTCAGCGCCCACGGCGTTTCGTCCTTCGCGTCGTCGTCCCCGGTCAGGGTCGGCGCGGACGGAAAACGTAAGGCCGCTGTGCTGTAATGTGGGATTGCGCTAGTCGAACACTGCGTCGAAAAGCCGGTCGCAAACCTTTAAGGACACCATGAAAAAGATTGTCGGCGCGCTCGCGCTTCCGTTGTTTTTATTGCAAGCCTGTGCTCAATTCCATAACGTCGACGCCGGTCAGCCGGAAGTCGAAACGGCGCCTAACGCGTCGGTGGCGAGCATCGTGCAGTGCCTGACGGACGAAGCGAAAAAACATGACGCCACGTTCAAGCAAACACCGATTCCCCAGGGCACGATGCTCGAATTCGGGGACTCCAACGTGATCAAGGTTCGCTTCGATAACGGCGAAACATCGTACCGGTTTTATCCGGGCGAACGGCATCTGTCGAACCTGTGGCTCGAAGGCGCGAGCAAGAAATGCGCGCCATGAGGGGGCTTCACAAGGTGTTCCATGACACCTGTTTCCTGACACCTTCGCGCGTGCTTTTTTACCGGGCTGATCGTGCGCTCGACTAAAGCCATCAACGCGGTAGAGCGTCTCAAGACGCGCTCCGGCAATCCGCACTATGCAGCCGTGAGCCTGAGCGGCGGCTTGTTTTATCTCGTCGACCGGGCGGCAAGCGGTGAACAGAAGCTGTCCCCGCCGCAGACCATGGACGATTTCGTGGCCTTCGTGAACGGACTCAAGCCCGAGAAACCGCGACGCGTAAGCAAGCTCGACCTGGCCATGGACGAACAGATCAAACGCAGCGGCAAGCTGAAGACGCCCACAGACGAGTGACCTGCTTTTAATCGCGTCGCTTGATGTCTTGCGCGTGGTGCATGTCCCTGCGTTGTTGAAACCAGCATTGTTGGAAGCGACCTTCCCGGAAGCTGCTTTCTCGCCAACTGCCCCGTCTCAAGCATCGTTCCGCCGGACATTAGCGTTGTTCGGCGCGCTTACTTCGTATCCCAGCACACAGAAAACGTTTGCATCGCCCGATTAGCCGGGCACCCGGCGCCTTCAATGTGCGATTTCAGACGGTGCGTGTGTCCCGCCCTTGCGACTATGCATCAACGGTCGAATCAAACCGGGGACGCCGGACGCATACATAAACGCGCGGGCGATGGGGAATAGCCAGATGCAGCAATGGACGCAGCAGTCATCGACAGAATCGACATGCGTTCAGAAGCTTGCCGGCAAGAATGGGGGCGCAGATGAAAGCCAAAAGATGTCCGACGTCAGAAGGTCCACGAACGTCGACACAGGCCGACGCAGAGCTTCAACACATCGAACGGGCAATAGGCCAGTTGCGGGCGATGAGTCAGAAGCCGGCTGGCGCGCTTAACGTCGAGTATTGGCATGAACGCCTGACCGCAGTCTGCTCCGGCTACGTACTGGTGCCCGCGCAACGGCGGCGCGTAGATGCATTGCGCAAAGTGCTGGAATCCCTCTCTCAACCTCAGGACGACCCCAGCTCAGGGCGCAAAAGAACGACCAACAGGCTTTGGGCGAAAGCGGCGTAACTACGGCGCTTTCGCCATCGCGCATCACGCGCGTAATCGACCGCGGCTTTCAGGCCGCCGGATGTCGTGTTTTAAGCATGTCTGTCGTTTGTGCGTTCGCAGGTTCAGGCGGTCAAGCGTAATTCGGTCAACAAGCACGATTGCGCGGAACGCCGTGCTCCCGTCGCCCTCTGTTTCATCCCATTCAATGAGCGTCATTCAATCTCCGGCGCGCTTTGCGGCGCTGATTCCCGTTGCGGGACCACTCAAGCCCCGATTCTTCACACGGGAACAAGCTTAGCGGGAATGCTTGGTTTGGGCGCAGGCGAAGCGCCGCTAAGATCGTGGCTCGTTCCGTCACTGAATTGCCATGAGCCTTTACATAGACGATGCTCAACGCCATCGGATTCAACAGCTACGCGCGTCCTGGCGCTGGCGCAGCGAGTGGCCCACCTGGCTTCTGATCGTGGCCGTGTATGGCGGCTGGTTCACAACGGCACTTCACGCGCGAACGATAGGAATGCCGCTGGCGATCAGCATCCTCGCCGTGTTGTCTTGCCTGCATTTATCGTTGCAGCATGAACTCCTGCATGGTCATCCGACACGCTTTCCCTTGTTGAACGCGCTGTTCGGCGTCGCTCCGCTCGCGGTCTGGTTCCCTTACGCGGTCTATCGCGAGTCACATCTGCGTCACCATAACGACGCTCATCTCACCGATCCCGATCTCGATCCGGAAAGCTATTTCGTCTCCGCAGAGCGCTGGCGCGGAGCAGGTCCGGCCTTGCGGTTCCTGCTGGTCATCCGCAACACGTTCTTCGGGCGCATTGTGCTCGGCCCGTGGTTTTCCATCGCGAAAGCGATCGTGTCGGCGCTCACCCGGATTGCACGGGGCAATGGGCGTATTGCAGGCGCGTGGGCCTTGCATCTCGCCCTGCTCGGACTGCTCGCAACGTGGCTTGCGCACCGATGCGGCATCAGTCCCGCGCTGTTCATATTCGGCGTTGGATATCCGGCGCTTGCGCTGAGCGCGGTCCGTTCGTTCCAGGAACATCGCGCCGCGGATAACATCCCCGAACGCACGGTCATCAACGAAGCATCCTGGGTCTGGCGTCTCCTGTTC
The DNA here is from genome assembly GCF_001544555.2 of Caballeronia udeis. Classification (GTDB taxonomy): domain Bacteria; phylum Pseudomonadota; class Gammaproteobacteria; order Burkholderiales; family Burkholderiaceae; genus Caballeronia; species Caballeronia udeis. Next base: position 42,674 of record NZ_FCOK02000031.1, on the reverse strand, counting down.
CTCAACAACAACTTCCACGCGGTTCATCATGACCTGCCGAGCGTGCCGTGGTTCGCGCTGGAGCGCGTTTATCATGGGCATCGCGACGCGTATCTGCAGCGCAACGGCGGTTTTCTCGTGCGCGGTTATTCGGAATGGCTGGTACGGCATGGCGTGCAACCGGTTGCACCGGCATTGCATCCGCTTCATGCACGCGCCGCCAATCAGATTGCGCAGGCTCAGTCCGGCGCCAAGGGGTCCGCTGGCTCAACAACGCTTGGCAGCGACACGGCGCAACCCGTCTGACATGTAAATGTCGTTCCGGCCGCACACCGGGGTATCGGTAGTGGCTGGCGATTGGCTGGCGTAATGGGAAAGAACGGGAAAAAACGGGAAAAAACGGGAAAGAATGTGCATGAACTGGGTCGCTGCACTACCGATGTACAACGTCACGCCGGCACTCGCCGGCGACTGGCGCGTTTTGCTCGACCATGTTCATCGCCGCTTGCGGCCGTGGCTCGATGCACGCGGCGACACGCTCGCCCTAGTCGATCCCGAAACATCCCTGCACGATTTCTGGCTGCGTAACGACCTGCTGCTGTCGCAGACATGCGGTTATCCGCTGGTAAAAGCGCTCGCAGGACGCGTGCAGCTTGTCACTACACCCGTTTTCACCGTCGATGGCTGCGCGGACGGCGACTATCACAGCGTGCTGGTCGCGAGAGCCGCCGCCAACGTCACGTCGCTCGCGCAATGCCGCGGACACCGCGCCGCGTACAACACCTCCGATTCGAACAGCGGCATGAACCTGTTGCGCAGCGCGGTTGCGCCGCTTGCCGGCGGCCGACCGTTCTTCGCATCGGTGATCGAAACGGGCGGGCACCTGGCCTCGCTGCAAGCCCTGCAGGACAATCGGGCCGACGTTGCCGCCATCGACTGCGTGAGCTTCGCGTTCGTACTCGACCACCTTCCGCATCTTGCCCGCGGGTTAGTCGAAATCGGCACGACGCAAAGTGCGCCGGGCTTGCCGCTGATTGCATCGAAACGGGTGCCGGCGGAGGGTATCGAGGCACTGGTGAGCGCACTCGCCGACGCCGTCGCGCACGATCGTCCTCTGGCAAAACGGCTCAAGCTCGACGGTTTTGCCAGGCGCCCGCTTAACGGCTACGGCAGCATTCTTGACATCGAAACGGACGCCGTTAAACGCGGTTATCCCCGCCTCGCCTGAGGGCGGTCACGGCAGACTTTCCTGACTTTCGGCACAATCGGTTTTTACCCACGTGCACGGAGCGCCCTGGATTTTCATCCGGGAGTGTGCGCCCGGCGGTAGCCGGATCACTGGTGCCCGCGCGCCGCCGATGCACGAAGCCATGGAAGCCGCAATGATCCCGTTTTCAGTCCTAGATTTATCCCCCATTCCCGCCGGATCCACCGCCGCCGACGCGTTCCGGCACTCGCGCGAACTGGCCCAGCATGCCGAAAAACTCGGCTACCTGCGATTCTGGCTGGCCGAGCATCACAACATGACCGGAATCGCCAGCGCGGCAACGTCCGTGGTGATCGGGCACGTCGCCGCCGGAACAAGCACGATCCGCGTCGGCTCGGGCGGTGTGATGCTGCCGAACCACGCGCCACTCGTGATCGCGGAGCAGTTCGGCACGCTGGCGTCGCTGTTTCCCGGGCGTATCGATCTTGGCCTCGGCCGCGCGCCCGGGACCGACCAGACGACCGCCCGCGCATTGCGCCGCGATCTCCAGGGCAGCGCGGATAATTTCCCCGATGACGTCGTGGAATTACAGCGCTATTTCGCCGATCCGGTGGAAGGCCAGCGCGTACGCGCCGTACCGGGCGCCGGGCTGAATGTGCCGATCTGGCTGCTCGGTTCATCCACCTTCAGCGCCCAGCTCGCCGCCGCGCTCGGCCTGCCGTTCGCTTTCGCGTCGCATTTCGCGCCCGACTACCTGCTGACCGCGCTGCAGGTGTACCGGACGCAATTCCGCCCGTCGAAGCAACTCGACCGGCCTTACGCGATGGTCGGTGTGAATGTTTTTGCCGCCGACACCACGGCGGAAGCGGAGTTTCTCTTCACATCGTTGCAACAGCAATTCATCAATCTGCGACGCGGCACGCCTGGCCAGTTGCCGCCACCCGTCGCGCAGATTCCGTGGAACGAGGCCGAACGCGCCGGCGTGGAACACTCGCTCGCATGCTCGGTGATTGGCGACCAGCAGCAGGTGGAGGCCGGACTGGCGTCGCTGATCGAACAAACGCAACCGGACGAATTGATGGTGACCGCGCAAATCTACGATCACGCCGCCCGGCTGCGCTCGTTCGAGATCACGGCGCAGGCCCGCGCGGCGGTGGCGGCGTAGTGGTGGCGTAGTGGCATTGCGCCAGTTGCGTCGCTTCACGGATGTCACGGCGATGTCAACCTGATGTCAATGGTTTAGCGGCGCAGCGAACACGCATTCTGACGCTGGACGGGTATCGTTTTGACAAGCAATAATGAGGTCGGCGGCCTTGAGATCCGCCGTCCTGCGCCCGCTTTTAGTGCTTTTCTGTGAACGGCAGCGGCGGGTAAGCCGTTCGAAGGGTCTCAACAAGAGAGATGTTGGATATCGGAAGGGAGAAAATGAATGACCAGAAGTCCCGCCACAGGATCCATGACCTTGCTGACGGAGCGCGATGAAGCCACCGGTCAGGAAGTGCGGACGTTGCGCCTCGAACCTGCGCCCGACGGCAAGGCCGTCCTGCTGATAGAGATCGATGAACGGAAGGCCGGCATCCATCGTGAAGTGCGTTATGAAATCACGCCGGCAGAGCTGATTGCGGCAATTCGCGCGCATGGCGCTGAATTACCTGGCGAGCAACATAATCGCTAAAATGATTTAGGCATACAATAGCGGCATTCGGCGCTATCATTTCCTTGTGGCGCCCGCGGTTGTGTGGACGAATTGTTGAAATTAGCGGCTGTATCATGGTGCTTTTGAAACATGAACAGCCGCCAGCCGTGCATCGATCTGGTCGTGAGCCTCAGCCGCTGACTCGGCGGCTTGCGCATCTCGCACCGATCTCAAACACAGTAACCAGTTTGTCGAGCTGCGCGCTCGCAGAAGTCCGATTATCGGGCGTTGCGGGTTAAAGCGGTAATTTGCGGTATTACACTAATTGACGCGCGTCACTCGGCGCGCCACGATTTTAGTCAACCCAACTATTCCTCGAGCCGCCCCGGTCCGCGCGGGCAGATGGCTCGCCTTCAAGAAAGTAAAAGCTGAATCAGGACAGCCGTGGACGAAAGAAAGCGAGACAGCATCATTGCCTATTTGCGCAGCCGAATGGCTGAGTTTGGCATTACCGAAACAGCGCTGGCCGAAGCATTGGCCGACGTGCCGGTTTCCGTTACCCCTCCCCCTTTGACGAACGGTTCCAGCGCGGCTTCGAAGCGCGCGTTGCCGTCAATGCCCTCGTTGCCCGAGAACGCCAACGGCACCACGCCGGTATTCAGAAGCGCAAACGGCGACACGTGGGATGGGATAGGCGACATGCCGGAGTGGTTGAAACGCGCCGTGCATGCCGGGCAGGATATCGAGTTTTACCGGGTTTAAAGCCGCTGGCCCGGTGGTAACCACTGATGCAAATAGGAACACCCAGCATGCCTTGCGGCATGGGGTGAGCGTGTCTGCGCGGCATATGCGCAGCAGCTCCAAAAAGACTGCGTCATCACCTGCCTCCTGACTGGCCCGGGAATGGCAGTTCTGTCCGACGCCCCAGGCAATCCGTTCCACTCGGGATGAAGGCTCTGCCCGCGAACGTCGGCTAGCTCCCCCGACGCTTGCTGGAACAAAGAACGCCCCGCAGGGCGTTCCTTGTTCATGTCACTGACGTGAGCGATCGATCACGTTGCAGCGAATGTTGGCGACCCTCAGAAATTGAAGTTGTCGATATTCGAAGAATCAAACGTGGTCGGTGGTCCAAGCACGACTTCGCCGCTCTTGCCCACCGTACGCTTGCCCAGCTTGCCTGCATCGAAGCTGTCGCCTTCCTTGCCCGTGATCGTGCCTGAAGCAAGATTAGCTGCCGCGTACGCCGCGAGATAGCCGAGTTGACCCGGATCCCACAACTGGAACGCCTTCACCGTGCCGTTCTTGATGAACGCGCGCATCTGGTTCGGCGTGCCGAGTCCGGTCACCATGACCTTACCCTTGGCCGGCGAAGTCGAGACATAGCGAGCCGCCGCCGAAATGCCCACGGTCGTGGGGGAAATGATGCCCTTCAGGTTCGGATACGCCTGCAACAGGCCCTGCGTTTCCACGAATGACTTCTGGTCGTCGTCGTTGCCGTAGGCAATCTTTACCAGCTTCATCTTCGAATATTCAGGCTTCTTCAGCTCCTCCTCCATCCACTTGATCCAGGTGTTCTGGTTCGTGGCGTTCGGTGTAGCTGAGAGGATCGCGAACTCGCCTTCGCCGCCTATCAGCTTCGACATCAGCTGCACCTGCCCCCGTCCGATTGCTTCCGAGTTCGCCTGGTTGACGAAGATCTGGCGGCCGTCAGGTGCGGTATCCGAATCGAAGGTAACAACCTTGATGCCCTGGGCCATCGCTTTCTTCAGGTAAGGCACGACCGCGTTGGCGTCATTGGCGGCAATCACGATAGCGTCCTGGCGCTGCGTGATCAGCGTGTTGATGTACTGGACTTGCGACGACGCGCCCGCGTCGGACGGGCCGACTACCTTGCCCTGGCCGCCCATCTCCTTGATCGCCGCCAGACCGCCGTCGTCGGCAATCACTTCGTACGGGTTGTTGATCTGCTTGGGCAGGAACGCTATTTTCAGGTCTTTTTTCAGGTCCGCGGCGTGTGCGCTGAGCGGAATCACTGCCGCGACGGACACCGCGATCAGCGCAGCGCATAGCGCCGGACCGCGAATGGACTGGAAGGGTTTGAACATGCTTGTGTCTCCTGATGTCGCGCGCTGCTCCGGTTCCACGAATGGCCGGAGTCTTCACGCTGGTTTTAAAAAGCCAAGCTTCAGATAAGCGTCTGCGTCATCAAGCGCTTTTCGCGCATGACACGCCAACGTGCAACAAGGTTCGGAATCAGCACCGACGACAACAACAAACCACCCGTCACAATGGTCAGCGTCTCGCTCGATACATCCGAGAGCGTCAACGCATTGCGCAACACGCCAATGATCAGCAATGAAAGAAGCACACCGATCATGGACCCGCGTCCACCGAAGATGCTCACGCCGCCGAACAGCACGGCCGCGATCACCGACAGTTCGAACCCCTCGCCGTTGTCGCCGCGAGCGCTCGTGAAGCGCAATGTATAAACGACACCCGCGAGCGCGCTCATCGCGCCGGACAACATGAAAAGCTTGAGCTTTGTACGCGCTACATCGATACCGGAAAATTGCGCGGCAACCGGATTCGCGCCGATTGCGTAGAGGCTGCGTCCGAACGGCGTGGCCTGCAGCAGCACCGTGAAAACGACCGCACCCATGATGACGAGGACGAATGGCATGGGCAGGAACGCGGCGACGGTATCCATTCCGAACGCGGTATAAGACGCGGGAAAATCAGCGACAGCCTGGTCGCCCAGCAGGACATACGCCAGGCCGCGAAACAGCGCGAGGGTGCCGATGGTGACAGCCAGCGAGGGAAGATTGAAGCGCACGATCACCAGCCCGTTGAACAGGCCTGCAAGCGTTCCCGCGACCAATACAATGGCGATCACGAGCGGCATGGGCAGGCCCATGTGCCAGAGCACGCCCATCAGCGCACTCGATGCACCCAGCACCGACGCCACCGACAAATCGATTTCGGCTGCGACAATGATCAGCGTCATCGGCAACGCGATCAGGGCGATCTCGGTGAAGTCGGCAAGCATGTTCGAGAGGTTGGCGCTCGAGAGGAACATGGGCGACAACACGCGCCCGAGGATCAGTCCCAGCACGAGCACCACGACCAGCATGGACTCCCACGAGAGGTGCCGGCGGCGTGTCAAGGCGAGTGCGGAATCGGGTTTAGCCATGATCGCGTTTCCTCATCATGCGGCGCGCGACCGAGCGCGCGAGCAGTGTGTCGAGCGTGATCGCCGCAACGATCAGCGCTCCCTGAATGGCCTGCTGCCAGAATGGCGATACGCGCAACACCACCAGCGCAATGTTGATCACGCCGAGCACGAGCGCACCGAGCGTCGCGCCGAGGATGGTGCCCACGCCGCCCGTGATCGCCACGCTGCCCACCACCGCCGCGGCCACCACCTGCAACTCGATGCCCTTCGCCGTGCTCGCTTCCACAGTGCCGAAGCGAGCCAGCCACAAGACCCCTGCAAGCCCCGCAATCGCGCCGGACAACAGGAAGCCGATCATCACGCGGCGCTCCACGCGAATACCTGCCAGCCGCGCGGCTTCCGGGTTCGACCCGATCGCATAATGCTCACGCCCGCCGCGATATTGCTTGAGATAGACGCCCATTGCCAACAGCACGACCACCGCTATCAACACCAGGTTCGGCAAGCCGAGCAGCGAACCCGTCGCGATGCGCGAGAACGCATCGGGAAGGCTGGTCGCGTTGATCTGGCCGCCGTGGACCCAGGCGTAATCGGCACCGCGCACGATGTACAACGTCGATAACGTCGCCACCAGCGAAGGCACGCGCCCGAACGTGATAAGCGTGCCGTTCACCGCGCCGATCGCGAGACCGATGGCGATGCCCGCGAGCATTGCGACCGCGATCGGCATGTGCGGAAAGATCACGAAGAGACTACCGACCGAATACGCGCTGACACCAACAACGGACGCTACCGACAGATCGATATGCCGCATCAGCATCACGACCGTCATGCCCGCCGTGAGCAAGCCGATGATCGATACATTGAGCAGCACATCACGCAGGTTCTGCAGGTTCAGGAACTCGGGTTTCACCGCGGCAGTGGCTGCGACCAGCGCAATCAGCACGACAAACAGGGTTGCCTCGCGGCTGCGAACGAGCTCCGCCAGCAGATTGCGGCGCTTCTGTTTGGGCGCGTGCACGGCGGGCATGGCGGGAGAATGTCGTGTCATCATGCCGCCTTCCCCAACATGGACGGCGAGGCACCGAGCGCGGCGCTCATCACGCGTTCTTCGTTTGCATCGGCGCGTGCAATGTCGGCGCTGATACGCCCTTCATGCATCACAAGAATTCGATCGGCCATGCCGAGCACTTCAGGCAGCTCGCTCGAAATCATCAGGACTGCCATGCCTTCGCGAACCAGTTCAGCAAGTGTCCGGTACACCTCCGCCTTGGCGCCCACATCAATGCCGCGAGTCGGTTCGTCGATGATCAGCACTTTAGGCCCTGTGGCAAGCCACTTTCCGAGCACGACCTTCTGCTGATTGCCGCCCGACAGCGTGCCAACAGGGGCATCCATATCGCTCGCTTTGAGCCGCAGTCGCTTGCCCCAGTCGGCGGCAAGCGTGTTCTCGCTGCGTGACGAGATCAACCCGTGCCGCACAAGGCGTCCGAGCACCGTCAGCGACGCATTGCGCGCAATGCTCAGTTCCAACGCAAGACCTTGCGCGCGCCGGTCCTCCGGCACCAGCGCCAGACCCGCGCGGACCGCCGCCTGCGGCCGGCCGAGCTGCAACGGCTTGCCGGCGATATGAACCTCGCCCGCATCCACATGATCGATGCCGAAGATGGCGCGTGCCACCTCGCTGCGCCCTGCACCAACCAGCCCCGCCAACGCCACGATCTCACCCGCGCGGACCTCGAACGAGACGTTCTTGAACACACCGTCGCGCGTCAGGTTACGCACCGAAAGACGCACCTCGCCGGGCGCGACATCCGCTTTCGGATAGAAGGTATCGAGATCGCGGCCGACCATCTTGCTGACGATCGAATCGATGGTCATGTCGGCGGTCATGGCGTCGAAGACTTTCAGGCCGTCGCGCATGATCGTCAGGCGCTGCGTCAGCGCGAATACTTCGTCCAGCCGGTGCGTGATGAAAAGAATGGCGGCGTTGCGTTCACGCAATGCGCGCACGATTGAGAACAGGCGCTCCACTTCTGTCAGAGACAACGCTGCTGTGGGCTCGTCCATGATCAGCACATTCGCGTTCAGGGAGAGCGCCTTGGCGATCTCGACCACTTGCTGATCCGCGATGGACAAACCGCGCACCAGGCGTTCCGCGCGCAGGTTGACGCCAAGCGATTGCAACAGCGCGTCCACCTCGCGATTCATTTCGTCATAACGGATCCGGCCGATCCGGTCGCGCGGCTGACGTCCCATGTAGATGTTTTCCGCAATGGAGAGGTCCGCGAACAACGTCGGTTCCTGATAGATCACGGCAATACCTGCGTCGCGTGCTTCAGCGGGATTCGCAAACGTACGGGGCTGTCCGTCGACCAGCAGTTCGCCTGAATCCGGCTGATACACACCGGCAAGCAGCTTGACCAGAGTCGACTTGCCCGCGCCGTTCTCGCCGAGCAATGCATGCACTTCACCCGGCCACATCGCGAGGCTGCCGTCGCCAAGCGCACGCACGCGGCCAAACGATTTGCTCGCGTGCCTTAGCTCAAGCCGAGGCGGATTGGTATTGCCCATACTGTCTCCTTCAGATGCGATAGATACGTTCTGCGTTGCTTTTAACGAGGGCATCTATTTCCATATCGCTCAGGTCTTTCACGATCGACACATACGCGTTCCACAATCCTTCATACGTCGCGAACAAGCGGTCTACCGGAAAGTTCGACGCAAACATCGCGCGCTCGCAACCAAACGTATCGATCGTCTCCAGCACATACGGCCGAAAACTTTCGACGCTCCATTGATGGTCGAACATGGCAAGACCGCTGATCTTCACCGCCACATTCGGACAGGCGGCGAGTGCGCGCAGCCCGTCGCGCCATGCGCGAAAACCCTCAACAGAAGACCGATCCACGAACATGCCGGCATGATTCACGATGAACTGCGTGTCGGCATGTTCCTGCGCAAGCTCAGCCGCTTCTTGCATCTGCGACGGGTAAAGCTGCAGGTCGAATGACAGCGAATACCGCTTCAGCAACGCAAAATTCTTGCGCCATTGCGGTTCACGCATGTAGTGCCGGCCCACGTAGTCATAAAGCAGATTCGCATGCACGTTGAGAATCTGACGAATGCCTCGCGTGTTGGCGAACGCGGCGTGCCCTTCGAGCACTTCCTGAGCGTTATCCGCCGATAAATCCGCACCCGCGACAATCGCATTCGGCAACCCGTTGCCTTCGTGATCGGCGACCTGTTGCAGCCAGCGCGTTTCTTCCACAGGATCGGCGGGATCGTGATTGGCATCCACATGCACAAGCTTGAGCACCTGAACCGGCGCAGCATCGCGTAACAGATCCGCGATCAGGTAGTCGTGCTTCAGGTCACGTGCGTCGCCGACGAACGACTTGCCCGGGTTCGCCAGCCACGGATAGTGATGCGTCTTTAAATCCCAAAGGTGAATGTGCGGATCGACAACCTGCATGGATATGTCCTCGTGCCGCTAAAACTCGCCGAAAGCGCGTCAGGGTAGATGGAAAACCGGCACGAGCGCGTGCTGCACCGGCGAGCGGTCAGGGTTTGTTTCCATCAGGTCGGCCATGCTGTCCCACCATTTGCGCATGATGGGAAGGTCCGGCAAGGCGTCCATGGTGTGGCCCGGCTCACGCTTGAGCGTGGCGAACAGGTGCCCGCTGGGTTCGTCGAGGAAAATCCGGTAATCGCGGACCCCGGCGTTGCGTAACGCCTCGGCCAGCTCGGGCCATATGTCGCGATGACGCCGCTCGTATTCATCGCGCTGGCCCGGTTTGAGGGTCATCCTGAACGCAATCGTCTCCATTGCGGCTTGCCTTTTATAGATGTTGAAACCGTTGAATCCCGGCTTTTCTGCTACGACTATAAATCGCCGACTGATAACATGACAATCCGAAGTAAGGATCAGCCGATCGCAAAACCGAATCGCGTCATGGACCCACGAGGACGCCCGATGAACCAGAACGTCTCCCAGATCGCCCTCGTCAATCGCCTGAAATTCAAGCATCTGGCGCTGCTCGTCGCCCTCGACGACGCCCGCAACCTGCATCAGGCCGCCGAAGCCATCAATGTCGCCCAGCCGAGCGCGAGCCGGATGCTGAGCGACATAGAAGAAGCGTTCGGCTTCCTTCTTTTCGAGCGCAACGCCCGCGGCATGCAGCCCACGCCGCTCGGTGTCGCCACGCTCGCTTATGCGCGCCGCTCGCTAGCCGATCTCACGCGCTTCGCCGCCGACCTCGAAAGCAAGCGGCGCGGCGGTCATGGCCAACTGACCGTTGGCGCGATCATGGGCGCCGCGCCCGACGTGCTCGCCATGGCTATCGCCGAACTCAAAAGCGAGCGGCCGCTGCTCAACGTGCGCATTCTTGGCGAGACCAGCGACCAGGTGGTGCAACTGCTGCACCGCCGGGAAGTGGATCTCGCGCTCGGCCGCCTCACCACGCCGCTCCAGCACAACGACTTCGACTTCGAACCGCTCTCGCGCGAAGCCATGCGCCTGGTCGTGCGCGCCGCGCATCCGCTCGCTCACCAAACCTCGCTTTCACTGGACGCGCTGATCTCGTGGCCATGGATCCTGCAACCCATCACCAGCCCGGCGCGCGCGTTGTTCGAAGAAGAGCTTGCACGGGCGGGCCTCGCTTCGCCGTCCAACGTGGTCGAGTGCGCGTCAATCTTCGCCACCCTTCAGCTGCTTCAAAACAGCGACGCCGTCGCCATGCTGCCGGAGTCCGTCGTGCGCGATTACCTGCGTGCGCAGTTGCTGATTGAACTGCCTATCGAGATCGGCAAGAGCCTCTCGGGCTTCGGTTTGTTGCGGCGCAAACATGAAACGCTCAGTGAACCCGCCGAATACTGCATCGCGCTGCTGCGCAAGTATTCGGCCGGCTCGTTCACTGAAGGTTGACGAACAGGCCACCATCCACCAGGAGCGATGCACCCGTCACGTAGCGCGCGCGATCCGATGCGAGAAACGTCACGCACTGCGCAACGTCGTCAGGTTCGCCCAGGCGTCCGAGCGGAATACGTTTTTCGAAGTACGCGCGCTTCTCGGTATCGGCGAGATCTTCTGCATTCAGGTCCGTTGCGATCGTGCCGGGCATCACCGAATTGCAGCGGATGCCGTAAGGCCCCAGCGCAATCGCGCACGACTGCATCAACGAGTGAACGCCTGCTTTCGTTGGCGTGTAATGCGTTTGCATGCCCCCGCCGACGAGCGCACTGATCGAACTCGTTGCAACAATCGCGCCGCCGGTTCCTTGCAGTTTCATCTGGTTGCCAACGGCCTGGGTCACATAGAACGCACCGTTCAGGTTGACGCCAATGGTCGCTTCGTACACCGACGCCGGCATGTCGAGGAAGGCGTGGAATGGGCAGATACCGGCATTGCTCGCGAGGACGTCGACATGACCGAACGCGTCGACGGCCTGCTTCACGAGTTCCAGCCCCGTCTCGCGCACCGCCACATTTCCTTCGACTGCGATCACCCCGCGGCCTAGTGCTTCTATCTCGGCGACCACCTCTTGCACGGCCGACAGCCGTCCATATGAGCGGTCGTTGTCGCCCCAATAGTTCAGCACGACGTCCGCGCCTTCTTTCGCACACGCCACGGCGATCGCGCGGCCTATGCCTCGCGATCCGCCCGTGACAATCACCACTTTGTTCTCGAGCAGCACGGTCGAACCTCAATGTTTCAATGGGTATAAGGACGCACAAGCGTGCATTCGGGATTGAGCCGCACACCAAAACCCGGTGTCTCCGGCACCTTCATCCGGCCGTTCACGGGCACGGGTTCGTCGAGCAGAAGCGGGTTGAACATGGGTACGACTTCGTCGGCTTTCGGCGCCATCATCAGGAACTCCGCGAACGGAGAATTGTGGCGGGTCACCACGAAATGATAGCTATAGACGGAAGAACCGTGAGGCACGACCAGCACGTTGTGGGCGTCTGCGAGTGCGGAGATCTTGATCAGTTCCGTGATGCCGCCACACCAGCCCACATCCGGCTGGACCAGGTCGGCACAGCCCATTTCAAACAGCATGCGGAACCCCCACCGCGTGGCTTCGTGCTCACCGGTCGTCACCATCATGCCGCGCGGCACCGAGCGCCGCAGTTCGGCGTAACCCCAATAGTCATCGGGCGGCAACGCTTCTTCAAGCCACTTCAGACCATATTCGTGAGCCGCGTGCCCAAGCCGCGTTGCATAGTTCAGGTCGAGGCTCATCCAGCAGTCGAACATCAGCCAGAAATCGTCGCCTACTTTCGCGCGCATATCGGCCAGCTTCGCGATGTTCTTCGCGAGTCCTTCCGCACCTTCCGCGGGTCCATGCTGCAACGGCATCTTGCCGCCGATAAACCCCATCTCCTTCGCGAGATCCGGACGTGCGCCGGTTGCATAGAACTGCAGTTCGTCGCGTACAGGTCCACCTAAAAGATGAAACACCGGCTCCTTGCGAACCTTCGCGAGCAGATCCCACAATGCAAGATCGACACCCGAAATCGCATTCAGCACAATGCCTTTGCGCCCGTAATAGAGCGTGGCGAAATACATCTGGTCCCACATCTTTTCTATGTCGGTCACCCGTTGACCTTCAAGAAAACGCGCCAGGTGTTTCTCCACGATAAACGCCCCGATCTCCCCGCCGGTAGTCACCGCGAAGCCGACCGTGCCGTCGCTCGCTTCAATTTCGACGACCAGCGAACCGAGCACGTTGATGCCGAACGACTGGCGGCTTTGCCGATACTCGGGGTAGCGCGCCATTGGCGTGGAGATATGGTCGTCGATCCAGTGATCGGCGCCCTGGTCGTGATAGTCGGCGCCGCCGCCGCGAACGGTGAACGCGCGAACGTGGCGGATGGTGGGCATGGACATGATCGGACTCCGTTAAGGGTTCTAATGTTCAGGACGCTTTGGCGCGGTCGCCATGCGACGGGTCTTGCGTATGAGCGGATACTCGCGCGGGCCGCACGAGCACGATGATCGCGATGGCGGCGAGCACCGCAACGAGTCCCAGCAAGACGAGACCCGCACTCGTCGATGCATAGGCTCGCTCTGCGGCCGTACGCACCATGGGTGCGACGAACCCGCCGAGGCTACCGAGCGAGTTGATCAGCGCGATGGCCCCGGCCGCCGCGGCGCCGGTCAGGTAGTGCGTGGGAAAGGTCCAGAACAGCGGTTGCGCTGCAATCAGGCCGCTGGCCGCGAAGCACAATGCAATCAGCGAGATCAGGGGTTGCCCCGCGAGTCCCGATACCGCAATACCCGCACCGGCTACGACCAGCATCAACACCGCGAGCCATCGATGCTGACCATGGCGATCCGCATAACGCGGCACCGTCCACGTAACAAGCACCGCACATAGCCAGGGGATCGCCGTGACAAAACCGACCTTCGCTCCCACGTTGGCCCCAAGCAAGGCGGCCACTTGTTGCGGCAGATAAAAGATCACGCCGTACACGGACATCTGAATCAGGAAATACACCGCCGACAGGATCAGCACTCGCGGATCGATCAATGCGGCAAGCACGCCACGCGGTCCGTGCGCGGACGCTGCCTGTGCGTCCTGCGAGAGCCGCGCAAGCAGTAACTCGCGTTGAGCGGTATTGAGCCAGCGCGCTTTGGATGGATCATTGTCGAGATACCAGAACGCCCACACGCCGACTATGGACGCGAGGACTCCCTCCACCAGGAAGAGCCACTGCCAGCCCGCGAAACCGAGCGCGCCATGCAGGTCGAGCAACGCACCGGACAAGGGGCTGCCGAAAATGAATGCGAGCGGCGCTCCGAAATAGAACACGCCCAGCGCCCTCGCTCGCGCCGATTGCGGAAACCAGCGCGTGAGGTAATACACAATGCCCGGAAAAAAACCCGCTTCGGCCACACCGAGCGCGAAGCGCAGCACATAGAACGCCGTGGCCGTGTGCGCGAACGCCATGGCGGCAGAAACAAGCCCCCATGTCACCATGATCCGGCACATCCAGAGCTTTGCGCCCACGCGATGCAGCAGCAAATTGCTCGGCACTTCAAAGAGCGCATAGCCCACGAAGAACACGCCTGCCCCGAACGCGAAGGCCGCGTTCGACAGACCCGTATCGTGCTGCAGTGCTTTCTGGGCGAAGCCAATATTCGCCCGGTCGAGAAACGCCAGCATGTACATCAGCAGCAGGAACGGCAGCAGACGACGCATCACGCGGGCCGTGACGGCGTCCTCCGCAGTAGCGGTATCGCTCATGCGTGTCTCCAGATATTTTTATGTAGCGAGCGTGCCTAGATGGCCCCGGCAGGGACACGCAAAGCGGCTTCAGTAGGTCGCGCGGCCGCCGGACAGATCGAATACCGACGCCGTGCTGAACGCGCAATCTTCCGAGCTGAGCCACAGGATCAGTGACGCCGCTTCTTCGGGCAACAGGAAGCGGTTCATCGGGATCTTGGAGAGCATGTAGTCAATATGCTGCTGTGACATGGAATCGAAAATCTCGGTCTTGGCAGCCGCCGGCGTCACCGCGTTGACCAGGATGCCGCGCGTGGCGAGTTCCTTGCCGAGCGACTTCGTGAGCCCGATCAGACCCGCTTTCGAGGCGCTATAGTGCGACGCATTCGGGTTGCCTTCCTTGCCCGCCACCGAAGCAATATTCACGATCCGTCCATAGCCTTCCTTCAGCATATGCGGCACCACGGCACGGCACGTGAGATACGGTCCGATCAGGTTCACATCGATCACGCGGCGCCATACGTCCGGCGCCAGTTCCCAGGTCGTGCCATTGCCGCCGGTGATGCCCGCGCAGTTGATCAGCACATCAATCTTCCGGTGCGCTTCCAGCGTCTGCTGCACTGCCTGCTCGACCGATGTTTCCTCCGTCAGTTCGACCACGGCGACGCTGACCTTGCCGGCTTTCGCGAGTTCACCGCGTGCCCGTTCAAGGCGCTCGGCGTCGATGTCCCAGAGCGCCGCCTCAGCACCCGAGGCAAGCGCGCGTTGCGCCACCGCATAGCCAATACCGCGCGCGCCGCCGGTGATCACCACAGTCCGTCCGGCCAGATCGATCTGGTTCATCGTGTCTCCTTTTGTCTTTAGGGTGGTATTTGATGCGGCGCCTGCTGATTCGGCGCTGCCTAAAGCCGCTGATGAATGAACTATAGGGGCGCTCTCATAGCAAAACAATCCGACTATTCGATGGTCCGATAGCAAAAGTGGATCACAAGCCGTTAGAGGGACTATTCGGGTTCGGGTTTAGCCGGATGACGGCTGGCGACGTTAAGCGCAAGCTTGGTTAATCGGTCGTTCTTGCCACATTGCCCCTTTCGGGCACGCCGCTTGCTCCAACCGAGAGGCTCATTGAACCAGGGGGACCATGAAAATCACCTAACCCGAGGTGCCTCCCGTAAGTATTGTTATCACCATGCCGGTAGCGCTGCTACGCGCATTTCACCTGACGGAGAACGCTATGGAACCTGTTTCGCACGGAATCATCTTCTGGCTGATCATTGGCGGAATTGCCGGCGCACTCGCCGGCCGGATCGTTGATGGAGGCGGCTTCGGCATCATTGTGGACATCATCGTCGGCATTGTCGGCGCGTTCATTGGCGGGTGGCTGGGCGGCGTGCTCGGCCTGCACCTGGGCGGCGGCATCATAGGGTCGCTGATTACCGCGTTGATCGGCGCCGTGATCCTGCTGGCCATCCTGAGGCTCTTCAGCCGAGGGCGAGCCGTTTAGCCGCGGGCAGACCTGCCGACAATTTGGTTACACCCAGGCGGCAAGAACCACAGTTCGTTTGATTGAAACCCCGCTCAGGCGCTTCGCCTGAGCGGGGTTTTTCTTTAAGTGCTGAAATTTTTCAATACTGTAAGGAATCCTGATTAGCTTGGACCGGGAACTGATTGAAAATCCGTCTTCATCCGGATCGCCTGTCTCTTTCACAAGGGTTCTCAGCGGGAACACCAATAGTTCCGACATGGACCTTCTGTCATTCTCGGCACGTCTTCCCTACGATTCTTCAGGGCTCCGCCAAGCCCCTTTCTGGTCCCTGGATCACCCATTTTTACGGCCGGCACACCGAGGAAAATACAATGATCGAATTGAGACGCTCACGCGGGTCTTTACACCCTTCATTCATTGCGCAAAATTTCATTCGACATGGTTAAGTACAAAAATAAAGAACAGCATCATGCTTCGCTGAAAGCTCATGGAGCGTTCAGGAGACAAGTGCTGGTCTTGCTCACCGTGCTACTCACCAGCGCTGCGCTCTGCGCACCGGCGGCGGCCGACGTGCCGTCGCTGAAGGGCAAACGGATTGGCATCTCCGTCGCCGGTACGGAACACTACTGGGACATGAAGGCCTTCAAGGGACAAATGGACGAAGTGACGCGGCTTGGGGGAATCCCCATCGCAATGGACGGCGGCCGCAAGGATGGCCAGCAGATCGCACAACTCCAGACACTGATCGCGCAAAAGCCCGACGCCATCATCGAGCAGCTTGGCACCGCGGCCGTGCTTGAACCGTGGCTCAAGAAGATCCGTGACGCAGGCATCCCGCTCTTTACCGTCGACACCGCCAGCCCGTCGAGCATCAACGTGACGACATCGGATAATTTCTATATTGGCGAGCAGCTTGCATTGAAGCTCGTCAGCGACCTGCATGGCGAAGGCAATATTCTCGTCTTCAACGGTTTCTACGGCGTGCCGGTCATGGCGATGCGCTACGACGAGTTACGCTCGGTGCTGAAGTGGTATCCGAAGATCAGGATCATTCAGCCCGAACTGCGCGACGTGATCCCAAATACGGTGCAGGATGCCTACTCGCAGGTCAGCCAGTTACTCAACAAGTATCCGAAGGGCACGGTGCAGGCTATCTGGGCAGGGTGGGATATACCGCAGATCGGCGCGACACAGGCAATTGACGCGGCGCATCGCCAGGAGATCAAAACCTACGCCGTCGACGGCAGTCCCGACTTCATCGCGCTCGTCAAGGACCCGGAATCCTGCGCCGCGGCCGTGGTCGCACAACAGCCTTATCTCATCGGCAAGACCGCTGTAGACAACGTAGCGCGTTATCTCGCGGGCGATCACACCTTGCCTCCCGCCACCTATGTACCGTCGATACTCGTCAGCAAGGACAACACTGCGGAGGCGCAGAAGACGCTGGGCCAGGCCAGTGCCAAGTGAGTAAATCCGCATCGCGACATAGGTTGTTTTAGTAATCAGGATAGCGAATCAACTATTCTTTACTTCAATCACGAACCTCGGGAATCCAGTCGGCCCTGGCTACATCGGCCCGCCTGAAGTCCACGAACCGGGACTCAAGATCCGCAATTGTGCGGATATCGTTCTTGACCAGATCATCGCGCGTGATCAACGCGGGTTTTATTTCAATCCTGTGCCCCGGGTCCTGGCCCGCCACAAGCAGCGCTGCGGCTCGCACCGAGACCGCGCCAACTACGGCCGGATTAGTGGCGGCAGTGGCGACCCACGGACTCCCGGGCGCCCGGATCGCCTCTATATCAGCCGTCGATATATCGGCGCTATAGATCCGGACCTTCGAAGCAATGCCCGCCTCGTCCGCAGCCAGCTTCGCGCCTCGAGCGAACTCGTCATACGGCGCGAACACCACACGCACATCGGGGTGCACCCTATACGCTGCCGCTGCCTGGTTGGCCACCGACTGCGCAATCGGATTGTCCACCGTACCGAACCGCGCCTCCTCCCTGATCTTCGGATGCGCGGTCTTGAACGCCTTCCAGACCGCGTCGCGCCGGTCAAGCGGCGCAAAACCCGGCACATAGACATACGCGGCGGCAAACGCATCGCCGTTATCTTTTACCGCCTGAGTGAGCAGCAGTGTCGCGAGATCGTTGTCACTCTGCTCGATCTGCGGCACTTTCGGATTTCCCAGGTCAACATCGAACGCCACTACCTTGATACCTTTATCAAGCGCCACCTGCACCACGTCCTTCAAGGACTCCGGCAGGCCGTGATTGACGATGATCGCTGAAACGCCAAGATTAATTGCTTGCTGGATCTGGTCACGTTGCTGAGTGGCGTCCTGACGGCCCTCGTAAATACGCAAGTCGACGCCAAGCGCTTTAGCCTGCTTTTGCGCACCTGCTTCATACGCCTGAAAGAAATCACCGGTCGAAAGATAGTTGACCAACGCAATCCTGACGCCGCCTTTATTGAAGGGCGCGGGAGCATTGGATAAGCCACCTGCTGCATAGGCGGTGATGCTTCCGGCAAGCAATGCGGCGGCGAACAAACGGCCGATAGGTTTAAGCATAAAGGATAGTTTCCGTTTCCGTGATTGAGCGCGTGGAGACAATGTTCGACCTAAAGCGCGCGGCGAAAAGGCGTCGTCGTATGGTTTTTCTGACTACGCGCCACCGCCCTGTTTATCGACAACCCGTTTTAGTTCCACGGGTGGCGCGCGGGTTTGATGCCATTCAAGTAGTAGTTGCCCACAAGGTGATATTTCCAGCGCACGGGGTCGTGCAACGTGTGCGTACGCGCATTGCGCCAGTGTCGATCCAGGTTGTGCGCAGCAAGCGTCGACTGCGTGCCCGCGAGTTCGAACAGCTTTTCACTGGCAAGCAAGGCGATCTCGGTGGTCAATACCTTTGCTTCACCGACGGCCACCGATGCACGGGCGATATCGTCCTCGCTTGGCGCATGCGCCTGGCTTGCAATTGCGTCGAGCGTACGCGCCGCACGTTCGAGCAACGCCTCAGCCGCGTGCAATTGAATGTGGAGATGACCCACCTCACGCACTACAAGCGGATCGTCGCTTGTGCGTTCCACTCCGCTATCTATCCACGGACGCGAGCGCTCGCGTACGAACTTCAGGGTGTCGTCTACCGCTGCACGCCCGATACCCGCATCGATAGCCGCCTGGATGATCTGGGAAATCGGGCCATTAAGCGTCGGCTGATCCGAGACGCGAAACGCCGGAAATACGTGGGATGCCGGAACCCGCACCTGGTCTGCGATAACCGTGCCGCTCGCCGTCGTGCGTTGACCGAAACCGGACCAGTCATCGATAACCTGCAAGCCCTCCGTACCTGCCGGAATGTAGGCAAGCCAGCCACGGCGTTCGTCGTCGAGACCCAGGACAGGCACGTAATGCGCGAACAGCGCGCCGGTCGAATAGAACTTCGTGCCGTGGACAACATACTCGTCACCCTGAGCCGTGACGCGTGTCTTCAGGTCGAGGACGTGCTTTGTGCCCTTCTCCGAAAAGCCGTTGCCGAAACGCTTCCCCCGCACTATCTCGCCGAAAAAAAACTGCTTCTGCTCGTGGGTTCCGGTGAGCGCAATGACATCGACGAGACCCAGATGGTTCTGAGGCAACTGTCCGAGCGACGGATCGGCCGCGGCGATGATCTTGATGACTTCGGTCAGCGTTACATAGGACACCCCCGCACCGCCATACTCTTTGGGCACGGTGATTGCCCATAGGCCGGCTTGTGAAAACCAGTCGATTTCCTCGTGGGGCAAGCGCCGCTCGCGATCACGCTCACTGGCGTGCTCGGCAAGACGAGCGGCCACTTCGTGGGCGCGCGCAATGGCTTCGGCGTCATCGCGGATGATATGCGCAGGTTCTTTCTCTGTAGATCCGTCTGGATGGATTGATGCGGGACGCGTCGCTGTATTTTGCGGAATGGCTGACATGCTTACCCTTTTATGTGTCGGATCGACATCAATCTAGCAGCGCCATGACCGGGTTCAAACCGAACGATAACGCTAAGGACATCAAGGGAATGCTTCTACGCTTAGCTCCATTGCTTCTTAGACCAAGCGTGCCGCTGCCAGGCATGGAATTGGTCTGCATCGTTTCCAGGGTCTGGAAGTGTCGGTGCCTATAGTGACACGGTCACATGTTGTGCTTTTCCTTGAGTTTAGTCGACGAGCAGCACGCACGCGGGCCAGCGCGCTATTTTCCACTTCGATCTGCCCGATGCGAGGGTGATGCCGATTGAGACCCGCCGTGGAATGATTTTCTTTCGCTTTTTATTTGCAATACTTATCAATTTCACTTGCGCGGCTTCCATCATGGACCTCCCTCGCTCCTTGGGTGCGATTCATTCCAGGTTTCACACCCCAGGCACTCCATCCGACATGCCGGCGATTTAATTCAGAAAACTGATTTGTCGGCTGCTGGCCGGCCGCGCGATGAAATTCGGGAGTTTGCTTAATGAAAGATATTACAAATTCATTCGTCAACCGGGTCACATGAATAGCACGCGCGCGACTTGTCCGTGTCCTCAATCTGTCATTGGATCTCTCTAAGTTCTCTCCGTGTAATGCCCGGTAAGAATCGAGGAGATTGCGTAAGACATCGCTAGCCCTCGCAACCGTCTTATGTTCAGGAGAGTTCCATGCAACAAATAAGCCAGCAGCTGGCGAAACCGGTGGTGCGAAGCTGTCTTCTAGGCAGCGCCTTTGCTCTGACCCTTGCAGGCGCGATCTATCCATCGCTTGCGGATAGCCAGTCCCAAACCCCCGATGCGTCAGCGTTGACTGCGTCGCCGATCAAGCATGTGATCGTCATCGTAGGCGAGAACCGCACTTTCGATCACGTGTTCGGCGCCTATAAGCCGCGCAACGGACAGTTCGTTTCGAACCTGCTTTCCAAGGGAATCATCACGGCGGATGGCAAGCCAGGTCCGAACTTTTCGCTCGCCGCGCAAAACACCGCAAGCGCCACCAATACCAATCTGTTCGAGATGAGTCCCGGATCGAAGAAACCCTATACGGTGCTGCCGGCGCCAAACACCGGTTCCACGCCGACGTCCGCAAGCGATACGAACCCGCCGCCGTTCGCCACGCTAGCCGCAGCACAGGCAGCTGAAGGCGCCGTGCTGGAAGCGCAGGACGTGATACACCTGACTACCGGCGCAAGCGGTTTGCCGCAGCAAGCCGTGGACACGCGCTTTGGCGCGAACACCTATAACTTGCCGAACGGTCCTTACCAGATTTCGCGGGTCGGTCCCAACTACGACCAATACATGAACAGCCCCGTTCACCGCTTCTATCAGAACTGGCAGCAATCCGATTGCAGCATTTCGCACGCGACGGCAGAGAATCCCAGCGGCTGCAAGATGGACCTCTTCGCCTGGGTTGAAACAACGATAGGTGCTGGTTCGAACGGCAACGCGCGGCCGGCGAACTTCACGGACGAGACGACCGGGGAAGGGTCTACCGCGCTGGGTTATTACAACGTCAATACGGGCGACATGCCCTACTTCAACGAACTCGCCCGCCACTACACGATCAGCGATAACTATCACCAGCCGGTGATGGGCGGCACGGGTGCCAACAGCATCATGGTTGGAACGGCAGACGCGCTCCACTACACCGATGGCAACGGCAATGTTGCAACACCGCCTGTCAACGAGATCGAAAACCCGCACCCGCAAGCGGGCACTAACAACTGGTATGCGCAGGACGGTTATTCGGGCGGGACTTACAGCAATTGCTCGGATATCAATCAGCCCGGCGTTGGCGCAGTACGGCGCTACCTCGACAATCTGTCCTACCACCCCAAGGCGAATTGCGCGGCCAATACCTACTACCTGCTGAATAACTACAACCCAGGGTACAACGGCGACGGCTCGGTCAATACCAGTACCTTTACCATTCCGCCTTCGCCCGTGCGCACGATTGGCGACACCTTGCTTGAGAAGAACATCTCCTGGAAATACTACGGCGAGGGATGGAACACCTTTGTCGCCAAGTCGCCCACGAGCGTGTACTGCAACATCTGCAATCCGTTCCTGTATGAAACGAACATCATGACGAATCCGGCGATCGTGAAGGCGCACTTGCAGGATACAAGCGATCTCTATACGGACATCGCCAACGGCACATTGCCGGCGGTATCGTTCGTCAAACCGGGCGGATTACTGGACGGCCATCCTTCGTCTTCGAAGTTCGGTCTTTACGAAGGGTTCGTTCACAAGCTGATCGATACGGTGCAGCAGAATCCCAAGCTTTGGGCCTCGACGGCGATCTTTGTCACGACCGATGAAGGTGGTGGTTACTACGATTCCGGTTATATCCAGCCAGTCGATTTCTTCGGCGACGGTCCGCGCATTCCGATGATCGTAGTCTCACCGTTTTCGCGCGGTGGCCGCGTAGTTCACGAGTACTCGGATCACGTCTCGATCGTAAAATTTATCGAGCGTAACTGGCGCCTCAACCCGATCACGGATCGAAGCCGCGACAACCTGCCAAATCCGGTTCAAGTCGCGTCCAATCCGTACGTGCCCACGAATCAACCGGCCATTGGCGACCTGTTCAGTTCGTTCCGCTTCGATACTGATGACAATCAAGGCAATCAAGGCGGCGACCAGGGACAGCGCGGTGGTTTCGGCTTTTCGCCCTTCTAACAAGCCATAGGATTCGCTAAGCAGAAACGCAAAAACGCTAAAAACAAAGTGGGCGTAGCGCGGTTTTTCATCGCGCTACGCCCACCTTTTTGTAGACCCATCATCCCGCGCCACCGCTTGCTCCCGTTGCGCATGTGAACATAAAAGCGCGGCCGTTCGTTCGCCCCGATTGACTGCGTGAAAATCGAACATCACCGCGAACCGGCGCGAGTCGGCTAATTAGACGCTATTGCCGAACTGGATTCACCGCCCCCCTTGCTTGCCGATGCTGAACGTGAAGGCGAGCGCGCCAACCAGCAACGCACCCTTGATGAAATCCTGCATGTAATAAGGCGCATTGAGCATGGTCAGTCCGTTGAGCAACACGCCGACAAACACGGCGCCAACGGCCGATCCCAGGACGTTGGGACGCTTCGCACCCCACACCGCATAACCGATCAGCGCGGCGGCGACTGCATCCAGAAGCAGTGAATTTCCGGCGCCGACGTCGCCACGTCCGACGCGCGCGGCAATCAACGCGCCGCCGAGTGAAGCGATCACGCCCGATGCGACATACGCCGTCACACGATAACGGGCCGTCGGCGCACCGGCGAGCCGCGCGGCCGTTTCGTTGCCGCCGGTTGCATAGAGCACACGACCCCATCGTGTGAATTCCATGACGAGCACCGCGACCAGCGTCACCACGGCGAGCACAATGACCGGCACCGGCACGACATCAAACCAGCGAGCCCGGCCCAACGCCAGGAAGGTTGTCGGAAACGTCCCGGTGGTCTCCGTGCCGTCCAGCAGGATCGTGCCGGTTGCGAGCGAACGCCCGCCCGTTGGAATCAGTTGCAGCCCCGCCAGCAGGAACAAGGTTCCGAGGGTGGCAAGCTGGTCCGGGACACGAAGACGCGTGATCAGCAAGCCATTAAAAAGGCCCGCACTGACACCTAACGCCAGGCACGCCGCAACAGCGGCAAGCGCGTTGCCATGCCACACAACGAGCACGTAGCTCGCGGCCATCTGCGCCGTTGCGGCCGTGCTGCCGACCGACAAATCGAAGCCGCCTACCGCTAGCGTAATACTGACGCCCACGGCCAGAAGCGCGACAATCGACGCAGCCTGCAAGATGCTGAACAGATTGTCCACGCTAAGGAATGCCGGCTCACGCCAGGTAAATACCGCGCTCATCGCCACGAGCAGCAGCAAGATGCCGCTGCGTTCCAGCTGCGTCCTGATGCTGGTGCGTCTGAACTCCGTTCGAGTAACGGAGCTTGCTTCGGTAGAAGCGCCAGGTTTCATGCGTCAGGCTCCGGCAAGATCTTCAATGTTTGTTTCAATGATCGAACGATCGAAGTGCAGCACCCGGTCCGCGACCTCGAACGCCTCCTCGATAGCGCTGACGAACACCAGCGTCACCCGCCCCGCCGCATTCGCTCGCAGCACATCGGCAATGTCCGCGCGAGCGCCGGCGTCAACACCCTGGAACGGCTCGTCAAGCAACAACAGGCGTGCGGGTTCTGCATGCGAGCGGGCAAGCACGACCTTCTGCTGGTTGCCGCCGGAGAGGTTGACCACGCGATCATCCGGACCGTTGCATCTGATGGAAAAGCGCTCGATGGCGGACGCGGCCTCGCGGCGTTCGCGCGACTTGTTCACCCACCCGTCCCTGAACCAGTTCGACAGGAACGGAAAACTCAACGTGCCTTCTATAGACGCGAATGACACGCTGTCCGGAAAGAGCGACGAGCTCCAGCGGTCCTCGCCTACAAGAAAAACGCCCGCGCGGATTGCCTCGGCAGCGGAGCGCGGCTGCCACGGCCGGCCATCGACTGTCATCGTGCCCGCGACCACGCGTTCGATACCAAACAGCGTCCGCGCCAGCCGCGACTTGCCGCCTCCCAGAGGCCCCGCAAACGCGACAATCTCGCCACTAGCGGCGTCGAAGTCGAGCGCCGGGCTATCCGCACCGGGGAACAATTTCAGGCCTCGGACCTGAAGCTCCTGATCCGCCGTCGAACGTATCGTTCTTCGTTCTCGCGTCTTCGGCAACGCTCGGCCGATCATGGTTTCAGTGGCGTCGTCGAAATCAATCGGCGTCTTCAGATTGGCTACCAGCCGGCCATCGCGGACGATGACCACCCTGTCCGCCATTCGCTTGAGATCACCTAACCGATGCGAGACCAGCAGCATGGCGACTCCTCGCTCGCGCAGCATGTCGAGTGCGGTAAAGAGACGCTCGGCTTCCGCAGCCGAGAGGCTTGCCGTTGGTTCGTCGAGTATGAGGAAGGACGGCTTGGCCGCCAGCGCCCGGGCCAACGTGACGAGTTGCCTTGTCGCAAGCGACAGCGTGAACAACGGTGCACGCAGGTCGACGTCGAGGCCAACCAGTGCAGCAATGGAGCGCGCCTCCTCGAGCCGCGCCGCAGGCCTGACAAACCATGGCGTGGCCGCATTGTTGAAACGATCGAGCAGGAGGTTGTCCGCGACCGACAGGGTGGGCACGACCGTGTCGGCGATCGACTGATGCATTGTCGCTACGCCCAGCGCCTTCGCTTCCTGCGGACTGGCCGGCGCGTACGGCTTGCCGTGCAGTTCAAGCGACCCTCCATCACCGGAATAGACGCCGCTCAGTATCTTGACGATCGTGGACTTTCCCGCCCCGTTGGCGCCCATTAAAGCCACGACCTCGCCCGCCGCGACAGAGAGATCGAATCGATCGAGCGCGACCGTCGGGCCGAAGCGTTTCGACACCGACCGCACGACTAACATAGGCAAGCCGGCGCTCTAGCTGTTGCCGGCGTTGGCGCGTCTTCGTCGTCGATATCGTGCTCGGTCGGCTCATAGCGGATCAGCACCAGGAACACGATTGGAATCACGGCGGCCAACGCAACGATCCAGAACATGTCGGTGCCAAAACGAGCCTTGAGGATAGGCAGCACGAACAACGCGAGTGCACTTCCAATGCCAGCCAGCGACCGGCCAAAACCTACACCGGTACCGCGAATGGAAGTCGGGTAGGACAAGGCCGGATAGATCATCATCTGCGCTCCCGGGCCGAAGCCTTCAGCGAACAACCACGTACCCAACATCAGCACGGCAAGGCCAATACCCAGCGCCGCCTGCGGATGTCCTATCAACGCAAGTGCAATCAACGATACGAACTGCAATGCGAAGCCCGCGATTGCAACGTGACGTGAAGGGAATTTATAAGCCAGCCTCATGCCGAGCAGACCGCCTGTCAGCGCGAACAACACGTTCAGCCCAAGCGATGCCGCGATTGTTTCAAACACACCCGCGCCCAGGAATTGGGACAGTATGGACGGCAGGAAAAAGGCGATCGCCGTGTATTCGAACGGGATGCAGAGATTCATCACGCTGGCAACGAGCGTCCGCTGCAGATAGGGCCGCTGGAACAGCACGCGGAATTTGGCCGGCGGCTGCTTCGACGCTTTCTGCTCTTGCGTATCGTCCACGGCGTGCGCGTGAATGCCATACGACTCACGCAAGATACGCACCGCTTCTTTAAGATTGCCCTGGTTCGCCGCCCACAACGGCGACTCATTCATGAACTTGCTGCGAACCATGATGATGATCAGTGCCGGCACGGCCCCGAAGATCAGCGACGCCCGCCAAAGCCAGTCGGCGTGCTGAGCCGGCAGAATGAAGTACAACGCGAACACAATCAGGAAACACACCGATGACGCCGCATACCACATCGGGCACCACGCCGCGAGCCGTGACGCCTTGTTGCCGCGCCCATTGAATTTCGAAAACTCCGAGAGAAACGCCATGGCAACGGGCAGGTCGATGCCCACGCCCAATCCCATCACAAACCTCGCGGCGATCAGCACCCAGACATTCGGCGCGAGCCCGGCTGCAATGGCCGCAACAACGAAGAACAGCATGTCGGCCATGAAGACCTGGTAGCGGCCGATCTTGTCCGTCAGCCATCCACCGGCAAGGCTGCCGAGAATCGTGCCGATCATGATGGATGAACTGACGAAGCCGCTTAGCGCCGGGGTCAGGTTGAATTCACGCGTAACGTCCTGAATGCCATACGACAGCGTCGTCAGATCGTATGCATCGAGAAAAACGCCGCCTAGCGCGAGCAAGACAATCACGCGCGCGTGATTGTTCTTCGAGAGGCTTGTGTTGATCAAGCGCGACACGTCGCTGGCCGATCCGATCGGCAGTGACGCAGGCAGGGCGGTTTCAATGTCGACGGTGCTCAAGATGCGCCTCCTTGACGAGTGAGATTGCACGGCAAAGAAGCTTTATACGGACAGCCATCACGTCACGCAAAGAAGGAGTTTTTCTTTCGATATGAACCGCAAGGGGCAAGCCATCATGATCTGCCGCACGCACTGAACTGAAGCACAAGCCTTTGCAGCCACACACCTATGCAAAGCTGAAATTGTTGGAGCGTGCAGTCGATTCGAAGACTAGATTGTCCGGTTGTTAGTGTGATCATCGGGAAGCCGGCAGCCATGAGCAAAACCATCCATTTCAATGCGTTCGAGATGAACTGCGTCGGCCATCAGTCGCCGGGCCTGTGGTCTCACCCACGCGACCGGTCATCGCAATACAAGGACCTCGAGTACTGGACGGATCTTGCAAAAATTCTCGAGAAGGGTTTCTTCGACGGCATTTTCATAGCCGACGTAATCGGTTACTACGACGTCTACAAAGGCAGCAACTATCACGCGATCCACCAAGCGGCGCAGATCCCCGTCAACGATCCCCTGCAGCTTGCGGCGCCTATCGCGATGGTGACCGAGCATCTGGGAATCGGCATCACGGCGTCGACGACCTTCGAGCATCCGTACACATTCGCCCGGCGGCTTTCGACAGCCGACCATCACACCAAAGGCCGGGTGGGATGGAATATCGTGACGTCGTATCTGGAAAGCGGCGCGAAGAATATCAGCGAAGGCGGCTTGCGCAAGCACGCGAACCGCTATGAAGTGGCAGCGGAATATATTGAGGTGCTGTACAAGCTGTTCGAGGGAAGCTGGGAAGACGATGCCGTGGTCCGCGACCGGCACAACCGGGTGTTTACGCACCCCGAGAAGGTGCATGAGATAGGTCACCACGGCAAATACTTCGACGTGCCCGGCTACCATCTTTGCGAACCCTCGCCTCAGCGCACTCCCGTGCTCTATCAGGCTGGTGCGTCGGGTGCAGGCAAGGCGTTCGCGGCCCGGCATGCCGAGTGCGTATTCGTCGCAGCCCCGACGAAGGAAGTGCTGAAGGCCTATGTTGCCGACGTCCGCGAACAGGCAGCGCTTGGCGGGCGTGATCCGGGCGCCTTGCTGATCTACAACCTGGTCACGGTCATCGTGGACGAGACGGATGCCAAGGCGCAGGCAAAGTTCGAGGAGTACCGCCGCTACACGTCATACGACGGCTCACTTGTGTTCATGTCTGGTTGGACGGGCGTCGACTTCGGTCAGTACGCGCCAACCGATCTGGTGAGGAAAGTGGAAACCAACGCCATTGCCTCCGCCATCGAACATCTGGCGGGCGGTGCGAAATCCTGGACCATCGACGAACTCGCGGCATGGGGTGGTATTGGCGGCATGGGACCGGTGTTCGTGGGTTCGGCGGCAACCGTTGCCGATATCCTGCAAACCTGGGTGGAAGAAACCGGCGTGGACGGCTTCAATCTTGCGTATGCGGTTGCGCACGAGACCTTCGAGGACATCGTCAATCACCTGGTGCCGGAGTTGCAACGGCGCGGCGTTTATCGCCAGGAATATACGCCCGGTACGCTGCGCGAAAAACTGTTTGGCAAGGGGCGCTTGCTGCCGGCCGGGCATCCCGGTGCGAGGTATAGGGACATTGAGGCGTTCAAGCGCGGCGAAGCGGCCGGTTCACTGGTTAGCTTGCAGGAATAGCGGCTTCAGGGCCTATTCATCGGCAAATATTCTCCTGCCCTCGATGCGGATGGGCACGGGGGTCAGGCGGGCGCCAAGGCACGGGCCATCCACGCACACGCCGTCCTCGAAGCGGAACATCGCGCTGTGATGGGCACACATGAGAAGCTCGCCGCCATAGGCCCAAAACGTGTTCGGCTCATAGTTCAATGGTATGGAAAAGTGCGGGCATACGTTGCGGTAAGCCCACGCGCTGTCTCCTCGGCGCAGCACCACGACCTCTGCCCGGGCCTCGAGGCCGCCACCGTCCGGCACGTCCTCGAGAATACAGAGGGGCACGCTATTGCTATTGCTCGCTCCATCGTTCATGGCGGCTTACTCCTTCTATCCTCAGTGCGCCGCGTGCCGGGGGTCTGCCGATTCCGTGCGCGCGGGTCGAACCACCGCCCCTCGATCAAGAAACACGACACGCCGGCCGACGGGGAAAAGTTGCAGCCCGAACCGTCGCGATACGTAACCCCACAGTCCCTGAGGGAAAAACATCGTGACGACAACGGCGAGCGTGCCCAGTCCGATCAGATACCAGGTCCCGAAGTCCGACAGGAACTTGTTCAGAAGGAAAAATATCAACGTGCCGATGATCGGTCCTTCAAGCGTTCCCAGGCCGCCTATCATCACGATGAAAATCGCAAAAGCAGTCCAGTTCACGGAGAACGCGGCGTCAGGGGAGATCCGCAGGTTGCTCACGAAATAGAGCCCGCCCGCGAGCGCCGCGCCCCCTGACGAGACGAGATACACGACGAACCGGGCGCGCTTCACATCGACACCCTGACTGTTCGCCGCCACCGCGTTGTCACGCATGGCGGTGAGCGCGAGACCCTGTTTCGAGCGCAGGAAGACATACAGCAAGCCGATAGCGGCCACCACGATTGCCAGTGCCAGCCACAGCGTCAGCGACTCGCGCAAGGACCTGGGAATGTCTTGCAGCGCGGTCAGACTCGTGCCCGACCCGCCGCCGAGCCAGGACACGTTTGCCAGTGTCAGGCGGAAGACCTCGGCGATCACCCATGTGCCTATGGCGAAGTACCCGCCCGCAAGCCGGAACGCGACCAGGGAGACCGGCACCGCGATCAGCATGGCAATCACCCCCGCAACCGGCACGGCGGCAAAGGGCGACAGGCCACCGTAGTTTGCGAGTATCAGCATGGCGTATCCGCCAATGCCGAAATACGCCTGTTGTCCGATCGACACCATTCCGCCGTAACCGCTAAGCAGATTCCACATCATGGCAAAGACCAGGTACGCGGCAATCTGCGTGAAGTCGCGCAGGGTGTTCCGGCCGGCCCAATACGGAAAACTGGCGACCAGTACCGCGGCAATCAACAGCACGAACACGGCCACCCTGCTCGCCCGCGTTGCCCGCCGGATTTCGAAATGTCGTTCATTGACGTTCATGTGCTTAACCTCCCGGCGCTCATCACGCGGTCTTGGGCAACAGGCCTTGCGGCCGGATCGTCAGCAGCGCCAGAAACAGCACGTGTCCCAGCCAGATGCCCCAGCCCGGGTCGATGTAGAAACCGGTCTGCTGCGCCACGCCGAGTGCGATTCCACCGAGGAACGTTCCCCAGAACGAACCCATCCCGCCAATGATTACCGCCTCGAACGCGTAGAGCAGCAGCGCAGGGCCGTCGGATGGAGAAACGGCTGTACGCGTGGCATAAAGCGTCGCGGCAAGCGCGATCAGCACGAACGCGATGCCCATTGCAAGAGCGAACGTCCTGCGTGGCGAGACGCCCATCAGCTGCACGATCTCGCGGTCGTCGGACGTGGCGCGGAAGACCCGTCCGAGCGGCGTGCGGCCAAAGAGCCACTGCAGGAGAAGCGTGGCCACGACCGCGACGGCAAGCGTAAGCAGCGGCAGAAGTCCGAGCGCCATGCCGCCGGGCAACGCAATGCTCATCGATTCGAAGCCACCGGTCGCAAGCGAGCGCGGGTCTGCGGAAAACACTTCCTGCAGCACGTTCTGGATCACGATGGAGAGACCGAAGGTGACCACGAGCGACGGCAAGGGGTCCCGGCTGCTGACGCGATTGAGCACGGTGTATTGCACTGCATATCCCGCGCAGAATGCGATCCCGATCAACACCGGCACAGCGGCCCACAACGGCATATGAGCCAGGTTCGTCAGCACGAACAGGACGAAGACCAGCAGCACGATGAAATCGCCATGCGCGGTGTTGGTCAGGCGCATGACGCCGAACACCAGCGACTGGCCCATTGCGAAGAGTGCATAAAGGGCGCCGAGCAGCACGCCCTGCAAGAGGATATTGACGAGTGAACTCATGAGACCGCTCCGAAATAGGCTCGCGTGATAGCTTCGTCGGACACCTCAGCCGAGGCGCCCGCCAGCGACACGCGGCCTTCCTGAAAGCAATAGAAGCGCTTTGACACGCGTCGCGCCAGTTGCACGTCCTGCTCGACGACGATCGCACTCATACCGTCCCCGACAATCGACGGCAGCGCGGCATAGATTTCCCTGACCACGACCGGTGCGAGCCCGAGAGAAAGCTCGTCGCACATGAGAAGATCCGGATTACTCATCAATGCGCGGCCGAGTGCAACCATCTGCTGCTGGCCGCCGGACAACGCGGTTGCCGCATGATGGCGGCGCTCCTTCAGGATGGGGAAAAGCGTATAGACGGTGTCCAGGGTCCAGCGTCCGGGGCGCGAAGAATAAGCGCCAAGCAGCAGGTTTTCCTCAACGGACAGGCTTGCGAAAAGCCGCCGCCCTTCAGGGACGAGCGCGATCCCCATTCCGACAATGCGTGCCGCCGGCATGCCCCCGATCGCCTCGCCCCTGTAGGCAATCTGCTGCTCGGACGCCGGCAGGAGTCCGGCCAGCGCCTTCAGGAAGGTGGATTTTCCCGCACCGTTCGAGCCAATCAGCGCGATCACTTCGCCGCGTTCGACCATCACGTCGATACCGAAAAGAGCCTGGAAATCGCCATAAAAAGCGGTCAGTCCGCGAGTTTCAAGAATGGCCTCCACGATCAACCCTCCAGACCGAGATAGACACGCCTGACTTCGGGGTCATCCATCACGGCGGCGGGGATGCCTTGGGCAAGACGCTTGCCGAAGTGAATGACCAGCAACCGGTCGGCGACGGCGAGCAACGCATGCACCACATGCTCGATCCATACGATCGTCACCCCTTGTTCCTTGACGCTGCGGATTTCATCGACGAGTTCGTGTGTCTCCGGCTCCGTCAGGCCGCCTGCTATTTCATCGAGCAGCAGAAGTTTCGGCCGGGTCGCCAGCGCACGAGCGAGTTCAAGGCGCTTGCGATCCAGCAGCGTAAGCGTGCCGGCCAACTGGTCCGCGCGGCGCTTGAGACCGGTGCGCTCGAGTACATCGATGCACAGGTCCGCTGCTTCACGTTCTTTCAGTCCGCCGCCAAAGGTCGCACCTACCAGCAGGTTCTCAAACACCGTCATCCCGCCGAAGGGTCGCGGCACCTGATACGAGCGGCCGATACCCGCCATGCACCGGCGATACGGCGCCAGCTTGCCGATATCGCCTCCGTCGAATTCGATCGTGCCTGCGTCCGGCCTCACGTCGCCGCTGATGAGGTTGAAAAGGGTGGTCTTGCCCGCGCCGTTCGGTCCGAGAATCCCGTAGGTCTCTCCTTGTTCGATCGCGAAGCTGATGTTGTCAGTGACCTTCAGCGCGCCGTAGCTCTTCGAGACGTCCGTCAATCTGAGAACGCAGTTCATGCTCGCCTCCCCTCTATCCGATGAGTTTGAGCGGGCCTGACAGCGGCACGTTCGGCGCGAGCTGGTTGTTCACGATCGCGAGGTCGAAGCGATGCGACTGCCCCTTGACCCACTGACCGCCAACCAACGACGTCTTCGCGACGTTCTTCACCGGCCCGCTCCCCCATGCAACGTGACCGACGACCGTATCAAGCTTCGTTGATGCCACCGCGTCGCGAATCGCTTCGTTCGAGTCCACGTCCTTGCTGCGCTTGAGCGCGTCCACCGCAATCTCGAACAACGCGTGCGCGAAGCCGATGGGCTGGGTCCATT
Organism: Caballeronia udeis; assembly: GCF_001544555.2. Taxonomy (GTDB): domain Bacteria; phylum Pseudomonadota; class Gammaproteobacteria; order Burkholderiales; family Burkholderiaceae; genus Caballeronia; species Caballeronia udeis. The sequence goes on along the minus strand of NZ_FCOK02000031.1, from coordinate 10,334 downwards.
GTTTCGATGCCGCCTTCTCGTACGCATCTGCTAACTGGCGGGCCGACTGCCCTGTCAGCGAAGACTTGAACGGGTGCGAGGGGGACCACCACACTTCTGTTGAGAGACCCTCGCCAAGATCGCCCAGCGTTTCGATCGACGTCGGAAAAAGTAACGCCTTACCAATAGAAATGACCTTCGGTTTGAAACCCTGCTGGCGCGCCTGTACCAGGAAATTCTTTGCGTCGGGTGGAATCACGACACCCGTCACGATCTGCGCACCGCCTTGCTTGAACGCTGCGATTTGTGCCGAGAAGTCCTGCGTCATGGACTGAAAGCGGCCGGGGTCCTTCAGCGTAAAGCCCTTTTGCGCGAGCACGGGCGGAAAGCCGAGCTTGTTGTCACCCCATGCGTTGCCGTCGCCGTCGTTGGGGAAAAGGCCACCGACCGACTTGTTGGTCTGCACCGATTGCCACATGCCGGTGTACACGGCGATCACGTCTTCCAGGCCCCAGAAGAAGTGATACGTAAAACGAAAGCCCTTCTTGGGGTCCCCTTTGCGGCCGAAGAACCAGGGTTGCCACGGGACGACGGTGGAGACGCACGGCATCTCGTTGATCTCGCATGCGTCGCTCACGGGATTGGCGGTCTCCGGCGTACCGGAAACCAGCATGATGTCGACCTTGTCCTTCAGGATCAGGTCGTTCGCCACCTCGCCGGCGCGGTTCGGATTCGACTGGCTGTCCTTGACCAGAATCGCGACCGGATACTGCTTGCCATTGATTGCGATGCCGTCTTTAAGTGCCGCCTGCATCTGTCCGATCACAAAGCGATCCGCTTCTCCGAATGGCGCGAGCGGACCGGTTTGTGGCGACACGTAACCAATCTTCAGTGTGCGCGAACTGGCAGCGTTCGCGATGCGCGCAAACAGCGGTGAGGCTGCGATAAGCGTACCGCCCGCCGCCAGCTTTACGAAATGGCGGCGAGCGCCGTCGATGGAATGATCGTCCATGTTTGTCTCCTTCAGTCTTTTATCGTGCTGTGCCGGCCTTCTTGCGTGCCTGACCCAGGGTAATCAGTCGGGGCGGCGGCCTTCGTAAGCGGCTTCGAGCAAAGCCCGCAATGCGGCACGCTCAAGTGGCCTTGGATTCCAGTAGGGGTTCTTCAACGCGATATCCAGTGCGACGCCAATATCCGATTCCTTCATGCCGATATCCTTCAACGCCGTCGGCGCGCCGTTGTCACGGGCAAGATCGAACACGCCTTGCGCGGCATCCGATGCCTTAAGTGCGCGCGCGATCCGCTGCATCGCGAGCGGTGTGGCTTCGCGGTTGTACGCAAGGGCGTGCGGCAACACAATGGTGTGTGTCTCGGCGTGCGGCAAGTTGAAGGTGCCCCCGAGCGTGTGACATAGCTTGTGATGTAACGCCATGCCAACGCTGCCGAGCACAGAGCCGCACAGCCACGCGCCATAGAGGCAATCGGCGCGGGCATCGAGATCGTCGAGGCGTGATACGACGCGGCCTATACCCGCTCCCAGCGCGCGAATACCCTCCTCGGCCATCAATGCGGTAATCGGATTCGCATCCTGCGCGTAGAGCCCTTCCGCGGCGTGCGCGATTGCGTTGATGCCGCTCGTGACAGAAAGCGAGGCGGGCAGCGACAGCGTGAGCTCGGGATCGTAAATCACCGTCTTCGGCAGCACCCGCAGATCACGGCCGGTCTTCTTCAACCCGCCTTCGGTAAGCCCGTAGACAGGCGTCATTTCCGAGCCGGCGTACGTGGTCGGAACCGCAAGGATCGGCAGCGATGAGGTGAGCGCAATTGCCTTGCCGAGCCCCGTCGTGGAGCCGCCGCCTATTGCCACGGCACAGTCGGCGCCCAGCTTCGCGGCGTAGTCGCGTGCCGCCTGCGCGGTCTCGACAGGCACATGCATGACCGCCTTCGAAAACACCCCGACCGCCCGTGAGCCAAGTCGCGCGGCGAACACTTCGGCCTGCTCGCGCTGCTCCGGCGTGGACAGCACGATGGCTCGCCTGGCCCCCAGCAAATCGATCTCGCGCTCGAGGTGGCTGATGCTGCCCGCGCCAAACACCACGCGCGAAGGCATGCCCTGATAGATGAACGGGTCCATGATCAGCGCGGGTAGTAAGGCGGAATGTTGGCGTCGACGTTCACCCAGACCGACTTGGCTTGCGTGTATTCACGCATGACTTCAAAGCCCATCTCGCGGCCATAACCACTCGATCCCACGCCGCCGAACGGGGACGCCGGGCTCACGCGCTTATAGCAATTGATCCAGACCATGCCGCTTTTCAACTGCCGCGCAAAGAGATGTGCGCGTTGCAGGTCGCGTGTCCACATGCCGGCGCCAAGGCCGTATTCGGTGCCGTTTGCAATGGCCAGGGCCTCTTCGTCGCTCCCGAATGTGCTCACCGTAACGAACGGTCCGAACACCTCTTCCTGCGACACGCGGTCCCCTGGCTTCGCCGCGACAATAGTCGGTTCAACGTAACAACCCTTGGCAAGCGCGGCGTTATCCGGCGCCTTGCCGCCTGACAGAATGCGGCCACCTTGCTCGCGCGCGACATCGACATAAGACAGCACGCGGTCCCGATGATGACGCGACGTCAGCGGCCCCATCTCGGTTGCCGGATCGAGCGGATCGCCGATCCTGATCGAGCGCGCCAGCGCGATAAAACGCTCAAGCAGTTCGTCCGCGACCGACTCATGCACGATCAGCCGCGAAGCGGCAATGCACGCCTGCCCCTGGTTATGAAAGATCCCGAACGCCGAGCCTTGCACGACAGCGTCAAGGTTCGCGTCGGCGAATACGACGTTCGCACCCTTGCCGCCCAGTTCGAGTTGCACCTTCTTGAGATTGCCTGCCGAGGCCTGCACGACCTTGCGCCCGACTGCGGTCGAGCCCGTGAATGCCACCTTGCTGATCTCCGGATGCTCGGCGATATATTGCCCCGCCACCTGACCGAGACCGGGAACGATGTTGACCACGCCCGGCGGGAAGCCCACCTCGGCCATCAGTTCGGCAATCGCGAGGCTGGAAAGCGGCGTGAGTTCAGCCGGTTTCATGATCACGCAATTGCCGGCGGCAAGCGCGGGCGCCATCTTCCAGCTGGTGAACATCAGCGGGAAATTCCATGGCACCACCTGCCCGACCACGCCAACGGGTTCGCGCGTCACATAGTTCAGGAAGCCCGCTTCAACCGGCACAACCGACCCTTCGAACTTGTCCGCCATGCCGCCGAAATAACGGAACGTGACGGCGGTGCGCGGTACGTCGAGATTGCGGGTATCGCGAATCGGATGACCCGTATCCAGCGATTCGAGCCGGGCCAGTTCATCGGCATTCGCTTCAATGGCGTCGGCCAGCTTGAGCAGCAGGCGGCCGCGATCCATCGCCGCCATGTTGCTCCACTTCGGGAATGCGGCTTTTGCCGCGGCGACGGCACGGTCTATATCCGCAGGTCCGGCCATCGATACCTGGGCGATCACGGAGTTGTCGTGCGGGTTGAGTGACGCCAGCGTTTCACCGCTCTCGGCGGGAACGAAACGGCCATTGATGAACAGTTGCGTTTGCATGGTGGTCCTGCCTGATAAAAACTGAAGACAAAGCCCTGCCCGCGACGCCGGCGGGGCCTGCGTCGTTCGGGACCTGGATAGACGAAAAAGGGGTTTAAAGCGGCACGGGATACGGGGGGAGTTCGCCGCTCTCGTAACGCTTGGGCAGATCGGGCGTTGCGTTCTCCCACACAAGCAGCATCGAACGCTTTTGCGAATAACCCTTGTGGCGAATATCGGCCGGCATGGCGGCGATGTCGCCGGCGTTCATCGTGATGCGGGCACGGGGTTCACCCGTGTCCTTGTCGCCGACGTCCCAGATGATCTGGTCGGAGAGTTGCAGGAACCACTCCACGCGGTCGTTGCCGTGAAAAACCGGAAGCACGAATTCCTCGGTGGTCGGGCAAAAGAGACTCTGCTTGCACACCGATGTCACCGATGGATTCCAGGTCACGTCCGAACGCGAGAGGTACTTGAAAAGACTGAACGCATGCAGCTCATGTTCGAAGCCCGGCTCGGCGTGAATCTCCGGCTCGTCCTGGCCGACGTCCGCGAATTGCCGGTTAACCGGGAGGTCATCGCGCAACGGCGAATCGCCCACGAGCCCCGGCATGCGTTTCGTCGCAATGCGCGTGCGCTCGATCGCGCCAATGTTGTCGCCATGCTTGATACCGAATGCGGAACCCGTTTCCTCGGGAGCCGCGAACGGATCGAACCCTTCGTTGACCCAGTCCTTCAGGATCGCCTTGAAGGTCGCCATGATCAGCGGCGTTTCGAACTGCTGCGTGTAGTCGACGCCTGCTTCCTTGAAGCTGGCGTTATACGAACCGGCATACATGTCCACGCGGCCGTAGTGATTGCGCGTGCCGATCACTTCGTCAAAGTTGACCCAGCCGTAGAAAAATCCCCACGCCACGTCGCGCATCATCGCGCGCAGGAAGTCGTCGGCGTGCATCTGGTGCGAACGGGTTTCTCCCTTGGATGGCCATTTGACCGTGACGAAATAAGCATCCCGGCTGAATTCGAAATCGCCTAGCGTGAAGGTGCGGTAACCGCTCGTCGCGTCCGGGTCGGTCGCGGTGACACTTTGAAAACCTGCTGACTGGTCCATGGCTTGTTCCTCGAAAATTGATCAGGTCGACAAGGCGGCTTGCGCCTCAATCACCGGCTTTCTCACTGAATGCAGATCTCGGCCCACTTCTCGACCGAACAGGACCCAAGAATGGTCTGGACGAGCAGGACGCCGGTCTGGCGGGCTTCGAACCGGTAAGCAGCGCCCGCCGGCAGCAGCGCCTGATGGCCGCGGCGCAGACGCACATAACCCATCGGCTGGCCTGCAGGTTCGGCGTCCAGACGCACGCTGCCTTCCGTATCGGCGTTGACGAGCGGACCGTTGGAGGGCTTGATGAAATGCACGTCGATCTCGCCGTCGAGCACCACCGCGAACTCGTCGTGCGACGCGCTGAACCACGGTGAGACGCTTTCGGCGCGAACCGTCTCGATCACGTATTTGAGGTTTTTACCGACCACCACTTTCTCGTAGGGTGCGGCGTGGCTGGCGACCTCGAATACGTTGGACATGGCGTAATGTCCGGGTTTGCCCTTGATGATTTCGATGGAGCCCTTGCGGTAATTACCGAGGCTGCCGAGATAGGTCTCTTGCATGTCTGTCTCCATTGCTCCGTAAAAGACGGTGATGAACGCGTTGCCTTGGAACGAAGATTAGGGCGGCGCGCGCAACGGGGCAATGGATTGAGGTTCGCGTTTGGCGAACCTTGCGTGCTCGTAAAAGACGCTAGGGAAAGTACTGAGGAAATTACTGAGGAAAGTACTGAGAAGCGTACCAAGAAGCGCGCCGCGCGGCGCTTATCGCGCTCACGCGTCGCCGAGTTCGTCGTCGACGCTCTTCGTTTCGTCATCGGGCGGCGAGATGCCGAGCGCCCGGTCCCACTGCGGTTCGCGCAGGTAGCGTGCACGCAGGAACTCGACGAACGCCTTCACTTTTGTGGTCGACCTGTGAGACGCAGGATAGACCGCCGAGAGCCATAGCGGCGGTGCAGCATACTCGGGCAGCACGCGTACGAGACGCCGTTCGAGCAGGTCGGCGGCGGCCACCATGGTCGGCAGATAAGCGACACCGGCGCCGGCGCGGGCGAATTCGAGGAGCAGGTGCACGCTGTTGGTCTTGAGCACCGGGTTGAGTGCGATCTCGAAACATTCGTTGCCCTTCATGAGGGGCCAGTTGTCGCCCCACGGGTAATACGAATAACGCGCAAAGTCGTGCCGCACGAGGTCGAGCGGCGTTTCTATGACGGGCTCCTCCTTCAGGTAACCCGGTGCCGCGCACAGCACGCCGCGCACCGGGAAAAGCTTGCGTTCGACCAGCAGGTTCGACGCGGGCGGGTAGATCTGCAACGCCAGGTCAAACCCTTCCTGCACGGGATCAATCACGCGGTCGTTGACCGTCACCACGAATTCGATACGGGGATGCGCCTCGCGAAAAGCGATCAGCGCGTGCGAAAAGTGACCCAGCGCGAAACCTGGCAGTACGTGAACGTTGAGCGTTCCGCTCAAGGAATGGGTTTCGGCGCTGGTACGGCCGGACAGTTCGTGGACTTTATTGACGAGCTGCGCACAGTCGCGATAATACGACTCACCCACTTCGGACAAGCGCACAGCGCGCGTGGAGCGATGAAAAAGCGCGACGTTGAAATGCTCTTCAAGCTGCTTCACGCGCGATGTCACGACCGACTTTGCAACACCGAGCTGACGTGCCGCGTTCGCGAAACTCTGCGCTTCGGCGGCGCGCACGAACGCTTCCATCGATATGAAAAGATCCACGACGTCTCCTGATCGTTTTGTCTGAACCGCTGTTCTCTAGTGGAGATTCTAGTTTCTTTGTGGGCTGCGCGTTCCCTCTGCGCGGATCAATACCTCAAGAATGTCGAATGCGCGGCGGCCAATGCGCAGCGATTCGCTGTTGAGCTGGATTTCCCTGCTTTCGAGGGAGATGAGAAGTTGCCCGATCCGGACCATCGCACACTCCATTCCGAAGGGAGACTGGTGAAAAAACGGGTGACGGCAATAAGCGATTCAGTTGGCAAATCTTACGGCACGGACACGAATGAAACATTGAAAAATTTCGATCCGACAAATCGAAAATCTTGATGTGTTTCGGTTGGCAAAGCCTGCGAGCACGTGCAATGTAAGCAACACGGCATGAGGTACTTAGGCCAGCAGTGGATTGCCGCTAGCCTTGACGACTAAGACGCTCTTTGTATTAGCCAATAAATCGGGCATTTTTATAGCGATGGTTTTTTATTGAAAAACAAGACATAAGGCAAAGCATGAGGCTGCCTTTTTAAGTCGACTGAATGTCAGCGCTAAAGAGCGCTTTTATGCCAACATGAGTTGCATGCGAGCCGATGGCCCCTTGCTCTAATCCACTGCTCGCCAAGCCGTTTGCTTCATGGACTCGCTAAGTGGTCAGGTCATGTAGCTTGTGCATGCCGGCGCGCACCCAGTCCAGCAGCGTGTGTTCGGTGCCCACTGGCACGGGTATCTCGGTGTTCAGCTTGCGCAGGGAGTCTTGCCGTTGCGAAAGCAGGTGGCACATCTGCTGGCCGACCTCCGGCCGGCTCTTTAACAAGGGCGTCAGGTCCGTCTTGTCCAGCCGATAGATTATCGCCCGCGTCAAAGCCGTGACTTGCGCCTGGACCGGCAACCCCGCCAGGACGCCCGCTTCACCAATGGAGTCTCCAGGTCCCAGGCGCGCGGATTCGACCGGACCCGAGGGTCCTGCCACCATCACCGAAATGACACCCGACTCGACGATCATCAGGTAGTCCGTCACCTCCTCTGACTTGACGATTACCTGATCCGCTTCATATTCGTGACGCGACAGTCTCTTCGACAGCGCTTCGACTTCCTCGCTCTTCAAGGCACGGAAGAGCTCGACGTGCGACAGGAGCCGTTGCCGGCTGTCGGCGGCGTCGTGGCGTGGCGGCCGGGGAACGCTCAATGGCCACAGTTCGATTCCCGCAGCGGCGAGATGACGATGGCACAGGTCGTAAAGCTGGTTCGTCACGACCACGGACTTGCCTATGTCGTCGACATAAACCGTGACTTCGTATTCAATCGCATTGATCGAGGCTTTCTTGACAAGCGTATAGGGCGCCGGCGATTGCAGCACCATGCTGCTTCCCTCTATTGCGCGCTCCAATGCGCCAAGGACCGTAGCCGGGCGTTCTTCCGGCGAAATCTGGAGCGTGATGGACACGCCGTGAAGCGCAACGGGACGGCTGCTGTTGGTAATTTTCGCCTTGGCCGCCACACTGTTTGGGACGATGACGACATTGCCCTGGGAGGTGAGCAGGTGCGTCGCACGCCAGTTCATCTCCAGCACCTTGCCCTCCACGCCATCGACCGATACCCAGTTCCCAATGTGATAGGGCTCGGTCGTGTTCAGTACGATCCCGGCGAACACATCGCTAAGCGTGCTTTGGATTGCGAGACCCAGCACGATTGCCAACGCGCCGGAGGTAGCGACCAGTCCTGTCACCGGCAACCCCAGCACGAATGCGAGTGAGGCCACCACGGCTGCGAGAAACACCAGTGCGCCAAGTACGTCCTGGAAGAGACGCTCCTTGTGCCAATGCCGCGATCGGAACACGGCGTCCAGCGACAACGTAAGGAGACGCGCGCCGATGAGCCACCACGACACCTCGATGATCTGCGCCGCAAGATGACGGCCCGGGGATTCAGGCCACGGCGCCGGCGTGAAGGGACTCAGGGCCGATTCGAACAACAGGGCGCTCAGCAGCGCGAAAATCACCAGTCTGAGCAGCAAGCAAATGGTGTCGTTGCGTGGAAACGCCGCACGCCAGAGCACGACGTCGGTCATGACCAGCACGAAGCCAAGAACCAGCGGATCTTTCACAAGACTGCTCCCGACATGGAGGACGTTCAGTGTGACTGCGCGACGAGCGGATACGCAAGGTCACGTGTTGTGCTGTCTCGATGCCTTTGCATTCTACGGTTTCCTGGTCGTAGTGGTAGCGCGTGTCTTCAGTGCGGCGCATGACATGCGTGCGGCGCAATCACCGTCTTGATCGGTCATTTACGTGACTGGGCCGCGGAGTTTGAAACATCACGTGTCGCGTGTGTTGTCGCGACTCGTGCTTGCCTTCAGCTTCACATCCTGCCAGCCCGCTCGCGCTTCCACCCACTCTGCCACCGCAAGCAAGCGTTCGTCGTGTTGGGCTGCGCCGATCAGTTGAGCGCCCAGGGGCAACCCTGCTGGTCCGAGAGCAATGGGTACGGTGACGGTGGGAACGCCCAGGAATGTCCATGGAGCGCACCACGAAGCGTCGCCGGTATAGCTGAGCCCGACCGGTGCTTCCCCCGGCGCCGGCGCGACGAGAAGCGCGTCAAGACGCATGGCGGCTTGCAACCAGTGGTCAAAAAAATGGGCAAGCCGCACCTGCGCAGCCCTCGCCCGCGCATAGTCAACGCTCGATACCCCGCGGCCATCGTTGATCAACGATGTCATGACCGGGCTGACGAGACCGGGCGACCGGTCCAGAAGCGCGCCGTGCACCACCGCGGCTTCCACCGACAATATCGCGGAGATCAACGCGCCCATGTCCCCCAGTTCGTCGGGAAAATCGACCGTGACAAGTTCCGCTCCATCCGCTTCCAGTCGTGCGGCCAGTTGCGTCAACGCGCTGTGCTGAGCCGGTTCCATCGCGGTCCCTACTGGTCTGCGCAGCATACCGATGCGCATGTGTGCGCTGCCGTCATTGCCTTTGCCATTGCGGCGTACATGAGAAGAGTGAAAGTCCTGGTCGTCACCGCCCGATACGACCTTGAAGGCGTAAGCCGCATCCGCAACGTTGGCGGTAAACAGCCCTATGTGATCGAGCGATGGCGCCAGCGGCAACACACCGGTTCTGGCGATGCTGCCATAGGTCGGTTTAAATCCCACGACACCGCAATAGGCTGCAGGGCGAATGACGGAACCAATGGTCTGTGTCCCGAACGCGAGAGGGACAATCCCCGCTGACACAGCCGCGGCAGACCCGCTGGACGAGCCTCCGGGCGTATGTTTCGTATTCCACGGATTAACCGTTGGACCCGGATGGCGCCAGGCGAACTCTGTTGTGTGGTCTTTCCCACGACGGTTCCACCCGCTTGCCGCAAGCGCGCCACCAATACCGAGTCGGTCCCGGGCCTGCGGCCCGCGTAGGCCGGCGAGTTGTACTCGGTCGGCATGTCCGCCGTGTCGATAAGATCCTTTATGCCGACGGGAATGCCCGCGAACGGCAACCCGGTATCTGCTTGATTGACCGCTGGCGAGTCCGGCAGATAACTGAATGCATGCAACCACGGCTGTGTTCGCCGGGCCGCCTCATCGGCGGATTCAATGCTTTGCCGGATTGTAAGGACACCGCTCTCGACGGCACGGCGGATGTCGCGCAAGGTAAGTGCATTTGCTGGTTCAGTCATCTCGTGAATAGTCCCGGTGTGTATTGGGTGGCCTAAGCGCGCAAGTGCCTTTAGTATGCCAGCCGATTAAACCAGGACAATAGTGGATGCGCAGGCGGGCATTTGCCCAAACGCTGCTAGTGTTCCGTTCCGCTGATTCTCGTACAAAGTCTTTGTAGCTTTGCGAGGATGGAGTCAGCGGAAGCGGTCCATGTAAAAGGTTTGCAATTCTCGTTGTAGTGGGACACGAATTGATCGATACGCTTAATCAGTTGCTTGACCGAGCCGAA
>NZ_FCOK02000030.1 GCF_001544555.2 Caballeronia udeis | reverse complement strand
GGCCGCCTTCGGTTTGCGTGGCATACATGCTCCTTTGCGACATGTTATGCCTTACACACAAAATTTTGGACAGGCTCCCGGTATGCCTGGTCGTCACCGGTTCGATCAACACAATCCAGCATTCTTCTTGGGCCACCGGGTTATGCATGACGCCGCGCGGCACGACATGCATGGATCCTTCCGGCAACTGGATCGCTTGCCCTCCTTCATACTCAATCCGCAGACTCCCGCGTACGACGTAGAACAGTTCGTCTTCTCCAGCGTGGTTGTGCCAGACGAGCTCGCCCCGGACCTTGGCAACTTTCACATATTGATCATTTACTTGCGCTACGACCTTGGGTGACCAGTATTCGGTAACTGCGTCGAACGCCGTCTTCAGGTCGATGGCGCCCGCTGAAAAGGCCAGGTTCATGGTCATTTCTCCGCTCAATTAGTCGTGCAGCCACGATGCGGCCAAGCAGGGGGCGAGTGCTTCAACCCGCGCCCACACCCGGCTCCCAGTACACATTTAGCCCCATTAACCCGGTCAACGTTTGCGCCGCCGTTTTCATCCTTTCCCCGACCTCGTTCATGGTGGGTACCGGCGCTTGATCGATGCGTTCTATATACGGCGTGGTCAGCGAAGCAATTGCGTGTCCGTTTCGTCCAAACACGGGATAAGCGAGATTCTTGACGCCCTTGACCTGGCGGCTGGGCATGCGTGCATGTCCGCGTTCCTTGATCCGCGCGAGATCCGCGGCAAGCTGTTTTGCATCGACCGGGAGCTCGCCGTCAACGGGGACGTGCAGCTTAAGCATCCTCTTGCGTTCCAGTTCTTCCTGGAACGCCATGAGCACTTGTCCCGAGGCGGTATCGGTCATGCCGATCAGTGTTCCCACTTTCAGCGAGAAGCCCCAGCGTTCCGGGCTTTCCACTCCCGCGACAATCAGCACGCGCCCGTCCTGATACACGCAGAGGTGGAACGACTGCCTGACGTCGTTGGCCAGTTGTGTCATCAACGGCAGCGCGGTGGTCACCAGAGACCTTACCGGCTGATGCCGGTGAGCAAGCTGGAACAGCAGCAACGACAACACGTACCGGTCGCCTATTGCCAGCAGATATCCACGCGCTTCCAGCGTGACGACCATGCGAAAGATCTCTGCAGTCGTGCGCCCGAGCGTCTTCCCCAGGTCAGCCAGTGACAACCCCTCAGGATGACTCGCCAGCAGTTCGATGATGTCCAGCCCCTTTTCGAGCGCCGGTGCCGAATATCGTGTGTTGTCCAAAATCTCTCCTTGCTCTCAAGCCCGATGTTCGCCTTCAACCGATAACCGGCAGCCGATCCCGACACGGCGGGATCCGGCAACGCATGGCGTGATTGTAGTTCGTGAAACCCTTGCATTTGACGTCATCCTCGACGGAAACAGGGGGCGGACGGGCATCGGGAAAACACTGACGCAAATTCACATATGAAATGGCATTTTATCTTTAAAATGTTTTGCATCGGTAGAAAAGTGGTCCGCAAGACGAGCGGGACACAGGTCCGCGGCGCGGAGTGATTCGCGTACCAACATCGGCATGGGACCGGAGTAAGGGTCATGGGACCGGAGTAAGCGCTAAAGCGCCAACTCCGGTCGACACCTTAACTCCGGTCGACAGAGAAGGCGACGCTAATGGCTGAAGTGGCATTCAAACAGGTGCAGAAATCGTTCGGCGCCGTACAGGTGTTGAAGCAGATCGACCTGACGGTAAAGGACGGCGAGTTCCTCGTGCTCGTGGGCCCAAGCGGTTGCGGCAAGTCGACATTGCTGCGCGCGCTGGCGGGACTGGAAGGCGTGACGCATGGACGGATCCTGATAGACGGCCGTGTGGTCAATGACTTGCCGCCGAAGGATAGGGACATCGCGATGGTGTTCCAGAACTACGCGCTGTATCCGCACATGAGCGTGTTGGAGAACCTTACGTTCGCGCTGAAGTTGCGCGACCTGAAGCCCGATGAAATCGCGGCGCGTGCAAATCAGGCCGCGACCATTCTGGGACTTCAGGACTTGCTCGGCCGATATCCGCGCCACCTGTCCGGTGGTCAGCGTCAACGCGTGGCCATGGGGCGCGCGATCGTGCGTGACCCGAAGGTGTTCCTGTTCGACGAACCGTTGTCGAACCTCGACGCAAAGCTGCGCGTGCAAATGCGGGCGGAGATCAAGGCGCTGCATCAGCGCCTGCGCGCAACGACGGTCTACGTCACGCACGATCAGATTGAAGCAATGACGATGGCAGACCGCATTGTCGTGCTGAACGGTGGCGTGATCGAGCAGATTGGTGCGCCGCTCGAACTCTACGATGACCCCGACAACCTGTTTGTCGCGAGTTTTATCGGCTCGCCGTCCATGAACCTGTTTAGCGGCCGCTACGAGTTGCAAAACGATGGCGCGCGGGTTCGTATCGGCGATTTCTCGATACAGGTGCCGGTGGTCAACGCCAAAGACGGCCAGGAGGTGACGGTCGGTGTGCGGCCCGAGCATCTTGCGGTGGCGCAGGCCGGCGGCATTCCATTCAACGTCGATGTGGTCGAGCCGACAGGTGCATCCACCGAGTTGTTCGGGACGGTCGCGGGGCAGCGCTGTTGCGTGATCGTGAACGGACGTTTGTTGCTGAGCCCGCAGCAGGGCATCCGCCTCGACGCGGAGCTTGAAAACACGCTGGTCTTCGACACCGGCACCAGCCGCCGGCTGCGCTAGAAAGCTGGAAACAACCACATGCAAGCCGTACCGCTTGACGTCACGGCACATAACAAAGGAGATGAATCATGGTTAGGGATTCGATAAAAACCGGCCTCAAGATCACTGTGTCGGTACTGGCTTTGGCGGGTCTGGTGGCGACCACCGCCGCACGCGCCGACAACGAATACAAAGGCTATACACTGCGCGTCAAGCTGATCGGCGGTGTGCAATATGAAGCGCTCTACACGCGCATTCCGCTGTGGGAAAAAGAGACCGGCGCGAAGGTCGAGATTGTCTCGCGCAAGAGTCACTTCGAGCTGGATCGGGAGTTGAAGCAGGACATTGCTTCGCAGCATATCGACTATTGCGTGTCGTCGAATCATACAAATTTCTCCGCGCAATATCCCATCTTCCGCGACCTCAAGGGTTTGTTCCCCGCGAGCTATCTTGCGGCGTTCGCGCCTGCTTTGCTGAAGCAGTCCGAGGTGAAGGGGCAACTTGTCCAGATCCCCCGGTCAACGGATATAGAAGCGCTCTATTACAACAAGACCGCTTATGCCGATCCGGCCAATCGCGATGCGTACAAGAAGCAATTCGGCGTGGATCTCGCGCCCCCGAAGACCTTCGCCGAATACACGCAGCAGGCGACCTTCTTCACCAAGGCGCCGAACTTCTACGGCACGCAATTCCCGGGCAAGGACGAGGCGCTGACGGGCACTTTTTATTCGCTGCTGGTGGCGAACGGGGGCCAGTTGCTCGATGCCAAGATGCAACCCAAGTTCAACTCGCCGGTGGGCGTGAAGACGCTCGACTGGTTCGTCAACCTGTACAAAGCGGGCGTGGTGCCGAAGGGCGTGCCGAGCTACGTCTGGGACGATCTTGGCAACAACTTCGCGTCAGGCAAGGTAGCGCTCGATCTCGACTGGCCGGGTTTTGCATCGTTCTATAACGACCCGAAAACGTCGAAGCTCGCCGGCAACGTCGGTGTGGTTCGTGCGCCGCTGGGTGCGGCCAACAAGCGGCCGGGCTGGTCGGGTTCGCATAGTTTCTCGATCACGAAAGTCTGCGCGCGGCCGGAAGTGGCGGCCAGTTTTATCGAGTTCCTGACGAGCAAGGATTCGCAAATGGTCGAAGCGCGTCTCGGTTCGATTCCTTCGCGTATTGATGCGCAGCAGGCGATCGTGCAGGAGTTCAAGACGAAGAACGACCACTTCATGGCGGACGCGGTCGCGACCTTCAGTCAGGCCGCGAAGGAAGACTCCTTCACCCCGCCGCGTGTTGCGCAATGGAACGAGATTTCGAACGCGCTGTGGCCGGAGTTGCAGAAGGCGATTATCGGTGACGAAACCTCGCAGCAAGCGCTCGACAATGCGGCGAAGAAGGTCGCGGACATCATGCAGGACGCGGCGGACAACCAGTAACCGACGATCAACATGCAATCCAACACGCCTTACTCGATCGGCGGCGAGCCTGTCCTGGCTACATCGCGCCGGCGCATACCGCTGCCGATCAAGCTGCTCATGCCCGCGTTCCTGGCGGTCGGGATCGTGGTGATCCTGCCGCTGTTGTTCTCGTTTTACACGAGCTTCACGGCGTATCGCTTGACCGACCCGGATACGCTTTCGCACTGGATCGGCTGGCGTAACTACGAACGCGCGTTTGCGAATGGAGACTTCTGGGCGGCGTTCGGGCGCACGATCCTGTTTTTGACCGTTGCGCTGAATCTTGAGCTGCTGCTGGGCCTTGGCGTGGCGCTGCTGCTCAATCAGGTGACGAAAGGCCAGCGGGCGTTACGCACGGTGATGATGTTCCCCATGATGTTCTCGCCAGTGCTGGTTGGCTTCCAGTTCAAGTTCATGCTCAACGACAGCACGGGCATTGTGAACAACCTGATGCAGACGCTATTCGGCGCGAAGTCTGCGTTCCCGTTTCTTGTTAACGCCAACTCCGCGCTTGCGTCGTTGATCGCAGCCGAGGTATGGAACTCGACACCCATCTTCGCGGTGATCCTGCTGGCGGGTTTGATGGCGTTGCCGAAAGATCCGATAGAAGCGTCGAAGGTGGATGGCTGCACGTCATGGCAGACATTCCGCTACGTCACGCTGCCGTACCTGATGCCGTTTATCTATATCTCCATGACGATCCGTTCGCTCGACGTAGGCCGTGCTTACGACATCGTGCGCATCATGACGAATGGCGGTCCGGGCGGACGCACGGAACTGCTCTGGACAATGGTCGGGCGGATTGCGTACGACGACTCGCACATGGGTTACGCCAACGCGATTGCGTACGTCTCGGTGCTGGTGTCCATCCTCTTCACGCTGTACTTCTTCCGCAAGTTGAGCGGTGCGCGCAAACACATGGGGCCAGCCTGACATCATGAGCGATATCGCAATCAAAGGCGCATTCCTGCGCAAGTCGGCGTTGTGGTTCGGCGTGTTTATCGTGATGGCGATCATCTGTTTGCCGGGGCTGTGGGTCGTGCTCAACGCGTTCCGTTCGAACGTGGCGATCTTGTCGAATCAATCCCCGTTGGTCGGTTCCAGCTACACACTCGATAACTTCAAGAGCATGTTCGGCTACGGGCAAATGGCGTCGCTGCCCATCAGCCAGTACTTCGTCAATTCGCTGATCATTTCTTGCGTGAGTACGATCGCCGCGCTCGCGGTCGGCGTGCTTGGCGGTTATGCATTCGCGCGTTTCGAGTTCAGGCACAAGCAGGTCATGTTCGTGGCGCTGATGCTGACACGTGCGATTCCTGGCATTGCGTTGTCGCTGCCTATCTTCATGCTGTGGGCATGGACCGGTCTGCTCGATACGCGCATTGGCGTGATCCTTGTTTATCTTGCGATGAACGTACCGTTCACCGTATGGCTTATCGACGGCTTCTTTCGCGAGGTGCCGATCGAGTTGTCGCAAGCGGCGCAGATCGATGGATGCAACCGCTGGCAAGCGTTTTGGCGCATCGAATTGCCGCTGGCAAAAAGCGGGATTGCATCGGCGGGAATCTTTGCGTTTCTCACTAGCTGGAACGAATTCGCACTCGCCACGCAATTGTGCCGAAGCCCTGATACGAAGACGCTGCCTGTCGGGCTGATGGACTTCACCGCGCAGTTTTCGGTCGACTGGGCCGGCATGTGCGCGATGGCCGTGATCATCATCATTCCGGCGATCGTGCTGACGTTCATCGTGCAAAAACACCTGATCGCGGGCTTGACGCTCGGCGGCGTGAAAGGTTGAACGCGCTTTAAAGGAAACCCAAAATGACAACTATCGATACCGTCGACATCCGCCAGGTCGACCTTCAACCCAAAGTCAAACGCACGGACGCGATCCAGTCGTTCGTAGTCCAGGAGACTGTGTTGGTGACGCTCCATTGCAGCGATGGCAGCGTGGGCACCGGATACACCTACACCATCGGCACGGGCGGTTCGTCCATTGTCGCGTTGCTGCATGATCACCTGGCGCCGTTGCTGATCGGGCGCGACCCGGCCGGGTACGAAGCTATCTGGCGCGACCTCTTTTTCCATACGCACGCAACGGCGGTCGGTGCGATCACGAGCCTGGCGCTGGCCGCAATCGATACCGCTCTATGGGACCGCAACACGCGCGTGGCGAACCTGCCGTTGTGGGTCGCGGCCGGCGGATCGAAGCCGCGCACGCGCACGTATTCCACCGAAGGCGGATGGTTGCATTTGTCTGAGGCCGAACTCGTCGATCAAACCCTGCAGGCGCGCGATGCCGGTTTTCATGGCGCGAAGATCAAGGTTGGCCGGCCGCATCTGGCTGAAGACACGCGGCGGCTCACGGCTGTGCGCGACGCCATGGGCGATGACTTCGAAATCATGGTCGACGCGAACCAGGGCTTCACGTTGTCCGAAGCCATCCGCCGCGCGCATGCGTTCGAGCCGTTGCGGCTCGCGTGGCTCGAAGAGCCCATGCCCGCTGAAAATATCGCGGCGCACCAGCGGCTTTGCGCCGCGAGTCCGGTGCCCATTGCGGTGGGGGAATCGATGTATCACCCGGCGCAATTCGCCGAGTATCTGAAGGCCGATGCATGCTCGATCGTTCAGGCCGATGTCGCGCGCGTGGGCGGGATCACGCCGTGGCTGAAAGTGGCGCATCTGGCCGAGACCATGAACGTGTCCATCTGCCCGCACTTCCTGATGGAGTTGCATGTGAGTTTGTGCGCGGCCGTGCCGAACGCAACGTGGCTCGAATATATTCCGCAACTCGACGCGTTGACCGGAAAGCAGGTCCAGATCGAGCAGGGTTATGCCGTCGCACCGATGGAGCCGGGGATTGGCATCGACTGGGATTGGGATGCGATACAGGCGACGCAACGCACGCATGTTTGCGTCGATGCCCGCGCGGCGGCTTGAGCCATGAGCACGAACGTGATGCGCCATTGCCTGTCACTCGATCTGCGCGACGACCCCGAGGTCATCGCGCAATACGATCACTATCACGAGGCGGTCTGGCCTGAGGTGCTTGATGCGCTGCGGGCGTCAGGCATCATCGACATGACGATCTGGCGGCGCGATACGCGGCTGGTGATGTTGATTGAGACAATGCCTGACTTCAGCTTTGATCAACTCGTGGCGGGCGCGGATGTTCACCCGCGCGTGACTGAGTGGAACGCATTGATGGCGAGCTTTCAGTGTCCGCTGCCGGGTGCAACGAGCGCTGAATGGCAGCCGATGAAACTCGCGTTCAATATGCAGGCGCAGATGAAGCGAGCGTAAGAGCTGGCCCAAGCCCGCTTGATCAGACAATACGCACGATCACGGAAAACAGCCATACCGCAATACCGACGCCACCGACCAGGCATACGGCTACTGCGCACAAACGCCAAAGGGTCTTCATCGGTCGTACCTAAAAAAGAAGGCCGCAAAAGCGGCCTGAAGAGGGGTACTACAGGGGGATCAATGAGATGCATCGTAAAACGCGAGACTTAAGAGAACATTAAGCCGCGCTTGGTCCTTGCGCATCACGCTTACCCCTGTAAGTGAACTGACCCCAACTTGTCCAGCCGGCGCACCCGCCGCTCGCCCAGCCACCACGACGAATAATAGACTCAAAAATTTCGTTCTGGTAAAGTGAATTCAGAATTCCTTATCTGCTTGAAACTCAATGGAGCTGACTTGGAGCTGAATATGACCGTTGTGGAAACCGCTGCAGCCCGTCCGATTATTTGCACCGACGCCGAATGGGCTGCACGCATCAAACTGGCCGCGACCTATCGCGTGTTCTTCATGCTGGGCTGGCATGAACTGATCTTCAACCACATCACGCTGCGCGTGCCGGGCACCGAGGATCAACTCCTCATCAACCCGTTCGGACTTGCTTACGACGAAGTCACCGCATCGAACCTGGTGAAGATCGACTTGACCGGCAAAGTCCTCAGCGACAGCCAGTACCCCGTCAATCCGGCAGGGCTGACCATCCACAGCGCCGTGCACGCCAACGTCCCCGATGCGCATTGCGTCATGCATATCCACACCACGGCAAGCGTCGCGGTCGCCTGCATGGAGGAGGGGCTGGAGGACAACAATATCTATTCGTCGCAACTGCATGACATGGTCGCGTATCACACGTTCGAAGGCACGACCGTCCACGATGAAGAAAAGTCGCGCATGGTGGCGTCGCTGAATAACAAGCGGCTGATGATCCTGCGCAATCACGGTTTGCTCGCGCATGGCGCCACGCTCGGCCATGCGTTCGTGCTGATCTGGACCCTGAACCGCGCATGCGAAATTCAACTCGCGACGCATTCCATGCGAGGCAAAACCCTGCTCGTCGATCCAAAAATCAGCGAGCGCTCGACCCGCGACGCGCTTCAATACGATCCGCGCTTTGGCGGCGGAGATCAGGTCCTGGACGCGTTGATTCGCCGCCTTGACCGCACCGACACGACCTACAGGCAGTGACGCGGGCAGTAGCGCCTCAAGGCTGCGCGGCGAACATCTCCATCAGGACATCGCGCAGCCATTGAATACCGGCATCGCTTGAGAAGCGCACATGCGTGTGGATTTTCACTTCGATGGCCGGCAAATCGAACGGTAACGCGAGCAACCGGAATGCGTGACCGCGATTGAAGCGCTCGGCAATGCTGCGTGGAAAGATCACCGCGAGATCCGTGGTCCGGACAATCTCCGGCGCCACGATGAAATGCGGCAGCCGCAGCACGATATCGCGTTCCATGCCGAGTTCCGCGAGCCATTGCTCGATCATCCGGTGCCCGGTGGCGTTTGTGCTTGCATAGACGTATCGCAAACCAGCCAGATCCTGCTTCGACGCCTTCTTCCCCTTCAGCGGATGTCCCGCGCGAACCAGGCACACGTGTTCGTCTGAGAACAGCCTGTCGCCTATACAGTCTTCCCCAAGCCCCGGCATGTAGCCGAGCGCGAGATCGATCTCGCCGGCACGCATGGCGGCGCCCGCTGACTCGGACGCAAGCTGCACGATCTCGAAGCGAACCTTCGGCGCCGTGCTTTCCAATGCGGCAAGCAAGGGCGGCAGGAAGTAGAACTCTGACATATCCGACATCGATATCTTGAACACGCGTGACGCGGTCGCGGGATCGAAGTGACCATGCGCCTGCATTGCGAGGCTGATGATGCTGAACGCTTCATCGAGCGGACCGTGAAGGCGGATCGCGGCCTCGGTCGGCACCATGGTTTGCGGCGTGCGCACGAACAGCGGATCGTCGAACAAGGTGCGCAGACGCCGCAACGAATGACTCACGGCGGGCTGTGTCAGACCAAGCCGCTCGCCCGCCGCAGTGAGGCTGCGCAGGTCCCAGATCGCGAGGAATACGCGCAACAGGTTGAGGTCGGTGAGACCGCTATTCGTCTGGTTCATGGCATCCATTATTGGTGCGAATTTGACGCATGGGTGGGCCAATTCTATCTTGAGGACAATCCATCCCACCGATACAAAACCACGCCGGAGCCCCGATGAATCTCGCAGACGACCCCAAGCTGGCGCCGCTCACCCACGCATCGAGCGCAATCGCCAATCCGCTCGCGCTGGACGATGTCATCGCGGAAATTGCTGCGCGCCGCGATGAATTCGATGAACTCTCGCATGTTCCCCGCGACATGATCGCGACCATGAAGCGCGCTCGCATTTTCCGCGCAAGCACGCCCAGATGTTTCGGCGGCGACGCGCTTGCGCCGGCTGATTTCCTGCGCGTGCTGGAACGCATCGCGGTGGCGGACGGGTCCACGGCGTGGGTGGCCGCGTTCGGCTCGGCCAATGTCTATCTCGCGGCTTTGCCCGTTGAAACCCAGCGCGAAATCTATGCAAGCGGCCCGGATCAGGTGTTCGCCGGCGGCCTTTACCCGGTGCAACCCGCCGCTGCTGCTGCGGGTGGCTGGACCGTGAGCGGTCAATGGCATTTTGCGAGCGGCTGCAAGGGCGCGGACTGGATCGGCGTGGGCATTGGCGGGGCGCCCGCGGGCAGCGACAGTCCGAACGCCGGCAAGCCGTTGACGGCGGTGTTTCGTGCGGAAGAAGTCGAGATCGTCGATAACTGGAACGTGGTCGGCATGCAGGGCACGGGCAGCCACGACCTGCGCCTGAAAGACAAATTCGTCGCCGATCCGTGGACATTCATGCGCGGCAGCGGCGCGGTGATCGATGAACCCTTGTACAAATATCCCGCCGTTTCGTACCAGGCCGAAGTCCATGCGGCGGTCAACGTCGGGCTGGCGCGCGCGGCGCTCGACCTGGCTGCGGAGATGTCGGGCGGCACGAAAACCACGACCGGCGCGCCACGTCTGGCCGATCGTGCGTACTTCCGCATCGAATTGGGTCGCGCCGAAGCGCAGTGGCGCAGCGCCCGCGCGTTCTTCTATCAAGCGTCCGAAGACGCCTGGGACTCGATCATGGCCGGCCTCCCGGTTACGCCCGAACAAGCGAGCTTGTTGCGCCTGAGCGCCACGCACGCGGCCCATGTATGCGCGGATGTGGTCCAGCAGGCTTACCGGCTGGCCGGTGTCGCGGCAATCTACCGGAACAACCGGATGCAGCGCCTCGTTCGCGATTCCATGGTCGTCACGCAGCACGCCTTTTTGGGGGAAGCGACCTACGACGGCGCCGGCGCCATTTTCGCGGGCATCGCGCCCACGATCACGCCGTATCCGTAAGCCTGGAGGCCGCATGAATGAAGTCGATAACCGCAAGTTGTTCCGCGAAGCCATGGCGCATCTGTCGGCGGCCGTGAACATCATTACGACCGATGGCCCGCATGGCCGCTGCGGCATCACGGCAAGCGCGGTCTGTTCGGTCACGGATAGCCCGCCCACCATGCTTGTCTGCGTGAACCAGTCGAGCGCCGCGCATGCGGTGTTCGCGGGGAATGGCCGGGTCTGCATCAATGTGCTACCCGGTAATCAGCAGGAACTCGCGCGGCATTTCGCCGGCATGACCAAGCTGCCGATGAACGCCCGCTTCGAGCAGCAGACCTGGACCGCGGGACTGCTCGGCACGCCTGTTCTGACCGATGCCCTCGCGAGCCTGGAAGGGCGGATTGTCGAGCGGAAGACCGTCGGGTCGCACTCGGTGATGTTCGTGGAAGTCGCGGACATGGTGGTGCGCCACGACGGCGACGGCCTGATTTATTTCGATCGCGATTTTCATCGGGTGGCGAGAGCGCCGGTTGCTTGCTGAAAGCGTAGGGCACGATCGGGCGTCAGGCAGCCGTAAAGTCGCGTGCACGGCTGATCATGGGGAAATGCAGGTTTGCGCCGCTGAACGGCGGGAAGTTCTTGAAGTCGGCGCGCATCTCGTGACGCACCGGCGACGCCAGCGCGGCGTTCAGCGCGTCCGGCGAATCGAAGACCACCTTGTTGCGCTGCATGGCGTTCGATCGCGCCACAGGTAGCGCGCCGCGATAATCCATCCGCGTATAGATCTCGATCTCCCGGATGCCGGGAAAGCGCGCCATGATCGGCGGGTGACTGTCGATGTAATGACCCAGCCACGCGTTCAAATCCTCGGCCGGACCTTCGTAGCTGACCAGATAGGTGCAGCGAGGATCATCGGCCGGTTGCGTGCCGGAGTCGGGCACGGGAAAGCGCCGCACGGCCATGACCTGCTGCGTCAGGTCGCACTCTTTCAACCCTGTCAGATTCAATAGCGCATGCGCGTTGCCGCCTTCGCGCAAGACGCCTTCCAGCCCATCGATACTGTCAAAGTAAGCCTGCAGCGTGCAACGCGGCGGCGTCTCGGCGTGCAGGTACGGGTCGTTCGCGCCGCCTTCCACGGGCACGTGGACCACCGCGCGCCTGATGCCGGGGAAGGTCGCGGCCGCATCGAGAATCCCTTGGGCATCAAGCGGTTGGGTCACATCGGCCGTTGCGCGCTCGGTCGCAATCAGAAAGAGGCAGACATCCATGAGTTTTGCTTCCGGTTGGGCAGGCGGAAAACGATTTGGAAACGTCGCTTGACGAACAATGTTTCAGATAATAATCTGAATTCAGAATGTTGCAAAAAGCTTTGAGCGTGATTTTTTGCGCTCGCGCCCTTTTTGAAAACCTATCCGGAAACTCAAGGTGATCGACGCACATTGTCATAGCAGCAGCATTCGCGTCCAGGCCGACGCCCGGCGAGCATTTGTACTGATGTCCGACGGAGAGCGTCAAGGCCGATGGGCGCTGGGAAGCTGGAAGCGCAGAACGGTTGGGGCGCAGACGTTCATTGGAGAATCGGTGTTCACGGGCGCTGAAACCTGGGTGCGGATTCATGCCGATCCGGTCGCATTGACGATCGATTACGAAGTCGGCGGCAATGAAGGCGGCCTGCGGTTCCGCAATGCCGCGCGCGTATTCGATGGCCCGGTGCTGGGGCATCCCGAAGGCACGTCCGTCATCACGCTTTTCACGTGGCGGCTCGCTACGCAATCCGACGACGCATGGGCGCAAATCTGCTCGACGCACGAAACCGAGATGTTCCTGATCCGGGCGCTGCTCGAATCGGGTCGTGATTGCGACGCTGCGTCGGCATGAAAGCGATCCAGTATTTGCGGTACGGCGCACCCGATGTCCTTAAGCTTGTCACGCTCGACGAGCCCTTCGCGGGACCCGATGAAGTGCGTGTTCGCCTGAAGGCCGCAGGGGTATCGCCGATTGACACGAAGCTGCGTTCCGGCGCCTTGCAAGCGCACTTCTCGCTGGCGTTCCCGAAAATTCCGGGGCGTGACGGCGTGGGTGTCATCGATCAAATCGGCGAGGGGGTGACAGGGTTTTCCGTAGGCGATGAAGTGTGCGTCGCGGCGGACCCGACACGCAGCGGGACCTACGCCGAAGCGATTGTCTGTGCATCGTCACGCGTAGTGAAGAAGCCAGCCAACCTCTCGATTTCACAAGCGGCTGCCTTGCTTCAGCCCGGTGTCAGCGCATGGATTTCGATGTGCCGGACCGCGACGCTATCGGAAGGTGTGAGCGTGCTGATTCATGGCGGCGCGGGCGCGGTCGGCAGCCAGATGATCCAGCTCGCGCGTCATCTCGGCCTCAATGTGACAACAACTTGCCGCGCGGCGAATATTGACTATGTGCTGGGGCTCGGCGCGCATCGGGCAATGGCCTACGATCGCGAGGACTATCGGGATCACTTCAGCTCGCTGCGTCATATCGATGTCGTCTTCGACCTGATCGGCGGCGAGACGCATGCCCGGTCATATCAGGTACTGAAAGCGGGCGGTCAGCTTATCTACCTGACCGCCATGCCGTTTGAAAACCAGGCCGAAAAATACGGCGTCACCGTCACGCGCGCGATGATTTCGGACGCGCCGGACGCGCTCCATGCCGTCTCGCAACTCGCCGCCGAAGGCGTGCTCACACCGGGCGTAATGGCCACGCTCCCACTCGCCGCCGCAGCCGATGCACACCGCCGCTTTGAAGCGGGCCAGGTTACGCGCGGCCGGATCGTGCTGAACATGGAGGATGGAGGTTGAAAACGCTTGACGTCCAATTTTGAACCCAATAATCTGAATTCAGAATTTCGTAAACGCCGTTTCAGATCAGGTGATTGAATTTCGACCTGCGCGTTCCAACTCGATGTCAGAAGAAGTTCTCGCCACCATACGATGCAAAAAATTCCCGATGTGCGCCCCGTGCCCCAGTCGATGCAAACAGCGTTCGCGGAAAAACGCGCTTTGTCGTGCGTCTGGTTCGCAATGGGCAGCACGCCGCTCGTGGAGATCGCCCTGACGGCCGGGCCGGATTTGATCGTGATTGACCGGCAGCATGGGTTATGGGAGCGCACCGCCCTCGAAGCGGTGATCGGGCAGGCGCGGTATCAGGTTCCGGTGATCGTGCGGGTGGGCGAGAACTCGGCTCAGGCGATTGCCGAAGCGCTGGACGCCGGCGCGGCGTCGGCCCTGGTCCCGCTGATCGAATCCGCCGATGAAGCCCGCCGCGCCGTCTCCTTCGGCCGCTATCCGCCCTTTGGACAGCGCTCGGCGGGTGGCGTCAGGCCGCTGATTGCCGGCATGGCAGCCATGAAAAACGACGGCGAGCGGATATCGATTGGCGTGATGATCGAGACGGTTGCGGGCGTGGAGCACGTCGAAGCCATTGCCGCCGTGGAAGGGCTGGGATACCTGTTTATAGGTACTGGCGACCTGTCGTTATCGCGAGGCGATGCCGCGCCGGGCACGATCGAACAGGACTGCGCGCGCATTTTGAAAGCCGCGCACGCGAACAAGCTTCCGTGCGGCATCTATACCGGGTCGTCGCAGGACGCGCTTGCCGCGCGCGCACAGGGCTTCGACTTCGTCGTGGCCGCAAGCGACATTGAAGTGGTGCGCGCCGGCTTCGAGCAAGCCGTTTCCGCGCTTAAAGACTGAGTCGATCATGACGTCATCTTCGAGCAGCTTCGTCGAACGATTGGTGGCCGAGTTGGGCGCCGACGTGGTGACGCCGGGTTCCGATCTCGGCACCCGGCGGGTGCGTGACTGGAGCGGAACACCGGGTGCCGAACCCATCGCGTTGATCCGGCCGCGTTCGACGCTGGGGGTATCGCGGGCGCTCGCGTTTTGCCATGCCAACCAGCAGGCGGTCGTTACGCAGGGCGGTTTGACCGGCCTCGCGGGCGGCGCCAACCTGTCCGGCGGCGAAGTGGCGCTGAGCCTGGAGCGGATGAGCGCGATCGAAGAAGTCGATACCGTTTCGGGGACGATTACCGTGCAGGCGGGCGCGGTGCTGCAACGCGTGCAGGACGCAGCGGATGCCGCCGGCATGATGTTTCCCCTCGATCTCGGCGCGCGTGGCAGTTGCACGATCGGCGGCAACCTCGCGACAAACGCCGGCGGAAATCGCGTCATCAAGTACGGCATGGCGCGTGAGCATGTGCTGGGTCTGGAGGCGGTTCTTGCCGACGGCACCGTGGTCAGCGATCTCCACAAGATGATCAAGAACAACAGCGGTTATGACCTGAAGAACCTGCTGATCGGCAGCGAGGGCACGCTGGGGGTTATCACGCGCGCGGTCATGCGGCTTGCGCCGAAGCCAATGGGGGTATCGACGGCGTGGTGCGGGCTGCCTGACTTCGCCGCCGTCACGCGCTTGCTGCAGCATGCCCGCGCGCGGATGTCCGGCGGGGTCTCGGCGTTCGAAGTGATGTGGCCGAGTTATTACGACTACGTGCTTGCGAACGTGAAGACCGTGCGCGCGCCGCTCGACACCACGCATGCGTTCTACGTGCTGCTGGAAAGCATGGGTTCCAACGCCGAAAGACAAGCCGAAGAGTTCGAGGCCATGCTCGGCGAGATGCTCGATGCCGGCGTGATCGGGAATGCATCGCTTGCCAGTTCCGCCGCCGATGCCACCCGCTTCTGGGCCGTCCGCGACGCGCCTGCTGAATTCCCGATTCTTCTGCCGGGTCTTATCGGCTTCGACATCAGCTTTGCGATTGCCGATATCGGCCAGGTTGCCGGGCAATGCGAAGCCATGCTGCATGCGCGCTGGCCCACTATGCGCACGCTGGTGTACGGCCATCTCGGCGACGGCAACCTGCACGTCATCGCGCATCTGAAGAATGCGCCGCTTGATCTCCACGAACACGTCGATGCCGCGGTCTACGAACTCACGCGCGAATGGCACGGCGCGGTGTCCGCGGAACATGGGATAGGCGGCAAGAAGCGCGCGTATCTGGGCCACACCCGAGACGCCGGCGCGATCGGCGCAATGCGCGCGATCAAGCGCGCCCTCGATCCCTTAAACCTGCTCAATCCCGGCAAGGTGTTCGCTGACGCTGCGCCCGGCAGGTCGAGCCCCACTGGAGCGCTGTGATGCTGCGGCTGATCTCTACCGTTCTCTCGCGCCGGCTCATTGCCGCGATCCCCACGCTGCTGATGCTCTCGCTGATCGTGTTCGTCGTGCTGCGCCTCATCCCGGCCGACCCGCTCGCGATGATGCTGCCGCCCAACGCCACGCCCGCCGATGCCGCTCTGTTGCGCCATCAGCTCGGCCTCGATAAACCCATCCCCAGCCAGTTCCTGATCTGGCTCGTGAATGCGCTGCACGGCAACCTGGGGGCATCGATTTCGTTCCAGCAACCGGTCGCCACGCTGATCGGTTCGACCTTGCCCGCGACGCTTGAACTCTGTCTCACGGCGCTCGTCATCTCGCTGATCATCAGCGTGCCGGGCGGCGTGTTTGCTTACGCCGTCACCGACCGCCGCGGCGAGTTGCCGGTCAGCTTCGGCGTGGTGCTGATGCAGTCCGTGCCGTCGTTCCTGTGGGCCTTGTTGCTGATCGCGCTGCTCGGTGTGTACCTGCCCGTGCTGCCGTTTTCCGGGCGTGTAGGCGACGGCATTCCGATGCCGCATCTCACCGGTTTCCTGCTGATCGACTTCCTGGTGAAGGGCGAATTCAGCGACTGGCTGAGCGCGGTGAGTCATCTGGTGTTGCCCTCGCTTGCGCTGGCCTTCGGCTTTGCGCCCCTCGTGATCCGCGTGTTGCGATCGAGCCTGCTCGACCAGCGCAATGAATCGTATGTGGGCGTGGCGCGGCTGCGCGGGGTATCGGAGAGCCGGATCCTGTGGCGTCACATGCTGAAGAACGCGGCGTTGCCCGCCCTGACCATGATTGGCGTGCAGTTCGGTTTCCTGTTCGGCGGCGCGTTGCTTGTCGAGATGATTTTCTCGTTTCCGGGCGTGGGCAATCTGATGGTGCAGGCGGTGCGCAACAACGACCTGGTGTTGATCCAGGGCATCGCGATCGTGTTCTGCGCGCTGATGCTGGTGATCAACGCGATCGTCGACACGCTGTACGTGATCATGAATCCGCGCCTGCGCAAAACAGCTTGAGCACATACGACATGTCCACGACCCCGTTGAGTCCGAAGCACGATATGAAGGCTGACATGCTGCACGAATCCACTTCAGTCGACCCGTCGCCGGAAGCCGCCGCGCCGCTTGTGCAGGTCGTTGGCAAATCAGTTCGCGCGCGGCGCAAACCCGCTGTCAACCTGTGGCTCGGCGGCGCGATCGTGCTGGGCGTGTTGTTCTGCGCCGTGTTCGCGCCGTGGCTCGCGCCGCATAACCCGCTCGATCAGGATCTGCTGCACATGTTGTCGCCGCCCGCATGGATGGCCGGCGGTGACCCGGCGTTTCCGCTCGGCACGGACAGCCTTGGCCGTGACGTGTTATCGCGCTTGTTATATGGCAGCCGTATTGCGCTGACGGTTGCTGTGATTGCCGCGTTCGGCGCGGGGATTGTCGGCAGCGTGCTGGCGATTCTCGCCGGCTATTTCGGCGGTTGGGTCGATCGCAGCATCAGTTATCTGGTGGATCTGTGGATGTCGTTTCCGCCGGTCGTGTTGTCGCTCGTGCTGATGGTGAGTCT
This sequence comes from Caballeronia udeis, assembly GCF_001544555.2. Lineage (GTDB taxonomy): Bacteria > Pseudomonadota > Gammaproteobacteria > Burkholderiales > Burkholderiaceae > Caballeronia > Caballeronia udeis. Next base: position 80,908 of record NZ_FCOK02000030.1, on the reverse strand, counting down.
TGGCGTTGGTATAGAGAACGTGATCCTGTCGATCGTGCTGGTGGACTGGACGCGCTTTTGCCGCGTCGTCCGCTCCGAGGTAATGGTCGTGCGTCAGCGTGACTATGTGCTCGCGGCGCAACTGCTCAATTTCACGCATTTGCGGATCATGCTGCGCGAAATATTGCCTGCTGCGCTGCCGTTGATGATCACGCTGTTCTCACTCGAAATGGGCGTTGCGATCACGGTCGAGGCGCTGCTGAGTTTTATCGGCTTGAGCGTGCCGGCCAATGTGACCGCGTGGGGCGTGATGATCGCGGACGCGCGCGTGTCCATGCATGAGTCGTTGTCGGGGCTATTGTTCCCGGTGCTCGCGATCGTGGTCACGGTGCTTGGCTGCAACCTTCTTGGCGACGGCCTGCGTGTCGCGCTCGATCCCCGCATGCGCAGCAAGGGAGAATGATCATGGCGACGCAAATGACCGATGTCGTGCTGCAACTGGATGGCGTAACGCTGACCGCGAAGCTGGGTGGCACACCGGTCGCGGCGCTGCGGGATTTGACCTTATCGATAGGCCGGGGTCGCGTGCTGGGCGTGGTCGGGGAATCCGGCGCCGGCAAAAGCATGCTGGCGCGGTTGATTTCAGGTTTGTTACCGGGCGGATTCATGGTGACGAGCGGCAGCATGCACTTCGCCGGACAGGACATGCTTGCCATGCCGCAGGCCAAACGTCGCGCCCTTCTCGGCCGGAAAATCGCATTCATCCCGCAGGAACCGTTGACTGCGTTGAACCCGCTGTGGACTATCGCCGATACCTTCAATGAACATCTCGCGCGTATCGGCGTACCGTCGAACGAACGCTGGGAAACGGCGCGCCAAGCGCTGGAATCGGTACAACTGCCGGTGCCTGCCGACATGCTCAAGCGCTATCCGCATCAGCTCTCAGGCGGCCAATGCCAGCGCGTGCTGATAGCGATGGCCTTCGCAAGCAACCCCGCGCTGCTGATTGCTGACGAACCCACGACCGCGCTCGATGTCGTTACGCAAACCCGCGTGATGCGCATGCTGGCGGAACAACAGCGCGTGCATTCGACCGCCGTGCTGCTGATCACGCACGACCTGCGGCTGGCGGCCCATGTTTGCGACGACGTCGCCGTGATGTATGCCGGCGATCTGGTCGAGTACGGCCCGGCCCGCGATGTCCTCGATGAACCGCGCCACCCTTACACACGTGCGTTGAAATACGCGACCCCTGATCTCACCGGTCCCCGGCGTCGCTTGCCGGTACTCGCTCAGCAAATGCCGGGTTTGTCCGCGCTGGCGGGAATCGCAGGGTGTCGTTTCGCGCCGCGTTGCCCAAGCGCCGGCGCCGCGTGCGCCGCTGTGCTGCAGTCTCGCGTGGCGCCCAACGGGCACCGGGTCGCGTGCAGCGAGGCGTGCGAGCATGCTCCGCTGATGGACAATTCGCAGGCGCCGCTGTTGCCGCCCGCGCCCGTCATGGGCGCGCAACCGGTGGCGGAATTGCGCGAGGCAGCGCTGACGTACACCAGCCGCAGCGGCGTGTTCGGCCAGCGCAAGACTTCGTTCCATGCGGTGAAGCCGCTGTCGCTGCAGATTTTCCCCGGGGAATTCGTGGGGATCGTGGGAGAAAGCGGTAGTGGCAAGACATCGGTGGCGCGGCTGTTGATGGGTATCGAACAGCCGACCGATGGCCGGGTGATGATCGGCGGCGAAGATTTGACACACGGCAGCGCGGAGCGCGTGCGGCGTGCTCGCGAACAGGTTCAGATAATCTTCCAGGATCCGCAGTCGGCGTTGAACCCGCGACGCTCAGTCGAGAGGCTCCTGACGCAGGCGCTGGAAGCGGCCGGCGTGGCGTCGCTCGATGCGAAAGAGCGTATTGCCCGCGCGCAGTCGGTGCAACGCGACGTGGGTCTTCCCGCCGATACCCTTACGCGCTTTCCCTCGCAGTTGTCCGGCGGTCAGAAGCAGCGCGTGAATATTGGCCGGGCGCTGTGTGCATCGCCGCAATTGATCGTCGCCGATGAAATCGTGTCGGGGCTCGATGTATCCGTCCAGGCGCAGATCCTGAATCTGCTGCTGGAGTTGCGTCGCGAGCGCCAGATTGCGCTGTTGCTCATCTCGCACGATTTGTCGGTGGTTCGCTACTTGTGCAGCCGCGTGCTCGTGATGCGTCGTGGCGAAGTGGTGGAGCAGGGGCTGACCGAGGAAGTGTTCGCCGCGCCGCGCCATCCGTACACGCGTGCGCTGATCGACGCGGTGCCGAGCGATCATGCGGGGACGCCATGGCCGCCCGCCGGGTTGGAGGAAGCGGCTTGAGCGTCTTGCGGATCATGCGTGGCGCGCTTTCAGAGGCTGGCCGGAAGCCAGCCAGTACAATTATTGATTGCAGTGACGCTGCCGCCATCGCGGCGGCGTGCAAATCGTGCGAATTGTGACGAAATCGCAAGACAAGACAATGGAGAACACCATGGCAACCGCCGACCCGACGGTTATCAAGCAGCCACGACGAACTGCGCTGCGCCCGGCCACGCTGATGGAGTCGGTGTACCAGGAAGTGCTGGGCCGCCTTCAGCGCGGTCAGATTGGCCCTGATGACCGTGTGCTCGACTACGAGATCGCGGAGGAATTCGAGTGCACGCGCATGCCGGTTCGCCAGGCGCTGCTGCGCCTCGTGAACGAGGGTTATCTGGTCGGAACCACGCGCGGTTTTATCACGCCCGTACTGACCGCCGAAGATGTGCGCGAGATCTTCGAAGTGCGCCGCATGCTCGAACCGGGCGCGGCGGCAGCGGCCGCTGCCGTGCTCACCGATGAACAACTCGCCGGCATGGGCGCGGCTTATCGCAAATGCCGCCGCGCATTCGAGCGCAAGGACATCGGGTTGATGACCGAGGCCAACGTCGAGTTCCGCGCCATCTGGCTGGAAGGCGTGCTGAACACGCGGCTGAAAGGCACGATCCTGCGTTTCGCCGATCACACGCGCCAGGTGCGTCACGGAACCATGACGAAACCGGGCACGATGAAGCTGATTGTCGACGGCATGCAGGTGCTGCTGAAAGGCTTCGTGGATCGCGATGCGATGAAGGTACGCTCGGCGACGCAAGGTTTTATCGATGACGCCGAGCAGCAATATTTTCTCGACAGCGACGATGCGGTCTGACGCTTCCACGCGATGAACGACTTCGCAAGCGTGTCGATCGTGGCCGCGGTCGAAGTGCCGTACACGCGTCACGCGCCGGCCGGCACGAGTACCGCGGGTTTGCTCGCTCAGGCCCTGAAGGCCGCGCTTTTGCAGGCGGAACTGTCGGCGAATGAAGTCGACGGTCTGGGCGTTGCATCGTTCACCTTGCCGCCCGATCACGCGATTGACTTTGCGTGGCGTGCCGGTTTGCGCGTGGGCTGGTGCATGGACGACTGTCACGGCGGCGCGAGCGGAATCAATCTGTTGCAGCATGCCGCGCGTGCAATTCAGGCCGGCGACGCAAGCGTGATCGTCCTGGTCAGCGGGGACCATTTCGAGGCGGCGGATTTCACGTCGCTCGTCGAAAATTACAACGTGACCACGCGAACGCATCTCCGGCCGTTGAACACAGGCGGGCCGAACCCCCTGTTCGCCATGCTCACGCAACGGCAGATGCGCGCCTCGCAATTGACGCGCGAGGATTATGCGGCGCTGTGCATCGCGCAACGCGAGTGGGCGTCGATGAATCCGCTGGCCGTTTACCGTGAGCCGTTGACGCTCGAAACCTATCTTGCCGCGGTGCCGGTGGCCGAACCCCTATGCCGCTACGATTGCGTGCCGGTGGTGTCCGGGGCCAATGCGATTGTGCTGACCTCGTCGGCCCATCGTTGTGCTGAGCGTTCACCGGTTCGTATTCGCGCGCTGCGTGCGGCGTATAACGTGGATCACCAGCATGGCGACGGGCTTGTCACGGGCCTTGCGAGCATTCGCGACTCCCTCTGGCGTGACGCGAACCTCCAGCCAGCCGATATGAACCTTGCCTCGGTCTATGACGATTATCCGTCGATGATCCTCGCGCAACTCAATGACCTCGGCTTCGCCGGCGACCAGCCCGACTTGCACGCGTTGATTCACGAGCGCATTGCATCACGCCGCTTGCCTGTGAATACGTCGGGCGGGCAATTGTCGGCGGGGCAGGCGGGGGCGGCGGCGGGCATGCATGGTCTTGTCGAAGCGGTCACCCAGTTGCGTCACGAGGCCGGTATGCGCCAGGTGGACGACGCGCGCTTCGCGGCGGTGAGCGGTTACGGCATGGTGCAGTATCGATACGGCATGTGTGCGAATGCCGTGGTGCTCGAACGGGGAGCCGCGCAATGAAGGTATTCGCTTGCGTCGCGTGCGGTCAGGTCGATTTTCCCCGGCGCTTGTTGTGCCCGTCTTGCGGACGCGATGAATTTGCCGAGGTGGCTGCTTCCACCGGCAGCGTTGAAGAAGTCACGATCTTGCATCATCGGGCGGGGAAGACGGGCGGGGATATTGCGTACATTGCGACGGTGCTGACTCACGCCGGACCGCGCGTCATCGCCCGGCTTGAGCGCTTGCTTGCACCGGGCATCGTCGTCTCGCTGCGTCTTGAAAGTGACGGCGCCATTGTTGGTTTCAGCGACTAACTCACACGCTTCTTGAACGCTCGCAAGTCATAACATTCCGGCGCGTTCAACGGGTCTGAACCGAACGCGGCGAGCTGCGTTTTCTGCACCTTGTTGGTCGATGTCACCGGCAACGCGTCCACGAACGCAACATAACCCGGTGCCTTGTAATAGGCGAGCCGCTCCAGGCACCACGCCTGCAAAGCACGTGCGGTTGTTTCATCGCGCACGGTTCCCGGCGACACGATCACGCAGGCCATCACTTCCTCATCGCGCAGGGAATCGGGCGCGGCAATGACTGCGGTCTGACGCACATCGGGATGATCGAGCAGGCACGCCTCCACCTCCAAGGCCGCAATATTTTCCCCCGATCGACGGATGATATTTTTCTGCCTGTCGACGAAATGAAGACTGCCGTCGTCGCCGCGACGCACGATATCGCCGGTATGGAACCAGTCGTGCTGCCATGCGGCCTCCGTCGCGGCATCGTCTTTCAGATAGCCGCGAAAAAAGCCGAGACGCGGATGCGGTCCCTCCCGGCGCACCAGCATGTGACCCGGCACACCGCTCGCGACCTCGTTGTACTCGGCATCGACGAGCTTCACTTCCATGCCTGAGCGCGGCTGGCCGAAACATCGCGTGCCTGCGTGACGCGGTTCGCGGCTCGATGCGATCACCACGGCGCCGCCGGTCTCGGTCATGGCCCACCCTTCAATGAGCGGAAAGCCGAAGCGCTGTTCGAACACCTGCTGATGTTTCGGATCGACGTTCGCGCCATAGCCGAATCGCACCGAATGCGTGACGGGTGCATCGGCGTCCATGCCCAGCAAGATCGCGGGCATGACGCCGAGATAATGGACGATCGTTGCACCGCTGTCCGCCACATCAGCCCACCAGCTTCGCGGATGAAACCGGTCGAGCTGGATCACGCAGCCCGCGGACAACACCATGGCCATGGTCGAGCAGGCGAGCGCATTCATGTGGAATAGCGGCAGCGGGGTGATCAGGCGTTCGACGCCCGGACGGACATCGCACAAGCCGCCTTCCGTGATGTAGATCTCTCCAATGGACAAGAAATAGCGGTTGTCGAGAACGCAGCCTTTAGGTTTGCCCGTGGTCCCGGACGTGTAAAGAATGGCGCATTCATCGTCCATGGAGGGTGTCGGGACCGCGCGGCCGGCGCTTTCAATCGTGGGCAGCGCAGAGGTGTTCGCATCGGCAACGGGGACTTTGTCCTGGAGCGCGGCATGCAGAAGCGGCTTCGTCGTACCTATACCAACCGCCAGCACGATCTCGCTGTGTTCAGCCACATACGCTATTTCATGCGGACGCGAGTCGGCGTTAAGCGGAACGACGCTGATGCCGAGTGCATTGAGCGCGAAGAAATGAACGAAGAACTCAGGCCGGTTCTCGAGTAATAACGCCACGCGCATTCCCGCGCGATAACCCGCATCGCGATAGCGCTCAACCTGTTCGTCGATCCGCTCCAGCGTTTCGCCGTATTTCAACGTCAGCGGTTCGGCCGTTGCGTAATGCTTGCGAGCGGATGCGGGAATATGCAGAAAGTCGTTGCAGGGATACTGCAGTGCGGTTTGCTTGAACGCGAGATAAGGCGAAGTCAGTGTCGTCAGTGTCATAAGGCGAGAGTGATGTAACGCGTTCGGACGAGCGTTTTCTGAACGAGCGCGCAACGCCCGTTCAGACAAAAGCGCTGTAGTCAAATAACTGCGAATAAGGAAAGGATCGGTCCGGGTCAGTCGGTGTCGTTGCGCAAACCCGCTTCGCGCATCAGGGGCATGACTTGCTCGCAGAAAAAGGGCAGTTCATCGGCGTAATTCACAAAGGTCAGCGCGGCGCCTGCGAACCCGCTTTCATGAATCTTGATGAGTTGATCCACTATATGAACCGGCGTGCCGACCAGCGGAAAGCTTCCGGTTCCGGCTGCAAAACGCTGCCGATACTCGGTGAACGCCCGGTCGTCGTGACTGTTGCTGAAGCCCTTCTTCTGCTTCATGTGATAGTCGAGCGCGGCTTCGTCGGTGTGTTCCACGGAATAGCGGTGGTAGTAATCCTGCGCCTCCTGACCGGTCTCGCGACACACCACATGCGCCACCGTGTATACGCCAATGTCGCGTCCCGCCGCTTGTCCACGGCCCCGGATATCGGTGACATGTTCGCGGCCGGCGTCGAGTTCCGAAAACGTGGTGAACAGATAGTCACAATACTTCGCGGCGAAGTCGCGGCCCGGTGCGCCAAACGCGGCGTTCATGGTGACCGGACGAGGCGCCTGCAAGGGCACCGGCCGTGAAATGGCGCCTTTCAAATGATAGAACTCGCCCTCGAAATCAAAGGGCTCGGCCGACGTGTAGAGCTTCATCAGGATCTCGGACCATTCAGCTGCCTGTTTATAGGCCTCCGGGATCAGCTTCACGCCGAACATGTCGAACTCGTCCGGGTTCCAGCCACACACGATGTTCAACCCCACGCGGCCATGACTGATGTGGTCAATGGTCGCCAGTGCCTTCGCTGCATACAGCGGATGCACGAGCGGCACGTGAACCGTCGAAAACAACGCAATGCGCCGCGTCACCGCGGCAAGCGCCGCGGCGAACGTGAAGGTCTCGAAAGACCATTCGCGAACATGCGTGGTGCCGCTGAAGCCGCGCCATCGCGCAATGGGCAGGAAAAAGTCCATGCCGCCTGCGTCGGCCGCGACGGCGGCGCGCTGCACGTCGTCCCACGTCGCACGCCATTGCTCGGGCACTGTCGTGAACGAAAGGCCGCGATCCGCATTGGCTGCAAAGACGCCGAGCTTGAACGCGTGAGCGAGTTGCATCGGATTCGCGGCGAGTTCGGTCAAGACGGGCTCCTTGAGATCGACGACGGTTATCGAGGATGATTATTTAAGAATACTGAATTCAGAAAAATCGCATGTCAAGGATCATGTGCGATGCGTTGCGCTTGTGCGAAAACAGACCACCTTGGGGCATGCGCGCCGCAAGAAAAGTTCGCTGCGGTGCAGTGATGTTTGCCGGCATCTTTCGATGCGTCAAAACCGGTCGTGCCATTCAGAGTAACAAGCCCGCTTGATCTCAACAAGCGCGGTTCAGGTGCAAAAACGCGTTGATGGCAGCGGTTTAAGGGAATTCATGCCGCGATCACGCCGCTCCTGCGGCTGGTGAATGCCGCGCGTTTCATGTTCCATTTCGTGCGAATCGCGTCGCGAGGAGCGAACAACCCCGTTCCATCGGCTGAGCATCTCACCTCGACGCGCACCTTCGCCACAAAAACAATTTTGGCAAGTTCTTGACGCCCAATTTTTACTGAAATAATCTGAATTCAGAATGTTGATGGAGACACAAAACATTCTCACGAAATGACGCTGCCGTCCCAGGGACTTGCGTGGCGCGGCGAGTTCTACCCCGAAGTCCGAAGTCTGACGTCACGAACAAACGAAATCACGACATCAAGAAATCTCGTCATCCACTCACGATCTTTAACGGAACCCAAGTGAAAACTCCTCTTATTGCTGCATCGTTCGCCGCGTTGTGCGCGAGCGGCTCCGTGTACGCTCAAAGCAGCGTGACGCTGTACGGGATCATCGACGAAGGCCTGACCTTCTCGAACAATCAGCTTGGCGCGAAGGCCTATCAGATGCAAAGCGGCATTTCGCAGGGCAGCCGCTGGGGCCTTCAAGGTGCTGAGGATCTGGGGGGCGGGTTGTCGGCGATCTTCCGGCTCGAGAACGGTTTCGACATCAATTCGGGCAAGCTCGGGCAACAAGGCCGCGAATTCGGCCGCGGCGCTTACGTGGGTTTGTCGAGCACCACGCTGGGAACGGTCACGCTCGGCCGCCAAAACGAAATGATGGGCGACTACGTGGGGCTGTACACCGCGAACGGCAACTGGGGCATCCTGTTCCCGCATCCGGGCGATCTCGACAACACCGGCATCGACTTTCGTATCAACAATGCTGTCCGATACACCTCGCCGGTCTTCTCGGGCCTCCAGGCGTCCGCGTTGTATGGATTCGGGAACGTGGCCGGCGCGACCAACCGCGACGCGGTCAAGTCGGTCGGCGTGAAATACGCGGGCGGTCCGGTCGCACTGGCAGCGGCGTATACATCGATCGATCACCCGTCCGAAGCTGTGCCCGAAGGCGTGTGGACAGCAACGAACACGGTCGATGGCAACTATGGACTGGCTGCGTCGAAGTACCAGTCGTTCGGTATCAGCGGGCAGTACTCGTTCGGCGCCGCAAAGATCAGCGCCGACTATACGAACACAAAGTTTCTCGGACTGGACCCGACGGTCGGCGCCAACATCAGCGGCCACGTGACGTTTAACATTTTTGAAATCGTGGCGAGCTACTTCGTGACGCCGTCCGTGCAACTTGGCACCGGGTACAGCTATACGCAAGGTCAGGTCTCGGCGACTTCGCAGAAGCCGAAGTATCACAACTTCGATGCGATCGTGGATTACTTCCTGTCGAAACGCACCGATACCTACTTGCAGGCCACTTACATGCACGCCGCGGGTGACGCTCAATACGCCGATCTCGCGCCGGTCTTGCAGCGCTCGAGCACGCCCAACCAGGTTGAAGTGCGATTGGGGCTGCGCCATCGTTTCTGACCGTCAATAATTCATCTTCGCGCGTGCCACGAGTCAAGTCGCGGCACGCTTTCGTGCATCTTCATCCGGCGGGATGCCGGGACACAGGAGTATCGATGGACAGTTTCGAGATCGACGCGAAGCGCAGGCAATGGTTGTTGGGCTCGCTGGCCGCAGGAGCGGGCCTGATATTGCCGTGGGACTTCGCGCGTGCACAGGGTTCGGCAAGCGACGATGTATTGAACATTGCGTACATCTCCGACGTGCCGACCTGGGACCCGACGGCGATCACGGTGCCGCAGGCGCAATCCATCTACGAGACCGTCTTCGATTCCCCGTTGCGATACTCGCCAACGCTGAAGCTGGAGGCGCGCCAGATCACGGCATGGAAGTGGCAGGACAAGACCGACCAGCGGCTTGAAGTGACCTTGCGCGACGACATCCTGTTCCATGACGGCTCGAAGCTCACGACCGCCGACCTGAAATACAGTCTTCACGATCGCCCGTCCGCCGACAAGAAACTGGCTGTTGGCGGGATGTTCCAGACGCTGAAGGATGTCGAGATCATTTCGCCCACGCGCGCCGTGCTGGTGTATGCCAAACCGACGCCGGCCGCACCGATCTATCTTGCGTTCCTGGCTGGCTATATTGTGCCGAAGGCTTATATGGAGAAGGCCGGCATTGACGGTTTACTGGCGAAGCCAATTGGCGCCGGGCCCTACAAGCTGGTCGATTACCAACGCGGTTCGCGGATCGTGCTCGAAGCCTTCGATAAATACTGGGGCGGCGTTCCGGCCATCAAGAACGTCACGTTCCAGATCACGACGGAACCGTCGGCGCGGGTGGCCGCGGTTGAATCCGGCCGCGCGGGCGTGGCCGTGCAGATTCCGCTGCGCGAGGCGCAGCGCCTGGCGAAGACGCCGGGCATCACGACGAAGATCTATCCGTACAGCGAGATCTACATGCTGCGCATGCCGAACTACGTCAAGCCGTTCGACGACGAAAACGTGCGCGCAGCCATGCATTGGTCCATTGATACCGCCGCGCTGTCCAAGGCGTTCTACGGTGGCGAAGCCGTGCCGTTGTCCGTCACGGCCACGCCCGGATCGCCCGCGGACGTGCCGGGTTTCAAGATCGGCTTTGATCCGCAACGCGCGATCGCGGCGCTCGCGAAGTCGGGGTATGGCCCGAACAAACCGGTGAAGGTGCCGTTCCTGACGACCAACGGCACGTTCCCGAGCGACTACGACATGGCGCGCGCGATTGCTGGTATGTGGCAGCGCGTGGGCATCCAGGCGGACCTTACGCAGACCACCATGGCCAAGGTGATCGGTGAGATCCAGGCGACCAAGATGAGCGGTGTGCTGCTCTATAGCTGGGCCAATTCGACCGGCGACCCCGAGAACTACACGGGCCGCATTCTCGATCCGCGCCTGCGTTTTTCGGCGTGGAAAGACGACTCGCTGGCGCCGCGTGTCGAGGCCCTGATGACCGAAGTCGATGAAGACAAGCGTATGGCGGGGTATCGCGCGCTGAGTCAGGAGGCATCGGAGAAATCGTGGGTCGTGCCTCTGCTGCAGGCCGTGACCACGATTGCGTACCGATCGAATATTGATGTGAAGACCTTCGATAGCGGCTATATCCTGCCGGTCGAATATAAGCGCAAGTGAAGTCCGGTCCTTTTCAACCAGGAGCATGCGATGCAGATTGAAGATTCTGTTGCCTTCGTCTCAGGCGCCAATCGCGGTGTAGGTGCACGCTTTGTCACGAGCCTGCTCGAAGGCGGCGCGCGCAAGGTGTATGCCGCGGCCCGCGATTCCAGCGCCGTTGCTACAGGCGACTCGCGGATCATCCCGATCACGCTCGACATCACGGACCCGGCACAGGTGACACAAGCCGCTGCAACAGCAGGCGATGTCACGCTGCTGATCAACAACGCCGGCATCAACCGGCTCGAGCGAGCCATTCTTCCTCGCGACGCTACTGCAGCCCGCGCTGAAATGGAGGTGAACTACTTCGGCACGCTTGGGATGTGCCGCGCGTTCACCCCCGCGCTGATCGCCAATCGCGGCGCGGTCGTGAACATGCTGTCCATTCTCGCGCGCGTCGGCTTGCCCATGATGGGCTCCTTGTGTGCGTCGAAGGCGGCGGCGTTGCGCATGACGGAATGCCTGCGTGCCGAACTCGCGGAACATCATGTGCGCGTGCTCGGCGTGCTGCCCGGTGCGATCGATACCGACATGAGCCGCGACTTTCCGCCGCCCAAGCTGTCGGTAACCGAAGTGGTCGACGCCGTGTTCGCCGCACTCGCGGATGGTCCCGACGAGGTGTATGTTGGCGCGATGGCGCAAGGCGTCAGTGCGGGTCTCGCGGCCGATCGCGATGCGGTCCAGAAGCAGTTCGCGGGGTATCTTTGAACATCGACGGAGGAGAGATGATGAGCGGTCAGACAATACAGGTGACAGCGTACGACGGCGGCAAGTTCGCGGCGTATCTCGCGAAGCCGGCGCAAGGGTCCGGTCCCGGCCTCGTGCTGCTTCAGGAGATTTTCGGCATCAATGGCTATATGAAGTCGATGGCCGATCGTTATGCCGAGGAAGGCTATGTGGTGCTCGTTCCGGATTTGTTCTGGCGCATGAAACCGGGTGTCGAACTCGGCTACGGCGAAGCGGATTTCAAGGAAGCGCTCGGTTATAACGAAAAGCTCGATGAAGAGAACGCGGTCAACGACATTGCCGCGACCATTGCCGCGATTCGCGCATTGCCTGAGCAGGCCGGCAAGGTCGGCACGATCGGTTATTGCCTGGGCGGCCGTCTTGCGATGCTCGCAGCCGCGCGCACCGACGTGGATTGCGCGGTGAGTTACTACGGCGTGGGACTCGATGCGTACACGAGCAAGATCCCGGCGATTCACTGTCCGATGATCTTCCACTTCGCAGAGAACGACGCGATGACGCCGACTGAGTCGCGTGAAAAGATCATCGCGGCGCTGAAGCAAAAACCGTCGATTGAAACCTATGTTTACCCGGGTTGCGACCATGCATTCGCCACGCCCGAGCGCGAGCATTTCGACAAGCCCGCGGCCATGATGGCGTACTCGCGAACCATGGCGCTGCTGCGTAAAGTGCTCGGTCCCGTGTACGACCTGAACCAGCTTTGGGAGATGCATTGCTACTACGAATTCGGCACGCGCGACGTCAACGCCGTCATGCCGACCATGGTGGCGCAGCCCTACGTCAACCACGTTCCGACGATGACCGGCGGTGTGGGCCATGACCAGTTGAAGCGCTTTTATAAATACCATTTCGTCGATTCGAATCCGGCCGACACGCGCCTGATTCCGGTGTCGCGCACTATCGGCGCGGATCGGGTGGTCGACGAGTTCGTGTTCTGCGCGACGCACGATCGGGAAATCGACTGGCTGTTGCCGGGACTCAAGCCGACCGGAAAATACTTCGAAGTGCCCATGCTCGCGGTCATCTGTTTTCGCGGCGACAAGCTGTACAACGAGCATATCTATTGGGACCAGGCGTCGGTGCTGGTGCAGATCGGCGCGCTCGATCCAACAGGCTTGCCGGTCGCGGGCATTCAGACCGCGAAGAAAATGGTCGACGAAACCTTGCCGACCAATACGTTGATGCCGAACTGGGCATCGAGTGAAGGCAAGCCGGTTTAACCGGGAAAACGCGACGTAAAAGGCGACGTAAAAGGTGACGGCGCCACGCGGTTCCGTCGCCTGAAAAGCACCCGCCTTATCGCATGAACAAGCCGCCGTTCACATCCCAGCATGCCCCGTTCGCGAAGTAAGCATTCTCCGCGGCGAGCATGACGGCCACATCGGCCACGTAGTCGGCCGATCCAAGACGTCCGCCTGGAATGCTCGCGACAACCGCGCTCAACTTGTCGGCGGGCACACTTTCATGAACGATGGGCAAGTCCATCGGGCCGGGTGAAATGGCATTGACCGTCACGCCGCGCGAGGCGAGGTCACGCGCGAAAACCTTGGTGAGCGTAATGACGCCGCCCTTCGATGCCGCGTAGTGCGCGCCCGTTGCCGAGCCGCCATTCTGCCCCGCGAGCGATGCGATGTTGACGATGCGCCCCGCGCCTGCATCGGCGAAATGCTGGCCGAAAACCTGGCATCCGAACAACACGCTGCGCAGATTCACCTGGATCACGTGGTCGAATTGCTCCGCGGTGATTTCCATCACCGGCACGACCTTCGACGCGCCCGCGTTGTTGACCAGAACATCAATGCGTTGCCACTTGTGCAGGATCGCATCGCGCGCAGCGGTGAAATCGTCTTTCGATGTCACGTCGAGATTCAACGCAAACGCGGTCGAATGATCGGCGCTGAGTTCGCTCGCCAGTTCCTGCGCGGCATTGAATGCAATGTCGCCAATCGCTACGCGATATCCCGACGCGTGAAAGCGCCGCGCAATGACCGCGCCGAGACCTCGGGCTGCACCCGTCACCAGGACTACCCTGTCCGTCATGCTGTTTCCGTCCATCGGGCAAACGAGTCTTCAAAACAAGCTTCAAAACTTGCGGCGATAGCGCACACGAGTTCGTCCGCGCCCTTGCGCCCGACGATCTGCAAACCTGCTCGCAGAGGCGAGCTAGCGATCGGCAGGGGCAGGCTGAGCGCCGGATGACCGCTGAGATTAAATGGCCGGATCAACGACGACATGGCAATGACCGACGTCCCGTTCCTCGCCGCTTCCAGCGTGATCGGCAACGCGGGCAGGGTCGGCAGCACAATCGCATCCACGCTCTGCAACGCATGATCGACCTCGTCGGTAAAGCGCGCGCGCACTGACTCCGCGACGGCAAGATCAGCCTCCGTCGTCTTCGACGCCACGCGCAGGCGTGCAACCAGATCCGCACCGAGCTTGCCCGTCTCGAGCAGATGCCCGAATGCCGCCCACGTTTCGGCGTTGATCACGGTCAGTCCCGCATCGAACGCGGCGCGCAGGTTGAGCAACTCGATGCCCTGCGAGGCGAAGCCCGCAAGCGACGGCGCGTTGGTCACGGCGTCGCTGATCTCACGGGTTGCATCGGCGGACACTACGCCAATCCTGACCGATGACGGCAACGTGTTCGCCACGTGTTCATCGAAGCCGGGTGTGATGGCAGCCATTACATCGATCAGCGTCAGCATCTCGCGCGCAAACGGGCCGACGCAATCGAGCGTGCTCCGTGCCGGCGCAACGCCGCGTCGCGACACGCGTCCGAACGTAGGTTTCATGCCGATCACAGCGCAGCAAGCAGCAGGGCCGCGCACCGAGCCGCCGGTGTCGGTGCCAAGCGCTGCACTCGAGAGATGCAGCCCGACCGCCGCCGCAGACCCGCTCGACGAACCGCCCGGAATGCGCGTCTCGTCCTGCGGATTCTCCGGCGTGCCGGTGTAGTCGTTGATGCCGGTCATGCCGAACGCCAGCTCGTGCATGTTGGTCTTTCCGACCACACGCCAGCCCTGCGCGAGCAGGCGGTCCACCACTTCCGCGTGACGTGGCGCCGACGGCGCGTCCAGCAGTGCGCGGCTTGCCGCCGTGGTCGGATAACCGGCCACGTCGATGGTGTCCTTGAGCGCAATGCTCGGGCCATCGGCGTCGCCAAGCGTAAATTCGCTGATGAATTCGTTCATTGCCTGAGGGCGCCGGAGCTGCCGGTGGAAGAGGGATGGACCTGCCAGGGCGCATCGAACAGGCGTTGGGTACGGAAATGCCTGATGAGCCAGCGCTCGCTGCCGGCGGCCGGCTCGAAATCCACTTCAAGTCTCGCCGATACCAGCTCGGCCCCGCCGGTCACATAGCCCGATGCCTGCAACATGATCCAGCGCCCCGTGGCGTGCGTCGCGGCGGCGTCGACATCGATAGTCTCCGACGCCATGAAGTGCGCGTTTACGCTGAAATGCGGCGTGGGCGGCAGATAGCGCGCAAGCATTGCGACGATCGCTTCCCGGCCGGTCAATGCGCCGAACTTCTCCGCGTACTCAGGCCCGACGCCTTGCCATACAGCATCAACGCTGAACAACTCCGCGAGCGTCTCGGACGGCTGGCCACCCGATGGAACGTCGCAGAGCGCCATGTATCGCATCATGGTCCGGCGCACCGCACGCTCGGCTTCGAGCACGGAGAGCCGGGCTGTGATGTCGGCAAGCGCCGCTTCTGTCGTCTCGTTCATGACGGGCTCGGCACGGTCAGCGCCCGGCCTATGCGGGCTTCGATCTTGCCGTAGCGCCACAGGTTGTATTCGCCCACGGGGGTGGTCCGGTACAGGTTGCAGACGGCGGCCGCTGTGTCGAAGCTGTCGACGTCGGCCATGATGTAGAAGGTCCACGGTGCGCCGGTGGCCTGACCCACAACCACGCGGTCGTCGTCCATGATGCCGAGCACCTTGACCCCTTCCATGGCCTCGATGCTTTTCAGCATCGCGCCGTATGCCTGCCAGACCGTGCCGATCTGCTCGCGAGGAAGGTCGAAGAAATTCTGCGTCACGCCGCAGCAAAACAGTACGCGCAGAGGCAACGATGCGTTGTCCACCATGGTGGATCTCTCCTGGGAGCGAGCTAGAGCAGGAACCCGATCGCGTTGAGCGCGTCGGTGGAATCGATCAGCCTCACGACCTTCTGCACAATGCGCGGCTCACCATCGGACAGATCGATGCGATGCTCCACGTCCGCCGCGAACAGCGTGCTGGCACCGCGCTTGTACGCAACGATGACCTGCGCGCTGCGTACGTCGACTATGTCCGCCGACTCACTCGACATCGTGAAGCGCGATACGGTGCGTACCGTGCGCGCGGCGTCCGTGACCGACGGCGAGTAGCCCGAGCTCAGCCGCTGCACGCGCAGCGCACGCATGGCGTGATCGTCATAGGCGTAGTTCAGCGTGGCCGCGAAGTCGGTCGCAAGCGGGTCGATAGGCACCACATAGAATCCCTTAGGCGACCACAGTTCAAGCCACGCTCGATAGTCCTTCCGGTCCAGGATTTCGGCTTCCCGCCAGATGAACTGCACGGCTTTCGCAAACACGGGCTGCATGAGGAGGGCGTTGGTAGCGTCCATGTTATTGCTGCTCCATCATTTCGCGCCATTTCGCGTAGGCGGCGCGCATGCCGGTTTCGTCGGTGGCGTGCGCTGTTTTCTCGCCGTTCGCCGCCGTGGTTTCGCGGTTCAATCCGCGGTTGACGAGGATCGGTACGTCGGGCCCTGCATGCGAGCCGCGTTGCACGCGCTCCCACGCTTCGGCGTCGTCGGGGCTGCCAAAACCGAACGGCCCCTGGAAATGTTCATGCACGCGCAAGCGTGCGCGGTTGGCTTCCTCGGGACCACCGTCCATGCCGAGCGCGACATGACGGATCTCGGTCTCCTCGACGGAAATGGGCCGCAGCACGCGGAAAAATGCCATCGACAACGCGAGGTTGGGGAACAGGTTCAGGTTGAAGCCCACGCCCATCAGCGAGCGAACGATTCGCCTCACCTGATCGGGCGGATAGTCCGCCGCCAAGGACTCTGCCAGGGCCTCGTAGCGCGTCGGAATTGGCGCGCCGTTGTCTTCGTCCAAGTCGACTATCTCCGGGACCAGGACGGCAAGACTATGGCCGTTGCCAAGCGAGCGGCAAAACGCCTTGTCGCTCGTCATGAAGCTGGTGATGGCGGCAGCGGTTTCGTCGTCGATCGTCTTCATCCACGACTTGTGGACGACGGGGAAGTGATACAGGTCAGTGGTGTTTTCGAGCTGGATCTTCCAGTTGCCCTTGAACTTGAACTTGTGTTCACCGTTCGCCTTGACCGGAAATCCCGCGCCCTGTTTCATGAACAGGTCGATCCACGGTTTCGCTCCGCCGAGAAAATCCTCCAGCGGTTCGATCGACTGATCGAAGCTCGCGAAAACCAGTCCGTGATAAATGCCGACGCGCAGGCTCTTCAGCGGCAGTTCCGTCTTGTCGACAATCCCCTCGTAGCCATCGCCATACGGCAGCGCGCGCAGTGCGCCGTCAAGTCCGTAGGTCCAGCTGTGATACGGACACGTAAAGCCGCGCGCGTTGCCTTTGTGCTGCTCGCAGACGGTCGCGCCGCGATGGCGGCAACGGTTCTCGAGCACATTGATCTCACCGGTCTTGTCGCGGACCACGATCACCGGCTGGCGTCCGATTGTCGTGGTGCGGAAGTCGCCCGGCTTCGGCAGTTCGCTTTCATGCGCAACCCAGATCCACGTCTTGTAGAAGATGCGTTCGAGTTCCGCTTCGAAAATCGCCGGATCGTTATAAAGCGAGGGAGAAACGCGGTCGGCTTCCGCGCGCTTGTAAAGCGCGCTCGTGTCGATGGTCTGACAGGCCGTTGGTTGGAAATCGCTCATCGATCACCTGAGTAAAGTGGGGGGCCGTGACGCTAGTTATAGATTGAAGTGTCGGCTGCCGGTGCTCATAGGTCAAATTCATCTAAAATCGGTAGGTCCATCAATGCGGCAAATATCATGACCTCCATCGATCACGTTGACCTGAACCTGCTGCGTGTCTTCAACGCGATCATTGAAGAGCGCAGCCTGACGCGAGCGGGGCAGCGGCTGGCGTTGTCGCAGCCGGCGGTCAGCTATTCGCTCGGCCGCCTGCGCACGCTTTTTGACGATCCGCTTTTTATTCGCACGCGCGTTGGCATGCAGCCGACGCCCATCGCGCTCGAACTGGCGGCAATCGTGGCGCGGGCGCTGGATACGGTGCGCGAAGCGCTGCGTTATGCGGAACGGTTCGACCCGGCCATCAGTACGCGGACCTTCAGGCTGTCGTTATCGGATGCGGGGGAATTGGCATATTTGCCGCCGATCTGCGCGGCGTTGCAGCGGCTTGCGCCGCGCGTGAAGCTGCGGATAGAGCCGACGCCCGTGGAGGAGATTGAAGAAGCGCTGAGGGTAAGCCGGCTCGATTTCGCGATCGGTAATTTGCCGGAGCTCACGGCGCGAACGCGCCATCGGCTTTTATTCGATGAGACTTATGTCTGCATGACGCGCAAGCGCCCCGGCTTGCCGCGCGGCGCGCAGATCGATCTGGCCGCGTTCACGGAAGCGCCGCACGTGCAGGTCTTGTCGGTTGAACACAGTCACCATGCACTGGAAGACGCGTTCCGCTCGCAGGGCGTTGGGCGCAATACGCTGCTGGAATTGCCGCACTTCGTTGCGTTGCCCAGCGTGCTCGGCGTCACGGACTACTACGCGACGCTGCCGCGCCGGCTGGCCCAGATCTTTAATCGCGATGGCCGCTTCAAGGTCTACGAACTGCCGGTGCAGTTACCCGGCGCGACCGTCACGATGCATTGGCACGAGAACTTCGATAACGACGAAGGCAACGTCTGGCTGCGTGAGTTGCTGACCGAGAGGGTGCAGACCTTCGATCAGTTTCCGCAGGCGGACGCGTAGAGGTCGGTTTTAGAGGTCGATTAGATGTCGATTAGATGTCAAGGACCAGCACGGGAGATCTCGAGCGCGAGACGCAGCAGCAAATGACCGCGCCGCTCGCGCGTTCCGACTTGCTCAGGCAGTGATCACGGTGCTCAGGCTCACCGCTGACGACATCGACCATGCAGGTGCCGCAGACGCCTTCGCCACAGGATGTATCGACGATGATGTCAATGGATGCGAGCGCTTCCACTATCGACATGCCTTCGCTCACTCGCACTCTCGCCCCCGTGCTGGCGACCTCCACGTCGAAGGAATCGAGCATGGGCGCTGTGGCGGCGGTCGTGGCGGGATCGGCGGCGAACCGTTCGAGATGGATTGATTCAGCGGAAACGTGCTGTTCCGCCACGCTGACCACACGATCCATGAACGCACCCGGGCCGCATGTGTAGACGTGGGCCCCGGGAGCAACGCCCACGAGACATCCTTCGACTTCGGCATCGACTCTATCCGGTTCGATGCCGCAATGAAGCGCCACATGGTCGGCGAATGGCGGCTGCGAAAGCAACGGGAGGAAGGCGGCGCTGGCTTGGTCGCGAACGAAATAGTGCAGTTTGAACGAGGCATTCTGGCGAACCAGGCGGTAGGCCATGCTGAGCAGCGGCGTAATACCAATCCCGGCTGCGATCAGGACATGTTCGCTGGCTGTCGGGTCGAGGCGAAACAGGCTGCGCGGCGGCCCGATGAGCAAATGCGCGCCCGGCTCCACGTGGTCGTGCAACGAGCTCGATCCTCCTCGCGAAGCGTTTTCGCGCTTGACCGCGAAAAGATGCTGCTCTCTGCGATCCGGGTCACCACACAGCGAGTATTGCCGCGTGACGCCGGACGGACTGGTTACGTCGATGTGAGCGCCGGGCTCGTACGCGTCGAGCGGCGCGCCGTCGACGCGCGAGATGACGAAGGAGCGAATACCGGGGGCTTCGTCGCGCACAGCATCGACGCAGACGGTGATGACGGAAGAACTCATGGCGTGTGGGGGCTGTTTTACGATTGATGCGCGCAAAGGCATCAAGGGATTTGGCCGGAGCGCGCTGTACTGGAAAAATACAGGCAGATTCCAGATAGGCCAAATCGATAATAAATCGATAGTGCTATCAGCCACGCTTATGAGGGTGTGCAAAAACCAAAGCCCGGGAGAACTCAAGTTCTCCCGGGCTTTGGTTTTTGCACACTTCCGCCTTACGACGGAGCAAACATCGCTCCGGTGTACGGCCTTGGAATTAGTTGTGCGAGTAGAGCGACTTTTCGTTGCTCACGCTAATGCGGCTGCCCGATTGCGATTGCGTGTCTTGCACGCCGCCGTAGGACGTTGCATTTGCGTTGGCTTGCGCTTGTTCCGCTGCAACGGTTTGAACGCTTTGGCCGCGTTGCGAAGCCGGTGCGCCGACGGTCGGGTTATACGACGGCGCCGGGCCGTAGCCGCTGCTGGCGAAAGCGGGGGCAGCCAAAGCTGCGGAAGCGGCGACCAACAATGCGGCGATAAGATTCTTGTTCATGATGTGCTCCGATTTGCATGAGTTTTAAGGGGCGCAGTGGCTGGTTTTTTCTGCTCGCTGCGTCGATGAAATGCAGTGTATACCCCTACTATCGATTTATTATGTCGATAGCATGCAATTGACTTTTCGGAATTTGCCAATAATGAGATGGAGGCGCGGGTGCCATCCGGGGGCGCAAGCTAGTCGTGAAGCGTCTCGATAATCGCCGCCGTGATGGCGCTGCGCCCGTACGAAGCTCGTTCGACCATCCCTACCGTCCGGAGAATCGCCGGCTGCGCAATCGAAATCAGCCGCAGCGACGGGTCTGTCTGCCATCCCGCCCTATGTAGCTGTGGCAACACCGTCACCCCTACGTTCTTCCGCACCAGCGCCACGATCGTCTCGATGGAATTGAGCTCCAGATACTCGGTCACCTCCAGCCCGAGCGTGGTTAGTGCCTGATCGACGACCACGCCCGTTCGGACGCGCCGGTCGAAACGCAGGAAGCCATGCGATGCCAAGATTCGCCGCGGGTCCGTATCGGTGATCTCGCGGCTCACGATCAGCATCAGCGGTTCCGTGTACAGCGGCGTCCACTTGAGCGCCTCAGGCAAGGCCTTGTCGGGACGTGCCACTACCGCTGCAATGTCGACTTCCCCTTGTTCGACCATGACCGTCAGTTCGTCCGAACGGGCCGACAGCAACCTCACATCCAACCCAGGGTGTGCCGTTTTCAACTGCGCAACACCCAGCGAAAGCGCCCCAATCACCGACACCACCGCGCCGATCGCCACAGGCCCTTGCATAGACCCGGCCGGCGTGGCCTCCAGCTCATCGAGCAGATCCAGTATCTGCTCGACCTTCGGCCGAATCTCGTGCCCCTGCCGGTTCAGCGTGATCTGCCTTGCGCTGCGGTCAAAAAGCTGCCGCCCCAGCGCTTGTTCCAGCCCACGCATCTGCAAGCTGACCGCAGCCTGGGTGAGCGCGACCTTATCAGCCGCGGCCGCGAACGAGCCCGTGCGCGCAACCGCCCGGAACGTCTTCAGCATTCGAATAGTCGGCATGGCTTATTCAAGAAAAAGTTAAGTATCAAAAAGAAAGTTTAATATTTCCTGATGGATTTAGGCCGACATAATTACTTCATTGAAAGTTTTGGCGACGGGCGGCTGCCGGGTTGCTGACACCGGTGTCGACATGGACTAAAAGGCCCGGGTTAGCCGCTTGTATTCCCCCGCAGCGGAGTATTGAATTTGTCGACGTTAAGCAAGCTGCCCCTGAACCAGCCCGATCGCCAGCCTGATCGCCTCGATCAGGTCAATCCGCCTGCCAGGCATCCTGTACTCGAAGTCAGCGGTTTCTCGTTGAAATTCTCGCGCGCCGCGCAGGTTCCGAATCTAGTCGAGGACGTCTCGTTTTCCGTGAACGCGGGCGAAACGCTGTGCATCGTCGGGGAGTCGGGGTGCGGGAAAAGCGTGACGTCGCTGGCGTTGATGGGTTTGCTGCCGAGCCCGCCGGCGAATATTGTCGCGGGGAAGGCGATCTTCGACGGCCGCGATCTCTTCACGCTGAGCGAACGCGAACTCGCCGATATCCGCGGCAACCGGATGTCGATGATCTTCCAGGAGCCGATGACCTCGCTCAATCCCGCGTTCACCGTCGGGCATCAGATTGCGGAATGCGTGCAGCGGCATCGTGGCTTGAGCGGCGTGGCGGCGCGCAAGGAGGCGCTGGACATGCTGCGCCTCGTGCGCATTCCGGCACCCGAAACCCGGCTTGACGCGTATCCGCATGAGCTGTCCGGCGGCATGCGCCAGCGCGTGATGATCGCGATGGCGCTGGCCAATCGCCCGCAGTTGGTGATCGCCGACGAACCCACGACAGCACTCGATGTCACCATCCAGGCGCAGGTCTTGTTGCTGGTGCGCAGCCTGCAAGCCGAAACCGGCACGGCGATGGTGTTGATCACGCACGACCTGGGCGTCGTGGCCGAAGTGGCCGATTACGTCGCGGTGATGTATGCGGGACGGATCGTGGAATATGGCTCGGTGGATGAAATCTTCGATGACCCGCAGCATCCGTACACCATTGGTTTGATGGGCGCGATTCCATCGGTGGGAAAACGTGAAGGCGCGCTCGCGACCATTCGCGGTTCTGTGCCGTCGCCCGAACAGATGCCCAAAGGCTGCAGGTTTGCGCCGCGCTGTCCGTTCGTGGAGCAGCGGTGCATCGACGCGGTACCACCAGACAAGCGGCTGGACGGAACGCATCGGGTGGCGTGCTGGGTCGCGCCGGTTGAAGTGACTCTCGATGCGCCGGCTCTTGGCGGGGCGGCGGCATGAACCCCAACGTTCCCATCATTGAAGCCAAGGAGCTGACCAAGCACTTTGGCGGTACACGCAACATGTTCACGCGTACGCCGACGGTCTACGCGGTGAACGGCGTCTCGTTCTCCGTGCGGAAGGGCGAGACGTTTGCCATAGTCGGGGAGTCGGGTTGCGGCAAGTCGACGCTGGGACGCCTGTTGCTGCGTCTTATCGATAGCACCGAAGGCCGCGTGATCTACGAAGGCAAGGACATCACGCACTTGGGCACCGAGCCCATGCGCCGCTTGCGCCGCGAGATGCAGATCATCTTCCAGGACCCGTTCGCGTCGCTGAATCCGGGCATGACCGTTGGCCAGATCATTGGTGAACCGATCTCGCTGCATGGCCTCGCGAAAGGAGCAGCACTTCAGCAACGCGTGGCCGACCTGCTGCGTACGGTCGGGCTGCAGCCGGGTTACGCGGAGCGTTATCCGCATGAGTTTTCGGGCGGGCAGCGGCAGCGCATTGGGATTGCGCGGGCGCTCGCGGGCGAGCCCAAGCTGATAGTCGGCGATGAACCCGTGTCCGCGCTCGATGTCTCCGTACAAGCCCAAGTGATCAACCTGCTCGAGTCGCTGAAGCAGGAGCTTGGGCTGACGCTTATCATGATCGCGCATGACCTCGCGGTGATCCGCCATATGAGCGATCGCGTGGCGGTGATGTATCTCGGCGAAATCGTGGAAATGGCAGACGTGAACGTGTTGTTCGACCAGCCGCTGCATCCTTATACGCAAGCTCTGTTGCAGGCGATTCCTGCAAGCAGTCCGCGTCAACGGAGAAGCAAACCCGCGTTGACCGGCGATCTGCCAAGTCCAACCGCGCCGCCTTCCGGCTGCCGTTTTCATCCGCGATGCCCGCATGCACGTTCACGTTGCGCCGACGAACAACCAGTCAGCGAAACGCTGGAAAACGGCCACCGGGTTGCGTGTCATTTCTGGCGCGAGATCCAGAACGCGGGCGGCGGTGCGCCTCTTGTTTCCATCGTCAGCCCGAAGCTTACCGAGCGGCTGGAGGTGTACCGGCAGCGTCAGGCGCTGGTCGACGGCGCGCTCAAAGAACAATCGAACACACAGTAAACGGGGAAGTCCAGATGCGAAAGATTATGTTGGCCGCGGCGCTCGCCGCAAGTGTCGGTAGCAGCACCGTGATGGCTCAGTCGAACTCGACCATCCGGATTGGTTTGCAAGACGATATTGGCACACTCGATCCGGCGCGCAGCAGTCAGGTGGTCGACCGGATCGTGTTCAGTTCGCTATGCAATTCGCTGGTGGATATTAGCCCGGACCTGAAGATCGTGCCCATGCTCGCGACCTCCTGGAGCATGAGCGCCGACAACAAGACGCTCACGTTCAAGCTGCGCCACGGTGTGAAATTCCACGACGACGAGCCGTTCAACGCCGCCGCCGTCAAGGCGAACCTGGACCGCGCGCGTTCCATGCCCGCGAGCAATCGCAAGAGC
Source organism: Caballeronia udeis (assembly GCF_001544555.2). Lineage (GTDB taxonomy): Bacteria > Pseudomonadota > Gammaproteobacteria > Burkholderiales > Burkholderiaceae > Caballeronia > Caballeronia udeis. The sequence goes on along the minus strand of NZ_FCOK02000030.1, from coordinate 56,931 downwards.
GAACTGGCTTCCATCGATCACGTGGACGTGGTTGACGAGTTCACCGTCGCGATCGTGTTGAAAGCGCCGGATGCCGCGTTGCTCGCCACGCTCACCGACCGCGCCGGCATGATGCTCGCGCCGAAAACCCTCACCGATGACGCGGGCGTTTCCACGCATCCGGTGTGCTCGGGACCATACAAGTTCGTTGAGCGCGTGCAGAACGACCGCGTGGTGCTGGAGAAATTCGCGGGCTACTGGGACACCGACAAATACCCGATCCAGAAAGTCATCTTCCAGCCGATTCCCGACAGCACCGTGCGCCTCGCGAACCTGCGCTCTGGTTCGCTCGACATGCTGGAACGTCTCGCGCCGTCCGACGTGGCGTCGGTGAAAAGCGACAAGAACCTCAACTTCATTTCGATGAGCGGACTGGGCTTCTACGACCTGACGTTCAACGTCTCGAACGGACCGCGTGCGCCGAAGGCGTTCAAGGACAAACGCGTGCGTCAGGCGTTCGAATTTGCCATTGATCGTGACGCGATCAACCAGGTGATTGGCGGCGGGATTTTCTCGCCCATCGGGCAGGCGATCCCGTCTAACAGCCCGTACTTCGATGCATCGATCAAGACGACCAAACGCGATATTCCGAAGGCGAAGGCCTTGCTCAAGGCGGCGGGTTTCGAGCAGCTCAATGTGGAGCTGACCTTTGGTAACAACACGGTATCGAACCAGATGGCGCAGATGCTGCAAGCCATGCTTTCCGAAGCCGGCATCAACCTGAAGCTGCGTCCGACTGACTACGCTGCTGCGCTGAATGCATCGACGAAAGGTGACTTCGAATTGCTGTATCTCGGCTGGTCGGGCCGCACGGACCCGGACGGCAACCTGCATCAGTTCGTGACCTGCAAGGGTAATCTGAACTACGGGCGCTATTGCAATGCGGATGTCGACAAGCTGCTCGACGACGCCCGTGTGAAAGCGACCGTGGCCGAGCGTAAGACGGTCTATGACACCGCGCAAAAGATCCTCGCCGAGGAAGATCCGGTCATCTATTTGTACGCGCAGCCGTGGCCGTATGCGTTGTCGAAGAAAGTACAGGGATTCACGCCCTATCCTGACGGGTTGATCCGTCTGCGTGGCGTGAGCATCAAGGGGTAATGCGTCCATGCTGCGAATCATCGCCAACCGCGCGCTTGTCGCAATCCCGACACTGATCCTGGTGTCGATGATGATCTTCGGCCTGCAGAAAATGCTACCCGGCGATCCGGTCATGGCGATGGCCGGCGAAGACCAGAACCCGCAGGTCATTGCCACGTTGCGGCTGAAGTATCACCTCGACGAACCCGTGCCCGTGCAATACGCGCTTTGGGTGAAGGACATCCTTCATGGTGATCTGGGTGCGTCGCTGAGGACCGATGTGCCGGTGACCAAACTCATCGCGCAGAAGTTGCCGGTGACGTTGCAACTCGCCGTCATGGCGATGATCTTCGCGATTGGCATCGGTTTGCCGCTGGGGGTTTTATCGGCGGCGAACAAGGGAAAAGCGCTTGATTACGGCGCCAATGTTCTCGCGCTGACCGGCATGTCCATACCGAACTTCTGGCTCGGGATCATCCTGATCTTTTTAGTATCGGTGAAATGGCAGTTGTTGCCGTCGTCGGGATACGTGTCGCCGACCGAGGACTTCTGGCTGAGCATCAAGACCATGTTGATGCCCGCGTTTGTGCTTGGCGCAGCGCTCGGTGCACAGTTGATGCGACATACCCGTAGTGCGATGCTAAGCGTCCTGCGCAGTGACTACATCCGGACGGCGCGCGCCAAAGGGCTGTTACGCGGCACGGTGGTGGTCAAGCACGGCTTTCGCAATGCGTTGATTCCGATCGTCACGGTGCTCGCGCTGCTGTTCGGCGAACTGCTTGCGGGCGCGGTGCTGACGGAGCAGGTGTTCACCATTCCGGGCTTCGGCAAGCTGGTTGTCGATGCCGTTTTCAATCGGGATTACGCCGTCGTTCAAGGTGTCGTGCTGGTCACGGCGGTATGGTTTATCGTGGTGAATCTGTTTGCCGATGTCTTGTACGTTCTGCTCAATCCGCGGCTGAGGAAAAGCTGATGGCGACTATTGTGGAAACAGCCGCTCTGCCGCGCAAACGCAATCGCGCGTTGGGTCGCTTCATGCGCAATCGTGCCGCTGTGGCGGGTGCTGTGATCGTGCTGCTGGTCATTCTCGTGGCCATCTTTGCCCCGTGGCTCTCACCGTACGACCCCATTCAGGCGAGCTTCATGACGGTGCGGCAAGCGCCATCGGCTAGCCACTGGTTTGGAACCGATGAACTCGGCCGCGACGTCTTCACACGTTTGCTGTGGGGCGCACGCGCTTCGTTGCTGGCGGGCGTGGTGTCGGTGGGTATTGCAGTGGTGATTGGCGTGCCGCTGGGGCTATTGGCAGGCTACTTCGGCAAGCTTGTCGATGGCGTGATCTCGCGCTTCACCGACGCCTTGCTGTCCATCCCGTTCCTGATCCTCGCGATTGCGCTGGCCGCGTTCCTCGGGCCCAGCCTCACCAACGCGATGATTGCTATCGGCGTCTCGGCCATGCCGCGTTTTGTGCGCCTCACGCGCGGCCAGGCGATCAGCGTCAAGGCCGAGGATTATGTGGAAGGTGCACGCGCTATCGGCCTTGGGCACTTTCGCATCATCGTCCGTTATATTTTTCCGAACGTGCTGCCGCCCATCATCGTGCAGGCGAGTCTCACGGTCGCCATGGCGATCATCGCGGAAGCCAGCCTGTCGTTCCTCGGCCTGGGGCAATTGCCGCCCGCGCCATCGTGGGGTTCGATGCTGAACACCGCGAAGGACTTCGTGAGCCAGGCGCCGTGGATGTCGATCTTCCCGGGCATTGCCATCTTCCTGGCCGTGCTCGGCTTCAACCTGCTCGGCGACGGACTGCGCGACGCGCTCGATCCGCGCGAGCTTTGACCTTAACAACCTTCATCACACAAGAGACGAGTTTCCCATGACCCGCTTCAACTGGCAGAACCCCTATCCCACGCCGCGCTTGCCCGTGTTCGCGCGCAATATTGTCTCGACGTCGCATCCGCTCGCCGCGCAAGCCGGCCTACGGATTTTATGGAAAGGCGGTAACGCCGTCGACGCGGCTATCGCGGCAGCAGCAGCCATCACGCTGGTCGAGCCCGTGTCGTGCGGCCTTGGCGGCGACGCGTTCGCGCTCGTCTGGGACGGCGCCAAGCTGCATGGTTTGAATGCATCGGGCGTGTCGCCTGCTGCGTGGAACGTCGATTACTTCAAGAACAAGTACGGCGAGCAAAACGGCCTGGCGAACCAGCCGAAGCGCGGCTGGGACGCGGTCACCGTGCCCGGCGTGATCGCGGGGTGGGAAGCGCTGCACGCGAAGTTCGGCTCGCTGCCGTTCGGCGATCTTATGGAGCCAGCCATTGAAATTGCCGAGCGTGGTCATGCGGTGGCGAGCATCGTGGCGTACAAATGGGCGGCGGCTATTCCCGAGCTGAAAGACCAGCCCGGTTTCGCCGATACCTTCATGCCGCGCGGCCGCGCGCCGGAGATCAGCGAGTTGATGCGTTATCCCGGTCATGCAAAGACCTTGCGCGCGCTTGCTGAACACGGACCGCGCGCGTACTACGAAGGCGAGATTGCGGAGAAGATCGCGGCGTTTTCAAAGCAGGGCGGCGGCGCGATGACCGCTGCCGATCTGCGTAACTACAAGGCCGACTGGGTCGAGCCGATCTCGAAAAATTATCGCGGATATACGGTCCATGAGATTCCGCCGAACGGGCAGGGCATTGCTGCGCTGATTGCGCTTGGCATCCTCGATAAATTCGATGTGAAGTCGCTGACCGTCGACAGGATCGAGTCACAGCATTTGCAGATCGAGGCCATGAAGCTCGCTTTCGCCGATGTCTATCAGTACGTCGCCGATCCGCGTTCCATGGACGTCACGCCTGAGCAGATGCTCGACGACGCCTATCTCACCGAACGCGCGAAGCTGATCGATCCGGGCAAGGCGAAGCACTTCGACTTTGGCATGCCGCCGGCGGGCGGGACCATCTATATGTCGGTGGCGGACGAGCGCGGCATGATGGTGAGTTTCATCCAGTCGAACTACATGGGCTTTGGTTCAGGCGTGGTCGTGCCGGATTCGGGTATCGCGATGCAGAACCGCGGGTGCGGTTTCTCGATGGATCCGAAGTCGGCGAACGTGGTGGAGGGCGGCAAGCGGCCATTCCACACCATCATCCCGGCGTTCCTCACGCAGGACGTGAATGGCACGCAAGAAGCGGTGATGAGCTTCGGCGTGATGGGCGGCGACATGCAGCCGCAAGGCCATCTGCAATCCATCGTGCGGATGCTGGACTACGGCCAGCAACCGCAGGCTGCGTGCGATGCACCGCGCTGGAAGGTGAATCGCGATTTCACCGTCGATGTGGAATCGACACTCGATCTCGAAACGGTGAAGGCGCTTCAGGCAATGGGCCACACGATCAAATCCGTCGACGATCCCTATATGGACTTTGGGTCGGGGCAATATATCTGGAAGCTGGATCGCAACGATCCTGAGCGCGGGTATGTGGCGGCGAGCGATAGCCGCAGGGATGGGTTGGCGGCGGGGTTTTAAGAAAAGATACGCCTGGTTACCTTTATCGCATTCCGGTAGCACCTGTATCAGCCCGCTCTCCCTACACTAGGTTACGTAAACAACACGTTTGCACACCATGTGCACGGAGAGACGTAATGAATAAGAAGATCCTGGGTGCTGTACTGGGCTTGAGCGCGTTGATGGTGTCGGCGGCAGCGTCAGCGCATGTGGATGTCGCCGTGGGGATTGGTGTACCGGGTTATTACGCGCCAGCGCCGGTGTACGTTGCGCCCCCTCCGCCTGTTGTCGTGGGTTATGGATACGGCGGTTATGGTGGTTATCGCGACGAGGGCTGGCGCGAACGCGAATGGCATCACCGCGAATGGCGCCATGACGAAGGGCGGGATCATCGCTGGCACGGCGACCATCACGGTGACCGTGATTGAGTGTTGACCGGTCGCTAAGGATCAAAGCAGTCTGTATGTACGAAGAAGGGCCGTTCATCCAACCGGTGTTGGTGAACGGCCCTTTTCATTGGCGCGCGAACATGTGCGTTATAAAGCCCCCGCCAACGCATACCGCCGGCAATGTTCGAGATAACCGCCTTCGTGGCTGCTCACCAGTTCGACGATACTTTTCCATAACCACGAAGGCGCATCCAGCGACTTCGACTTCGCCCGCCGCAACTCGGATAACCACGCGCGCCGCTGTGCCGCATCCATTTGCCGGGCGTGCGCTTTACCAACCACCATGGCTAGGTAGCGCGCTGCCTTCACTGCTTCGTCCTGCGTCAATTGTTCAACCGTCAGCTTCATGTCCTGTGGCAACAATTCGCGAATGACCACGGACCGGTCGTTCATCCGCGCCGAGCGCATTCGTTCACCCAGCCACGGCGTCAGATGTCGCGCGCCTTCGACGATCCGTTCGGCGTTATCGCGCGGCATGCGCTTCGTCACGTCGGGAGTCGTATAACGCGGGGCTGCGGCCTTCAGACCTTCCTTGATATCGATCAGGCAGAGATCATCCCCGTCTATCGCGCCGCCGTCGATGTCCAGCAACACCGCATATCGCAACCGGCCGAGCGAACTGCAGCCCTTCACCCAATAGGCGGCGTCGATCACAGTGACGTTCTCTTCGTCGGCGTTCTTGCGCAAAGCGGTTGCGATATTCGCAATCTCGCGCTGCTTGAACAACGCCTCTATCTCGGCGCGCTCGGCGTTGTCGAGCGGCCAGAAACGCTTGCCGAGAGGAATGCTCGGTTCAATATCCTCAATGCGTTCGATCGCCAGTTGCTGCCACGTGCGGCGCACCGCTTCCTTCATCATCACCCGCACCTCTTCGGGTTTCGTGTCCTTGACGGAGCGACGACTGGAACGGTCAAAGGCATGCTCGTAACCCTGCGCGACTGCTTCCATCATGCGTGCCGTCGTGACTCCCGGCAGGTCGGAGCCGCGTGCGGCCGTTGCCAGCGATAACCCCAGCCGGATGATGTCGTGCGCCGGATTGCCAATCACCGTCTGGTCGAGGTCACGGATCTGGATCTCCACGCGGCCGTCGGCATTCGCAATGGGACCGAGATTGCCTGTGTGGCAGTCTCCGCAGATCCAGATGGCCGGCCCTTCGGGCAGCGTGTGGCCTTCAATACCATCGAGCCATTCATAGAATTTGGTCGTGCTGCCACGCACGTAGGCGTGCGCGGATTCGGCCATTTTCATGTTGCGGCGCTCGAATAGGAGCGCCTGACGATCATTGGGACCGGGAAGCTTGAATTTCTTTTTCTTGGGCATGGGGATCGTCCTGTGGTGCTCGACTGGAGCAAGGCGCATGCCGCTGCGATGTAATGAAAATGAAGGGTGTTTGCGGACGGTTGTTTCGATAATGCAGCAAAGCCGTCGCGTAGCCTGATCGTCCGCGCAGGCGGCTGGATTTTTGATCCGGTAGGGTATCGGCCTGATCTTTCCAAGGAGACACAATGACGCTGCCCATCTTTTCCATGATCGATACCGCGCCCACGCCGGTCGGTCCTTTCTCTCACGCGGCCGAAGCGGATGGCTGGGTGTTCCTTACCGGACAAATGCCGACCGATCCCTCCGATGACACCAAGCCCTTGCCCGAGGGCGTGCAAGCACAGACGCGCCGCGTAATGGACAACCTGATTCTCGTGCTGGAGGGGATTGGACTATCGCTGGATAACGTGGTCAGCGCGCGGATTTTCCTGACCGAATTCAAACGCGATTACACCGCGATGAACGAGGTTTATAAGAGCTACTTTTTGCCCAAGCCGTTGCCGGCGAGGACGTGTATTGGCGTGACGGGGTTGGCGCGTGACGCGCTGGTCGAGATTGATTTCGTCGCCAGGCGCTGAGTTGATCAACTACGGGCGTTTAAGCGGCGCTGATGAGTCCACGTATCGGAAGGTCAGGTTGATCCGTTCGCCGCGGGCTTCCGGTTCCTTCGGCACTCTGTGCGCCCACTCGAGCTGAGTGCGACCCTGCATGATGAGCAAACTGCCGTGGGTGAGTTGAAGCGTATGCGTTTGGCGGGTCTTCGTATGCCGGAAGTCGAAGGTCCGCGTCGTGCCCAGACTCACTGAGGCAATGACCGGTTGTGGCCCGAGTTCACGCTCCTTGTCGGCATGCCAGCCCATGCTGTCCATGCCCGTGCGGTAGCGGTTGATCAACACGCTGTTGAACGAAGTTTGAGCGGCGTCTTCGGCTTTTGTTTTCAACAGTAAAACCGTCGGCGTCCATGGCTTGGGAACGTTGCGAATGCCTGAGTACACGTACACCGCGTCGGGGTCACCCTGCCACGCGGTCAGGCGCGGAAACGGGATCTTGCCGGCGGGTGTAGTCATCGAGTCCTGCTGCCAGGTGATTTCATCGATCAAGGCCGCCAGCGTGTCCGACGCCGTCGGCGGGTCGAGCCAGTCAGGCAGCCATACGATGTCAGGCTTCGGGATGTCGTCGAAGAGGTCGAACATGGCGGTGATTTCTGCTGCGTAGGTATCAATAACTTAGCAGATTCTTTTTCCTGAAACTTGCTCACCCTCTCAACGAGCCAGCTTCGTCACCGTCACCCGCTTCTTCAGCACGCGCGCTTGCAGCACGATCACCAGCAGCAAGAACACGCCGCGTATCACCGATTGCCAGTACGCCGACAAACTTATAAAGCCCAGTCCGTTCTCGAAGTTCAAGAGGTTGAACACCAAACCCAGTAGCGCGACGCCGGCTATCGTCATGGCAATGGATCCCTGTCCGCCCGTCAACAGTGTCCCGCCGAGCACCACCGCCGATATCGCGAACAATTCCCAGCCCACGCCTTCATTCGGTTGCCCTGCGCCAAATTGCGCTGCCAGGATCGCGCCCGCTATGCCGGCCAGCAAGCCGCTCAACGCATAGACCATCACGAGCGTCCGGTCTACATTCAAGCCCATCAACCGCGATGCTTCCTCACTGCCGCCTATCGCAAGCGCATGTCGTCCGAAGCGTGTGCTTCTCAAAGCCAGCCAGCCCAATACAGCTGCCACTGCCGCCACGATTCCCGGGATCGGCAAACCCCATACATCGCCTTGCCCAAAGTTGCCGAAGCTGGAGGTGGGTGCAATCGATACGGCGTCGTTATGTCCCAGCAGCAACGCAAGACCATGCGCTCCAAGGCTGGTTGCCAACGTGACGATAAACGGCAGGATGCGCATGTGCGTGATGACCAGGCCATTCAATACGCCGATCGCGAGTCCCGCGCCCGCGCCGGCAAGCACCGCCACCAGACCGCCATGAGGGCTCATCAGCGCAGCGACCACGCTCGCCAGCGCCGCCACCGTCCCCACGGACAGGTCTATCCCGCCCGTGATGATCACAAACGCCATGCCCACCGATATCAACGCGAACATCGAGTTGTATCGCCAGAACGAGTTGATGTTGTAGGCCGATGCAAAGTGGTCGTATCGAAGCACGCCGAGTACGAGCAACGCCACCAGCGCCAGCAGGATCGGAAGGTTCTTTTTCATGTCGATGTCTCCCTATCGCTGGCGCCGCTGGACATATACCGCGGCGATGATGATGCCGGCCTTCACCACGAGCGCGGCTGCATCGGGAATGCCGTGGGCGAGCAGCGTGTATCGCAGTAACTGGATGATCAGCGCGCCAATCAGCGTGCCCACTATGTAGGCTCTACCGCCGGTCAACGCCGTGCCGCCCACCGCCACTGCGGCAATCGCATCGAGCTCGGAGCCCAGGCCGATCACGTTGGCGTCCGACGAAGAATTCACCGATATCGATATCAATCCTGCCAGCCCCGCCAACGCTGCGCACAAGGTGTACGCGATCATCTTCACGCGCGCCGTTGGAATGCCGCTCAGGTATGCGGCCTGTTCGTTGCCGCCGGTGACAAGCAGGTACTGGCCGAACAAGGTCTTGCGCACGATCCACGCGAACAATGCCACGAGCGCGAGCATCAGGAACACTTGCGCCGGCACGCCCGCAACGCGGCCCAGCGCTATCCACTGGAACGCGGGGTTATCGAACGCTTGCAGGCTGCCGTCGGTGAACACCTGCGCAATGCCGCGTCCGGCGATGAACAGCACGAGCGTCGCGACAATGGGCTGCACAGAGAGCCTTGTGACGAGGAAGCCATTGAACACGCCGCATAAGGCTGCCGCAAGCACGGGCAAGACAAAGGCCAATGCAATGCCAACCGGGCCGGCGACATTCATGAAGATCATTGGCGCGAGCGAACCGGCAATCGCCATTGAAGCGCCCACCGATAAATCGATACCGCCCGTCGCCACGACCAGCGTCATTCCAATGCCGACGATCACGATCGTCACCACTTGCGTCAGGTTGACGTTGAAGGTCTGCAGCGACCAGAAGTGCTGTGTGAATAGCAGGTTGAAAACGATCATCGCAAGCAGCACGGCGATCTCGCGCTGAACCGTGATCCGATGTTTTTTCTTCGGCGTGGCCTGCACGAGCGGTGCGGCGGTTGCCGGTTGCGTTTCCTGATTCATGGCTGCCCTTCTTTGGCATCGACCGCTTCCGCCAGCGCTGATTCTTCTCCCGACCCATACGCAATCGCATCCATGATCGATCCCTCGCTCATGCGCGCACCGTCGAGTTCGGCGACGGTCTTGCCATCGCGGATCACGACAGCGCGATCGGCCACGGCGGTCAGCTCTTCCAGCTCGGATGCCGACAGCAACACCGCCAGCCCCGAGTCGCGCAGTTCGCGGATGATCTTCGCAACATCGGCTTTAGCGCCGACATCGATTCCTCGCGTGGGTTCATCGAGCAGCAGCAAACTGGGGTTCGTCGCAAGCCAGCGCGCAAGCAAGACCTTCTGCTGATTGCCGCCCGATAACTCGCGGATCGGCTGATCCGGCGAACGCAGCTTGATCCCCAGCGATTCGATAAACCTGTCCACGATCTCGCGCTGCTTCGCGACATCGACCACGCCGCGTTTGGTGAGCGTGCGCAGACACACGAGCGTGAGGTTATCGCGCACCGATAGCTCCGGCACGATCCCTTCGCCCTTGCGGTCCTCGGTGAGATACGCAATCCCTCGAGCAATGGCATCTTGCGGCGACTTGAGCGTGACCGGCTTGCCATCGATGGAAAGCGACCCGTGCTCGGTCGAATCCGCGCCGAACATAAGCCGCATGGTTTCCGTGCGGCCCGAGCCGAGCAAGCCGGCCAACCCCACGGCCTCGCCCGCGTGGACATCGAGCGATACGTCCGAAACCTTCGCGCCCGCGCCAATGTTCGTCGCGCTGATCGCCGTCGCGCCGCGTTTGGCGAGGTTCGCTTCCTTGACCGCGCTGTCCTCGTGCACGACGGCCGCCAGCGTGCGGCCAAGCATGGTGGTGACGAGTTGCAGCTTGTCGAGCGCGGCCATCGGGCTTTCCGCAACGGTCTGCCCGTCGCGCATGACCGTGACGCGATCGCAGAGTGCATACAATTCATCCAGCCGATGCGACACGAAAATCACCGCGCGGCCGTCGTTCCTTAAACGTCGCACCACGCTGAAGAGCAACTCCACTTCGCGTTCATCGAGCGAAGAGGTGGACTCGTCCATGATGACCATCTTCGCGTCCGACGACACCGCCCGCGCCAACGCCACCATCTGCTGGATGGCGGTTGAAAACTCACGCACGGGTTTGCTGACATCGATCTGCAAGCCGAAGGAGTCGAGCAGTTCCTGAGCGCGCCGATGAATCGTCTTCCAGTCGATCAAGCCGAACCGGCGCGGCTCGCGGCCGAGAAAAATGTTCTCGGCAATCGAGCGGAACGGGACGAGATTGATCTCCTGGTAGATCGTGCTGATACCGGCTTCGCGCGCTTCTTTCGGGCTGCGGAAATCGGCTTCGCGGCCATCGAAACGGATCGTGCCCGCGGTGCGCCGGTAAGCGCCCGTCAGGATCTTGATCAGCGTCGATTTACCCGCGCCGTTCTGCCCGATCAGCGCGTGCACTTCTCCCGCAGACACCGACAGCCGCGCATGCCGCAACGCGGCCACACCGCCAAAGCTGATGTCGATGTCCTGCATCTCTAGCAGGGGGAAACCGGAATTCGGCGTGTTCATCTAATGCGTCTCCCTGGCGGCTGGTTTCACGCGAAAAGCGTTTCAGTCCGCCGGATACAAAAGAAGCGACGGCCCGCAAAAAGACCGGGCGCGCCGCTTCGAACACCTTCGTTGCTCAGTCCTCAAGCGTCATGCAGAACGCGTCCGCTCAATAGCCGTACTGCATGCTCTCTTTAACGTTGCTTTTATCGTAGAAGCGGTCGGAGACTTTCACCCACGGCGGGACCGTTTCACCCTTCGCGAACTTCTGCGCCACGTCGCACGCAAGCGGGCCGAAGAACGGGCTCGACTGCACGCTCGCGCCGAGTTCACCGGCGGCAATGGCGTCCAGGCCGCCCTTCGTTCCGTCGATAGTCACAATGGTGATGTCCTTGCCCGGCTGCTTGCCGGCCGCCTTGATCGCGGCAATCGCGCCGAGCGCCATTTCGTCGTTGTGCGCGTAGACGGCGGTTACGTCGGGATGCGCCTGAAGCAGCGTTTCCATGACCTTGCGACCCGTGTCACGCGCAAAGTCGCCGCTTTGCGACGCAACGATCTGCATGCCCGGATTCTTCGCGATCACGTCGTCGAAACCTTTCTTGCGATCGTTCGCCGCGGACGCGCCCGTCGATCCTTCCAGTTCGATGATCTTGGCCTTGCCGCCAGTCGCCTTGACCAGCCAGTCGGCCGCGCGCTGCCCCTGGTTGATGAAGTCCGAGCCGATAAACGTAATGTAGTCCTGGCCCGCTTTCGCCACCGATTGATCCACGTTACGGTCCACCAGGATCACCGGAATGCCCGCTTTCTTCGCTTGCAGCACGATTGGCGCGAGCGGCTTTTCTTCACGCGGCGGGAACACGATCAGGTCGACGTGCTGCGCGATCATGCTCTGGATATCGGCGACTTGTTTCGATGCCGAGCTGTTCGCGTCGGTCATCACCATCTGCCAGCCGCACTTGGCAGCCACGTCCTTGAAGCTCTTGGTTTCGGCAAGACGCCACGGATTGTTGCTTTCGGTCTGGGCGAAGCCGACGCGCAAGGGTTTCTTGTTCGCGAGCTTGGGCAGGCCGGAGTCATCGGCGTGGGCAATGCTTACGCCCGCCGCCATCGAGAGCGCGAGCACCGACGTGGCCAGCACGCGCAACGGGAATTTGCGTTTGTTGAAGTTTTCAAGCGACAGCATGTCTTCCTCCGGTATGGATGGTCCTGCTTTTTTAAGTGCTTCGGTCCAGCTGGGTTTTCCGTCCTGTTCGCTTCATCTCAATAAGTCGGGGTGCGATGATTATTCCACCGTGTTTTATTATTGGTCAATCGCTAATATTATTAATTACGGGTTGTTTTGCCACGGTAATTACCCTTACCGATGCGCGTTCCACCAGCGGTCCGTCGAGCTTCACCGTGCGCCGGCGCACCGGTGCGCCGGCGGCACGGTTGTGTTCTTCCTGCAGCAGCGTTTCGACGGCCCATCGGCCCAGTTCATAGTTGGGCAGAACGACGGTGGACAGCGGCGGATGCGTATGCCGGGCGATTTCCTGATCGTCGTAGCCAAGTACGGATACGTCTTCGGGTACGCGTAGGCCTAGCTGCTTCAGCGCCTCAATTGCGCCGAGCGCCATCAAGTCGTTCGCGCAGAAAATGGCGGTTGGCGGGTTGGGTTGACGCATCAGCGAAAGCGTTTGTTCGAAGCCCGAACCGGAGCTCCAGTCGCCTTCACGCACCAGATCGGCGGCGAACGGTAAGTCCGCAGTTGAGAGCGCCATCCGATACCCCTTCAGGCGGTCGCGCGACGCGTCCTGCCAGGGTTCACCGTTCACATATCCAATTCTTCGATGCCCCGCGTTCAGCAAATATTCCGTCGCGGTATGGCCTCCCGTGACTTCCGCCGGCACCACCGAAGAAAGCTCGGAATCGCCCGTGTAACAGTTCAGCAGGACCGTCGGGACCTTGGAAAGTGCCGCGGGCAAAGTAACCTTGCGCGTATAAACCGTCGCGTAAATCACGCCGAGCACGTTGGGGTTCGTCAGCGTGGCGTCGAGCACCTGCTGTTCGATTTCCGCGTTGCCGTGGGTCGAGTAAACCGCCAGCATTCGGCCGTTTGCGAACGCGGTATCGCGTGCTCCGTCGATGTTCACCACCGGATGCGGACTCGTCGATATCTCGTCCGCCAGATACACGATCAGGTTCTTCTCATTCGCCGCGATCGCCGCGTCCAGCGGCTCGCGGGCTGTCATCCGGTAGCCCAGATCCTGTGCTGCCTTCAGTACCTTGTTGCGCGTAGCGTCGGAGAATTTCGCGCTGGTCGCGTTGTTCAGCACCAGCGACACGGTGGATTGCGAGACGCCGGTCAGCTTCGCGATGTCGGTCATCGTCGGACGGCGTTGCGTGGATTTTTTCATTGTCTGTGGCCGCGAAAAGGCGGCGGCGTTGTCGTTGCGTTGCGCTAAAACATTCTGCGGATGCCGTTGACGGTACCACTAATATTTTCTACCGACAACGCTCCCAAACCATCGTCTGTATTGCCTCTATCGGCAATACGAGTCGCTAAGTGTTATTACTAATAATATTGACTATTTCGTGGCGATCATGCGATTCTCGGGGCGCATGCGGCGCAACCCAAGGAGAAGACGATGGCCCGCTACGACGAGCGTGCTCGTGATGCGCTTGAACCAGGCGACGTGATGATCCGCGACGTGCGCAGTTTGCATCGCGGAACACCGAATCTCGCCGATACCTCGCGTCCGATGGTCGTGATCGGTTATAGCCGTTCGTGGTATTTCAGGCCGGAAGTGCAGGTGCAGGTGCAGGTGCAGGTGCAGGTGCCGCGCGATGTGTTCGCCGCGCTGCCCGCGCGCGCTAAACGGCTGCTGCGCTATGGCACGCGAGTCGAGAAGACGCCGCGGACTTTCGACGAACGTTATCAGCGGTTCGCATATTGAACGCCGATCGACAAGAAGGCGTGGATCAAAGCGCCGCCGCTCAGCCTGCGCCGGCTTCTGACGACGCGGTCCGCATTGCGTTGAATGACGCTGCGCTGATCGAACTCCGCTTCGAGGATCGGCGAGTGTTGCTGGCGCCGCACGTCGGTGGCGCGATCGCGGCGTTCTACGATCTGCCGGATGACGGCGGCGGGAGCGGTCGCGGCGCGCTGCATTGGCTGCGCCCTGCATCGGCCGAGGCGCTTGCCGCGTGCAATCCGCTGGGCATGGCGAGCTTTCCGTTGCTGCCGTACTGCAACCGGCTGCGCGACGCACGTTTCGTTTTCGACGGCCGCGAGGTCGATCTATCCGCCGATGGCAACGCGTTCGATCACGCGTTGCATGGGCACGCGTGGCGGCGCCCGTGGCGCGTGGGTCCGGTGTCGCCGACCATGGTGGAATTGCATCTGAACCATGAACCCGGCAGCGAACCGGCGCACCATTGGCCGTATCGATATGAAGCGACACAGCGTTTCGAGCTCGATGATTCAGGCTTGTTCGTCACGATGTCGATACGCAATCTCGCCGATCAGCCTATGCCGTTCGGCATGGGTCATCATCCTTATTACCCCCGAACGCCGGCTACACGCATTCACACCAACGTCCGCGCCATGTGGCACGCCACGCAGGATCTTCTGCCGACCTTGCTTGACGCGCATCCGTGCATCGATGCGCTGGCGTCGCCGGCAGGCTTGCCGGCCGATGCTTACCATCTGGACAACAACTTCGCGGGCTGGTCGAGGTCGGCGACCATCGACTGGCCTGATGAACGCCGCAGCGTCACCCTGCACGCCGATGCGCCTTTCGATCACATGGTCCTATACGCGCCAGCCGCGCACCCGGACCTGCTGTGCTTGGAGCCTGTAACGAATACGGTGGATTTCCTGAACCTTGATGCGCCGCGAGAGGACATAGGCGGCGGGGTGTTGATGCCCGGCGAAACGATGCAAGCGCGCTTCGGCTGGATGCCTCGGGATCTCTCTCGATTTGCCGCCGGACTGAACGGATCCACTTTCCCGGTATCATCCTGAAATTCTCCGCGCGCCTGATTCCCCAGGCGTGCGAGCACTTTCAGCATTCTCAAAAATCCAGGAAAGCATCATGACGACGATCGACGGCGTGCCGGGCGAATCCACCCAACCGCGCCGGGTCTTGCTTGTCGACGACAGCGTCGATGCAGCCGAAGCCATGTCGATGCTGCTCGAAACGCTGGGTCACGAAGTTCGTGTGATGCATGACGGGCCGAGCGCTCTCGCCATGGTCGATGACTTCGCGCCTGAGGTCGTGATCCTGGATATCGGCTTGCCGGGCATGGACGGCTTCGAGGTTGCGCGGGAGATGCGCACGCGCGCGGTTACCAAAACGGCGTTGCTGATTGCGTTGACGGGTTACGGCGCGGAAAGCGACAAGCAAAAGGCACGGGACGCCGGCTTCGACCATCACTTGGTCAAACCCGTCTCTTTCACCGCGATAGAAACCGTGATCGCGGCGTCATTTGCGGGCGGTTCGAAGTAAAACGCGAAGTCAAAACCGCGTTTACTCCACCCGCAACTTCGCCATATACGGCAGGTGATCGGACAGCCATGCGGTGTCCTGTGTCGGCGTGATCCATTCAACCGGTTTCATCCCGCGCACGAACATCTTGTCGAGCGCGAGCGCGGGTGAAAACGCCGGATAGGTGCGACCGGACTCGCCAAGCATGGTCGCCACTTCGGTCATGCCAAGTTCGCCGAAGACGCCCACCGAATCATTGCGCCAGTCGTTGAAGTCGCCAGCCAAAACGAGCGGCCCTTCAGGCGCCTCCTTCGAAATCCACAGCGCGATCCAGTTCATCTGCCGTAGCCGCGCCGCCCGTGTCAACGCGAGATGCGCGCACAGCAACGTGACCGAGCGCCCGGCAAACGTGGCGCGTGCGACCAGCAAGCCACGCCGCTCAAACCGATGCGCCGAGATGTCCCACCGTCCGCCCAGGTCGAGCGGATGGGGCGAAAGAATCGCGTTGCCATGCCGCCATGATGGTTTGAACACGTTTTGCCCGAGTGCGATCTGCAAATCGAGCGAGGTCGCGATTTCTGTCGCCTGGCAATGCCAGATGTCATCGACCGGGCCCTCGAGCGGATTGCCGAAGCTCGCGGCCAGCACCGGCTGCGGCATCCGGCGCGCCATGGCTTCCTGCAGGAAATAAGCGTCCGCCTTGGTCGACTGAACCCAGCGCTGCATCGCACTCCACGCCTGGAGTCCAAGCGGTGAGCGCCCCTTGTGCAGGTTCCAGCTCACGGCCACGAAGTCGGGGGTGTCGTGAGCCGAGGGAATGCCGGAGGTGAAATGTTCTGGATTTCGCATGCGATGAATAAGTTGCCCGCGAGTTGACCGCGAAGTTGAGCGGCGCGGTGTGGGACGCGGCGGCGTCGAGTGTGATCGACGCGCGGCGCGTTACTGCGCAGCCGTTGCCAGCGTCGCACGAACCTTGTAGGTGAGCGACGGGTTTTTATCGACGATCTGCCACGTTGACCATTCGCCCGGCTTCAGAACCAGCCCGGGGTGCGTGGCGCTGACCTGACGCGGCTGGGGCGGCAGCTTGCAACCCTCCGCGGTCACGGGCGCGGTGTTGCTCTGCAAGGTTTCCTGCGCGTCGATCTGCAACGTGATGTCGTCGCTATTGGCGTGGATGGGGGAAATGGTCAGGGTGCGCTGCAGGTCGATGTCGCCGGCGGGTTTGTCGGCGCAGCCTACGTTGTTTTTTACCACGTGGTGATGGGTATCGGTGCGGGCCTGTCCAACGCTGGTCGTGCCGGTGAAGCTGTCGACTTGCTGACCGTCCTGCAAAACCTGCAGTTCCCATTTGACTGGCTGAGGCGGAGTTCCTTGCGCAAGGGCGCTGAAAGGAGCGGCGATCGCGGCGCAGAACAGCAACGCCGCCGTGTGGTGTTTCAACATGTGTGCTTTTCTCCTGATCCCTGTTGCGTCTGGGCCATGCATGGCCCGTTCGATCCGGGTAGCTTGCTTGGTGACACTGGAACTGACACTGATCCGGTGCAGGCGTTCGGCGCGAAGTGTTTCCAAAAGCTACCGTGCGAATGCAAAAACGGCAGCAATCTTTTGTGTTCCGCCAAATCCGCTCATGCCGGTTCAACGCACTTTTCGAACCCGCTCGCAGCCGCTTTTTCCGCAGCGCAACTTGTCGATAATACAAGCGCTTCGGCCCGCCTGCCGAAGCCATCGCATTTTTATGCGATTAGCAGCAGACGCCCGGGACTGCTCGCTTGCGCGCAATTTTGTGGTCGATAAACTGAATTTATCGATCAAGACAACCGGGGAAAGCCATGAGCACCGCTGTAGTCAAACAAGAACTCGCCGTGGCGTCGTTCAGCAAGGTCTACGACCTGGACGACGTCGAAACCGCATTGAACGAGCTGAGCGAAGGGGGCAGCGAAGCGCTGCGCGCGACGTACGAAAAGATGCTCAAAGCGGGCAATCTGCGCTTTTGCGTCAAGCCGAACCGCATGCCTTCCATAGACGATCTGGTGGCGGATTTGCCCAATTTCCAGGAACCGCTCAACGACATCCGCAAGCAGATCGCGCTGTGCCTTGAAACCGAGGACCGGCTCGAATTGATGCCGATGCTGCTGCTGGGCGATCCGGGCATCGGCAAGACTCATTTCGCGAAACAGCTTGCGCGCTTGCTCGGCACGTCCAGCCATTACCTCGCCATGAGTTCGCTGACGGCGGGCTGGATCCTGTCGGGCGCGTCGTCGCAATGGCGCAACGCGAAGCCGGGGAAAGTGTTCGATGCGCTCGTAAACGGCAGTTATGCCAATCCGGTGATGACGGTCGACGAAATCGACAAAGCCACCGGCGACGCCCAATACGACCCGCTCGGCGCGCTTTACGCGTTGCTGGAACACGATACGGCGCAAAATTTCATCGATGAGTTCGCTGAAATACCGATCAACGCGGGCAATGTGGTCTGGGTTGCGACGGCGAATCAGGCAAACACGATTCCCGAGCCGTTGCTGAACCGGATGAACGTGTACGAGATCGCGCCGCCGGATCGCGATGGCGCGCGCCGTATCGCGCAGTCGATTTATAACGATATCCGCAGCGCGCATGCGTGGGGCGCACGCTTCCCGGAAACCTTGGGCGACGCGCCGCTCGACGCGTTGACCAAGGCTTCCCCGCGAGCCATGCGGCGCGCAATGCTCAATGCTTTTGGCAATGCGCGTATTGATAACCGACACGAAGTGCAGGCTCGGGACATCGAATTTGGCAATGACAGCCGGAAGAAACCGATCGGGTTCTGAGCGGGTGCTTTGGAGAAATCTGCAAAAACCTGTCGAAATATGGCCTGAAACTGACTTTTTTCGGGCAAAAAGGCCATATTTCTCGATTTGGCCCGGATTATTTCGGAAAATGATGCCTTGCAGGCGTCGGTATGACCAACCGCACAAAAAGCGCAATAAAGCACAATAAAGCGCGCGGGACGGTCATGCAGGCTGGCCTAGAATAGTGAGATGGACAGAATCGAATGTGTGGTGATTGGCGCTGGTGTGGTTGGACTCGCCGTCGCGCGGGCGATGGCCGCGCGTGGCCGCGAGGTGATCGTGCTCGAGGCGGGCGAAGCGGTCGGGACCGGCACGAGTTCGCGCAATAGCGAGGTGATCCACGCGGGCCTCTATTACGCGCGCGGCTCGCTGAAGGCCGACCTCTGCGTGCGCGGCCGGGCGATGCTCTACGAGTATTGCGACGCCCGCGGCGTCCCGTACAACCGCTGCGGCAAATTACTCGTCGCCACGGCGCGTAATCAATTGCCGCAACTCGCGGCCATTCAGCAAAAAGCGGTCGAAAACGGCGTTACCGACCTGGTGCGCGTGAGCGGCGCCGAAGCCATGGAGATGGAGCCGCAACTCCAGTGCGTGGAAGCGGTGTTGTCTCCTCAGACCGGCATTATCGATAGCCATCAATTCATGCTCGCATTGCAGGGCGATGCGGAACGCGACGGCGCGAGCGTGGCGTTTCACACGCCGGTGACGGATATTGATGCGCGCGACGGCTCGTTTATTGTGGAAACCGGGGGCGAGGCGCCCATGCGCTTCCAGGCCGACTGCGTGATCAACAGCGCGGGGCTGTGGGCGAACCAGATCGCGCGCACTATCCGCGGGCTGGACGCGCGTCATGTGCCGCCGTTGTATTTCGCGAAGGGCAATTACTTCACCGTGAGCGGGCGTACGCCATTCGACCGCCTGATCTACCCGATGCCGAACGAAGCCGGGCTCGGTGTGCATCTCACCCTCGATATGGGCGGGCAGGCCAAGTTCGGTCCGGACGTGGAGTGGATCCAGAAGATCGATTACACCGTCGATCCGCAGCGCGCCGCCAGCTTTTATGCCGCCATTCGCGCGTATTGGCCGAATCTTCCCGACGACGCGCTTCAACCCGCTTACGCAGGCATTCGGCCGAAACTTTCCGGGCCGGGGCAGCCGGCGGCGGACTTCGTCATTCAGGGACGCGCCGCGCACGGCAGGGCGGGGCTGGTGAATTTGTTCGGGATTGAATCGCCGGGATTGACGGCTTCGCTGGCGATTGCCGAGAAGGTCGCGAAAATGCTGGGTTGAGGGCGTGAGGTGACGCGAGGTGAGGCGAGGTGACGTAACGTAACGTAAGGCAGGGGAAACCCGCTGCGACCTTTCGTCATCGGTTATCTATAAGATTTGGCTTAGATTGTCGTGCTTCGCGTTGATATGCTTTGGAGATCGTCGTCGATAAGAACGGCGCACACCCCCAATACAACGGAGTACATTCTCATGAAGTCCTCACGACGCACATTCCTCATTTCCAGCATTGGCGTGGCATCGGCGCTGGCGGTATCGCGCACCGCATTCGCCGCCGATCCCGTCAAACTGGCGGAGTCGGATCCAATGGCACAAAGCCTCGGCTACAAGCTCGACGCCACAACCGTCGATAAAGCCAAATTCCCGCGCTATGTCGCCGGCGAGGATTGCGGCAATTGCTCGTTCTATCAAGGCAAAGCCACGGACGCGTACGCAGGCTGCCCGATGTTCGCCGGCAAGCAGGTCGCATCGAAGGGCTGGTGCAACGCTTATAACAAGAAAGCCTGAGCAGTCGGGAACAGACCGGCAACGTAGCCGGTGATCCTCGAAACGCGCCCCGCCACACAGGCCGGGCGCGTTTTTCATTGCCGCTTGAAAACGATCTCAGCGCTCTTTACACTCGCCAAGGCATCTGAGCCGGCGTGTCAAAACGTCGCACCTCCGGCGCACGCGACAGAACCCGGCGCAACCGAAACGCCCTCGCGGGCGGAAACGACATGGCAACGGTGAGATCACGCTCCAAAGGTTCCGGCTGTTCTGGTGTTATCCGCAGGAGTTATTCTCCGCGCACATCCGTTCGACGCGGTTATCGATTGCGTACAACGTCGCGGTCATGCTGTTCGGCGGCTTCGGTCAGTCCGCGGTGACGTGGCTGATCAAGACAACCGGTTTGCCGCTCGCACCGACGTTCTACGTGATGGCGGGTATCGTGCTGTCGATCATCGCCGTGGCCTTCATTCCTTCTGCGCGTCATGTCGATGTCGACAAAGCGCGGGTCCTGTCCTGATGTCCTGATCTTTTGCCGGATTACTAATGAAAGTTGTCAAAAGCCGCGAATTTACTGCGGAACGCGCGTGGGGCGCACTCGATATCACCACGATGAACGGCGTCTCATGCCGCCTGCACTGGACTGACGCGCCGTATAAATGGCACGTGAACGATGGCGAAGAAGTCTTCGCCGTCATGCAAGGCCAGGTGCGAATGCGCGTGCGGCGGGAGGGTGTTGAGGAAGAAGTATTGCTCGACGCCGGCGATATCTTCCACGCTCAACCCGGCGATGAACATGTTGCCGAGCCGCTGGGTATCGCGCGAATCCTGGTGATCGAGAAGGAAGGGAGTGTTTGAGGAAGCCGGTTTCGCGCGGGCTTCGCATCCAGCGAACAAGCGTCGTTTAAGGCACGCGATAAAAAGCCGCTCCGCAGCGTGCCGGAACGGCTTTCCATTCTGCAGACAATATTCTTTTGTTAGTGCTGAAAGCGTGCAGAGCTAACCGCGTTCACCCGCAACGCTGGCCGGCTTAAACCGCAGCCTTGCGTTCCAGGCCGGCTTTCACCAGCAAGTCCGCCAGCGCTTCCGACATTCCGCCTTCATGCTTGGCCGCAAGTTCCTGCAATTGTCTGACGAGATCGCTGTCCAGCTTGCAGGCGAAGGGCACGAGGCCTTTTTCCTGGTCCAGACGGCGCTGTTCGCGCTTGTCGAGTTTCGGCTGCGCCGTTTGCGGGCCGAAGCTCGACGAGCTGTTTTGCTTCAGGCCGTTGGTAAGCTTGAGCGCCTTGTTTTTTTCCAGGTCGAATTTTTTCACGCGAAGCTCCAAAAGCTATAGAGGCACAGGGCCGAGGCGCGTATTGTACGCACCTCCGGGCGTGAGCTAGTATCGAGCCCCGTTACTCAGTCATTGCTGAGCCATCAGCCGGACGCCGGAACCGGTGAATTACCCGGCGCGCCATCCATCAAATCTTCGATTCGCGCACACATCCGCTTCCAGTGCGACCCTTCCCAAAAGACCCGCCTGCACACATCGCACGTGACAAAGCGCGCGTGCCGTTCCAGCACCCCTTCCGGCACGCGGTCACTCACCTCGTCCGCGCTCGCGCGACGCAGCGGCGCGTTGCACATCAGGCACAGCCTGAATGGGCGGACATGCTGCGCAAGCCCGAGCCGCTTGGCGACTTCGCGCCATTGGGCATCAGGTTGCAGCGTGCGCACGTAGCATCCGTGGACCAGCGACCGGCGCTTCAGTAATTCGCGGTCGCGCGTGAGCACTACGCGATGTTCGGCGAGCGCAAGCTGCTCGATTTCATCGTCGGGGAAATGATTGTCGTAGCGGGTATCGAAACCGGCTAGCCGAAGCAGTTGAGCCAGGCCGCCAAGATGCGCATCGGCGATAAAACGCAGGGTCTCCAGCCGCAACGGGGCGCGCAGCGGATGGGCCGTTTCAAGCGCGCGGGGCATGACGCCAGGCGGATAAACATCGATAAAATCAGATTCTTCGACGGGTGTATCGAAGCCGTCGGGCAGGCCGTTGCGTAGAATTAGCCCCACTTCCGTGTGCGGCACGCCGAGTGCTTCGATCGTATGCTTGGTCGTCGACGCCACCGGACACACGCACGCAAACGCCTGTTCGCGCTGCGGCCGCGCCAGGAACTCATTCAACTCCCGATGAAAACGGAACGTGGCAGTCGTCATGGATCGAGTATCGCATCGCTTCGACGCGCCTGCTTTGAGTCGCGTCGAAACGGGCGTGACGCGGGCTTATTTGTATTTGTCTACGCAACGAAAGTTGCATGGGACCAGAGTAACCCGCTGAAGCGGGAACTCTGGGTCGACCGCTTTGAAATAGCATGGGACCAGAGTAACCCGCTGAAGCGGGAACTCTGGTCGACAAAGGAGAACAGCATGGACATTGGATTCATTGGACTCGGCAGCATGGGCGGCGCGATGGCGCTGAATGCATTGAAGGCGGGCCACACGGTGCGCGTCTGGAACCGCTCGCCCGACGCCGCGAAAGCGCTCGCCGGGCAAGGCGCGCGCGTGGTTGCATCGGCGGATGAAGCGTTCGCGGGAGACGCAGTGTTCTCCATGCTCGCCGACGACTCCGCGTTACGCGCCGTCCTGCTCGACAGCGGCGTGCTCGAACGCGCGCCAAAGGGCCTGGTGCACGTGAACATGGCCACGATCTCGGTCGCGCTCTGCGAGGAACTGGTCAGCTTGCACGAGCGGCACGGCGTGGCGTATGTCGCGGCGCCCGTGCTCGGCCGGCCGGACGTAGCGGCGGCGGGCAAGCTGAATATTGTGGCGGCGGGCGCCGATGACGCCATTGCCCGAGTTCAGCCCATCTTCGATGTCATCGGCCAAAAGACCTGGCGCGTCGGTACTGCGCCGCAGCATGCGAATGTGTTCAAGCTGGCGGCGAACTTCATGCTGGCAACGGCGATCGAAACAACTGCAGAGGCAGCGTCGCTGATGACGGGGCATGGTATCGACCCACACGCATTCCTCGACGTGATCACGAACACGCTGTTTCCAGGGCCGGTCTACCAGGGTTATGGCCGGATGATCGCCGACCACCGCTATGAACCCGCGCTGTTCAAGGCCCGGCTTGGCCTGAAGGACGTGCGGCTCGCGCTCGCTGCCGGCGACGCCGTGAACGTGGCGCTACCGGTGGCGAGCCTGGTGCGCGACAACCTGATCGACGTCCTCGCCCAGGGCGACGGCGACAAGGATCTGGCCGTGCTGGGCAAGGTTGCGGCACGGCGTGCGGGGAAGAAAGTGTGATCAATGAGGTCTGATTCTTGCTCGCCGATAAAAGTAAAGCCCGGGACGCGACGGCGTTGTATCGACAATAAATAGCGGCAATGGACGGGAACGTTCCCTATACTTGTCGCGCCATTTGCCTCAGGTTCGAGATTGTTTCGAATCGGACAGCATTCGGTGGCGCACATACGGACACGCGTCGCTGGCGCAGGCTTTTTAAAAGGCCTCGCCGGTGGCGAAACCGGCTTGGAAGCTGGTTTGGCAACGACCTGGAAGCCAGCTTTTGCGTGAGCATCCGGGTGAGCTTTCGAGCCGGTTTATAAGAAGACGAAGCGGAGACAGGACAGCGCCCACTATGAAAAGCACTCTTCGGGGCCTCATGTTCGTGGCGGCATCGGCGAGCCTCGCGGCTTGCCTGAGTACGCCAGCGATTGCTCTCGCCGACGACACCCCCAATCCCTGCGATGCACTCAAGCGCATTGTGGCGGCCGCGCCCGATGGTTTCACCTCCTTGCGACCCGACGATGGCAAAGCCGTCGCACGGCCTTATGGCCACGATGCGCACTGCGCGGTGAAAACCGGCACTTATAGCTGCACGTGGACGAACGGGACGAATGAAGGCGCGAATGCGGGATCGGCGGCTGACGCCTTGCAGGGTGTGGCAGCGGATATTGCCGCGTGCTTGCCGGACGCTACGCACGATCAAAACTCGCCGGGGCGGCAGCATTTTTATCTCGGCGCGCGCGGGCAGCGCACGCAGATCACCGCGATGACCGACGGTGCTGGAAAGTTGACGCTCGCGGTGTCGGGCAAATGAGGGGGCAGTCGTGACCAAGCGTGTACTCATAGCCGATGATGACGACGACGCGTTGAGCGGCCTGGCCAACCTGCTGACGGGGCTGGGGCATCAAGTGGCGCAGGCGGCGTGCGGGGCTCAGGCGCTCGACGTGGCGCGGCAATTCGCGCCCGATGTGGTGATTCTGGATCTGGGCATGTCCCCCATGGACGGTCTTTCCGCCGCGCGTGCCTTGCGCGCCTTGCCTGAGGGTCCGGCCATGCTGCTGGTGGCGCTCACTGGCTGGGGACAGCCGCAGCATCACGCGATGACGCAGGAAGCCGGTTTCGATATCCATCTGGTGAAGCCTGTTTCCATTGACCAGTTGGGTTTTATTTTGTCGATGACGCAGCCTTGATGTTGTACGAGTGCAACAAACTCACGTGGATCGGCAGGGAGATGTTGCGCTGCACCAATGGTTTTGGTACAGTGGAGTTGTCTCCTCCATGTCTCCACTGATATGGATTCAGCCCGCCCATCTTAGGCGGGCTTTTTTTTATCCGCGCTTGGGGTCCCTACGCTCCCTCAGAACCTGTACGAAACCGCCAGGAACGTAATCAGCGGATTGGCACTGAGTTTTGACTTCGTCGTAGCCAGTTCGGTCCCGTCGGCCGCCTTGATAATCAACGACGACGTCGTCTTCAGCGGAATGTAGGTCAGCGAAGCAATCAAACCCCAGTGCTTGTCGAAGTTATAAGTGGCACCAAGATTGAACACCGGCTGCCACGACGATGAAGCCTTCGCCTCCACTGACGTCAGCCCCGGTTTGCCCGCGCCCGCCGCCAGCACAGCGCCAAGATTATTCTGCGTCGATGTCACGAAACCGTTGGTGAGCTTGATGTTCGTAAAGAAGTTATACGACACGCCAATGCCCGCAAACGGCCGGAACGCAGCAGTCGGCGCATTGAAGTAATACTGGAAAATCAGCGCCGGGCTCCACTGCCGCACGCTTTTCACGATCGGATTGGTCTGGTCGAGATTCTGGTTGCCAAGCGTGCCCGCCGGCCCCGGTGGCTGGATCGTGCCGTGACCATCAAGTTCGAACTCGGGCGGCACGCCGCCCACGAACGTGGTCGCAATGTGATCGGTGAAAAAGTGCGTGAAGACGAGGCCGAACGTATCGGCGCTCTTCGTCGATAAACTCGTCCCCGCCGACGTGAATTGCGACGGCAAACGCAGCGGCGTATTGATCGGCGTGGGCGCTACATGCGTGGTCAGCTCATCGCTTGAATCCTGCGGCATGACGTGGAACCAGCCGAGTCCCACGACGTTGTCGCCGGCACTTTGCGCGTGGGCCGACAGCGATGCACACGCAGCTATCGCAAACGCCAACGGTTTTCCCGCAGCCAAAAGCTTTTTCATTTCGTCTCTCTTCGGTTACAGGCCGTCATGCGAACGCGGCACGTGGACACCCGGGCGTTGTTCGCATGCAGCCGTTCTTGATGGGCTGCCAGACGGTCACGGGGTTACTGCACAAATGAGCCGATGGTGTAATACGGTGTCGCCGGGTCGCTCTGGTCGAGATAGCCGAACACGCCGCCGGAGAAGATGAACTTGCCGGTTGGTGTAGTGCCGGTCGACGCCGCCACGACCGTCGATGTCACCACGCCCGGAACGGTTTCCGTGTAACTCAGATTCAGCGCGCGCGACAACGCGACCTGCGACGGCTGGAACGGATCGATCAAGGTGGCCTGCGTGCCGCTGAGCGCGGTCGTGCGGTAGTCGAAGGCGTTATCCACGCCGACGTATTCCCCATCCACCGATCCCGACACCACGCTGATTTGCGGCGACATCATCGAAATGCCGGATTCGTCGTCGGCGAACGGCGGAATGCCCGTGGTGATCGTGGCGTTTGCCGTGCCGGTACGCACGAGGATTGGCACGTTCTGGCCACGCAGCTTGCCCACGATCATGTAGCCCTTGCCCAGCGGACCAGCTGCGAGCGTCGGGTTGCCTTGCCCGAGGAAGTTGTTGGTCACGAACGCGCCGCTGCCATCCGGCGATTGCGTGAAGTTCGATCCCGCCTGTTGGCACTTGCCGGCGTTCACACCGGTGTTGTCGCACTCTTGCCAGGTGCCGTCGGCGTTGATCGTGATCTTCGAATCGACGGAGAGTCGTGCATAGTTCTGCGACGGAATCTCGTGATAGCCCAGTTGGTTATAGGTCCCTGCGACATTGGCGAGATTCGTCTCGAGCGTCGAGAAACCGATGAACGGGTAATACGGGAAGGTCCGGTCAGGTACGACACCCTGGCCAAGAATCCCGCCGAACTGCAGTTCCTTGCCGGGAATGGAGCCGCCCGCTACCCCTTCGCCCACGAAGATACGCGCGGGACGCGTCGGATCGAGCGTTGCACCGTTCAACTGGTACGCGCACTGATTGAGCTTTTGCGTGGGCAGGCCGGTTTCCATCGTCAACGTGCCGTTCTGCGATGTGCCGGCGCGAGTGGGGGAGACCGTGCCGGTGACGGCGGGAATCGGAGATTCCACATAGGTCACCTGCCACGTGAGTTTTGTCGTGTCGAGTTGCAGCTTGATCAGTTCACCGCTGCCGCCACCGCCTGTGAAGGTGGTTGTGTAGTCGAGCGATGCCGGGCACAGCCGGACGACCGGCGCCTGAGGCGCATCGCTGCCGCCACCGCAGCCGCCGAGAAGCGGCGTGACGCCGGCGACGGCCGCACCCATCGCACCCAACGCAAAAGTTCTCCATTTCATGCTGCTGTCTCCATCCACATTTGTTCGTTCGTCTTTCGTCGGCAACCGGCGCGTGCCGGTTGCCCTGGTCTTGAGTGCTCGGCAGTGCTTATTTGCTGAGTAGCGCACCGATGCCGAAGTACGGGCTCGCGGGCGTATCGGTGTTAGCGGACGTGGATGTCAGCCCGCCGTTCACCGTGCTGCCGGCGATGAAAATCCCGTAGAGACCCCCCGCCGAGATCAGCGCGCCCTGGCCGCCGTTCTGGTCCTGCACGCCGATCAAGCCGGGCAACTGCTGCGCGTAACTCATGCCGAAGCCGGTCTCGGAAGCTTGCGTCGATGGATTGATGAACGAGCCGACCGGGCCTTGCAGCAGCGTCGCCGTGTACTTGAAGTTCGAATCCGCGCCGACATAACCACCGTCGAATGCGCCCGACGTGAGCGCCGTATTCGGAGCGAGCATGGCGATGCCGGATTCATCGTCGACTTGCGATGCGGTGGCGTTCAGCGGCGTGAGCGGCGACGGCACGGAGACCTGACCGGCGCGCACGACAATCGGCACGACGGCGCCGTTGATCTTGCCGATCACCATGTTCGCGTTCGCAACAGCCGGGAACGCGGGGAAGCCGAGGCTCGTCAACGCCGGTGACGAGCGTTTGCCCTGGACTTGCGGCGCAATCGCGCTGGTGAAGTACGAGCCGCCGGCGTTCGCTGTCCACGCGCCGCCTGTCGTCTGGCAGGCGGTATTCGATGCCGGTACGGGTACCGTGCAATTGCCGGCGGCATCGAAGGATTCTTGCGCCTGCGTGGTCGTGGTCGAGTAGTTGTTCGATGGAACCAGGTGGTAAAGCAGCGCGTTATACGTGCCCTTGAGATCCGCGACGTTCGTGCTCACCGTCGAGAAACCGATGAACGGATAGAAGTCGAAATGACGGTTCGGCACGGGGAACAAAGGCGGAAAACCGGGAACAGCGTGGACGCCGTCGGCGGTCAGCGTCGCCCCGCTGTACTGCACGGTCGCACCCGGAATGCCGCCGCCGGCCACGCCCTGGCCGATAAAGATGGTCGGCGGATTCGCCTGGTTGAACGCGGCGGCCGTGGTGTAGATCGAGCCATCCGATGCCTGGCCACCGCCCGGCGTTAACACGAACGCGCATCGTGTCTGCTCCGCGGTGGGCAGCGTGCCCGCAGGCGGGTGAACCACGGCGCCGACAATCGTCGTGCCCTTGCGGGTGGGATTGACGGTACCGGTGACGAGGGGAATGGGGGACTCGAGCCACTTCAGCGTGTATTTCATGTTCACGGCGTCAATGTTCAGGCTCACGATCTCGCCGCTGCCCGCGCCGCCCAGATACGTGCTCGAGACAATGTCCGCGTTGGCCGGACACAGCGGCCCTGCACCTGGACCGACGGCCGGCGCACCCTGCGTGCCGCAACTCGCGCCGGAACATTGCGGCGTGTTGATCGGACCCGGGTTGTCGGCGTTACCGCCACCGCACGCAACAAACAACGGCGCGGTCGCAAGTGCGAGCGCGAGTCCTTTCGAAATGGCATACGGCATACCGCTGTCTCCCTTATCTATTTTTGCGCGTGTAATTTCGCTGTCACTTTTTCGTATGTCAACCGACTGAAACATCTAAATCACCGATTCAAACAGCGGTCTTCCGGCGGTGCCTTGACTGATAAGGCGCAGACGGCGTATTGAAACAAAAGTTTTTCTGTAAGGTTGATTAGAGAAAATCTGTTTCAATAAGACGTAAAACGAAGAAGGTTTAAGTGCGAAAGCGCGTAATCATCGACGAACGAACGTTCGTAAATAAATTGGTGGAATCCCTATGAAAGACGCAATTGAGCTTTCGTTTGATCTGCGGGGGATTGGCAGGACAGAGAGTTGAAACGAATGTCAGAGCGCGGATTGAAGGCGTAAAAAAGCCGGTTTCGCTTGATGGCGGAAACCGGCTTTCAACAATGTCGAGCGCGTGGTGCGCTCAGCTTTTCTTTGAATCGATACTCGGCTTAGCGTGTGAGGCCCGATTCTTCGTCAGCGCCAATCGCAAGGTTCATGCACTGGATGGCCGCACCCGATGCGCCCTTGCCCAGGTTATCCAGGCGTGCGACGGTGACAAACCGCTCGTCGTTGCCGAAGACAAACAGCTCGACCCGGTTGGTGTCGTTGCAGGCCTGGACGTCAAAGAAGCCGTCGTCGAGATTGCTGTCTGCGTTGAACGGCAACACACGCACGAACGGCTCGTTCGCGTAATACTCGGCAAACAACGCCTGCACGTCTTGCGGCTTGGCGGCGCGCGACAGTTGATCGGGCGAGAAGTACGTGGTGACGGCCAGGCCCTTCAGGAAGTTGCCGACAATAGGCGTGAACACCGGCGCGTGCTTCAGTCCCGAGCGCACCGCCATTTCCGGCAGATGCTTGTGGGTCAGGCCCAACGCGTAAGGCCGCGGGCTGTCGAGCTTCGGATTTCCGCCTGCTTCATAGTCCGCGATCATCTTCTTGCCGCCACCGCTGTAGCCGGTGATGGAATAAGCGTGCGCGGCGAAATTCGCGGAGACAAGGCCGCCTGCCACCAGGGGTTTCATTGCCAGCAGGAACGCCGACGCATGGCAGCCCGGCACCGCAATGCGCTTCGCGGTACGCAAGCGCTCGCGCTGCGCCGGCATGAGTTCGGGCAGGCCGTACGCCCAGTCGTCGTGCGTGCGGAACGCCGTGCTGGCGTCAATCACCACGGTGCGGTGATTGTCCGCGTCCACCAGCGAAACCGATTCGCGCGAGGCAACGTCCGGCAGACAAAGGAACGTAACGTCCGAGGCATTGATCAGCCGACGGCGCTCCTCCACGTCCTTGCGCCGTGCTTCCTCGATACGCAACATCTCGACGTCACGCCGCTCGGACAGATATTCGAAAATCTTCAGGCCAGTGGTGCCTTCCTGTCCGTCGACAAATACTTTCGTGGTCATCTCGATCTCGCTGGGTTCGGTCGCGCCCGGACGTCTTGCGGCCAGGGCGCGGTCAAAACGCCATTTTAATGCGCTTCCGCGACAACGCGATGGCATCGCCGGCGACATTGGCCGATCGGCCTGAAAAACGTTGCAATGCCATCAAAAAAACTACTTCGCGTTCCACCGCGCCGCCACGGCCGTGACCCTCGCACCGAACACTTTTGCTGTCTCCAGATCGCCGGGCGGCGGGGCTTCGTCAGGCGACGCATCGGCCGGCGATTGCGTCAGCAAGCCCGAAAAACCGCCGACGAAATTCAGGTCGTTGCGCGTGGCCGCCTTCGTGTTCGACGGCATCATGCCCGTGCCGGCCCAGATCATGCTGTGCTGCATCGCCAGCGTGATGAGGTAGGCAATGGTCGAGTGCTTGTCGCCGTTCATGGTCGCCGAGTTGGTGAACCCGGCCGCGATCTTGTCTTTCCACGATTGCGCGAACCACGGTTTGGAGCTGGCGTCGGCGAATTTCTTGAAGTCCGCTGACGGACCGCCCATGTAGGTGGGCGTGCCGAAGATGATGCCGTCGGCGGCGTCGAGCTCGGCCCAGCCGGCGTCGTCCAGGTCGCCGACCGCCAGCAGCTTCGCGTCCGCGCCGGCGTCAATAGCGCCGGTGAGCACGGCTTCGGCGACTTTTTTCGTATGACCGTAGCCGCTGTGATAAACGATAACGATTTTCGGCATTTCATTCCCCGTCTGCGATACGAAGACGTCAAAGGTGCGAGTTGCGCGAGAACAACCATGACCGTGCGTCTTCGCGAGAATTTGACCGGCAGCACATGCCGCTGGCGATAGTTCACCCGCGAGTCTAGCAAAGCCAAATTCGACCTGCCGACGCACCATGAGGCCGTTCAGCGCCCGTAGGTAACGACGAGTTGCGCGCTGGCGATGGTCGTGGTGCGGATTTCGTGTTCGAACATGAGCGCCGGACTGCTTTGACGCAGGCGCAAGTCGCTGGTGTTGAGCGCGTAGACGGTGATGACGTAGTGGTGCGGTTTGCCCGGCGGAGGGCACGGCCCCGCATAGCCGTCGACATCAAAGTCATTGCGCGCTTCCACCGCGCCCATTTTGCGCAGGACCCCCGCGGCGCTCGCGTTCGACGGCAACTTCGAGACGTTCGGGGGAATGCCCGCGACGGACCAGTGCCACCAGCCGCGGCCGGGCGCGTCGGGGTCGAAGACGGTGATCGCGAAACTTTGCGTGGCTGCCGGTGCGCCATGCCATGACAGTTGCGGCGACCGGTTGCCGCCTTTGCAGTCGTTCTGGTCGTAGACGAGGGCGAGCGGCACTGGCTGGTTAGGGGAGATGTCGGTACTTGTCAACGTGAAAGGCGCTGCGTCGATAACTTCAGCGACCGCACGCGGCGCATTTGATACCATCGCGGCGCAGAAAAGCGGCAGCAGCACTGCACGGCTGAAAACTCGGAACCTGACGACACGCCACTCAACAGCGCGGTACACAGCACAAACCACAAGCCCGATCCCCAAGCGCATGGTGCGAATTCTCCCTGTCACGGGCGCGGCCAAATCTGGCGTTTCACCCAGTGTAACGATGTATTTTGTCTCAGAAATAGGCTTAGAGCTGGATTCAAGTTTAACATTGCGGGAAAGGACAAAATTTTTCAAACGTTCAAAACGAGACTCGGCAAGGGTCAACACCGCGACTTCGGGTTTAGCCGCAGTTTCGCTCTCCCGGCTGAAGGGACAATGTAATGAATAATTGCACATCGCCTATAATGCGCGAAGGATTAGTCCATTTACGAGCGAGGGGTAAATAATGGGTCAACGGATAAAAGTCATTATTGCCGATGACCGTCCTGTCATTCTGTTTGGCGCCGCGCAGGCGCTATTGAAGTTTCCCGAAATCGAAGTGATTGGGCAGGCGCGACAATCGACGGAATTGATTCAGCTTTTGCAAAAATCGCCCTGTGACGTGGTTGTCTCCGACCTCGCCATGCCGGGTGGCCAATATGGCGACGGCATGCCGCTGCTGGGTTATATCGGGCGTCAGTTTACGACGGTGCGCATCGTCGTGTTGACCATGCTGGAAAATCCCGCGCTCCTGAAACGCTTGCGTGAAGTGGGTGTGACGGCCGTGATCAATAAGTCAGACGATTTGAGCCACATTGGACTGGCCATCGTCCATGTCATGCGGGGGCAGGAATATATCGGGCCGTCGGTGCGTCTGGCGCTCGACAGCATGGGCTTGTCGGCGAGTGGCCAGCAACGTGACGTGGTGTTGTCGAAACGGGAACTGGAAGTGGTACGTTTATTCGTCTCCGGCATGACGATTACCGAAATTGCCGCACAATTGAAGCGCAGTATTAAAACGATCAGCACGCAAAAGAATACCGCCATGCGCAAGCTGGGAATTGAACGGGATTCTGAATTGTTTCAATATGCCCAGAGCAACGGGTTATTGAATCTGTCGGCTTATGTGGGCGATGGAAATCTTGACGATGCCATTCCCGTGAATACGTAATAATCGTTATTATCGTTGCATAAAAAAGCCGCTCGTTTATTGAAACGAACGGCTTTTTTAATTACAGAAAAATTCAATGCCAGGCAATCATTGCGGCGATGCCGTTATACCGCCGTGCGCAGCCGACCATTGGGCCGGCGCGTGTAGGAATTTCTCGACTTCATCCAGCGTCCTGGCTTCGAAATAGCCTGCCTCCTTCGCGACGCGCAACACATCCCACCACGTCGCGAGCGCGTGCAACTCCACGTCGATATCTTTCAATACCGAGACGCTTTCCTTGAAGATGTTGTAGTGAAACAGCACGAAGCAGTGGTTCACCCTTGCGCCGGCCGTGCGCAGCGCGTTGATGAAATTGATCTTGCTGCGGCTGTCGGTGGTCAGGTCTTCCACCAGCAGCACGCGCTGGCCTTCGGTCAGCAACCCTTCAATTTGCGCATTCCGGCCAAACCCCTTCGGTTTTTTTCGCACGTATTGCATGGGCACCATCAGCCGGTCCGACAGCCACGCGGCAAACGGGATACCCGCGGTCTCGCCGCCAGCGACAGCGTCGATCTGCTCGTAGCCGATATCGCGCAGGATCGTGGTCTCGGCCATTTCCATGAGCGCGCGCCGTACGCGCGGATAAGAGATCAGCTTGCGGCAGTCGATATAAACCGGGCTCGCCCATCCCGACGTGAAAATGTACGGTTTGTCCGCGTTGAAATGCACAGCCTGCACTTCGAGCAGCATCTTGGCGGTGGTGTCGGAGATCGTCTGGCGGTCGAAGCCTGTCATGGGCGAATCCTTGGATTTTGAGGTGGCGCCTGACGCCCGTTTTGAGCGGCGATCAAGCGGCGGCCAATGGCGCCTGGCGCTGCGGGGGCGCCGGTCGAGCAAAGTTCGACGGCGTTCGATGCGCGCGTAGGCCGGAATTTTACCCGACAGACAAGACGCGGACGTAGCGTGAAACCCTGCTTCCTTGACGGAATTGTCTTGTTAATCCACGGGTTGTCGAGCAATCGATGCAACGAGTTTCGCACGGTTAGACGCTGTTTCTGTTGAAAATGGTGCTATGCGTCAATTTTCTGGCGCGGTGTACACTATTTATCCCCGAAAAATGCTACGGCCCATTGTTTCACTGTCGCGCTCATGCGCGTGGTCTTCAACACGTCCGCCGTTGCGCAGCGTCTTCATGACCAGCCTGGCGGGCAAAGTTCATTTGATTCATCACGAGAATTGATCGTCCTGCACGCAGTTTCCGAGCCCTCCAAGTCATTCATTTTCCAACTCTTTTCCTAAACTTCTCAGGCCAATCATGGACGAACAACTGAAGCTCAGCGCCCTCGCGTATCACCAGTATCCGAAGCCCGGCAAGATCTCGGTCACGCCGACCAAGCCCCTGTCGAACCAGCTGGATTTGTCGCTGGCTTACTCGCCGGGCGTTGCCGCTGCCTGCATGGCGATCTTCGACGACCCGCTCGACGCCCAGAAGTACACCTCGCGCGGCAATCTTGTCGGCGTTGTGACGAACGGCACGGCCGTGCTCGGTCTCGGCAATATCGGGCCGCTCGCCGCTAAACCGGTGATGGAAGGCAAGGGCTGCCTCTTCAAGAAGTTTGCGGGTATCGACGTGTTCGATATCGAACTCGCGGAGACCGATCCGGACAAGCTCGTCGATGCCATCGCGATGCTCGAGCCCACGCTCGGCGGCATCAACCTGGAAGACATCAAGGCGCCGGAGTGCTTCTATATCGAAAAGAAGCTGCGCGAGCGCATGAAGATCCCCGTCTTCCACGATGACCAGCACGGCACCGCGATCATTGCGTCGGCGGCTATTCTCAACGGCCTGAAAGTGGTCGGCAAGAAGCTCGACGAAGTGAAACTCGTGTGTTCGGGCGCGGGCGCGGCGGCGATTGCGTGTCTCGATTTGCTTGTTCACCTTGGGCTGAACAAGGCCAACGTTCTGGTCTGCGATTCAAAAGGCGTGATCTACGAGGGACGCGGCAACCTGGATCCATCGAAGGAACGTTATGCGGCCAACACGTCGGACCGCACGCTCGCCGATGCGATCCACAACGCCGACGTGTTCCTCGGCTGCTCGAGCGCCGGCGTGCTCAAGCCGGAAATGGTCAAGGTCATGGGCACGCAGCCGCTGATCCTCGCGCTGGCCAACCCCGAGCCGGAAATCCGTCCGGAAGAAGCGAAGAAGGTGCGTCCCGACGCGATCATTGCGACTGGCCGTTCGGACTATCCGAACCAGGTCAACAACGTGCTGTGCTTCCCGTTCATCTTCCGCGGCGCGCTGGATGTGGGCGCGACCACGATCACCGAAGAGATGAAACTTGCGTGCGTGCGCGCGATCGCGGAACTGGCCGAAGAGACCGATCAGGGCGATGAAGTCGCGAAAGCCTATGAAGGCCATTCGCTCGAGTTCGGTCCGGACTACCTGATTCCGAAGCCGTTCGATCCGCGCCTGATCATCAAGATCGCGCCGGCCGTCGCGCAAGCCGCGATGGATTCGGGCGTGGCGACGCGCCCGATTCACGACATGGATGCGTATCGCGAGGAACTGGGCACGACGGTGTATCGCACGGGCATGGTGATGCGGCCGGTGTTCGCGGCGGCCAAGTCGGCGCCGGCGCGTATTGTGTTTGCCGAAGGTGAAGACGAGCGCGTGCTGCGCGCCGCGCAATTTGTGCTGCTGGAGAAGATCGCGAAGCCGATCATCATCGGGCGGCCGGCGGTGGTGGAAATGCGTCTCCAGAAGATGGGCTCGAAGCTGAAACCCGGTACCGATTTCGAGATAGTGAATCCGGAAGACGATCCGCGTTATCAGAAGTGCTGGCAGGAATATCACCACATTGCTGCGCGTGAAGGCGTGACGCCGGACAACGCGAAGGCCGCGCTGCGCAAGTTCAATACGTTGATCGGTGCAATCCTGGTGCGTCTGGGCGATGCCGACGGCATGATCTGCGGGATGATCGATACGTACCACGACCATCTCAAATTCATTGAGCAGGTGTTGGGCAAGGCTGAGGGTGTTCAGAACTTCGCCGCCATGAATTTGCTGATGTTGCAGGGGCGCAATCTCTTCATCAGCGATACCTACGTCAACGAGATCCCAACGCCCACGCAACTCGCCGATATGACGATCCTGGCGGCGCGCGAAATCGAGAAGTTCGGGATTGCGCCGAAGGTCGCGTTGCTGTCGAACTCGAACTTCGGCAGCGTGCCAACGGCTTCATCGAAGCGGATGGCCGAGGCTCGCAAGTTGATCGCGGAGCGTGCGCCGGATCTGGAAGTGGATGGCGAAATGCATGGTGACGCGGCGTTGTCGGAAGTGGTTCGCAAGGCTGCGTTCCCGGCATCGACGCTGACTGGTGAAGCGAATCTGCTGATCATGCCGAACGTGGAAGCGGCCAACATCACGTACAACCTGCTCAAGATGGTGAGCGGCGAAGGCGTGACCGTTGGGCCGTTCCTGCTGGGCGCAGATAAACCTGTGCACATTCTCACGCCGGCCGCGACCGTGCGGCGGATCATCAACATGACTGCGGTGGCGTCGGCGAACGCGCGGGTCAATGCAACGAGCAACGTAGCGTGACCTTTTTATTTATTACGATATCCTGACGAGTTGATATCGATAAATTGAGATGGTGATGAAGCGGCGACTGGGGTGATCCGGTCGCCGTTTTTTTATGCTCGCGCGTCGCACGTAACCCGGATGGGCTAAAAAAGCTTAGTGATTTTTTATTGGGATGAACAAAGGTGTGGCGCGTATAGCGACGCTTTTGTTATTCGGATAAATCTGATTCGAATGCCAAGTTGTGCTGAGTAGAGTCGCGGATCGTTTCACTTTCCTGTATGCGCTCACGAATCGTTTCGATCGGTCGTTTCGCGTTCAGATACTTTCCGCAAATTTTGGCAGGTAATCAGCATGAACAAGGTCTTTAAATCGGTATGGAGCGAAGCTCTGGGCGCTTGGGTCGCGGCATCGGAATTGTGTCGTGGGCGTGGGAAGGGTGGCGGGAAAGTGGCGCGCAGCGCTGCTGCTGCGGCGCTGATTCTCGCAGCAGGCAGTGTGATGGCGTCGACTGCCACTGGCAATGGGGCCACGACCGTTGGTCCTAACGACAATGCGTTAGGAGACGGATCGTACGCGAACGGTGCTGCTGGTGCAGACTCGACAGCGATCGGGCATAACGTCAAGACGAATGGTGGCAACGCCTTTTCGATCGGTTCGATTATTACAAACGGCGCAGCTTCGTCAATCGTGATGGGAAACGGTGGAACTAACGCTGTGACGATGGACGCTCCATCAAGCAATACCGTCTTTTTCGCTCCCAATGGCGGCTCGGTCGCGTTGGGCGCCAATTCGGTTGCGAACGAGGACAACACGGCATCGGTGGGTTCAGCAGGCAACGAGCGCCGCGTGACGAACGTCGCTCCGGGGCAAGGCGGGACGGATGCAGCCAACATGAATCAGGTCAATGCGTTACGCAACGAAGTTGGCCAGAACATGACGGCGTTGCAACGTAGCGCGTTTGGCGGCGTGGCGTCGGCCATGGCCATGCCCAGTCTCTCGCCGCGCGAACCGGGCAAGACGGTGGTGGCCGTCGGTGTAGCCAACTACAAGGGCTACGGCGCCGTGGGTGCGGGCGCAACCTATCGTTCGCGTGATGGTGCCTGGCTGGTCAATGGAGCGTTGTCGGTAACGCCCCATGGAGACACTGGCGCGCGGGCTCAGGTGGGCTACGAGTTCTAATCGGCTAATACCGATGTGAAGCAAGGGCGATCCGGATGTTCGGATCGCCCTTTTTAATTGGTGTGTCCCATCCCGCTGCACACGCGTTCTTTAAGAGTGCGCCTATGATTAAACGCCCTCGCTCCTAATAAACTAAGCGCTGAAGCGAAATCGATACAAACGGTTCATCTCCGGCGTCTCATGGCTCACCTGCGGTGGTATTCGTCCGGTGTCGGTTCCGCACAGCAAGTGGGTTCACATTCCGCCGTCCCCTACGGACACATACGGTAGCCTGAAGCGGGTACCCATTCCGGAAGTGTTGAATCTCTTCCCAACTAAAATCCGGCAGGTACATTAGGAATGCATATCAATCATGAAAAGGAAATATAAATCGATACTCAATAATGTCGCAATAAAAGCGGACATGGATGGCAAACGCAATCTGAGTGGTTATACGTTGTTCGAGCGCAAACGGACTATTCGGCTAGCGTCGCCCATGTCTGGGGCAGTTCGTGCGACGCCTTTGCGAATGTGGGCGCTGACATGAAAGGGGTTGAGATCAATATCGCCCCGTCTTCTGCTGTGCAAAAGCACATCCTGATTGGAAACGTCAGGCGTCTTTCAGTCAAGGTCAGAGCTGTGCGTATGTTCGCAACGGCGTTCAGTGGACTTGCAATTGCCGCGGCATCGGCTCACGCAACAGGACTGGATCTGGAGCAGAACCATATTGCAACGGGTGCCGTCGAATTTGGTGAACCGGGTGCAGAAGAGGGTGGCGCTGCGTCGGACGTCATGTTTTCCTCGCAGGAACTGCTTGCGGATAACCCCCCTTGTTTCGGCGCTGATTGCCAAAACCACACTTGCCGACGTATTGGAGAAGGCCGAAACAATGATCGGAACGCCTTACCTGTGGGGCGGCAATACGCCGGAAACAGGACTCGATTGCAGCGGTTTCGTGCGCTATGTGTATGAGAAAGCGGCGGGCATACTGTTGCCGCGGCTATCGGCGCAAATCAGCCGGAAAGGCCTGGCAATCGCGCAAACCGATTTACATCCGGGTGACCTGGTGTTCTTTAATACGCCCCGCGGACAAGCGACGCATGTAGGTATTTACGTCGGTGAGAATCAGTTTATTCACGCGCCGAAGAAGGGTGCGTTCGTTCGCATTGAGTCGATGAAAAGCGCGTACTGGACATCGCGATACTACGGCGCGCGGCGAGTCATGGCTTGATTTCGTTGAATGGAGATACACGGCAGCAGGATAAAAAATGCCCGATGAGTTTCATCGGGCATTTTATCGTGCCATTCCTTGCATTAAAAATCTAAGCCACTTGCCGCGTCTCGCCGTCCTTTGGTGCACGCCACTTAGCCAGCAGCGTTTTCCACTTGATACGCGCCGCGTTCACGTTGTTGTCCTTCACGTGACCATAACCGCGCATTGAGTCAGGCAGATTTGCCAGCTCGATTGCCAGCGGTAGTTTCTCGGCCGTCAATCCACCGATCACTTCCTTCACCAGCGCTTCATAATCGGCGATCAGCGCGCGCTCCATTTTCCGCTCTTCCGTCTTGCCGAAGACATCGAACGAAGTACCGCGCAGGAACTTCATCTTCGCCAGCACTTTCATTGCGGACAAGACCCACGGACCATACTGTTTCTTGATCAGATGACCGTGTGAGTCTTTCTTCGAGAACATCGGCGGTGCGAGATGGAATTTCACTTTCCAGTCGCCTTCGAAGCTGCCTTTCAGCCGCTCGACAAACGCCGGATCGGCATAAAGGCGCGCGACTTCGTACTCGTCCTTGTAAGCCATCAGCTTATGCAGATTTCTCGCGACAGCTTCGGTCAATGCGTACTGGCCATCGCCGAGACCGATTGAAGCTTCCGCCTTGCGCACTTCCGCCACGAGCCGGGCGTAACGCGCCGCGTACGCTTCGTTCTGGTAGTCGGCGAGATAAGCAATACGCTTTTCGATCAACGAGTCCAGCGCCTTCGGCGTGTGCAGCGTGATGATCTTGCTGGCGCCCTGAGCATCTGAAGAAACCCCGCGATTCTGTGCCTTCACCAGCCGCTCGAGGCCCTCCAGATCATGTGCCGCATGACGGCCCCATTCGAACGCCGCCAGGTTTTTCTCGACCTGCACGGCATTCAATTCGATGGCACGAACCAGCGACTCATGCCGCAACGGCACCCAGCCGCGTTGCCACGCAAAACCCAACACGAACGGGTTCGTATAGATCGCATCGCCGAGCAAAGCCACCGCAAAGCGATTCGCATCGACGAGTGCAACATGCTCGCCCGCGGCCGTGCGGATATCGGCTTCCGCGCTCGCGCCCGGAAAGCGCCAGTTCGGATTCTTGATGAACTCGGCTGTCGGCGTCTCGGCACTGTTCACGACCACGCGCGTGTGGCCGGGTTGCATCCGCGAGCCGCATTCGTCACTGGCGGTGACAATCGGGTCGCAACCGATCACCAGATCCGCTTCACCCATTGCGATGCGCGTCGCGTGGATATCGCCGGGATGCGTCGCGATCTGCACATGGCTCATCACGGCGCCACCTTTTTGCGCCAGACCGGTGACGTCGAGCACGGTCACGCCTTTTTGCTCGAGATGCGACGCCATGCCAAGCAACGCGCCGATCGTGACAACACCCGTGCCGCCCACACCCGTGACCAGGACACCATACGGCCGGTCGATCGACGGCAACTCGGGCGTGGGAACGGGGGGCATCGCGTCGCCGGAAATACTCGATACCTTCGGCTTACGCAATTGTCCGCCTTCAACCGTGACGAAGCTCGGGCAGAAGCCATTCACGCACGAGTAGTCCTTGTTGCAGGTCGACTGGTTGATCTGGCGTTTCGTGCCGTACTCGGTGTCGAGCGGTTCCACCGACAGGCAATTCGATTTCACCGAGCAATCGCCGCAGCCTTCGCACACCGCTTCATTGATGACCACACGCTTTGCCGGATCGGGATACGCGCCGCGTTTCCTGCGCCGGCGTTTTTCCGTCGCGCACGTCTGGTCGTAGATCAGGATCGTCGTGCCGGCAATCTCACGCAAAACGCGCTGGACTTCATCGAGCTTCTCGCGATGAAATACATCGATACCCGGCGCCAGCCCCACGTTCGCCTGATATTTCTCGGGTTCATCGGTGACGATCACGATCTTCGTGGCGCCTTCAGCCGCCAGTTGATGCGTGATCTGCGGCACGGTGAGCACGCCATCGACGGGCTGACCACCGGTCATGGCCACCGCGTCGTTGTAGAGGATCTTGTACGTGATGTTCGTCTTCGACGCGATCGCCGCGCGGATCGCCAGCAGCCCGGAGTGGAAGTACGTGCCATCGCCGAGATTGGCGAACACGTGTTTGTCGTTGGTGAACGGTGCCTGGCCTATCCAGGCCACGCCTTCGCCGCCCATCTGGCTGAACGTGCTCGTGCTGCGGTCCATCCACACGGTCATGTAGTGGCAGCCGATGCCGGCAAGCGCACGCGAACCTTCAGGCACGTTCGTCGATGTATTGTGCGGACAGCCGGAGCAGAACCACGGCTTGCGCTCGGCTTCAACGCGTGGCCGCGCCAGCGCTCTTTCCTTGGCTTCAATCACGGCGATACGCGTGGCGATGCGTGCACGGACATCGGCGGGGAGATCGAATTTGTCGAGGCGCGTGGCGATCGCCTTAGCGATAATCGCCGGCGACAACTCGTAGTGCGCCGGTAGCAGCCAGTTGCCCATCGGAACGGACCATTCGCCGCCCGCGCCGTCCTTCTCGTCGAACTTGCCGAACACGCGCGGACGCTGAGCATCGGGCCAGTTATAAAGCTCTTCCTTGATCGCGTATTCGAGGATCTGGCGCTTCTCTTCAACGACCAGAATTTCCTGAAGCCCGTGCGCGAACGCATGCG
This sequence comes from Caballeronia udeis, assembly GCF_001544555.2. Lineage (GTDB taxonomy): Bacteria > Pseudomonadota > Gammaproteobacteria > Burkholderiales > Burkholderiaceae > Caballeronia > Caballeronia udeis. The sequence goes on along the minus strand of NZ_FCOK02000030.1, from coordinate 15,806 downwards.
CACCTTGCGCTTCGAGCGGCCACACGCAACCGACCTTGTACAAACGAATGCCGATGCGCGCGCAGGTTTCATCGTCGAGACCGAGGTCTGATAAAGCCTGACGCACATCCAGATAAGCCTTGCCTGCCGTCATGATCCCGAAGCGCGCATGCGGCGATTCAATCTCGATCCGATCCAGCTTGTTCGCGCGGACATAAGCGAGCGCGGCGTACCACTTGTAGTCGAGCAGCCGCGCTTCCTGAACCAGCGGCGGATCGGGCCAGCGGATATTCAAGCCGCCATCGGGCATGGCGAAATCGGTCGGCAAAACTATTTGCGTACGATGCGGATCGATATCAACTGAAGCCGACGATTCCACCACGTCCGTCACGCACTTCATTGCGACCCAGAGGCCGGAGTAACGGCTCATGGCCCAGCCGTGCAGGCCGAAGTCCAGATATTCCTGCACATTCGATGGAAACAGCACCGGCAATCCGCACGCCTTGAAGATGTGTTCGGACTGGTGCGCGAGCGTGGAGGATTTAGCGGCGTGATCGTCGCCGGCGAGCACGAGTACGCCGCCATGCTGCGACGAACCCGCTGAATTGCCATGCTTGAACACGTCGCCGGTTCTGTCGACGCCAGGCCCTTTGCCGTACCACATCGAGAACACGCCGTCGTATTTGGCGCTGGGATAAAGATTGACCTGCTGCGAGCCCCACACGGCCGTGGCCGCGAGGTCTTCATTCACGCCGGGCTGAAATACGACCTGATGCGAAGCGAGATGTTTCTTCGCTTTCCACAGATGTTGATCGAGTGCACCAAGCGGGGAACCGCGATAGCCGGAAATGAAACCGGCGGTGTTGAGTCCAGCGGCATGATCGCGTTCTTGTTGCAGCATCGACAGCCGAACCAGCGCCTGTATGCCGCTCATGTACGCGCGACCGCGTTCCAGGGTGTATTTGTCGTCGAGGGTGACGGAATTAAGCGCGGCTTCTAGGGAAGCTTTTTGTTCCGCGTCAAGGGGGGCATTCATTGTGGGGTCTCTCCGCCAACGTTTGGGATCACCAAAGCACTTTAAGGCGTTCGCGTCTTGTGGACGCGTCGGCCGGGATTTTGAGTGTGCCCGTTTTGACATTTTTTCAGCACTGGTAATAACCCGCTGAAAAGAAATTTCAACATTGCACAGGTGTTACGACGTGTAAAAACGGCCGGATTTCGATGTCATCGGGGAACCGCTCGTGCCGAGCGCATTCAAACCCGCGATCGATGCACGTTCGTGTCGGCTTTGCCGGCAGGACGAGCGCGATAGCTGGCCATACCGATGCACGCAGTTGAAGGAGGAAGTAGTGAAACAACGATACATCCAAAGCTTTTTGATGGTTTCCGCAGCATTTTTTGCGATGAACGCGCCGGTTCGCGTGGGCGGCCTGGCCGGGTCGGAGGCAACGATCTCCGGCATACCGCGAATTTCGCAGGTTCGGGTCGAACAGGTTTCTAACAAGCAAGCGCCGAATGACAAGGACGACTCCGACGCTTGAGGATTTGCTTGGGGATTTTTAATGCAATAAAAAACGGGGATCGATTCGATCCCCGTTTTTTTACGACTCTAACCACGCGCGTTCAGCCTGGCGTTGTGGCGTCCTTCACCACGCCGCGCCGAATCTGGTCGAGTTCAATCGATTCAAACAGCGCCTTGAAGTTGCCTTCGCCGAATCCCTGATTGCCCTTGCGCTGAATGATCTCGAAGAAGATCGGACCGATCTGGTTTTCGGTAAAGATCTGCAGCAGGATTTCGTCCCGCACGCCATCGATCAGGATCTTGCGTTTGCGCAGTTCCGCCACCGATTCGCCATGATTCGGCACACGCCGGTCGACGAGTTCGTAATACGTATCGATGGTATCCAGCAATGCGATTTTCGCGCCGCGCAGATTGTCGACGGTGCTGTAGATATCGTCGCTGCCCAGCGCAATGTGCTGGATGCCTTCGCCGTGATACGCGTCGAGATATTCCTGGATTTGCCCCGAGGTCTCCGAGCCTTCTTCGTTGATCGGAATGCGGATCTTGCCGCACGGCGAACTCATCGCTTTCGACTTGACCGCCGTCACCTTGCCTTCAATATCGAAATAACGCGCTTCGCGGAAATTGAATAAACGTTCGTAGAACTCGGCCCATTCGATCATCCGGCCGCGATGAACGTTGTGCGTTAAATGGTCGATGTAGGTCAGTCCGTGTCCAACCGGATTCTGCTCGGCGCCGGGAATGGGTTCGAAGTCGACGTCGTAGATGCTGATGTCGCCGATGCTGCCCGGCTCCACGCCATTCTTGCCGCGCCAGCGGTCCACAAAGTAAATCAGCGAATCGCCAATGCCCTTGATTGCCGGAATGTTCAGTTCCATCGGGCCGGTTTTATTGTCGAAACCCCACGCGCCAAGATCGAGTGCGCGCTTGTACGCCTTGCCCGCGTCGGCGACACGAAATGCGATCGCGCAAATCGACGGGCCGTGCAGTCGCGCGAACCGCTGCGCAAAGGAATCGGGCTCGGCATTGACCAGAAAGTTGATCTCGCCTTGCCTGTACAGCGTCACCTTCTTGTGACGATGACGGGCAATCGCCGTGAACCCCATTTGCTCAAACAACTGCCCGAGCGCCACCGGATCGGGCGCCGTGTATTCGATGAATTCAAAACCGTCGGTGCCAACGGGGTTGTCCCAAGTCGTCGCCTGCATTTTTCGTCTCCTGGACCGTGAGGATAGATCGGTGATTATTGGGACAAAGTTTATCGATGGACGTGCGACGGATGCTTGCGAATTAAATCGTGCCTGACTACGATGGCGCACGTTCATGCCGTCATCATACGTGTAGGAGACAGAAAATGGCTCAGATAGAACTCGATGCCATCGATCGGAAAATTCTCGCCATTCTTCAGGTAAATGGTCGGCTGTCGAATCAGGACATTGCCGATCAGGTGAACCTCTCGCCCAGTCCATGCTTGCGGCGAATCCGGCGGCTGGAGGAGGCGGGTGTGATTCGTGGTTATGTGGCGCTGCTGGAGCCTCGTCTGCTCGGGCTCGGCTTGCTTGCGTACGTGAACGTGCGGCTGGAAAAACGGGGTGGGACGGCGGTAACGGCGGGGATGAAAAATCCGCCGACGCACGCCGACCGGTTTCGCGATGCCGTGCGCGCGTGGCCGGAAGTCGTGGCTTGCGATGCGATGACCGGCGACACGGACTATTTGCTGCGCGTCCAGGTGGAAGACATGGAGCACTTTTCACGCTTTGTGCAGGATGAGTTGCTGCACCATCCGTCGGTAATCGACGTCAAAAGCAGCTTCTCGCTGGACCGCTTAAAGGAAACGACGGCATTGCCCATTCGCTAGGCTTGCTTCGTTCCAAAACTACAGGACGCAAAAAAGGCGGCTTTCGCCGCCTTTCGTGCTTTTGCGCATGCTTGCTAACTTGTGCCCCGACTTCAGGCTGCGTCGGCAGTAGGTATGAACGCCTGAAACATTTGCGATGTCCGGCGCGCCTGGCGCTTCACCGCGTAGTCGAAGACCGCCGCTTGCTCCTGCAACATCTCCGCAATGATGCTGCTCTGGTCGGCGGGCGTGAGCGACAAATAAGCGTCGGCTTCGCCATACGCATACTCGATCTTCATTCCCGACTTCTTCGCAATGTGCATCATGGTCGAGTTGCGTGACAAACAATGCATATAGAGCGTTGAAACATGCGTGTTGCGGCTGCGGATGGCAGCGCGCTCGAACAGCCGGCTACCTACGCCTTTGCCACGCGCGCTTTCCAGCACCGACACGCCGAACTCCGCCGTGCGTTTGTCGCCTTCGGCCGGTAAATAGGCCAGATGGCCAACGCCGACCAGGTTCAGCTTCTCGTCGAATACGCCGAACACGGTGTCACGCGAAAAGTCGATATTCGCGACGTAGTTCTCGATCACCCGATCCGGCACGATCTGGCCGAAGCGCAGCAGGCGGTCGTCTTCGTCGAGGGTGAGGAAGTGGCTGAGGAGACGTTCGCGATCGGTCGAGGACAACTCACGAACGAGAACGGGCGAACGACCGGCAGCCGTTTGCAAGCGATCGGCTGCAGCAAAGATCGATGCCGTGGGGCGGTTGAAAGACTTGTTCACGATGGTGGCTCCTTGATTCGTCATACGACATGGTGCGTCGCAAAACGAATTTTAGCCGAACCGTGACTGAGACACTAGGGAAAACCCGTAATTGACTGTGGAGGAGTGCGTCTAATTTTCAGGTTTTATGAATAAAAATGTATATAAAACAATGATTTATGCCGTGTTGTGTGAATTGCACATGTGTGCGTCAATTAAATGACGCAATGCACCATTTTAGCTATCACCATTCATCCCGTGTTCGATCACGCTGACCACCTGCTCCGCAAATTCGCGATAACCCAGCTTCCCATCCGGCTTCAGCCACGTGAATGTCCAGTTGATCATGCCGAACACCATCATCGTGAGCGCTGTCTGGTTTTCCTTGGTCGCGCGTTTCGGATAAGCGCGCGAGAGTTGTCGGGCGAACGCCGCGACAATGCCACGCTGGCGTTCGAGCACGATTTCACGCTGCGTATCTTCGAGGTATTTCACGTCGTTGAGCAATGCGACGTGCCGGCTATGAGACGTCTCGTATTCGGTCAGAAACGCCCGGACCAGCTCGGCGAACGCCTCGCGCTCGGTCAAGCCGCGCCGCTGGCTTGCTCCTTCCACTTCCGCGATGATCAGCATCAGCCGCTTCGTGTAGCGGTCGAGCAGGTCGAAGAGAATGGCTTCCTTGCTGGCGTAGTAGTGATAAAGCCGCGCTTTGGAGGTGCCGCTGGCCGCTGCCAGGTCAGCCATCGATGTGCTCGGGTAACTGGTCTGCGCGAATTTGGCGGCGGCGAGTTCGAGGATCTGCTCGCGTTGTGTGTCGTGGTCAGGCGCTCTGGTACGGGCCATTGAGTCTCGAAGAAGTACGGGTCAATCGGGCATTCTAATGTGGAGCGAATTTGCGGCTAGTGCGCGGCGCGGCGCAACTGGGCGTCGGATAGCCGGGCGAAATCGCCGCGCATCTCCAATTTGCCCGCCGCAACCAGTTCGCGACAGCGCCAGAGCGCAATGGAATCGCTGACCAGGAAGCCAAAGCTTGCGCCCATCACCTCTCCGGCGAGCCGGCGAGCTTCCTGCCAGCCGTCGTTGGCTATCTGGAGGATGGTTTCATCGATATCAGAAAAGGTGCCGGAAACGAACGTGTTGTCGCGCCATCGGCGGGTGTCGCTATTGATCTGCTTCACTTCCTGCCATTCCAGCGCAAGACGGCTGATGCGCAACACCGAAATGGGCGCGGCTGTCGGCAGCTTGGCGCCGAGTTCGGCCGCTGTGAACATGCCGACCGCCGTCGCGCCGTCTTGCCGGCCGCGGCGCTGCATCGTGCCGTCGGCGGCGGTAACCAGGGGCAGGTCGTCATGAGTGAGCTTGGCTTCGTTCAGTCGCTGTGGCGTGTTGCGCAACGTATAAGCCACGCGCCGCAACGTGAGCTGGTCACTGGCGCTCTGGCCATGCCAGATCACGACTTGTCCGCTGTCCTGCGCGAGTTCGCGCAAGAGTGCGTCCTGTTCCTTCAGCTTCGATATGAAGTCGAACTTGTGTTCTATCAGGACCTGCTGCCAGAACAAGGCCCGGGTTTCCGGGTTGTCGTCTATGCCCCTTAGCTGGCCGACCGCAAGGTCGTCCTTCAGCGGGATGACGCGTTCGTCACGGGCCGCTGTTTGCAGGGCTTCGCGCAGGATCTCGGCGGCGTGGTCGCCGTTGGTAACGTGAATGGTGCTCATCAGTAACGGTGACCGCAAACGTAAGTAGGCCGCCCGACGCACGGCGAGTGCGGCGACAAGGCGCGGCACGCCGCATTCGGTACGGGCGACCCCTAGTGTAAGCGAATCGAATCAGCGCAATCCGCCAACCCCCCGTTCAACGTTCGTCATAACTCACAACCACGCGGTCGGAAATCGGGTGGCACTGGCAGGTCAGCACGAAACCTGCGTCAATCTCGTGCTGCTCCAGCGTGTAGTTCTTCTCCATGCGCACTTCGCCTTCCAGGACCTTCGCGCGGCACGTGCAGCACACGCCTCCCTTGCAGGCATAGGGCAGCGCAAGCCCGGCTTTCAACCCGACATCGAGCACGCTCACGCCTTGATACGGCAGGCGCAGCTTGCGTTTTTTGCCATCGATGACGAGTTCCAGATCCGCAGCCGGCGTGTCGTCGGTTATTTCGATGGGCGGCACACCTGCTTGGGGCAACGGCGTGCCGAATCGTTCGACGTGGACCTGCTGCGGCGGCACGCCCGCGCTTTTCAGCGCGGCTTCGGCGGCGTCCATCATCGGGCCGGGGCCGCAAATGAAGGCTTCATCGATCTCATTGGCGGGAACGAGCGCTTCCAGGAATGCCGCGCACTTTTCCTGGTTCAGCACGCCGTTGAACAACTCGACATCCTGCAAATCGTCCGATAACACGTGGTACAGCGAGAACCGGCTCATGAAGCGATTCTTCAGGTCTTCCAGTTCCTCGGCAAACATGATCGCGTCCACGCTGCGATTGCCGTAGATCAGCGTGAAACGGCTGGTCGGCTCGGTTTCCAGCGTCGTCTTGATGATCGCGAGCACCGGTGTGATGCCCGAGCCGCCAGAGAACGCCACGTAATGCTTCACATGGTCTGCGTTCAGATGCGTAAAGAAGCGGCCGTCGGGCGTCATCACTTCGATTTCGTGGCCGGGCTTGAGCGTATCGAAGGCGAAGTTCGAGAAGCGGCCGCCCCGCACACGCTTGATGCCGATACGCAATTCGCCATCGCGGTCGTAATCGGTCACGCCGACGCAAATGGAATATGAGCGCCGCATTTCCTCGCCGTCCATATGCGTCTTCAACGTGACGAACTGGCCTTGCGTGAAGCGGAATGCGTCGCGCAGGGTCTCGGGGACATCGAAGGAAACCGTGACGGCGTCGGCGGTTTCGGGACGGACGTCGCGGATGCGCAGCGAGTGGAATTGCGGAGTCGCCATGGTCGTTTTCAGTACGGTTTGAAGTAGTCGAACGGCTCGCGGCAATCCATGCAGCGATACAGCGCCTTGCACGCCGTCGAGCCGAATTGGGCGAGGCGTTCGGTATGCGATGAACCGCAGCGCGGGCAGGCGGGTTTGTCCACGACGCGCGGCACGAAGCGGATCGGCCGCTCTTGCGCCACGTGCTCGTTTGAACCGCAATTGCCCATGGGCGGTGCGATGCCGTATTGCCTGAGCTTGTCGCGGGCCGCGTCGGTCATCCAGTCGGTGGTCCACGCGGGCGCTAACACGGTCTCGATGCGATGATTCGCGAAGCCCGCGTCGCTCAATGCAGCGCCGATGTCTTCCGCGATCTGGTACATCGCCGGACAGCCGGAATACGTGGGCGTGATGACGATTTCCAGCGTGTCGTCGGCGGCGCGGCGGACGTCGCGGAGAATGCCCAGCTCACGGATGGATACCACCGGAATTTCCGGGTCCGGCACGGCGTCCAGCACTTCCCATACACGATCGAGCAAGGCTTCGGCAGTGGTCATCATCGAGGTCACCAACTGGCGCCCGGATGCTGCCGCGCGAGACTCTGCAATTCCGCGAGCAGGAAACCCATGTGCTCGGAATGCTCGCCGAGTTTGCCCGTAGTCACATGTTTGGCATCGGCGGGTTTTTGCAGCGTAGCTTGCGCAAGCGTCGCATCCAGGTCTTCGCGCCACGCGGTTTCCAGATCGGCGGTGAGCGGACCGATACCCGCATCGGCGATGCTTGTTTCCACGTCATCGGCACTGAAGAACTCGCGCGTGTACGGCATCAGGTAATCCACCGCGGCTTGAGTCCGGCGATGCGATTCCTCGGTGCCATCGCCGAAACGCAGCAGCCAGTCGCTCGCGTGATTCAGGTGATAACGCGTTTCCTTGATCGACTTCGACGCGATGGCCGCGAGCTGCGCGTCGGTGGATTGCGTGAGCGCTGTCCACAGATGCGCCATCAGCGTCGAATAAAGGAAGTTGCGCACGACCGTCACCGCGTAGTCGCGATCCGAACGTGCCGTGCCCGATAACGGACCTGTATGCGGCAGCTCAGTCAGCGTGTAATTGCAGAAATCGCGTTCGTTGCGGAAATATGCGTAGTCGTCTTCGGTTTTCCTGGTGCCGTGAAGCTCGGCGTCGAGCGTGGCCGCGTGCGAGTAAAGCAATCGTGCCTGGCCGATCAGATCGAGGCTGATATTGGCCAGCGCGATATCCTCCTCGAGCACCGGGCCGTGTCCGCACCACTCGCCATTGCGCTGACCGAGGATCAGGGCGTTATCGGCGAGGCGCAGTACGTAGGACAGATGTTGGGGCGTCGTCATGGGCTTGACCCTTCGTGTCACATGTGGTTGATTTCGTCGGGCAGCACGAAGAACGTCGGGTGACGATAAATCTTGTCGCCAGCGGGTTCGAAGAACTCGGCTTTATCGGCGGGATCGGAGGCCGTGATCGCCGCCGACGGCACCACCCAAATGCTCACGCCTTCCTGGCGCCGCGTGTAGACATCGCGCGCCATGCGCAGTGCCGCGGGTGCGTCGGGCGCGTGCAGGCTGCCGCAATGCTTGTGGTCAAGACCCTGCTTGCTGCGCACGAACACTTCCCAGATCGGCCATTCGCTATTCATTTTTCGCTCCTTCGTTTATGCAGCTTGCTTTCGCGCACGCGCGGCTTGTTTGGCGGCGTAGGCGAGGGCGGCTTCGCGAACCCAGAGGCCGTCGTCGTGTGCCTTGACTCGCGTGGCGAGGCGCTCCTTGTTGCAAGGGCCGTCGCCGTTCACGACGCGCCAGAATTCTTCCCAGTCGATCTCGCCGTAGTCGTGCGCCTGCCGCTCTTCGTTCCATTTGAGATCGGGATCGGGTAGCGTGACGCCGAGAATCCTGGCTTGCTCGACGGTGGCATCGACGAATTTCTGCCGCAAATCATCATTCGATATCCGCTTGATGCCCCATTTGAACGACTGCCCGCTGTGGATGGAATCCTTGTCGCTCGGGCCGAACATCATCAACACCGGCCACCACCAGCGGTCCACTGCCTGCTGGACCATTTCCTTCTGGGCTTCCGTGCCCTTCATCATGGAGAGCAGCGCGTCGAAACCTTGCCGTTGATGGAACGACTCTTCCTTGCAGATGCGGATCATGGCGCGCGCATACGGGCCATAGGTGCAGCGGCAGAGCGGGATCTGGTTCATGATCGCAGCGCCGTCCACCAGCCAGCCGATCACGCCGACATCCGCCCAGGTGGGTGTCGGGTAATTGAAAATGCTCGAATACTTGGCTTTACCGGCGTGCAGGGCATCGACGAGTTGATCGCGCGACACGCCCATGGTTTCCGCCGCGCTATATAAATAGAGGCCGTGGCCGCCTTCGTCCTGCACTTTCGCGAGCAGGATCGCTTTGCGCTTCAGGCTCGGCGCGCGGGAAATCCAGTTGCCCTCGGGCAACATGCCGACAATTTCCGAATGCGCGTGCTGCGAGATCTGACGGATCAGGGTCTTGCGATACGCCTCGGGCATCCAGTCCTGGGGTTCGATCTTGCCGTCGGCGGCCATCACGGCGTCAAAACGGCTGAGTTCCGGCGATGTCGACTCCGGATCGATGGACTGCACGTTGCCGGGGATATCGAGGGATTGGGTGTACATGACGATCGCTCGCTCTAGGAAGTCACTGTGCCGCAATTATAAGCCGACCGTCCGGTCGGTTAATAGTTATTTTTTGAGATATCAATTCGCAGCGACCATTGACTGACTAGAAACGCGTCTTCGTCTACAATAATAATTCATAGTAATGTCTATTATTTTTTAATAATGAGGTGTGCGATGCCGGTCGCAATGAAGACGTTAACCGCTCAGGTACCGCTCAGCTTGGCTGAGGAGGTGGATGCACTGGCTGCTGAACTCGAACGGCCCCGCCAATGGGTCATGAAGAAGGCGCTGACCCTTTATCTGGCGTCGCAGCGAGATCGCCGCAAAGCCATCCGCGAGGGTTTGGATGACGTGGATGGTGGCCGCACAGTGAGTATGGAAGCGATGGATCAGTGGCTGGATAGCCTTGACACATTGAGTGAGCGGCCGGTACCTAAGGCATGAGTGTCCGCGTTGAACTGACGAACCGAGCCGCGTCTGATGTTGGCGCAATCCGAGATTTTCTGAAGTCGCTCGCGAACGCGGAGAAGGCTACGCGCGTGATAAAAGCACTGCTCGATACTGCGAAAAAATTGGATACACCCGGTGAACATCGAATTGGAGAGGCGCTCGACGGCTACGATGGACCGCCCGCGCGCGAGGTTCATAAGAATGTAGTTCTGGGCGGGGCCTACGAGCACTATTACGAAATTATTCCAGCGTACGCAGCGAAGCCCGACAGGATCGTGATCTTGCGAGTGTGGGACACAAGGCAGGACCGCTAGATCAAGGCAGGTGAAAACACCCGTTTCCCCATCCCGCCACCGTCTACCCAACACTCGCTTCGAACACTCGCCTGTAATTTCCCGCAAGAATCTTCCCGGTCTCTTCGTTCGAGAACCCCGCTGCAAGGAGCTGGTTCGCGAAATCGGGCAACTGGCCGTAGTGGGTGAAAACCGGCGGAGAAATAAAGCCCAGCATGTCCGTGCCCATGCCTACATGGTCGACCCCAACGAGATCGGCCATCCGCTTGACGCCTTCGGCCATCCCCTGCAGATCGCGGAACGTCCCCGAGCTTGGCCAGATGCCGATCACGCCACCCGTATCTACGACGGCGCGGGCGTGATCGGGGCTGATCAGCCGGCTCCGGGCGCCGGGATGCGCGGATAGCGCCGTGTGTGACAACACCAACGGTTTCGACGATACCGGCGCCGCACGTTTAACGAGATCGAACGTGCCGTGCGCAACATCGACAACGATCCCAAGGTCATTGCACCGTCTGACCACCTGCGCGCCGAAATCCGTCAAACCTCCGTGCTGCGGTGGCTCGGTCTGGATATCGCCGAGTTCGTTGATACGGTAGTGCACCAGTTGCAAGTGTCGTAACTGGTGCTGCGTGTACGCCTCATTTACCCGATCCAGTTGGCCCTCCAGGAAATCGCCCCCTTCTGACGCGATAATCGCGCTCGGCCCGGCACTCTCATTTGCTTTCAGCGAAGCGCTGCTGGTGATGACAGTCAATTGCTCCCGTGCGATCAACGCGTGCACTCGCCCGAACTCGATTCGCATCGACATCTCCCTGTTGAGCGTTGCCGCCAGATTATGCAGCGGGCGATGTGGCCCACTCAGGTCGGGCCTGGCATGAGCCGTTCACGGTTCGCCGACGCCCAATGCGACAATGCGGCTTCGCTTCCAATCGTGTTCCCGCATGCCGTCCCCGTCCTCCTCAGAAACTCGTCGCGTACGCGTTGCCGTTATCGGCGGCGGCCCTGCTGGCTTGATGGCTGCTGAAGCGCTGGCGGCGGGCGGCGCGGAAGTGGATCTCTACGACGCCATGCCGTCGGTCGGCCGCAAATTCCTGATGGCCGGCAAGGGCGGCATGAATCTCACGCATTCCGAGCCCACCGAGCCATTCCTCTCGCGTTATGCGGAGCGCCGGCCGTATATCGAACCGCTGCTGCGCCGTTTCGATGCCACCGCGTTACGCGCGTGGGTTCACGGATTGGGCGTGAACACCTTCGTCGGCAGTTCGGGTCGCGTGTTTCCCACCGATATGAAAGCCGCGCCCATGCTGCGTGCCTGGTTGCATCGCCTGCGCGGCTCGGGCGTTCGGTTGCATATGCGGCATAAGTGGATTGGCTGGGACGACGAAGCTTTGCGGATTCTGCGATTTGCCTCGCCGGAAGGAGAGCGCGCGGTCGAAGCCGATGCCGTCGTGCTCGCGCTAGGTGGCGCGAGTTGGCCGCGACTTGGCTCGGACGCCGCGTGGATTCCGTACCTGGAAGCGCGCAACGTGGGCGTGTCGCCCTTCGTGCCGTCCAACTGCGGTTTCGATATTGACTGGAGCGAGCACTTCAGCAGCCGTTTTGCGGGCGAGCCGCTGAAAGCGGTGGCCATCGGCTTGCCGCGTGAAGACGGTGACATCGACTGGCGCGCGGGTGAATGTTTGCTGACATCAACAGGTATTGAAGGCAGCCTGATTTACGCGATGTCCGCCCGCATTCGCGATCGTTTAGCCGGGGGTGATGGCACGTTCTTCCTTGATCTCCTGCCGGCTCTGACGCCGCAGCGGGTTCACGTTGAAGTGACGCATCCGCGCGGTGCGCGTTCCATGTCGAGCCATCTGCAAAGCCGCTTGCACCTGACGGGCGCAAAGGCGGGTTTGCTGCGAGAGGTGCTGAGCCGGGAAGATTTCGTCGATACCGCGCGCCTCGCTCAACGTATCAAGGCGTTGCCACTGACCGTGGCGCGCCCAAGGCCCATCGCCGAGGTAATCAGCAGTGCGGGAGGTGTGACCTTCGAATCGCTCGATTCGCACTTGATGCTCGACGCGCTGCCCGGCGTTTTCTGCGCGGGAGAGATGCTGGATTGGGAAGCGCCGACCGGCGGTTACCTGCTCACAGCGTGTTTCGCGAGCGGTTTGGTCGCGGGAGAAGCGGCGCTGGCTTATCTAACGCAGGCGTAAAGCTCGCCTGGCCTGGACGGACGGCGCCGAAGCGAAACTCAAGCCGGCACAAGCCGCCACAACGACGTGACTTCGGCTGAACGCGCGTGATAGAGCGGATCGGTTTTATCGGCGGCGCGGGGGTGATGCGGACGAATATCCATGCGGCCGTCCGTCTTCAGACCGGCGCGGTCGACCCACTCCTGGAATTCCGCGCGCGTTCGCAAGCCAAGATGTTCAGCTATATCGGAAAGAATCAGCCAGCCTTCGCCGCCCGGCGTCAGATGCGCGGCGAGGCCATCGAGAAATCCGCGCAGCATGCGGCTTTCCGGGTCGTAGATTGCGTGTTCAATAGCCGAACTGGGCCGGGCCGGCAGCCACGGCGGATTGCAGACGATCAACGGCGCGCGGCCTTCGGGGAACAGATCGGCGTCGAGCACCTTCACTTGCTGCTCGTACCCCAATAATTCGATGTTTTCGCGTGCGCAGGCCAGCGCACGGGGATCGATTTCCGTCGCGATCACGCGCTTCACACCGCGCTGGGCCAGCAAGGCGGCGAGCACGCCCGTTCCGGTGCCAATATCGAAAGCCAGTTCCTTCGATGGCAGCGGCTGATCCGCCACCAGCTTGATGTACTCGCCGCGAACCGGTGAAAACACGCCGTAGTAAGGATGAATCCGCGCGCTGAGCGCCTCGACGTCGACGCCCTTTTTGCGCCACTCATGTGCGCCGACGAGCCCAAGCACCTCCCGCAGCGAAACAACCGACTCACCGATGGCCGCGCCATACGCCTCTTCACACGCCTCCTTCACAACGGGCGCGCGCCGCAGCGGAATGGCGTACTCCGCGTCCAGCGGCAAGAGCAGCATGCCGAGCGTGCGCGCCCGCTGCGACTGGGCGAGCCGATGCAAGTTGAACGCCTCGGCGGGGGCGGGCGGCGCGGCCGGCGGTGCATCGGGGGCGGTGCTGCGTTCCTTTGCTTTCGCTTTGGCGGACTTTTTCGGCCGCGTTTCGATGCGTCGCGCAACTGCCTGCAACAACTGGCGTGCGTTCTGAAAATCGCCGCGCCAGAGAATGGCCGTGCCTTCACAAGCCAGCCGATACGCTGAATCGGCGGTCATCTGGTCATCGCCGATCACGACCCGCTTGGGCGGCGCGATGCCGCTTTCCGAGTGCCAGAGCGCCGAAAGGTTCTCGCCTTTTTCCTCCCATTGGATCTGGGAGGGTGCGGCGCTGGTGCTGGGAGAAGTTTTGGAATGCATGCTGAATAAGTACCGGACAAAGTGAGAACCGCGAGGCGGAATGCCGACATTCTGAGGGCTTTTCACAAAATGGTCCGATTTTCGACGACAAAAGGCATCCGATGGATCCGCTTCGGAGTGGGCCGGAGGGATTTCGACCGCCCCGAAAGCACGTCCGTTTGGACATTTACCGTTGGTGGACAGTGGACGCAGGCGCTGATCCGATGCCATCACGATGCATCGTGCGTACCCTTGTCCACGGGTAACGCCCCGGCGGCGTGCCCGTTAGCCATGCCGCGAGCCCGGATCAAGCGGTCCATACGTAGCCGTGAATCATCCGCCGAACTGTAAGCGCCTGGTTTGCCCATTCAGGCACAATCGTTTTTTCCCCAAAAAACCCCCCGTTCCCCGATGAACCTTCGCGCCATTTCCGCCGTTGCCGCCACGACACTGTTTGCTTTCCTGCTGCCATCCGCCAGCGCTCTCGCCGACGACGCGCCGGCCGAACACTGGGTCAGCGCGTGGGGGACGGCGTTACAGGCGATTCCGCAGCGGGCGGATTTGCCGGCGCTGTATCGCGCGCCTGAGATTGGCGGCCGGACGGTTCGGCAGATTGTGTATCCCACCATCGACGGCCAGCACGTTCGGCTGCGCTTCAGCAATGTGTATGGCACTGCGCCGCTGGTGATCGAGAGCGTGCAAGTGGCGCGCGCCGTATCCGGCACGGCGGCGGCGACCCGTACAGGAACGAGCCGTGCCGTGACGTTCGGCGGCAAGGCGGGCGTGACCGTCGCGCCGGGCGGCCAGCTGGACAGCGACCCGATCGCCTTCGACGTTGTTGCCCACCAACCGCTCGCCGTCAGCACTTATATGGGGGCAGGCCAAAGAATGACCGGATGGCATAGGGTGGCGAACCAGACGAATTACGTATCGGCGCCAGGCAACCATTCCTCCGATACCGACGCCGTCGCGTTTCGCACCCGCTTTACGCAATTTGTGTGGCTGACAAGTGTTTCCGTCGATACCGCGCCGGCCCGCGCGATTGTGACGATCGGGGACTCCATCACCGACGGCATGCGCTCCACGCCGAACGCGAACCGTCGCTGGCCGGACGCATTGGCGCGTCGGCTGACGCAAAAGGGCTTCGACGGCACTGCGGTCGTGAATGCGGGAATCAGCGGCAATCGCTTGCTGAGCGGGTCGCCGTGCTACGGCGATGCGCTTCTGAGCCGGTTCGACCGCGACGCGCTGCGCCAACCAGGGGTGCGCACCGTGATCCTCCTGATCGGTATAAACGACATCAATTTCCCCGCGATGCCTCCGCACGCCGGTCTCGATTGCGACGATCCCCATACGCCTGTCACCGCCGATTTGCTGTTGCGCGGATATCAACGGCTGATTGCGCAGGCCCACCAGCGGGGTGTCCGGATCTACGGCGCAACCTTGACGCCGGCCTCGCTGCCGCCGGAACGCGAGGCGATCAGGACGGCAGTGAATGACTCGATCCGTTCAAGCCGCGCATTCGATGGCGTGATCGACTTCGACCGGGCGCTCCGGGACCCGGCTCATCCCGACCGTCTCCAGCGGCGTTATGACAGCGGCGACCATATCCATCCCAGCGACGCGGGCTATGCGGCCATGTCGGAAGCCGTTCCCATCGACGAAATGGGGCTGACGAAGGGCCATTAAGGGTTTCCCCGAAAATAGTTTGAAGATGCCCTTGCCTTAGTTGGCGCCATCGCCTACTATTCGTCTCCTCGTTTCGCAACGAGGACCGCTAAAGAAACAGGCGGTCTCCAAAATCGGTAAGTTTGAAAGCAAACGCTAACAAACTTGTTGACAAGGAGAAAAAGATTCTTCATAATCTCGTTTCTGTGCTGCAGATGCAGCGACGCGAAAGCGGCAGGGTTCTGAGGGTTGGAATGCTGCGGTTGGC